>NZ_CP150302.1:2589721-3237151 GCF_038051945.1 Paenibacillus sp. FSL H3-0469
AATGAATGGTTTTATGGGTTCGAGCATGCTTGCCAGCAATTCATTTCCACGAATCGGAAATACAAATTGTTGGTGGATCGAAAGGGATACACACCAGATCACTTTTCTGTCCAAAAAGCATGGAAAGATATGTTCTTTAACGAAACCTTATTGAATCACAGCAAGGCTATTGCATTTCTCCTTGAAGAAGGAGAGATCATGAATCATTTACAACAAACCAACACCAAAAAATCCGTAGAATTTTTTGATGATTATGAGCAAGCATTGATTTGGTTAAAGGAGTATCCAATATAAAATATTAAAAATTTCCAATTCATTGTGATTCGGCGATCTGTAATAGAAATTGCATCTTTAAATGAGAAGCTAAAAAAGACCTAGGGCACCATCGCCCCAGGTCTATATTTACATCAGCTTCTTAATCTTATCCAGCGGCAATTCAACAGCCTTAGAGACCACTTCGGGAGAAAATCCATTGAGCAGCAACTTACGGATGAGCTCCGCCTGACCTTCTGCTTTTCCTTCTGCTTTGCCTTCCTCAATACCTTCGGCTTTGCCCTCTTCATATCCCCAACGCTTCCAGGCTGGCATCAATTCCATGATAGCTTCTCCCTCCTCCGGGTAATGATCAATTAATTCTCTTAGAATCTCCTCATCCTGTGCCGGTCCGGCTTGAAATACAAATCCACCACTGACATAATCAGCGCCAGCCGTCCCTGATCCAATCGCGTCCTGAGCTTGATGAACATACGCAGGAACTCCCGCCGTACATCTCTCGCTTCTCTTGTAGTATACCCCGTCTTCGCTAATAACGCAGCAGCCACTGCATTGTATGAGTCGATGAAGCGCCGCCAGTTCTGCTTACGCAGCTCCACCTTAAGGAACTGGAAGCGCAGAATGGAATGCTCGGGAATAGACAAAAAACCCGCACACCGTCCACATGGACGAATGTACAGGTCTTTTGGTGGCCGCTCAAACCGCCGGCAGCACTACACTATTTCACAGTAACATATACCGTAACTGTCTTGGTTCCCAGTTTTCCTTTAATAGATGCGCTCCCCTTGCTCACTGCTGTAATCATCCCAGTAGCATTGACCTGGGCGACAGCAGGTTTGGAGCTGGTCCAGACCATGCTTCCTGTAACAACCGCAGTGCGGCCGGTATCATACAGCGCGGTTACTACTACGTTTTTGCCTGCTCCCGGTGCAAGATTCAGCCGGTTCTCACTGACCGTTAGCTTCATTAGCTTAGGAACAACTGTAATCTTAACCGTCGCCTGAATGCCCTGGTAGGAACCGGTCAGGGTTGTAGTTCCCTCAGCCAGTGCTTTGACCGAAGTCCCGTTAATGGTGGCCACAGCAGGGTTCGAGGATTGCCAGTTCATTGCACTCGAGAAGTTGGCAGATTTACCATTAGAAAAGTATCCAGTCGCCTTAATGGACTTGGAGGCCTTAATGTTCATTTCCAGCGTTGCCGGGTCCACCACCAGCTTCACGACCTTCTGTGCAATCGTCACCGGAACACTGATAGTCTTATTGGAATAAGTCCCCTTCAGGGTTGCCGTACCTTTGACCAATCCCTTGATAGTCTTCGCTGTGCTTGTCTGCTTAAGAACAGCATTGCTGCCGCTCAACTCCCACTTAATGCTTCCTGATACGTCCAGCTCGTCGCCATTCTCCAGTACAGCCTGAACAGCAGGCAGCGGCAGTTCTTCGCCCATGACTACGCCCAGCGCTTCATCAGGCCCGATTAGGACCAGAACTTTGTTCTGAACTGTTACATTAAACTGAACTGTCTTGGACCGGATGGCTGTAGCGGAAGCGGAGGTCACTTCACCAGTCTTAAGCTTCCCGGTCAGGATTGCTGTACCTGCCTTGCCGCCGACAAACTTCCCGTCCTTGATGGACACAATCTCTTCATTCGCAGAGGTCCACTCCATCTCATCGCTGATGTCGAGCTTGGTTCCGTCATACTTAGTTCCGTTCACCTTCGGCAGACTGACCGCATCCGCCGTGTATATTTCCTGCTCTGTCTTCTCCAGGCCCAGCTCAGTCAGCGTCGGATAGACGGTGATCTTGAAGCTTTTGCTGATTCCCAGATAGCTGGCCTTAATGATTGAGGTTCCTACTGTTTTACCCGTAACAGTGGCATAAGCATTGCCTGCATCTGCCGTATTGGCAATTACAGTAGCATTCATCAGGTTGTCCGAGGTCCAGACTGCGGACGCTGTTTCGTTCGAGGTTGAATTGATAGCATTACGCATTTCTGCGGTTACATTCAGACTCTCCCCCAGGAAAAGCGACTGGTCGCCGGAAGGCTTCAGCACAAGCGCTTCATAAGGCGCACGCACATAGACATCCACCGACTGGGTGACACCCAGATAGCTTGCGGTGATGACCGTTTTACCCACGCCAAGGATGGTAATCTCGCCGTCTTTAACAGTAGCTACGCTCTCGCTGGAGCTGCTCCATTCTACCTCATTGCCCAGGGTGATCTCCTGACTTGCCGAAGTAGCTTTGGTCTTGGCGGTCAGCTTGACCGGATTGTCCCCGACCAGCATTTCCATTTCCTTAACGATGGTGTCGTTCTTATCTTTCAGTACAATAGCGGCATAAGGAAGCTCTACTACCGCTTTGATCGTTTCGGTTAATCCTTTGTACTTGGCGGTAATAGTAGCCTTACCTTCACCGACCAGTGTAATCTTGCCCGCAGCAATAGTCAGCACGCCCGTATTCGAGCTGCTCCATTCTGCATCCTTGGTGACATCCTTCTCTGCAGTGGCCGAAGTTCCGCCGATGGCGGTCGCCGTAACAGACAGCAACTCATCTTTGTCGCCTAATTTATAGCTGCCCTCTGTGCTGCGGGTCAATTTCAGTTCCTTGAAGGAGTGAGTGACCGATACCTCTACAGAGGCTATGGCATTATTGTAGGTTGCTGTGATCATCGCCGTTCCAGCACTTACCGGTCTAAGCTGGCCGTTGAGTACTGTAACTACTTCAGTCTTGGAAGAAGTCCAGGTCGCGGCTGCCGTTACATCCCGTTTGGATGCGGAGCCTTCTACATTGGCATATACCTTAAGCTGCTTCGGTGACTGGCCCACGGTAAGCTCAACCTTGGCTGCGCTGTCGAATTCAATAGAGATAGTGTCTCCAGCAGCGGCAAAGACGTTTACCGGAAAAGCGGCTACAACGAGCAGTATCATAATGAGGAGCGTTTTTGTCATTTTCCTGTACACGGTCATCTGTTCTCTCCTTAGACGGTCTGATTATCGGTGGACTTTTTTCCCACTCTCTTCCACTATATCGACAAATCCGGCCCAAGTCTTTACCCCATTTTCCGTATTTCACGAATCCCGGGCAAATTCAGGTCTTTGTAACTATATAAAATGTACCTGTCAAAATTCCCCTCCGCCACTTTTCCCAATCTGTTTTTTCAAGTCCAATTTAAATAGATAATTACGGCATAACGAAAAACAGGATGTCTTCCTGCCGTAGAAGGCACAGAAGACATCCTGTAGCGGTCTATCTGATCAGGTGGCCGGAACTGCCCTGCTCACACTAACAAGCTCGCCGCGGCATTCATTCACGCCGGCTTCGGTTACCTTCACCTGGCACAGCTCGCCCTGCAGCGAATCGTCGCCGTCAAACAGCACCTGGAGATAGTTGTCGCTGAAGCCGTGCTGTACGCTGCGTCCCGCTGAACCCTTGGCGGCCCGCTCCGGAATGACGGACAAAGTCTGTCCCACGAAGCGCCGGGCATAGGCCAGCTGCATCTCTTCAGAGAGGTCGATCAGCTCCTGCACACGCGCATTCTTGATCTCCTCATCCACCTGATTGAGCATCCGTGCAGCCAGTGTTCCCGTCCGTTTGGAATACGGGAAGACATGCATCTCCGAATAGTTGACCGCCTTCATGAAGTCGTAGCCTGCGCGGAACATCTCATCCGTCTCACCCGGGAAGCCGACGATTACATCGGTTGTGATCCCCACATCCGGCATGGCCTGACGGATCAGCTGCATTTTGGCAAAATACTCTTCCGCGGTATACTTCCGGCGCATCGCCTTCAGCACCTCGTTATGGCCCGCCTGGAGCGGAATATGCAGATGGCGGCACATCTTGGTACTGCGGTTCAGTACCTCCAGCAGCTTCTCGTCTATCTGGCTCGCTTCAATGGAGCTGATGCGGACACGTTCCAGCCCGTCCACCTTATCCAGCTCCCAGAGCAGGTCGGAGAGACGGTAGTTGTCCAGATCATCCCCGTACCCGCCGGTATGGATGCCGGTCAGCACGAATTCCTTGTATCCGGCCTCCACCAGCTGATGCGCCTGGGCGACAATCGATTTTGGATCACGGCTGCGTGAGAGACCGCGTGACCACGGAATGATGCAGAAGGTGCAGAAGTTGTTGCAGCCGTCCTGAATCTTCATGAACGCACGCGTCCGGTCAGCGAACCCGGGCACATCCATCTCCTCGAACTCACGAGTCTTCATGATGTTACGGACCGCATTCACCGGCTGGCGCGACTCCTGAATATTCTTCACATGGGTCATGATTTGTTCACGGTCCTGGTTGCCGATCACCAGATCGACTCCGGGAATATCGAGAATCTCTCCAGGTGAGGTCTGCGCGTAGCAGCCGGTAACAGCTACGATCGCCTCGGGATTGCGGCGGACCGCCCGGCGGATCATCTGGCGGCTTTTTTTGTCGCCTGTATTGGTCACCGTACAGGTGTTAATCAGATAGACATCGGCGGAACCCTCAAAATCTACCTGCTCATATCCATCATTCTTAAAGAGCTGCCAGATGGCCTCGGTATCATAGAAATTGACTTTGCAGCCCAGTGTATAAAAAGCTACAGATGGCATGGTTTAAGCTCCTCCCATTTCTCCGGATTCATATAAAATGCAGGCGGCGGCAACCATACCTGCGGTTTCACAGCGAAGAATACGCGGCCCCAGCCCGACAGAGACTGCTCCGGCCTCCTCAGCCAGCCGGCATTCCTCCGTACTGAAGCCGCCCTCCGGCCCTACAACGATCATTACTTTGGCCGCAGCCTCCTGCGGAAGCGATGCCAGCCATGGCGCGGCTGCGCTGCGGAGCTGGAGCCCCTCTTCCTTCTCATAGCAGAAATAGACGGCGTCATAGCCGCTGAAGCTCTGAAGCAGCTGCTTCCAGCTGAGCGGCGAATTCACCTGCGGAACAATATTCCGGTGCGCCTGTTCGGCAGCTTCCTTGCAGATTTTGCGCCAGCGCTCTACCCGCTTACTCTCCTTGCGCTCATCGTACTGCACGATGGTCCGCTCTGAGAGGAACGGCGTGAAGGCTACAGCCCCGATCTCCGTACATTTTTGAATGACTGTCTCCAGCTTATCCCCTTTGGGCAGGCTCTGGGCGACAGTAATCTGGATGCGCGGCTCATGAGTCATCGCCAGTGGCTCCAATATGCTCACAGTGACCAGACCGATCTCTATGTCAGCAATCTCGGCCAGTGCCTCGCGGGACACACCGTCGCTGACGATCAGCTTGTCCCCGGCCTTGCCGCGCATGACCTTGGCGATATGGCGGGCGTCTTCACCATCAATGCTAACCTTGTCTGCTCCGAACTGTGCCGGAGTTACGAAATAACGCTGCATCTCTCATCCTCATCCTATCCGTTATTCAGCGTAAAAGCGGCGTAGTCCCCGTCAAATCAGGTCCCGGCCGCCGCTTCACACGTATCATTCATCTACTTAATAATCACATTATATTCTACAACGTTTGCTATGCACTGAACAGTCCCTGTCTGCACTGCCATGCTCAGACCCCGAACATTTTGAGGAACAGCTGGAAGAAATCATTGCCAGTCCGGGTCGCCCAGTAGCTAAGCGGTTCTATCGTATAGGCGCGCAAACCCGGAATGAAGATGATCAGCAGAAAAAGGAAAACGGTATACTGCTCATACTGCTGAAGTCTTCCCCGGATCGGACGCGGTGCGATATCCTCTACGATCCGGTAACCGTCCAGCGGCGGCAGCGGAATCAGGTTGAATACGAAGAGGAAGAAGTTGAAGTGAATGAACATCCCGAAGAACCAGATCAGCGCCCGGAGCACCTGCTCGTTCTTGATCGAATCCATCGTGCCCGTCCCCACAAGAATCGCATAGATCAGCGCGCCCAGAATACCGAGCAGCAGATTGCTGATTGGCCCGGCGGCTGATACGATAACTCCCATCAGACGGGGACGACTGAAGTTGTCCCGGTTCACCGGAACTGGACGCGCCCAGCCGAAGCCTGCAATCAGCAGCAGAATGATACCGAAGAGATCAAAGTGCACTGCCGGATTCAAGGTCATGCGGCCCAGCAGTCGCGCTGTAGGGTCCCCGAATTTATTGGCAAAATAAGCGTGGGCGAATTCATGCACCGTAAACGCAATAACAATCGTAATCAGAAAAAACGGAAGCTGCTGCAAAGGATATACTAAAATTTGATCCAGAGAACCCATGTCTACCTCTTTCCGGCTGTGAACGCCACCCAATCTTCTTCGCGGGTTACTTCTAAAATCTCGAAACCGGAGGACATAAGCGCTTCTGCTACCAGCCCTTCCTTATCCTTATAAATCCCCGAGGTAATATAGATCCCCTCAGGCTGAAGCGCACGGTAGACATCGTCCGTGAACAGCACAATAATCTCGGCCAGAATATTCGCCACAACCACCCGGACCGGAAGAGTCACTCCCAGCCCGTCTGCCGCCGGAGGTACAACAGGAACGGCCTCTTGGTCAGCCGTATTGCTTGGCCGGGCTGAAGGCCACATCTCTCCGGCTGAGGTATCCGCCGCCCCCTCACCGCCCAGCAGCGAGAGCAGATCGCTCTCCTTCACGGTGATCGCTGACTCCAAACGGTTCAGCGCCACATTGTCGCGGGCGCTCACCACAGCGACCGGGTCCAGATCCAGCGCCAGGACGGAGGCTGCACCAAGCAGCATCGCTCCGACAGCAAGGATACCGGAGCCTGTACCTACATCGATGACTTCGTCGCCGCTGACAATATGCTTCTCAAGAGCACGCAGGCACAGCGCCGTTGTCGGATGCGTCCCGGTCCCGAAGGCCATGCCGGGGTCAATTTCAATGATTTTCTCATCGGCGGAGGCCGGGGTATATTCTTCCCATGTCGGCTTAATGGTCAACCGCTCGGAGACGCGCAGCGGCTTGAAATACTGCTTCCAGGCATGAGCCCAATCATCTTCATCCACCGTCTTCCATGAGATCTGTGCCAGCCCGGGGTCGATGCCGAACTCTCTCAGCTCTTCAACCCTTGGAGCCACCTCGGCCACAACCGCGTCCATGTCCACCGATTCCGCATAATATCCTTTAATAACCGCTTCCCCTTCAGGGATGTCATTGAGCGGTTCATCATATAATTCACCGTAACGTGTATCCCGGGTTTTATTCAGCGTCCCGGATTCTTCAATAGAGACTCCGCCCGCTCCGGCCTCAACCAGCAGATTGGAGATCATCTCCTGTGCTTCCTCCGTTGTATGTACCGTTAATTCGTGCCATAGCATGGTAATGAATCCTCCTAAAAGTTTGTAAGCGTTACTTCTCTCGATTCTGCTTCGAACAAACTTACTTCGGAAGCATAGACTTAAGTTTTGCGAGCATAATCTCCCTTGAAGCATGTCTTAGCTAGTATAGCATTTCTTACCCGTTCAGCGCCAAACTGCGTTCAACTCTCTATAGCAGCCGGGGTGCTGCGGCAAAAACAATCCAGCGAATGGTCATCCACCATCCCGGATGCCTGCATAAAAGCGTAACAGATCGTTGAGCCGACAAACTTCATTCCTTTGCGCTTCAGCGCCTTGCTCATCTGATCAGACTCAGGAGTGGTTGCGGGCACCTCGGCTCTATTCTTCCAGTGGTTCACCACCGACTTGCCGCCGACAAAGCTCCACAGATAACCGGCAAAGCCTCCCTCTTCCTCTTGGCAGATCTGCTGGTACACCTGTGCATTGGTAATCACTCCCTTAATCTTCAGACGGTTGCGGACAATCCCCGTATTTTGCATCAGCTCTTCGATTTTGTCCTCCCCATACAGCACGATCTTCTCCGGATCAAAGCCGTCAAAAGCCTCGCGGAAGCCCTCCCGCTTCTTAAGCACCGTATACCAGCTCAGTCCGGCCTGCATCCCCTCCAGCATCAGCAGTTCGAACAGCTTCAAGCCGTCAGTCAGCGGTTTGCCCCATTCTTCATCATGATAAGCTATGTATAGCGGGTCCGTGTTCACCCAATCGCAGCGCTTCAGTTCCACCGTGCCTCTCTCCTCTGCCTTATGATCCTTCGGCTATTCATAAGCCGTATCTACTAACTGTATACGAAAAAAAGAGAAGAACACAAGGTTCTTCCCGTTAAAATAATGTTACTATTGTCCTTGCAGCTGTACCCGTGTCTCTTTGTCCGGTTCATTGGTAGAGTAGAAGAACATGTATATTGAAGCTTCTGTGCCTTTAAAATCCTTGTATACATCCATGCTGTGATTATTTCCGTCTCCACGAAAGCTTACTGTCACTGGTTTACCTAAGATTCGATCTTTACCAGTGCCGATATGAGTCTGATTCACGCCGCCAAAATGGGGATCATCACTCTTCATCTCTACATACAGATCCGCACCCTGCATATAATAGGTCCACTGCACCGGGTAACCGCCGGTTTGCCGGATTAGCGTCTGCTTCTCGCTGGAGATGTTGGTTAATTTCAGTGGTTTCTTGTCATCCTCATGCCGGGTAACCTTATAATTACCTACAAGCGTCATGGGCGTCGTCTTTGTGATCTCAAGATCTACCGGCCGTTCGAAACGCAGTGTTCTCAGATCCTTGTCCTCCGATGTCGAATACCACAATCCGCCTTCCAGCTTCTGCCCGCCTACCTCAAGACTATAATTCACATATGGCAGCTCAGCGAATTTAGCCTTAGTCCGGATGGACACACGGATTTGTGTAGGTGTTACAACCATTTGCTCAATCCGGTTACCGGCGTCTTCCGCTTCCAGTGGCAGATCCAGAACCGTCTTCATCGTGGCGCCTGCCATCTTCTTTTTGCTTAGCTCGAAATCGAATGTCCACGGACCCTCAATATTGCGTTCAAGCTTGGTGTAGCTGAGTTTATATGCCGTCTCTGCCTGAGGGACGTCAACAGGATTGTAATACTGAAGTGAGGTATATTCCCCGTTATCTCCCGGCTTGCCCATGGCACCTGGTTGAGAGTTCTTGACAGGCTCTCCATCTCTGTATGCTATGATTTGAGGGTATGCCAAGCTCTTGGATTCCAGATCATTAAAAATCGCTGCCGTGGACAGCATCAGACGCTCATTCCCTTCTTTAAAGGGCAGAACACTGAAGGACTCCAGTCCATCCCGGTTTACCTGGAAGTTCTGCAGCTCCGGCGAGTCCGTGTCCAGCTTCAGGTCCACCTCTTGTTGGGAATAGGATTGAATTCCTGTTGCGGTCAGGCTCACCTTGACCGTCTCCTGTCCCGGACTCCAGTTCGTCTCAAAATAACCATTGTACCGTTTGTTCTTCTCATCCCACTGCTGGTAGTAGTATTCATTGTCATCGCCGTTCCCTTTTGCATCCTTAAGAGACATTCCGTTCACATTCCACATACCATTGCCCTTATCTCCTCCAACATCGAGACTATAAAGAATTACAGTCCGGTTCTCATCAGAGAGCGCTGTATGCAGTGTCAGGGTTACTCCATCCTTAGTTATCGTTTGGCCCAGCGCCTGACCCAGATTCTTGGACAGTGCAGCCTGTATACCACTTCTATGGTTGAGCAGATTACCCCAGTCGTATTGCACAGCGGCATATACAGGAACAGCCATCAGCACTACGCTGAAGGAGGCTGCGACAGTGATCTTTCGCCAGTTACGATGGCGGACCGGGCTATTTGCTCCCGCACGGCTGCCGCCCTTGGAGGAAGTATATCCGGCCTGCTCCATCCGGCCCCACATTTGCTCGAAATCAGGGTAATTCAGCTCCTGATCTTCATTTAAGCGACGCTTTAACTGCGCTTCGGTTCTGTCCATATTCTTCGTCCTCCTTCGTTATGGGCTGAACGCCCGCTTCTTCCAGAATCTTCTTCATCATACGGAGTCCCTTGTGCTGTCTGGACTTCACGGTCCCCAGCGGGATATCCAGCATCCGGCGGATTTCCTCCAGACTGAAATCATGCATATACCGCAGAGTCAGCACCGCCCTGATCTTCGCCGGGAGCCGGGACATGTACCCGGCCCATTCCAGCTTCGTTTCCTTCTGCTCCACCAGCTTGTCTACCAGCGGCTGCGGATTCTCCCTGAACATATGGAGATGGGCCGTCAGCTTCTGCTGCAGGCTGTTCCTGCGCTTCAGATGGTTCAGGCAGGTGTTGACGGTGATTTTCATAATCCACGCCTTCAGATATTCAATGCCCTGCCGCTCGCTGCGGAAGAGAGTGATGAATACCTCCTGACACAGATCCTCAGCATCGGCAGCATCATGCACCATATAGTAGCAGGTGCGGTATACCTCCTTGTTGTAGGTCTGGAATAATTCCTTGTTATCCACTTGAGCATGCCCTCCTTTCCTGTTCGTTCTGTTTCTTATAACAACTCCGGGCGGCAAAAGGTTCATTTTCAGCATGAATTCTTACTCAAAGCTTGTTCGTCGCTGCGATGAATATTTGGACTTCCGGCCGCTGTTGTCTCCAGATTTCTTGATTTTCTCCGCTGATCGCTGTTGAAATCCGGAGACTGCTAATGCTTCCGATGCTAGCTTTCCTACGGAAAGCTTTTAGGCGGACGCTATCGCTCCTACAGTTCCAAATTTCCCCTCCGCTTCTTTTTGCTTTTCGTTTATTTCTTTAGTGTTTCTTATATGTGTGTAATAAAAAAGCAGCATGTCCACCTGGTGTACACAGGCTACATACTGCTTACGATAAATTGTCCAGGAATAACTGCTCATCTTCAGAACAAGCACGTCTTAGATAATGTTCATAACCTCGCGCGCCTGGTTGTCCAGCTCCTGCGCAGAGCTTGCGATCAGCGTGAATTCATCCAGCGCCACTTGAATCTGCTGCTGGCTGAGCTGCACATTATCCTGCACCTGGTTCAGCCCAATGGATATTCTCCCGACCTCTTCTGTAATGGCCTGGACACTGTCCCGGACTTCGGTAATCTGATCCTGCACCATCGCAGACAGCTTTCTTACCTCTTTGGCCACCACATCGAATCCCCGGCCGAATTCTCCGGCATGTGCAGCCTCAATAGCTGCGTTCAGGGCAAGCAGATGGGTCTGGGAAGCAATATCCCGGATGGTCTGCACTACGCCGCGGATCGCAGCCGCCTGCTTTTGCAGACTTAGTAGGGTTTCGGTATTCTCGCTCGACACCTCGGCAATCCTGTCAATACTCAGCAGCAGCTCCTGACTCCGCTCAATTCCTTTGTCCGCACGCTGATTGAGGCTATCCGCCATTCCCTGCATCAGCTCCACGACATGGCTCATGTTATTCTGTCTCTCCGTAATGTTGGTGGCCACCTTGGATACGCCGATGACATGGGTATCTGTCTCATCGAACACCGGCATATAGGTAGCTTCCAGCCAGACCGAATTCCCCTCTGCGTCCATCCGTTCAATTTTGTCCTGGAAGCTCCGGCCAGCCATTAAATTCTGCCAGAACAACTCATAATCCGGACTGTTCACGAATGAAGGGAAGCACAGCTGGCTGTGCTGCATGCCGTACATATCCTCCGTTTTGTATTTCACCGACCGGGCAAAAATCTCATTGACATAGGCGACACGGCGGTTCAGGTCAAACCGGATCATGGCGAGATTCTTTTCCAAAGCTTTGACTACCAGTTCGTCTGTAACTACTTGGTCTGCTAGATTTTCCATGTTGACTGCTCCCTATACATCTCATTTTTTAACTATTATGCCGGACGATACTCGCTTATTTCACTTTACTCTTATTAACGGCTGTTTCGGCTTTTAAAATGATATGGTTTTTCTAATTCCCTATCTTAATCCCCCATACGCTGTCCTTCCGGTACGCAGCCGCTTCCTGCAGCTCTGGAAGTCTCGTATCCTGCGGATAATGCCGCTCCAGATACTGGACGAAGACCTGGCGCAGGCCGATCTCCTTGTCCAGCTTATTGAATTCATTGGGATGCTTTTCCATTTCGGCGATAGAGGCTTCCCAGCGTCCAAGATCTGCGGCCTCCGACTGCTCTGATTGGACCTTATCAGCGAGCATTCGCAGCTCCTGATAAGCTTGCTTTATTTTGGAGGAATAGACCTGCTTCTGGTTCAAAAAGGTTAACAACGCAACCAGCAACGCCAGCCCCACCCACATTATTACTGTATTCACTTATGTATCCTCCCGGCTTCGCATATCACTCCATTATACACGCCACAACACAAAAATACCCCACTTGCGCAGGGTATCGACAGCAACAATTCGCCTGTTCATCTCTTCTTGACTTTACTGAATTATTCCTTCTTCATAATCTCGTCCAGCTGCCGCTTGTCCGCCTCACGGGAACGGTCCATGGCCTCTATATCATCCTGGTCTGCTTCAGCCGCTGAGAATTCAACATCCTCGGCCTTCGCCTCATAGAGCATTTTCATTTTTTCGGTTTTGGAAAAGATTTTCGAGTTCTCTCTGTCCATAGCTTACCATCAGCCTCCAATGTATTATCTGATTCTCTCAGCTTCAAATCATTCCGCCGGCTTCCTCAATCAGCGACATCGCCTGACCATGGACAGACGCGTCGACAATAACTGTCAGCAAAATATTTCTGCCTGTCGGTCCGCCATCCCCGCCGTGACTCATTCCGCTCCCGCTCGTATGCGCCGCAGCTAATATGCCCGTATGGTCACTGACTGCCGTCATCGAATCCATGCTCGCCAAATTGCCGGTTACCGGATTCACTCCCGGCTCCTGCCTACTCCCCCCAAACCTGCTGAACCGGTCAATCGAAATCTCCTCTGCACGCAGTGCCTGCAGCTTACGCGAGACCCCTTCCGCTTCTTCCGGGGTTTTAAAGTAGGCCAGTATACTTTTTTCAGACATCGGAATTCCCTGCTTTCTGCCTGGTATTCACTCGTTCAAGCTTACTTGGGTATTTTGGATTTTCGGACAGGAATTTATACATTGGGGTTTGCTGTGACTCCAAAGAAAATTCAGACTTCCACCCTCTGTTTTCTACAGTTTTCATAATTCTGAAGCCACACTTCTAAATTTCCAACCCTGTTTTCCGCCCAGAAACCATGTCAGTATTTATGACGAAATTTGTTTTTTTATCTGTTTTCTTGTATTTTTTTGTCTATTAAATTATCTCCACTAGTTTAAAAAGCCTAATTGTGTCAACTAACATTCCACATAAAACGAAAATATTCTCAAAACTCTATAAATTTTGTGTGGATTTTACAAATAACCAGTGGTAAAATCTTCTTAATATTTTTCCTAGTAATCTTGACGGAAATAAACCGGATTAATAGAAAAGGAGAATCCGCTACTGTCGTGAAGCAGGAGAGATGTGAGCCAGAACCAACATCATATTGTGGAGGGGATTACATTTGGAGTGGTCAAAATTACCTCGTAAGCTATCATTACTAACATTATCCTTAGGTGTAGCTGCAAGTATGATTCCGGGCGCGGCCTTCGCCGCCAGCAGCTTGAAGACACCCGTATCAGGCAATCATCTTCCAGCCTTGATTCCAGCAAATCAGCCTTATATTTCTCCACAGATTAACACCAAATCCTCAAATCTTGTCCGGGTTATCGTTCAACTCAGCGGCCAGCCTGCTGCCGTCGGCAAGTATGCCGCCAAACAAGGGATCAGCGCGCTCGCCAGAACAGCGACCGAAGTTGCGGTGAACAGCCAGCAGGCCGATGTGCTGGACCAGGCCGAAACCAAGGGCATTGACCTGTCCGTCAATTACAAATACGACACCGTATTGAACGGCTTCGAGGTCACGGTTCCTGCAGACAAAATTCCTGATCTGGCCAAAATCCCCGGCGTAACTTCCATCTATCCGAACAGCACCTGGTATGCTCTCCCTGATCAGACAGTGACCGAAGTAACTTACAGAAACGACAATGCTCCCCTGAAGCAGATTCATGCGGACTGGGCGGCTGACCAAGGCCTCACCGGAGCCGGACTGAAGGTCGGTGTAATCGACACCGGTGTTGACTATACGCACCCGGATATTGCTGGGGCTTATAAGGGCGGATATGACTCCTTTTACCAGGATAATGATCCCTATGAAGAAGTTCCGCTTACTCCAGAAGAAGATACCGAATATGGTGTAGGCTATGCGGGAACTTACCACGGTACGCATGTAGCTGGCACCATCATTGGTCAGTATGCAGCTAAAGGCGATGTTGCGCAAAAAGGCGTAGCTCCGGGAGCGGAACTGTACGTCTACAAAGTGTTAGGCCGCAATATTGATAAACCCAACACTTCCTCCGGGTCTTCCGCTCAAGTCATTGACGGGATTGAACGTGCGGTGAAGCAGGGCATGGATGTCATCAACCTGTCGCTCGGCTCCGATTCCGAGAAGGATGTCAATTCTCCGGATTCCATCGCGATTAATAATGCTGTACTCTCTGGAGTGACTGCTGTCATTGCGAACGGGAATAACGGAGAAGCAGGTTATTTCTCTATGGGTTCCCCGGCTGCCTCCCAATTGGCCATTTCAGTAGGTTCAGTAACCAGTCCTATTGATGCGTACTCCGGCGAATTCAAGGCAGAAATTGCAAACTCAGTAACTTCTGTTACTTATGATACCTACTTTCCGTTCCATATGATGGCGTATGAGCTGGCAAATGATGATTTCGCCACTATCATTGGTACTAAGCCAGTACGCGTTGTGTATGCTGATCTTGGAGCGAAAGAAGATTACCCTGCCGAAGATATCAGCGGTTCCATCGTGTTGGTATCACGTGGTGAACTGGGCTTTGTAGACAAAATTGCGAATGCTAAAGAGCGTAAAGCTAGAGCAATCGTAATTTTCAACGGAAATGCTCACAAAGTGGATGGTAAGAGCGAAGCTATTCTAGACGAAGACTACGAAGATCGTAGTGACTTCATTGGTGTGAACCTAGGTAATAGTTACCAAAGTATACCTACGTTTGACATCGAAGGCTCCAAAGGACGCCAATTAGCCAGAGCGATTCTGAAAAATGGCGATAATCCAACCTACTTCACTTTTGGGCCAGAATATCACCATGAAATGACAACAGGTGATACAATGAGTACTTTCTCTTCATTAGGACCAAACTTTGACGGTAATCTAAGCATCAAGCCGGACATTGTTGCTCCTGGTGACGGAGTGCTGTCTACGTGGCCAGCTTATGGCAAAGGCCATCCGGAAACAGATTATTCCAAAGCATACAATCGTATTAGTGGTACAAGCATGGCAACACCACATGTGGCAGGCTTAGCGCTGCTAATCAAACAGAAACATAAGGACTATACGCCATTTGACATTCGTGCCGCTCTGGCGAACACGGCAGACCCTGTTTTCTACCAGGGTGATCCTGAAGACTTCTATCTTCAAGGTCCTGGACGCGCTAATGTAGAAAATGCCATCAACACACCGGCACTGCTGCAGGCGATTGAGCCCATCTCCATTCTGGACAAGAACTTTGTCCCTCAGAATGTGATCAACTACAATCCGTCCACAAGCTTTGGCACATTGCTGCCAGGTTCTGAAGATACGAAAGTCCTGCAGTTGAAGAATATGAGTGATAGCACGCTCACCTATTCAGCTTCCGTGGAATGGAATTATGGTGATCCTAAAGTATCTGCGGCTCTCGACAAATCATCGGTAACTGCAGCCGCGAAAGGTGCCTCCACGTTCAACCTGAAGGTTACCGTTGCTGCTGATACCGAGCCACAAATGCTGCAAGGTAATATCGTATTGAAAGCAGACGGCCAGCCAACACTTCACTTGCCATTTGCAATCAATGTAGATAAGACTACCGAACAGCCTAGCTGGGGTACAGGCATTCAGGAAGCTGCACTGAGCCAGCCGATTGTCTACACCAATTCAAGTGCTATTCTGAACTATAAGCTGAAAGCAAAAGATATTAACTACTATGAAGTGAATCTGATTGGCTTGGATGATATCAAGAAAGGCTCCTTCCAGGTATCCACTACAGGATCACCAGATGAATTCTTTGAGCCTGGAAACTATAGCACAGTGATATCATCCACCTATCACCCATATGACCACAATGGTGATCCAATCTTGGATGCTTACGGCAACCCTGCGGTGGCAGGTCTTACAGACGGGGTGTACAAGCTTGAAATTCTTGGAATCACTGCTGAGGACAATACAAAGACACCGATCAAGATTGACTACAACAATGATGAATACTACAGCACCTACACCTCATTCCGCTTTATCACTGTCTCCGACAGTGGAAACAGTGGCGGTGGCGGTGGCGGTGGCGGTGGAGGTACAGTAGTAACGCCGACTCCTGTAGTGGTTCCAGCTCCTGTAAAGTCCCTTGTTGAAGAAGGCGTTCAACAGGTAACGGTAACACCTCTAACTGCATCGAAAGATGGTGTAACAACAGTTACCGTCAGTGACAGCGATCTAAAAGCCGCTCTTGCTAAAGCTTCTACTGTCAAGACAGCCGTTGTTATCTCTCTTATCAGCATCTCAGATAAGTCTGCTGAACTGAGCCTGACTGCTGATCAGGTGAAGTCGCTGGCCGCCATTCAAGCAGGCAGCACCATTATCGTGAATGTTGGCGGATCTGCTGTAGCCTTACCGGTATCCTTGCTTGCAGCTTCCCCTGCGGACCAGAGCTTCAAGCTTGTGATCAAGCAAGAGCAGGATGCAGCCAGCAAGCTGATTGCAGGTACTCCGGGTGCCAAGGTCATCGGAACTCCGGTATCCTATGAAGCTTCATGGACTACAGCTACAGGCAGCACTTACTTGAACGTTCCAACCAACGTTTTCATCAAGCGCACCTTTACTGTACCTGGGAAGATTGAATCGAAGACTGCTGGTGTACTGTTTGAAAAAGATGGACTGGTGACCCCGGTTGCTTCTGTCTTCACACCACAGGCAGATGATACAACCCTTGTGACCGTAAGCCGTCCAGGCTTCTCCGTGTATGCAGCAGTCAGCAAACCGGCAGCAGCCTTCACAGACATCGCTAATTCTAAATCAGCTGTTGCCATCCAGACCTTGGCCGACAAGCTGATTATCCAGGGAACCTCAGCAACAACCTTCGCGCCGCAGAGCAATCTGACCCGCGCTGAGTTCACCGCATTGTTGACCCGAGCACTGGGTCTGCGTACGGATGCTTCTGGTGCCTTCTCGGATGTGAAAGCAACCGACTGGTATGCCAAGGATGTAGCTGCAGCTTCCAAGGCCGGCCTGATTCTAGGTATCGGCAATGGCAAGTTTGCTCCAACCCAGAAGGTAACCCGTCAGGAGCTGGCCGTCATTCTGGACAGAGCAGTGAAACTGACAGGCACTGAACTAAAGGCTGTTGCTAATCCTTCGTTCACAACCTACTCCGACAGCGCTAAGGTAGCCCCTTACGCCAAGGACAGTCTGCAAGCCCTGACCAAAGCCGGCATCTTCGCCAGCGAGTCGGGAATTGCCTTTAATCCAACCGCTCCGGCCACCCGTGAGACAGCAGCCACTGCACTCTATGAATTGCTGAGCAAGAGCGGATTGATTCAGTAGTAGAATTAGCTTAAGAAGCTGTCCCAGTAGTCATTTACATGACTACTCGGGTCAGCCCTTTTTATTAGGCAAGAGCTGTCTGAGCATTTCAACAGAAGCTACTGCCAGAATGTACTTCCTCCTCTAATTGCATTTACTACATTAGATTCCCATTTAATTCGCCCTAAAAGATGTTCTGTTGTATTTCATACATTTGAATCTTAGATTTTTGCTTGAAAATACCCATTTAGAGAATTTCTACTGTACGATGTGCAACAGAATCTCTTTTTGGTGAATTTTATAAGCATTCTGTTGTAGCAAATACAACAGACCCACATATGCAATGCAAAAAACAGCGCCCCTCCTCCACGAATGGAGATAGGGCGCTGTTTCGCAATTTTTCCCACTATTATTTCATATTACCTAAAAGTTCAGTCTCCCCGAAACGCCTTCTTCACACGGTCGAAGAACGACTGCTCCTGCTCATGTGTGTTCTCTCCGTTATGGGAGGCGAACTGGCGAAGCAGGTCCTTCTGCTCTTCGCTGAGCTTGCTAGGTGTGACTACGATAACACGGACATGCTGGTCACCGACGCCATTGCCGCGAAGATGCGGAACTCCTTTGCCTTTGAGGCGGAAGAAGGTACCAGTCTGGGTGCCTGCCGGGATCTTGAGCTTCACCTTCTCGGTCAGCGTTGGGATCTCAATCTCATCACCCAGAGCCGCCTGAGCGAACGTCAAGGGAACCTCGCACATAATATCGTTGTTCTCGCGCTCGAAGAAATCATGATTCTTCACGCGAATCACAATGTACAGGTCTCCGGCCGGGCCGCCGCGTGTGCCGCCTTCGCCTTCACCAGTCATGCGCAGCTGCGCGCCGTCATCGACACCGGCAGGGATACGCACATGGATCTTGCGCTGTCTCTTCACTTTGCCTTGACCTGCACAGGTGGTGCATTTCTCTTTGATGATCTTGCCTGTGCCGCTGCAATGGGAGCAGGGACGGCGGTTACGCATCTGTCCAAGCGGTGTATTCTGTACGAATTCCTGCTGCCCGCTGCCATGGCAGACGGAACAGGTCTCCGGCTTCGTACCCGGCTTGGCTCCGGAGCCAAAGCAGGTATCGCAGGTCTCCGTGCGCGGAATGGTAATATCGGTCTCTTTGCCGAACACCGCTTCCTTGAACTCAATGGTCATTGTATACTGCAAGTCGCCGCCGCGCTGTGGTGCATTCGGATCACGCCGTCCACCGCCGCCGCCGAAGAACATATCGAAGATATCACCAAGACCGCCGAAATCTCCGCCACCGCCGCCAAAGCCGCCGCCCATTCCCTGATTAGGGTCAATATGCCCGTATTGGTCATACCGCGCACGCTGTTGCCCGTCGCTCAGAACGTCATAGGCTTCCTTAACCTCTTTGAACTTGGCCTCAGCATCACTGGCCTTATTCACATCGGGATGGTACTGGCGCGCCAGCTTGCGGTAGGCCTTCTTCACTTCGTCTTCTGAAGCATCTCTCCCGAGGCCCAGAACCTCATAATAATCACGTTTATCTGCCACTGCTTTCACCTCCGTACATCGTCAATTTCCCCTGTATACATGGTAAAAGGAAAGCCAAAACACGGGATGCCCCGGTATTGACCTTCCCTCTCACCACATTAGAATTTATCGTCTAAGGTTACCCTTGATTCTTCTCATCGTCAACCACTTCGTAATCTGCATCTACCACATTATCTTTCTTGGCATTGCCTTCAGAAGCATCCTGACCCGCTTCAGCGCCCTGCTGTTCCTGTGCAGCCTGCTCATACAGCTTCACGGACAACTGCTGTACAATCTCATTCAGCGCCTCTGTAGCGGCAGTAATTTCTTCCAGGTTGTCGGTTTCAAGTGCAGCCTTAACCTTGTCCTTGGCTTCATTAGCTTTGTCGATCTCGGAAGCATCGACCTTGTCGCCCAGATCCTTGATTACTTTATCTGTGGAGTATACGAGCTGGTCAGCACCGTTCTTGGCTTCAACCAGTTCTTTACGCTTGCGGTCTTCCTCAGCGTGCAGCTCGGCATCCTTCATCATCTGTTCCACTTCTGCGTCGCTCAGACCGCTGGAAGAAGTGATGGTGATCTTCTGGCTCTTGTTGGTGCCTTTATCTGTTGCAGAGACATTAACGATACCGTTGGCATCGATGTCGAAGGTAACTTCGATCTGCGGTACGCCGCGCGGTGCCGGTGGAATCTCGTTCAGCATGAAGCGTCCCAGCGTCTTGTTGCCGTTCGCCATCTCGCGTTCACCCTGCAATACGTGGATTTCCACGCTAGGCTGGCTGTCTGCGAAAGTCGAGAAGACCTGCGATTTACTTGTAGGGATCGTAGTGTTGCGCTCAATCATCTTCGTGAACACGCCGCCTGCAGTTTCAATACCAAGGGACAGCGGAGTTACGTCGAGCAGAACTACGTCTTTTACATCACCAGTCAGTACGCCCGCTTGAACAGCAGCACCCAGGGCTACTACTTCATCCGGGTTAACGCCCTTGTGAGGCTCTTTGCCGGTAAGTTTCTTGATCGCATCCTGTACTGCAGGAATACGGGTAGAGCCGCCGACCAGTACGATTCTGTTCAGGTCCGCAGGCGTCATACCAGCATCCTTCAGCGCTTGACGTGTAGGGCCCAGTGTACGCTCAACCAGACTTGCAGTCAGCTCGTCGAACTTGGCACGGGTCAGGTTGATCTCAAGGTGCTGAGGCACTCCGTCAACCACTGTGATGAACGGAAGCGATACTGTAGTTGTAAGTACGCCGGACAGCTCTTTCTTGGCTTTTTCCGCAGCATCCTTCAGACGTTGAACAGCCGCCTTGTCCTTGCTCAGGTCAATGCCTTGCTCTTTCTTGAATTCTGCTACGAGATAATCCATAACGAGTTGGTCAAAATCATCTCCGCCCAGACGGTTGTCACCGCTGGTAGCCTTTACTTCAAAGAAGCCGTCGCCCAGCTCAAGGATGGATACGTCGAAGGTACCGCCGCCAAGGTCATAGACCAGGATGGTGTGATCTTCGGATTTCTCCAGACCGTAAGCAAGAGCAGCTGCTGTTGGCTCGTTGACGATACGCAGTACTTCAAGGCCGGCGATTTTACCTGCATCCTTGGTAGCCTGACGCTGGCTGTCATTGAAATAAGCAGGAACTGTAATAACCGCCTGAGTTACAGGCTGGCCCAGATAAGCTTCAGCATCGGATTTCAGCTTCTGAAGGATCATAGCCGAGATTTCTTGAGCAGAATAGTCTTTGCCGTCAATGCTTTCTTTGTGGCCTGTACCCATGTGGCGCTTGATCGAAGCGATCGTACGGTCCGGGTTCGTAATAGCCTGGCGTTTCGCCGTTTCACCGACGATGCGCTCGCCGTCTTTCTTGAAGCCTACAACCGATGGGGTTGTACGCGCGCCTTCCGGATTCGGGATAACGACGGCTTCGCCGCCTTCCATAACGGCAACGCAAGAGTTCGTGGTTCCTAAGTCAATACCGATAACTTTACTCACTGTAATGTGCCTCCTCAGAAATAATGTGAAGCCCGGGGCTTCATCCATTTTTATTATCTTATATAGAACAGAACTACATGCTGACTTTGACCATGGCCGGACGAAGAACCTTATCCTTCAGGAGATAGCCCTTCTGGACCTCCTCCGTCACGATGCCTTCCCCGTACTCCTCGCTCTCCACCTGCATGATCGCCTGATGATATTCAGGGTTAAAAGGCTGTCCTACCACTTCCATAGCTGTAAGTCCTTCAGTCTTAAGGACTCCCTCCAGCTGACGGAAAATCATATTCACGCCTTTGATGAAAGCTTCAGCGTCTGCACCTGCTGCAGGAGTCGCCAGTGCGCGTTCAAAGTTATCCATTACCGGAAGCAGCTCGGTTACAAGCTTAGACGTTGCGTACTGCGCCAGCTCTTCCTTTTCTTTCTGGGTCCGGCGGCGGAAGTTATCGAAATCAGCCTGCACACGCAAGGTGCGCGCCTGATGCTCATCTGCCAGCTCCTGCAGCTTTCTGTATTCCTCATTGCCTGAAGCCGCCTCGCCGGCCTCTTCAGCCGTGAATGAGCCGCTATCTGCTGTGGTATCAGCCTCTTCAGCCGCGTGATTCTCATTCATCGAGGGATCATTCTTTTCATTCATTTCATTCATTTCCTGAACCTCTTCCTCTTTCAAGTTGTCTTCACCTCCTTAATATCATTCACGATGGACTAGTATACTCTGTTCACTTATACCAGTGTGCCAGCATCGCTGTCAAATCCCGGGACAAAATCCCCAGAATACCCATTACACGTGCGTACTCCATACGGGTCGGACCCAGGATACCAATGCTCCCCAGCGGCTTGCCGTCCAGCGAATAGGTGGCGGTAATCAGACTGCAGTTGGCAAAAGCCTCATGCTTATTCTCTGTACCGATGCGCACCTGCATTCCTGCTTCGCTGCTGGCCGGGGTGAGCATCTTGAGCAGCGTAGGCGTCTCCTCCAGCAGATCGAGAATCGTCTTGACCTTGTCGACGTCCTTGAACTCCGGCTGGGTCAGCATATTCGTAGCTCCGCTTAAGTAAATCCGCTGATCCTGGTCGCTCTCAAGCGCCTTATCCAGCACCTGCATTAATTCTTCATAATGGGAGATGTGGCGCTGCATTTCTTCGCCCAGCTCGGAATAGAGCTGACTCTTCAGCTTGTAGAGCGGTACATTGACCAGCTTGCTGTTCAGCAGATTCACGACCTTCTCCATCTCGGACACAGATATCTCCGGAGGAAGACTCACGGTTCGGTTCTCTACCTGCCCGGTGCTGGTAACAATAATCGCTACAGCGGTCTTGTCATCGAGCGGGAGCAGCTGGAAATGGCGCAATGAAGTATGAAAAACCTCCGGTCCCAGCAGGATGGAAGTATAATTCGTCATATTAGACAGGATCATTGCCGCATGTTGGATTACCTGCTCTGTAGCATTCAGCTTCTCAGCGAAAAAAGCGCGGATCGTGCCCAGTTCGGCCGTTTCGGCGGAATTCCACGGTACCAGATGATCCACATAGTAGCGGTAGCCCTTATGGGACGGGATTCTCCCTGCCGACGTATGAGGTTGCTCCAGATAACCCAGATCCTCCAGATCGGCCATTTCGTTGCGGATCGTGGCTGGACTGTAGCCCACGTCCCCGCGTTTCGAGATACTGCGCGAGCCCACCGGCTCAGCGGAAGAAATATAGTCATCGACAATAGCATTCAGTATCATTCTCTGGCGTTCAGTTAACATGTCATTCCCTCCTATCCGGCTGTGGCTCCGATTCGTTAGCACTCTAGTGAGATGAGTGCTAACCACTAATACAAAAATACCAAACTGACCTCGGCATTGTCAAGTGAGTTCAGCAACTTGATTGCGCCTATTTTAGTTAAAGCAATATAACATCCATACATCCATCAGGCATCATTGTTGTACGTTGTGCTTGTATCTGCAAAAAACCACTGTTACCCAGAAAGCCCAGCTTCCAGGGGGAACAGTGGTTTCTTATTATATAGTTTACCGGGGCTATTGTCCCGCCGGATTAGTCCAGTCTCTTCAGCACGGCGATCTCATCGCAGGCATGCTGCTTCTTGCAGTTCACGCAATCGGTCCAGACCTTCTCAGGGAAAATCTCCTTCTGCACCACATCGAAGCCGTTCTTAAGGAAGAAGTCCACAGCATAGGTCAGGGCCATAATCTTCGGGATTCGCTGGCGTCTGGCTTCTTCCACCAGCTTCTCCAGGATCATTGTGCCTACGCCTTTTCCCTTGCCTGCGTCATTCAGGCCAATCGACCGGACCTCAACAAGGTCGTTTCCGAGCCGGAATAAGGAACCGCAACCGACAAATTCGCCTCCAATCTCAGCGATCACGAACTGGTCGATCTGGCGGGTCAGTGCTTGCCTTGAACGGGGCAGCATAATCCCCTGCCTGGCATACTCCTCTATCATCAGACACAGCGGCTCTACATCCTCCACCGTAGCATTTCTGCATATCACTTGCTGCTCTCCCGCTGGAGAAGCCTTTTGGAAATGATCCGTTTTGACAAGCACCTTGACTCACCCCTTGTTGTTAATATGAATAAATATACAACACGGTGAATTACAATTCAAGGGGTATTTCAAAATTAAACCTCTGTCAAAGCACCGACAAATTCCCCGAAAACATCGTTGCCAAACAGGATTCCCTGCTTGCTCAGGCGATAGGTGTCCCCAGCCTGCTCCAGCAGCCCGGCCTTCAGCATTTTATGCAGCGGCGTTGCAAAAACAGCCTCCAGCGGTTTTCCGAATTGCGAGCGGAACGCCTGATCCGATATCCCTTCGCGCATCCGCAGGCCGACCATCATGAAATCCTCCATCGCCTCCTGCTCGGAGATCTGGTAGGCGTCCAGACGCGGCAGCCCGCTGAGCGAAGCCTCGTTATACGGGTTCACGCCCTTGATATTCATGTGCCGCTGCCGGCCCACATATCCGTGCGCTCCTGCGCCCAGACCGTAATAATCCTCGTTGCGCCAGTACGTTATATTGTGGCGGCTCTCCATTCCTGGCTTGGCAAAATTACTGATCTCATACTGCGTATACCCTGCGGCCTCCATAGTAGACATCAGCAGCAGATACATTGCCAGCTCATCCTCTTCATCCGGCAGCGGAAGCTTGTTCTTGTTGAACAGCGTGTGGAACAGCGTGTTCTCCTCCACCTTCAGGCTGTAGATGGAATAGTGCGGAAGATCCAGCGCCAGCGCCTTATCGATGCTCTCTCTGAGCATATCCACCGTCTGGTTCGGCAGTCCGAACATCAGATCCAGCGACAGGTTATTAAGGCCGACCGCACGGGCATTCTCCAGACTGCGGTATACATCATTCACATCATGAATCCGGCCGATTCCGCTCAGCAGCTCATTCTGGAATGCCTGCACCCCGAAGCTGACCCGGTTGACCCCGCCATCCTTCATGACTCTGAGCTTGTCGATATCGGTGGTGCCAGGGTTAGCCTCCATTGAGAATTCAATGTGCTCATCCCACTGCGGGAAATGCCTGCGGACGGATTCGAGGAAATAAGCCATCTCATCAGGCTTGAGTACTGTAGGCGTACCCCCGCCGACAAAAATCGTCTTGATCACACCCGGAGGCGTGTGCTGCACCGTCAGCTCCATTTCGCGGTCAAGCGCATGGAGATAGTCCATCACCGGCTGGTCCTTCAGCACGTAAGAATTGAAATCACAATAGAAGCATTTATTGGTGCAGAACGGGATGTGAATATATACGGCCTCAGGGGGACGGCCATGGTGTGCAGTGCTCGTAGCTGTATTCATTAGCTGTCTCCTTTGTTCTATTAATATACAGGCCTGCCACAGTACCTGCTGCTGAAAAGCAAGAAGAAACGGCTGCACCGCCCTGCGTAGGACGGCACCCGTTTCTGCGATAAACCGAAAGCTCCAGGAGAGCTTATATGCTGCTACTCAATCTGAAGCACGGCCATGAACGCTTCCTGCGGCACCTCAACGCTGCCGACCTGCTTCATGCGCTTCTTCCCTTCCTTCTGCTTCTCCAGCAGCTTCCGCTTACGCGAGATATCGCCGCCGTAGCATTTGGCTAATACGTTCTTGCGCATGGCCTTAACGGTCTCGCGCGCAACCACCTTCGTGCCGACGGACGCCTGAATCGGCACCTCGAACATCTGGCGCGGGATAATGCCGCGCAGCTTCTCACAGATGACCCGGCCGCGGTTGTAGGCGCGGTCGCGGTGAACGATGAAGGACAATGCATCGACCTGCTCATTGTTCAGCAGGATATCCATCTTCACGAGATTGGACTGGCGGTAACCGGAGATCTCGTAATCGTAGGATGCATAACCCTTCGTGCCGGATTTCAGCTGGTCGAAGAAGTCGTAGACGATCTCGGACAACGGAATCTCGTACGTAATGGTTACACGGTTGCTGTCCAGATACTCCATGTTGACGAATTCACCGCGTTTGTTCTGGCACAGCTCCATAACGGTACCCACGAAGTCGTTAGGCACGATAATGGCTGCTTTGACATACGGCTCTTCGATGAAGTCAATCGTTCCGATCTCCGGATAATGCGACGGATTGTCGATCTGGATGGTCTCCCCGTTCGTCAGCTTAATGCGGTAAATAACGCTCGGCGCGGTAGTAATCAGCGGCAGATTGAACTCGCGTTCGATCCGCTCTTGAATAATCTCCATATGCAGCAGTCCCAGGAAGCCGCAACGGAAGCCAAAGCCCAGGGCGCTGGAGCTCTCCGGCTCGAAGCTCAAGGAAGCGTCATTCAGCTGCAGCTTCTCCAGCGCTTCACGGAGATCATTATAATCGGAAGTCTCAATCGGATAGAGACCGCAATAGACCATCGGATTAATCCGGCGGTAGCCCGGAAGCGGCTCAGGCGTTGGATTCTTCGCATCCGTCACCGTATCCCCGACACGGGTGTCGCCTACATGCTTGATCCCGGCTACAATGAAGCCGACATCACCGATGTTCAGCTCCGGCACAATGGTCATGCGCGGCATGAAGGCTCCGACCTCGATCACCTCAAAGGTTTTGTCGGTGGCCATCATTTTAATCTTGGAACCGGCACGGATACTGCCGTCCATTACACGGACATAGACGATAACGCCCTTGTACGGGTCATAATGGGAGTCGAAGATCAGCGCCTTGAGCGGTTCTTCCGAGCTGCCTGTCGGCGCCGGAACCTGCTTCACGACCTGCTCCAGAATCTCCTTGATGCCGATGCCTGCCTTGGCGGAAGCCAGCACGGCTTCACTGGCATCCAGCCCGATGACATCTTCAATCTCCTGCTTCACGCGTTCGGCGTCAGCATTCGGAAGATCGATTTTGTTGAGTACCGGAAGAATCTCCAGATTGTTGTCGAGCGCCAGATACACGTTAGCCAGCGTCTGGGCCTCAATTCCCTGCGCCGCATCCACGACCAGCAGTGCGCCTTCACAGGCCGCCAGACTGCGGGATACCTCATAGGTGAAATCGACATGCCCCGGTGTGTCAATCAGATTCAGATAATAATCCTGTCCGTCATCGGCACGGTACGTCAGACGTACGGCCTGCAGCTTGATGGTGATGCCGCGCTCGCGCTCCAGGTCCATTTGATCCAGAACCTGCTCCTGCATTTCACGCGTAGTGAGCGCACCCGTATACTCCAGAATGCGGTCAGCCAGTGTCGATTTGCCATGGTCTATATGTGCAATAATCGAGAAATTGCGAATTTGTTGTTGTCGTTTCTGAACGTCAGTCATTCCTTACCCCCACAGACAGCCTAATGTTAATCCACTTATTATAACAGTACGGGCTCCGCCCATCAATCCCGCCGGCCGCCGGAAAAGAAAGAAACCGCCCAGACCTTCTGCAATCGCAGGCTGACTCTGCAAAAAAACACACAAACGGGTGCGGGCTTCCATCATCCGCAGCCGTTTGTGTCCTCAATCTCATTACAGCCCGGGAGATTCCGGGCACTTCCTGCTCACTCCTCCGAGGAGTCGAAGAGCGAGACCACCCAGCGGATGCCCTTCTGCGAAGCCTGCTGGAGCAGGCCGGCGGTCTTATCCGCCAGCACATCCACTGTAGGCTTCTGCTCCTCCGGGATCAGAATCTGCTCGGGACTGAGCGCAGAGTAGTCCTTCACCTCCTGCTGCGGGAGGCTGCCCGTGCCGCCTGCCGTCTGCGCCTGTGTACCTGCAGCCGGCTGCTGCATCGGCAGCATGGTGTAAGCACCCGTTACGGGATCAATAGTCACGGGTACATATACATAAGCCTGGCCGCCAGGGGCCTTGCTGGCCACCGGAACGTACGCAGTCCCGGCCGTGCCGTTCTGTCCAGCCGGAAGCTGGCTGCCAGCCACACTGCTCCCGGCCGGCTTACTCCAGTCCGGCAGGATACCTGAGACTCCCGAACCACCGCCACCGAACTGCAGTCCGACCAGCAGCCCTACGCCCGCCCATATTCCGACCATTACCAGCTTTTTACCGAACCGTGTCATAGTCTCCGCTCCTTTTCAGCTATTATCCGTCAGGAAGCCCCGCCTGCTGATGTCTCTGCCCCGGTGCCTTCAGACTGCGTACTGCCCTGATCCGGCGCAGCTGCCTTCTCTGCATCCCTGCTGCTCCAGTACACATCAGCAATCGCATCTGCCAGAATGTCCGCCGTACGCTTCAGCTCGTCGGCGCTGTTGTCAATTCCGCCCACCTCAATCAGCACACTGTTCGGGGACAACGTCTGGTTATATTCCCCATTATTCCCGTTTCCGGACGATTTCCCCCATATCCCGCGTGAAATTCCAGGATAATTTTTCTCCAGCAGCTGATGGATTTTATTGGCGAAGGCCTCGTTTTGCTTCCAGTTTTTATTCGCATGCCCCAAAATAAAATAGACCTGGGCATAATTTTTCCCGTTAATCACTGCCGTTGTTTTGCCGTGCCGCTGGGAATCGCGGTGGATATCAATCAGCTCACTCATCTGCTGGTTGGAGGCCATGGCCGATTTCACAGTCATACGAGAATATTTATAAGAGAAGTTCCAGTTGTAGCCCGGCACCTCTGTAGCATAGTCCTCCTGGGCATGGACAGTACCGATCCCGCGTTCCTCCAGCCTCTTGGAAATATAAGAGCCTACCAGCATGACATTCTTGGAAGGGACGGCCGAACTGGGGTTGTCGCTCTGTGCGCCAAGCAGCGGATTATACGCCTCCCGCGGATGGGAATGGTAGACGAGAATACGCTTGACCGAAGTATCTCCAGTGCCGTTCTCGGCATCTCCGCTTCCGGAGTAACCCTCGTCCGGCCCTGCATCAGGCGGGTCCGGAATAGGAGAATTCTCGGGCTGTACCACGCCTTCCCCCGGATTGTCATGGCCATTATCAGCCTCCGTACCGTTCCCTGAATCTGGAGGGGCTCCAGGGTCACCCCCTGCACCGGGATTTTCCCCGGCGGCCAGCTCATCTCCCCCCGGATGATAATCCGCCGGCGCTCCTGTGCTTCCTCCTGAGCCTTGGCGCAGCAGAAAGGGATCATCGGCAGCGAGTCCAGGCATCTCACGCGAGACCAGACTCTTGGGATCACCAGGATCAACACTGGTAAGCAGCCGGAATACGAAGGAGGTCACCTTGTCTCCGGAGAAAGCTGAAGGTTCCTCGCCCTTCGGCAGATGGGGAACCTCCATGCCCAGCAGCTCCATGAAGAATCCGCTGGAGAGTGAGGCCGCCAGACCTTTCATAGAAGGAATGGGCGAAGAATTCAGCTTTTGCCCGGCCAATCCGCCGGCTCCAAGCAGCATGAATAACACAAGCGAACCTCCGGCCAGCAGCAGCATCGTCCTTCCCAGCGACAGAATATCCATCAGCCGTCCGCGCAGCCGCCCTATATTCCATAGCTGAAACCATTTTCTGTTCATGATTGTTATGTCCTCCTCTAGGCCCTCTGTAATCTCTCATACTCCAAATCTATGAGCGTAGGAGTTATGCTAGAACCACAGAATGAGAGATAGCAGGGAGCATAGATAGAGAAGTGAAGCGGCAACTCATTCAAAAAGCCCGCAACCCGTTCTGCGTTATAGCAGGGCGGTGCGGGCCAGGTGATAAGTGACAGATCAGTGAGTGTAAGCTCCGACATTGCCAGGATCTACCGCTTCATGCAGGGCGGCATTCAAGCCGCTTGCCACAATGTTCGCGATCTCTTCAATGAATTCATCGATCTCTTTGGGGGTAACAATCAGGTCGTGACCCAGCGGCTCAAGCACTTCCTTCACCAATGCAAGACGCTCCTGTTCAGAAATATCGTCAAGGAGACCCATAATCTCTTTGGTATGAGCGCCCCCGTCAGCCATCTGTCCGAAATGGGTCCGCATCATCTCCAGCACGTTGTTGACAATGGTGGAGGCATAGCAGACTGTAGGGACGCCGATGGCAATGCAAGGCACGCCCAGCACCTCCTTGGTCAGCCCTCTGCGTTTGTTCCCGATCCCTGAGCCGGGATGAATGCCGATGTCAGCAATCTGGATAGTGGTATTGATTCTCTCCAGTGAACGGGAGGCCAGCGCATCAATAGCTATAATGACATCCGGGCTGGTGCGGTCCACAATCCCCTGCACAACTTCGCTGGATTCAATCCCCGTCAGGCCGAGGACTCCGGGAGCAATAGCGCTGACATTCCGGTAACCGGGCGAGATCTGGTCGGGCACCAGCTCATAGAACTGGCGGGTAATCAGCGAATTCTCAACGACCAGCGGGCCGAGCGAGTCAGGCGTCACATTCCAGTTGCCCAAGCCCACGATAAGCACCTTGGAATCGCGGTCAATGCCGATTTCATCCAGGAAGTGCTCGAATTCCCGGGCAAACACTGTAGAGACCTTCTGCTGGAGCCCGGTATCCCCGCCGCGCAGCCCAGGCACCTCCAGGGTCACGTAATTGCCGATAGCCCGTCCAATCGCCTGCGAGCCGGCAAGGTCTGCTACAGCAAGTCTCGTGACCTTGATGCCGCCCTCTTCTTCCACTTCCTCATTGACACCCGGGATCGGCGCATTGGCGTGCCGCTCTGCCATTTCCTTCGCTTCTACCGCCAAGTCCGTACGTACCGAATACAGCTGAAGATCCAGTTCCATTCTTAGTTCAGCCTCCTTTTGCATATTGCTGATAGTGTGCGAGAGAAAGCCGCCGTTTATACAAACCGCACTGAGGAATTCTAAAGCTTTTTATCTTGCTTTTTACTACCCTTCATGCTAAACTATTTTAAGTTGTGAATCATTTGTTGATTTCGAATGTCTTTCAGGAGGTGAATGCAATGCCAAATATCAAATCCGCGGTAAAACGCGTCAAGACGATCGAGAAACGCCGTGCACTGAACGCTTCCCAGAAGTCCGCGCTTCGTACAGCTGTGAAAACTGCTGATGTAGCAGTGACTGGTACGGAAGTTGAAGTAGCTCAGGCTGCTTTCCAAGCGGCTTCCAAAAAGCTGGACAAGGCTGTATCTAAAGGCCTGGTTCATAAAAATGCGGCTGCCCGCAAAAAATCCCGCTTGGCTAAGAAATTGAACGCTCTCAAGGCTCAAGCCTAAGCCAAGGGCGACAATCATAACGAGCATTGAAGAACCTGACCGCTATGCTGCATACGGTTAGGTTTTTTTATGCTTGTTAGCTTCACTCATTGAATTCCGCTGTACAATCAAAGAGCCTGCCCGCCCGCGTGTATCACGGGATGGACAGGCTCTTTGATTCGTTCCATGAGATGCCGCTCTATTCAGGCTCCAAGGCGCAGCATGAACATCTCCAGCCCCAGCACCTTATCGACAGCTCCCGTCTTCATCTGATAGTCCAGATCCGCCAGAATACTCAGGATCTGCCGCAGCCGCTGGCTTCCGAACTTATGGGCCTGCTCTCCAGCCAGCTTCACCGCATATGGATGCAGTCCGAGCTGAGAGGCAATCTGTCCCTGCGAATAGCTCAGGGCTGACAAGTCCTTGACCTGAAGGATGATTCTGAACTGCCGGGCAATCAGCGAAGCGATCTTGATCGGCTCCTCCCGCTGCTTCAGCAGCTCATAGAGCGTATTCAGCGCCTTGTCCAGGCGCAGATTCGCAATATCCTCCACCAGCGTGAAGATGTTCTGCTCAGTTCCCCGGTGGACCAGACTCTCCACCGCTGCCGCATCGACCCGCCCACCTGTACCGGCGAACAGGCACAGCTTGTCCATCTCCGCCGACAGGCCCTGGAGTCCGGTGCCGCTGCTTGCGATCAGAGCCTCAGCCGTCCCCGGCGCAAGTGAGCAGCCGCGTTCGCGGAAGCCCTTTTCCACCCAGCGCAGCAGCTCCTCCGCACCCAGGGGATTGAAGGCCAGTACGGTGCCGGAGGCTTTGATGCTTTTAACGATTTTTTTGCGTTCATCCAGCTTGTCGCCGTTCACCATAAATACAATCACGCTGAATTCGGCAGGGTGCTGCATATATTCGCTCAGCATTTCCACATTATGCTCCAGCTTCGCCTTCTCCTTGCCTGCCGTGAACAGAGCCGCATCCCGCACCAGCAGGAGCTTGCGTTCTACCATGAACGGAACTGTCTCCGCCTCTTCAATGACCGCTTGAACCGGAGTTTCGGAGAGATCGAACGGGATCACCGCGAAATCGCGGTCTTCTTTGGCTATCAGGTGTTCCTCCAGCATGGCCGCGAATTCATTCATCCGGAACTTCTCACTGCCGTACAGCAGGTACAGCGGGGAGACCTTTCCTTGCTTGATGTCTTTGGCCGCCGTTTTGGCATCCATCCTGCCACTTCCTTTTTTATATTCTTGATTGATACATTCGTACATTTTATCAAAAAAACGGCTGAAAACATAGGCATCTTTATCACCGCATTCTGCCCCATGGGCGCAAGCAAAAACGGAGCAACCTCGGCAGCCAGGGCCAAAGTTACTCCGTTTCAGCGGCGCATCTATATAAACGACGGAGGGAGCAGCTCTAGAAACTGTCCCGGCCGCCGGTCATACCGATGATACTCGCAAAGCTTGTAATTCATGTCCTCTTGCCTTAGCATATTCCGCAGGCTAGAAGAAGGTGCCGGTTATTTATCGGACGTTGCCGCGTCCGGGGTGATAGCCGGGCTGGGTACCGATGAAGCAGAAGCCGCCGGAGAAGCGGTTGGCGCTGGAGAGACGGCAGGCGCCTGAGAAGCAGACGGAGCAGGTGTTGCCCCCTCTGCCGGAACCGTATATACATTCGTCGTCTGCGTACCGTCCTCAAGCTGTAGCACATAAGTGAACTGGGTGCCGTCTTCCGACCACACACCGGAGACCCAGTTCCCCTCCAAAGGAAGCGAAGCCAATGTTGTGCGTTGTTGCTCTTCTCCCTCTGCGGTTAAGCTGTAGATTACCACATGCTGGCCAGTCAGCTCAGCCATATGCTGCCCGTCTGGCGAAGTCCACGAGGACTCTGCAAGCATCAGCGACATGGCTGCCTCTGTAGGGGCTGGAGTCGGTGCCGTCCGTACATCCGCCGCAGCCGGATTGTCGTCCACCGCACTCTGTTGTGTCGGTGTACTCGATTTCATGCTCTGGGTATCTGCTGACCCGCTATCCGCTTTCTTGGTGCTCTTGGGGCGGTCCGCCGGAGGCGCAGTAGCGGTGCGCTTGCTGGGCGGAGCTTCGCTTACCGCAGGCTCCGTGCCTGTATCCGAACCGCCGCCAGCTGCGGCCGGCTGATCAGCACCCTCACTGGGAGCAGGCGGTGCAGATTTCAAATTAACGTCCGCAGTTTCACCCGGCGCGGTCTGGTCCGTCTTTCGAAGCTCACTGCTGCCGCCGCTGTTATTCTGTCCATCCGCCTGCGGGGCGTCCGCACTGCTCTCCGTACTCATGCTGGAGTTCGCCGCTCCGCCGCTCATTAACTGGGATGACATATCCATATCTGCACCCGGCAGGCTCTTCGGCATATTGAATACGGCGATGAGCAGAATCACAGCTGCCGCCGCAGCGCCAATGCCTGTCCGCGCTGCCAGTGAAGGACCCTTGGGCTTCTTGCCCCGGTTATTTGAACGGGAGAAGGGAATAACCTTCGGATCTTCCGGCTCCATTACAGCAGGCTCTTCCGGGACACCACGGTCCAGTTGTTCAAGCTGAGGCAGGATAGAGTCAACCAGACTGAAGGGGGGCTTCACATCGGGAAGCTGCTCCAGCTGCTGGGAGAGCAGCGTCAGCCGGTCCAAGACTTCCGCGCAGGAAGGACAATCGTCGATATGACGGAACATTTCAAGCATTTCTTCCTGACTGAGATCATGATCTAAATAGCGGTGCATCCATTCCATCACCTCCGCGCACTTCATCCTGACACACCACCTTTCTGATACTCCTGAAGTCTATTCTGCAGCTGCTGCCGCGCCCGGAACAGGTACGATTTCACCGTGTTCAGAGGCAGATCCAGACAGTCTGCAATCTCGTTGTAAGAAAAATCCTGTAAATAGCGGAGCACGATTACCGTCCGGTGATGCTCCGGAAGCTGGTCGATGGCCTCACGGATATCCTCCGCCAGATAACCCGACATCACTTCGCGCTCTACGTTATGTTTTTTATCCTGAAACACCATTTCGTGTTCATCGATAGAAACGGTAGGCTTCGTTCTCCGGAATTTGTCTATACATATGTTGGTTACTATTCGCTGAACCCATGTTTTGAACTGCGCCTTCTCCTCATAGGAGCCGATCTTGGTGTACACCCGGATCAACGCTTCCTGGGAGGCATCCAGAGCATCCTGTTCATTATGCAGAATGTAGAAGGCCGTCTTATATACATGCCCTTCAATTTCTCGCAATAGGGTGATTAGAGCGTCGCGATCGCCCGCTTGAGCGGCTCTGATGAGTCCCTGCTCCACCACGAAGGTTCCCCCTCTCTATGCAATCTTACTGACGCGCAAGACTGCGAATTTGTTGCAAGCCTGTAATGATTATTTTATAGTCCGCAATCCCTACTAAGCATACAAGGGATGCTGCAATCATTCAAATACTCTTTTTAATGTATATAATGTAGTTGCGCACACCAGAAGCACCGCATAGTTCTCCCTGGAAGCATCATCAAGCACATATACTTCTCCCTGCTCAAAAAGTTGCGGATGATTATAGTTACGATACAGCTTATAAAGCGCTCCCGCCGTTACCCTGCAGCCGTGGACTGCGGTCCGGATCTCCACGTAATCGGCTTCTTCCACTACCAGTGTCGGGTACAGCTTGCTGCGAAGATCGTCGCCAGTCATGGCATCACCTTTCAGGTATACTTCTTAATGTCCGCAGGCGCTTAGGGCACTCTGCCTCTATTATAAGTATTGCCCGAAGCAGCAGCAATTCCATCATATAGGCTTATCTACGTTCAACAAAAAAATGCCCTGCCCCTAGAGGCAAGACATTTCTGTTGTACATGTATGACCGGAGGCCCGTTCTGCGCAAACGGCTCACCCTGAATCCAAGTTTACCGGCCTTGAATCTCCTTGAACTTCGCAACATACTGTGCAGCCAGCTCTGTGATCTGGTCATAACGGCCTTCCTTGGCCGGTGCGGTCAGGTTGCCGCCGATGCCGACAGCGATGCAGCCGTTCTTGATCCATTTCTCCATATTGTTCAGATCCACGCCGCCGGTTGGCATAATGTTCACATGCGGCATCGGCCCCTTAACCGCCTTGACATAGTCCGGTCCGAACGCACTGCCCGGGAAGAGCTTCAGCACATCCACGCCCAGCTTCAGGGCTTCCTTCATCTCATTCAGCGTCATGCAGCCCGGCATATAAGGAATGCCGTACAGATTACACATCTTGGCCGTATCCTCTTCAAAAGAAGGACTAACCACAAATTCCGAACCCGCCAGAATAGCAATTCTTGCCGTCAGCGGGTCTAGCACGGTACCGGCACCAATCACGGCGCGGCCCCCGTATTCTTCCACCAAGCGTTTGATCGCTACTTCGGCTCCCGGCGTCGTGAAGGTAACTTCGATATTATTCAGCCCGCCCTCGATACAAGCCACCGACATGGCATAAGCATCATCGGCATTATCCGCACGGATAACGGCTACTACTCCAACAGAGGTGATATTCTGCAATACTTTGATTTTCTTCATGGGGGTTACTTCCTCTCTGGTTATATTCCACTTAAGAATATTTATTTAGATAAACTAATTTATCTATTTTACTAACATCAGGCTTTATCCTTCTTAGAAAATAGTAATAACATTGCCGCCAACAGTCAATATATATTTATTTAGGAAGCGGCAACATTCCTTCAAGAATCGAAGAAAATCCTTATATATCAAGGACAAACGAATTCACCCGCCTGCTTTCTGTACAAAATAAGACCGCAGAATGAGCATTGCTATATTGTACAAAACCGTTTTATGTGATAATTTCAACTTATATTCTATCCCAAACCATAAACTAGGATCTAATTATACCCCTGCTATGCTTCCGAAGCGAGTTTTGCGAAGAAGAAGCAAGGAGTGTATGCTATCAAAACTTTTAGGAGGAACTATTCATGAATAAACAGCTGGATGCAGTCACCTTCGGGGAGCCGATGGCCATGTTCTACGCCAATGAGGCCGGCCCCCTGCATGAGGTCACTTCCTTCTCCAAGGCGCTGGCAGGTGCGGAGAGTAATGTAGCCACCGGATTATCACGCCTGGAGCATCTGACCGGTTATGTGACCAAGCTCGGCGAAGACAACTTCGGCCAGTTCATCACCTCGGCGCTGAATAAGGAGAAGATCGATACCGCGAGCATCACAACGACCAAGGAATTCTCCACGGGCATGCTGATCAAATCCAAGGTACTGACCGGAGATCCTAAGGTCGAATATTTCCGCAAAAATTCCGCCGCCTCCAAGCTGAGCCTCGCCGACTTTAATGAAGATTATTTCGCTTCCGCAGGCCATCTGCATGTGACCAGCATCTCTTCCGCACTCTCGGCTTCGTGTCACGAGTTCTCGCTGCATGCCATGGAGTTCATGAAGCAGCGCGGCAAGACTGTATCGCTCGATCCGAATCTGCGTCCGACCTTGTGGCCTGACACTGAAACTATGGTTGGTACGATCAACGACCTGGCTACCCGCTGCGACTGGTTCCTGCCCGGACACGGAGAAGGCAAGATCCTCACCGGTCTTGAGACTCCGGAGGAGATTGCCGGGTATTATCTGGAGCGCGGCGTATCCCTTGTAGTGATCAAGCTCGGTCCTGAGGGCGCTTACTACAAGACCTCCACAGGTGAAGAGGGCTATGTGGACGGCTTCAAGGTCGAGCAGGTTGTTGATACGGTCGGTGCCGGAGACGGCTTCGCGGTTGGGGTGATCAGCGCCATGCTGGAGAAGCTCAGCGTAGCGGAAGCCGTGAAGCGCGGCAATGCGATTGGCGCACTCGCCGTGATGTCGCCTGGCGATATGGACGGACTGCCCACCCGCGACGCGCTGGAAGCCTTCATGAGCACGGGCGTTAAGAAATAAACAGGCTCTCCGCAGGGACGTGACTGTAACAGAAACTGCAACTGCAAAAAGGTGTCCCGCAAGCCGGTCGGCTTGGGACACCTTTTTGCGGACCATCAGAGATAATCAAACCGCTTCCATTCTATTTGAACTGGAACCAGGTTAAATTTGCAACTGTGGTTGAATCTGACTTCACAAAAGTAACATATACCGTATGGTTTCCTACAGCTGTGCCGGCAGTAAGCGGGATATTCTTGAGGGACCATGTCTGCCATCCGCCTGTGCTTTCTGCTGTCCAAGAACCCAGCATAGTGCCCGTTGGACTGTCCAAGTGGAATTCAATCCTTCCGCCGGAATTAGCGGATGCAACCTTCAAATCAATGCTTGTTTTAGCTGTACTGCCAAAGTCTACATTTTTAAATGCGATATAGTCGCCATTACTGCCTCCACCCACATCAATCCCGCCATCAGTGCTTGACTCATAGGAAATAACACCTGAACTAAGGTTATAGCCTTCCGCTTCGAATTTCAATGTGTTGAATTTAGGATCTGCAGCATAGCTGTTCGTATCTGTTATTTTCAAATCTGCCAAATTATTCACCGCAGCTCCGCCGACGCGAACATTGTTTAAGGTAACTCCGGATACAGTAGAGGTGTCACTCCAACCCTTCATGATGGAAACTTCACCCAAAGCGCGTAAATTGATATTATTATAGACCACATTTTTGATCGGACCTGTTTTGGCCGAAAGATCAAACCATCTGGAGTGAACACCGGATCTTGGCCAAAAGCCTTCTACATCTATATTGTCAAATACGATGTTTTGTGCCGCTGGAGTTCCATACAGATGACCTACCGCTAAAGCACGCCAGCACCGGTATACAAAAGAGTTTTTAACAACGATGCCATCCTGAAGCTGTTTCACTCCATCTCCAACCTTGAATGCCCCGCATCTGCTCCAGGCCAAAGCATCATCCACAACTACATTGGACTGGTTCTCAGGAGTTCCCGGCCAGTTTGCAGCGATATCCGTAGTGGCTACATCCCAGGTCTTAAAGGAATAGGTGTCGTCCTCCGATACGGCTACAGTGTGCTTTATGAGTACATTCTGGCTCTCTTGAATATCGATTGCATCATTTTCATAATCAAGCTCATTGTTGTTGAAGTGCTTGGTATTCTGGAAGGTTACGTTATTAGATCTGGTAACGATTGTAGCCCAGCCGCCGCTGTCTCTTAGGGTTATGCCGTCAACCGTGAAGTTGCTGCACTGCAGGGGTACAAGAATATTGTTCAAATAATTGTTTGTATTTCTCATATAATGGCCATTGCCGTCAATCGTTCCCCTGCCGTATATCTTGATATTGTTTGCATTGGTTTCGGTATAAATAAACCAGGTTCCATCCTTATTCAGAGAATTCTTATGGAAATGGGTAGTGTAATCGCTTGGATTTCCTGAACCCCGTATAACCGAACCCCCCTCCAGATAAACCGAAACATTGCTTTTTAGAACAATATTTCCGCTCTTGTACACACCAGCTGGAACGTATACGATACCACCGCCTGCTGCGTTAGCAGCATTGATGGCGTTTTGTATGGCAGTTGTAGCCAAAGTGGCACCGGTACTGTCAGCACCGTACTGGGTTTTAACATTGTATATTCCTGTACCGGATGAGGCCGGAACATTGGTTTCAAGCGCATCTGCCGCAATCACCAGATCTTTCAGATTATTGATTTTGACGATAAGATAGGTTGGTGCTGAAAGGGTAAATGTAAGTGTATTTCCGCTCTTGGTTGCAGTGATTCCCAGAGCTTTGGGAGAAATATTATAGGTATTGATGGGCTCGCTTGCTGTTATTGTGATTGTAGTCGTACCTGAAAAAGAGAAATTACAATAATTATAGTTTACAAATACCGCCGAAGTGTCGATTACCGGTATATTGGTAGAGTCTGCTGTTACCGTGTATTGACTGGTCGTGGTATAGACCGACGGTAACGGATAGCTTACAATCGTACCCGCCGCGCTTGCTGTCAAAGGAAAGACTGGTAACAGGTTGGCCATACAAAAAATCAATAATGCACTCAATAATTTGAACCTTTTCAACATCATTAAACACCTCTTTCATATTTTTTTAGCAAACACCAGGTCATCAATGAATCGTGATTTCACCAGTGATGCTTTATTACTCTTTTCATAAAATCGACATCTATCAGCTCTCAGCCAGCTTCCAACCTTATTGATTCCCCGGCTCCAGACAGAGCCTGAGCAGATCGTCCACATGGGCCGTTGCCAGACATTCCACCGTATCCGCAGAGCCGTAATAGATCTTGACCTCGCCGTCATCCTCCAGAATCATCCCGCCCGGGAAAATCACATGATTGCGGAAGCCCCCGCCAATCTCATAGTCTGTCTCCGGTGCCAGCAGCGGTTGCTTACTCATGCCGATCACCTTGCGGGGGTTCTCCAGATCCAGCAGCATAATTCCCGCGGTATAGCGCTTCTTCCAGCTATCCTCCCAGCCGTGCTTGCCTCTGGCCGGGTCCACATCTACCGCATGGAAGGTGGTCAGCCAGCCTTTGTCCGTCCGGACCGGAGGTGCAGCCGGACCGACCTTGTCGTTGGCAAACGGCACCTGTTCAACGGCGAGCAGCAGGCTGGAGTTGCCCCAATGCTTGAGGTCCGGCGACTCGGAGATCCAGGCGTCGAAGCGGTCCCGGCCGCCGCGGCTGTACACCGTGAAGGGACGCTCCAGCCGGACATATTTGCCGCCGATCAGCTCGGGAAACAGCACCATATTGCGCAGGTCCGGTGTAGACAGGCTAAGCACCTCGAAGTGTTCCAGATCATCGGTAACGGCGATCCCGCCGCGGATGCCATGGCGCGTATCCACGGCAAAACACATATAACAGCGGCCGCCGATCACGGTCAGGCGCGGGTCGTAGGCGCGGATAGTCTCTTCGTCATGCATTTTGAACACCGGCTTCGGGCCGGCGGTCCAGCTCAGCCCGTCATCACTGTAGGCAATGCCGAGATCCGTGGTGTGATGCGGCGCAAGGCTCTGATCGGCCAGTGAGCCGTAATCATTGCGGAAGATCATCACATATTTGCCGTTGAACTTCGTTACACCGGCATTGAATACCAGTGCGGTGGGGTAAGGAACCTTCGCTGCATCCAGCACCGGATTGCCCGGATACCGCCGGATGAACGGGGCGGATTGCAGAATCGCCGGAACGTGTTGAGTCATGGGGTGTACCTCCTTGAATGATAAATATGGAATATGGGTTGCGCAGGACCGGACCGCTATCCCTTCAGGGAACCGGCCGTCATCTGCATGAAGGATTTGTTGGCGAACAGATAGGCCACGAGAATCGGCAGAATGGATAAGCAGGCGCCCGCCATCATATAGTGGGTCTGGGAAGCGGCTGAAATCCCGTACTTCAGGTTCGCCAGTCCGACAGTCAGCGTCTGCAGCTCCGGCTTCGTCATCGTGAACACGAGCGGCAGCAGATATTCATTCCACGCGCCGCGGAAGGTGAACAGGGCACCTACGCCGAGTCCGGGTCCGAGCAGCGGCAATATGATCCGCCAGAAGGTCCGGCCGGGAGAGCAGCCGTCTATTAGCGCCGCCTCGTCCAGCTCGCGGGGAATCCCCTTCATGAAGCTTGTGAGAATGAAGAAGATCGAAGCATGGGCGGAGATCAGAATCAGGATAACCCCCCACAGGCTGCTGTGCAGATGAAGCTTGACCATCAGATCGAACTGCGGACGCAGCACGACCGCCCCTACAGCTACGAACATGGTGAAGGACTGCATTCCGACATACCATTTTTTGCCGGCAAAATCCATCCGGTCCACCACATAAGCCGCCATGGATGATACCAGCAGCGTGCCGACCACCGCCGCCAGGGAGACAATCAGGCTGTTCAGGGTATACCTGGAGAAATTGGCCTGCGCCCAGGCTTCGGCATAGTTCGAGAAGTGCCAGCTCTCCGGCAGGAAGGTCGCACCCGCAGTAAGCTCGGCATTCGTCTTGAAGGAGCCCAGGATGGTGATCACAACCGGAATCAGGGTGATAAAAGCAAACGACAGCAAAAATATCCACAGGATTGTTTTGCCCAGTATGGTTCTTAGTCTCATAATAGCCTCTCTCCTCAATCGGTCTGATTCATGCGTCTGGATGCGTAGAAATAAACGAGTGATATCATCCCTACAATGACCGCAGACACAAAGGCAACCGCACTGCCGTATCCGAACTCCTGGACCTGGACCGCCGCGCTGCCCCCGCCGACAGGGAAAAATAATTTGTACAAATACAGGAACATGACCTCCGTCTTGCCTACAGGACCGCCTTCGGTCAGAACCATGATGCTCTCGTAGCCCTTCAGGGCTGTAATGATCGCCAGCATAATAACCATCTGCATGACAGGCCCCAGCATCGGCAGGGTGATATAGCGGAACTGCTGGATTTTCCCTGCCCCGTCCAGGGAAGAGGCCTCATACACATCCTCGGGAATATTCTGCAAACCGGCGAGAAAGAGCAGCATATAATTGCCGACCGCCCCCCAGGCCGCAACCAGAATGACGGTGAGCATGGCATATTTCGGCCCCAGCCAATCCACACCGGAATCCGAGAGGCCCGAGCGGATCAGGAACTGGTTCAGAATCCCGTTATATGAGTTGAAAATCGTGAAGAAGACTACAGCCATTACGGCGGTACTGATGACGGTCGGCATGAAGAAAATCCCCCGCAGCAGCTGTCTGCCCCGCAGCCCCCGGTTCAATATGGCTGCCAGCAGCAGGGCTAGCGGAATAGTGATCAGCAGCTTGCCGCCTGCATAGACAAATGTATTCACCACTGAATCCCAGAACTGGGTGTCCTTCAGGATGCGGCTGAAATTGGCCAATCCGGTAAACCGGGCCGTTCCGAACCCTTTGTAATCATAGAACATATAGCGGAACGCCCAGGCAATCGGGTAAATTCCGAGGACCAACGTGAGCAAGGCACTTGGAAAGATAAAGCTATATGAAAATAAGGCATGTTTCGTTTTGTTCATCTGGTTTCTTCCGGCTCCTCTCCCTTGCGGCCAGAGCAGGGGGGATGGGAAAGCTGCTTCCCCATCCCCCGTTATCCTAGCCTGTATCTCTATCCCTAACCTTCCGTCTATTTGGCGAACTTGCCGCCCAGAGCAGCGGGATCGAAGCCAGCATCCGGCTCGGCCTTCACGCCGTCATTCGCAATCACACTGTCCAGTGCAGTATTATAACGCTTGTTCAGATCAGCGATAATCGCCTTCAAATCGCCGCCGTTCAGCATATATTTGAAGAAGGCGTCATCCGATTTCATTCCTTCCGGTGCTACAGACGGATAGACCGGCCACACTCCATCGTTCTTATTCGGCAGGAAGCCTTCAATGCCGTTCACATCCGGTGTCTTGGCTGCTGCGCTAATAGATGGAACCATGGAGATGCCGAAGCCTTTTTCCTGATAATCCGTCAGCACCTGATCGCCGTACATGAACTCCATGAACTTCCAGGCTGCTTCTTTGTGCTCTGATTTCGAGCTGAGCGCCAGCCACTGGCCCCCGAGGAAGCCGGAAGCACCCTTCACATTGCCGTCGATGGTAGGAACCGGAGCTGCCGCCCAGTCAATCTTGGCCGGGAATTGATTCTTATAGACGCCCGGCTCTGAGGAGTAGGACATATACATTCCGATCTTGCCTTCGGCAAACTGTGCCCGCAGCGGATCAATATCCAGCGATTCTACACCCGGCAGCATGCTGCCGTCGTCCTTGATCTGCTTAAAGGCATTGATGATCGGCTCGAAACCGCTGAAGTCGTAGCGGGCCGTCTTGAAATCATACCCGAAGCCGCCATAGCCGCTCATCTCTGCAATCACCCGTGCCGAACGCGCGAACGCACTGCCGGGGCTCTTGAAGTTAAGGGCGAAGCCGTAAGCGCCGTCCGCTTTGCCGGCTGCTGTCAATTTCTTGGCTGTATCCACCAGCTCCTGCAGGGTAACCGGCGGCTGCTCAATGCCCGCTTTGGCGAACAGATCCTTGTTGTACACCAGACGCATCGTCGTTCCATAGTTCGGCAGACTGTAACGCTTGCCGTCGAATTCGTTCAGATCCGGCATGGCCGGGAATTTCTCCTTCAGCTCATCGTTTAGGAACTCGTCAATCGGAGCGAGAAAGCCTTTTTTGTAGAAAGTCTGGATGGTATTCTCCTTCACCCGGATCACATCCGGTGCATCGGAGGTCTGGAAGGACAGATCAAGCGCAGTATCGAAGTCATCGCCCTTGACGACCAGTTCCACCTCAATCCCGTCCTTATTAGATGCGTTGAACTCGGCCACCTTCTCCTTCACGAAATCCGCATCGTGGCGGTCGCCTGTCCAGTAGCTGATTTTAGTTTTTTCCCCCGAACCAGCTTTCGCCCCGTCTCCTGTGCCTTCAGCTGCATTGCCGCCGCCACTGTTACCGTTGCCGCAGGCTGCTAAGCCAAGTGCCAGGACCAAACTCAGAGATGTCATTAGCGTACGCTTCATCATTGGTAGTTCCCCCTTATATATCCCTTCTGTATTCGCTTACAAATTGATTATAGACGGATTGGCGCATCGGGATAAGGCGGGTAAGCCCACATTAAGGGCAGATATTTGCAGGAGTTCTATACAGATAAGGGAGGTAATCTCCGCCCTGCGGAAATCCCTCCCTGCTGATTTCTATTCTTTTCCAAGATAATGCAATTTGAACTCGGACGGGGTCATGCCGGTATATTTCTTGAACACCTCGCTGAAATAGCGCCTGTGCTCATACCCGAGATCCTGGGCAATCTCCTGAACCTGCCGGCCGCTAATCAGCATCGCCTTCGCCTTCTCCATCTTCTCATGCATCACATACTGCTGGAACGAAATCCCCTGCACCTTCTTGAACAGATTGGAGAAATATCCCTGGCTAAGGTTAATCTGCTTCGCCATCTGCTCCAGCGACAGCCCCGTATCCAGATGACTATGAATATATTCGACGGCCTGGCGGATAATCCGCGTGGACTCCAGGGAACGGGCCTCCGTAACTAGTGTACAAGCCTCCCGGCACAGCCAGGACAGCAGCTCCCGGATATCCTGCAGGGAAGGATGCACCTGATTCTTCATGGCGGCAATTCTGAGTTCCAGCGGCTCCACCTGCCCGTAAGGGAACTGCTCCAGCAGGACCCGGCAGATCCTGGAGCTCAGCTCATAGCCGACACTCTCAACATAACGCGGATCAGGCAAAAGCCCGCTGTCCAGCAGCTCCGAGAACAACTGGTCCAGCACCTGCAGGCCTTTGGCAGAATTGCCGGAACGCAGGGCAAACAGCAGCTCCTGCTCGGCGGCGGCGGAATAGCTGTGGAGCGAGAGCGGTTTATTCTCGATATTGCTATAATGATAGACCCCGTTGCCCCCGGTATAGAAATGATACCCCAGCGCGCTAAGCGCCTGTCTGTACGCTGTACCCAGCTCCTGAATCGCCGCCTTGCCGAGGCCCACGCCAATTGAAAGGGTATGACGCGAGAAGCGGCTTACATTCATGCAGCAGGCCTCCGTAATCAGCGCGGCGGTCTCCGGGTTCGAGCCGTTCATGATGCAGATGTACCGGTCTGTCGCCTCCCGGATAATAACGCCGCGGGTCAGGGCGGAAATCGTCTCTTCGAGAATATTGTGCAGGCTGAACCTTAGCAGCTCGACCTCCTGCACAGGCTGGCCGCTCAGCTTCTCCGCGAAATGATCAATCTCGGCGACAAACACGAAGAAATCATGCTGGTCCAGCGGGATATCAAGGTAGGCCCAGCGGGAACGGGCATCCGCCTCTGTCGTCTGGTGGTGCAGCAGGAAGGTGAGATATTCCTGGCGGAGGATGGGCAGACTTTCTCTGATTTTGGCCTCCATCGCAGTAAGTCTGGCGGTCTCCTGACGCTCCTCCCGGCACAGCTCCCTGGCCTTCAGCACTGCATTCACAATCTCCTCCAGGGAAAAGGGCTTCTTCACAAAATCAAGCGCCCCCAGCCGGATGGCCTCCTGGGCATAAGAGAACTCCGAGTAGGCGCTGAGAATAATAATCTTACAGTCCGGCAGCACCTCCAGAATCGCCCGGGTCATCTGCAGGCCGTCCATTCTTGGCATCCGGATATCCGTCAGCACAATGTCCGGCCGGGTCTCGCGGATGAGCTGCAGTCCCGCTTCACCGTCAAGCGCCGTCCCGGTGATCTCAATACCGTGCTCCTGCCACGGCGGCTTGCGCGAGACCATGTCCACCACACTTTTAATATCGTCGATTACACATAATTTGAATCTTTCCGGCTCCATGCCTCATCGCTCCTCCCCTAACGGAATCCACAGATCCGTCCGTGATCCCTTACTTGGCTCACCGCTGACGTCCATACGGGCTTCGGCCCCGTAATACAAGGCCAGCCGGTGCCTGATGTTGAACAGGGCATAGCCTTTTCTGGACTGCGGGGCTATGTCCATCCCCTGCTTGACCTGTGCAGCATCAAGCCCCCGTCCGTTGTCGGTAATGCAAATATGCAGCAGCCCCTGCTCCCGGCTGACCGTGATGTCTATCCTGCCTCCTATTGTCCGGTCGCTGAATCCATGCTGAATGCTGTTCTCCACCACCGGCTGCAGGATAATCTTCGGCAGCAGGCAGGACAGCAGGGCTTCGTCCTCTACCGTCACCGTGTATTCAAACAGTCCTTCATAGCATTTCTGTTGAATGGCGAAATACTCCCGCATGTGGGACAGTTCATCCTCAAGTGTAATCAGATCCTTGCCTCCGCTGAGCCCGATCTGGAACATCTGCGATAAGGACAGGATCATCTCATTCACATCGTCATTCTCGCCCATGACCGATTTGCAATAGATGGTATTGAGCGTATTGTACAGAAAGTGCGGCTCCATCTGCGCCGTAAGGGCACGGATCTCTGCATGCCGCTTGCCCTCCTCCTTGGTCTTCACATCCGCAATCAGCGTCTTAATCTCCGACATCATCCGGTTGAACTGAAAGCCGACCTGGGCCACCTCGTCCTCATAACGGCTCTCATACACCACACTGAGCTGGTTCTCTTCGACTCTGCGCATCAGCCGCCGCAGCTTGAACAGCGGCTTCAGCAGCACAGATGTCAGCTGATTGGAGATCAGCCAGGTGGCCAGCAGGAAAACAACGATGACATAGAGAGTGATGCGCTGCACCCGCTGCAGCTTGCCCAGCAGCTGGTCCCGTGACTGCATACCGGAGATGATCCAGTCGGGTGATGAGGCTGAGCCTGTATAATTAACCAGATATTCCTTGCCGCCGTAGCTGTAATAGTGATCCTGCGGATCGGCTGCTGTCCCGGCTTCGGGAAGCACCGGCTTCCATGGGAACCTGCCCCGGAACGGCCAGCGGGATTCCACCACCGCCTCTCCTTCCCTGCTCACCAGATAATAATTCCTCCCTGCTTGTTCTCCGCCTGTATTCAGCAGCTCATCTATCCGGCCCTCCCTGATATTGACCACAATAAATACATTGCTGATCGGCGTGTAAGGGTATTCATAAATTCCCCGGACTACGAAGGAAACCACCCGCTGGCTGCCCGTGAACAACCGGTCATAATGTCCTTTGGCCCAGTAGCCGCCCGGCTGCTCCTTGCTCAGATCATATAATTCCGAACCGTAGAACGAGTTGTCCTGCGCCCGGATCTGCGTAGTGGAATAGAAATCGCCAATCGGGGTAACGATCAGCACATTCTCAATGATCGGCTGATTGAACGTTGCCTGGGAGAGCACATATTGCAGATCCGACAGATGCACATAATAATTCGACACATCATGGCTGAACACATCGAGCATCATCTTGCGGTACGCATCGCTCAGCATCAGGGACTGCACGGACAGCGCCACATCATTCAGGCGGGAATCCAGCAATTGTGCCGTCTTGCTTACCGTCTCCCGGCTGCCGGCGTAGGCATTGTCCTCGATCTCCTGCGCAGCAATCCAGTACGAGAAGGTACCCATTGCACCGATGGACAGCGTGATCAGCACGATGAACGAGAACAGAATCCTCTGCTTAATGGATATCCGGTAATACCTGCCGGCGATCTGCCGCCAGAGCTTGCGGCCATAGGCTGTCAATGTATTCATAGCTTTCCTTTCTGAAGCATGTACCGTATACCTCCCTTTAGTTGTCCGTTCTTGTCACTTGTACCATACGGCTGCTACGGCCCGGCGTCAAGATAACTTGCTCGTTAGATAGCAGAAGTTAAGTCCAGAAAGGGGAAATCAAAAAACCGCTAAAATCCTTGTATAATCAAGGTTTTTAGCGGTTTCCCGGTCTTTTCCAATCCCGTAAGGGTTCCCGGCATCCGGGCAAAATAAAGCCTTATGGGGACGTTCATACCGCCTGTTGCTATTCCGGCTTAGCCGGAGGCTGCACCGAATCGCCTTGCTGCAAGGAAGGCGGGAATCTGTAGGTGATGGGGATCGCGCCGTCCGTGTCGTTGATCAAAGAGAGCATGATCTTCGCTGCCTGCATCCCCATCTCGTAGGCGGGCTGGCGGATCGTAGTAATATCGGGATTATAGATCCGGGCGAATTCTGCATCGTCAATGCCGATCACTGACAATTGGCTGGGGATGGAGATAGCGTTGCGGTTCGCATATTTAAGAATCTCGCCCAGCACCAGATCATTGGCGGCAAGCAGCGCGGTCGGCGGCTGGGGCAGCTGTAACAACTCATCCATTGCGGAAGCGATATCTTCGCGCGACACACTACGCATATACGAATCTAGCAGCGGCAGACCTGCTTCCTCCATCGCTTTTTTGTAACCGCTCATCCGCTCTTTGCGCGGGGTAATCGCATGTACGCCAAGCGGCAGGGATAGAATTGCAATCGCTTCATGGCCTTGGGTGGTCAGCTCCCGGATAGCAGTCTTCACCGCCATTTCATTATCCAGCAGCAGGCTCTGGGTCGTAATGCCGTCAACCAGCCGGTCCATGAAGACCAGCGGATATTCTGCTTCAATTAATCGGGTGTAAGGCGCAGGCTGATCTCCCGCCGGGAAAATAATCAGGCCATCCACCTGACGGGCAACCAGCGTCTCTACATAGGTATTCTCCTTGTCCGCATTCTCATCCGAGTTGCAGATAATCACCTGGATGCCGTGGCGCTGCAGCTCATTCTCAATCGCCCGGATGCACTGAATGGACAGTGAATAATCTATATTGGCTACAATAATGCCAACCATATGCGTGCGGTTCTGCTTGAGGCTGCGGGCAAGCCCGTTGGGCTGGTAGTTCAGCTCATCGATAACCTCGGCAATGCGGTTTTTGGTCGCCTCACTCATATACTTGAACCGTTTATTCAAAAATTGCGAGACTGTGCTTTTCGATACGCCCGCTTTCTGGGCCACATCCTCAATAGTCAGCTTCTTCATTGATCCCGCTCCACTCTTCGATATCGCACTCCAGAAGTAAACATTAACCAAGTTTACTTAGAGAGATTATCAAAAAGTATAGCTTTTTTTTAGTAAATTATCTATAAGATCAGATTGAAAATACGAAATAAGTGGATACGGCCTCTAAGGCGTGAGACAAATATACTAAATGACTGGGCTCCACGATGGTACCGGACTGTGATGCGCTTATTTCCTCGAAAAGCAGCATTATAACAGGCTTGTGGACTCCAGTGCGCTTATTCACCGTTACTCACCCGATTAAGACGCATTCGTAGTACAATAAGGGCCTTCCAGTCCGTAAGCGGGGTCAAATGTGCCAAATCGAGAATATAAAGGCTTCACAGTCCGCAAGGGACATAGATAACAGGCAAATTGGAAGACTCCCTGTCTTCAGAGGAATTGCTCCATTGACCGTCTGAGCATATCATGATTAGCATACTATTCCAGCACTCATCCTGCTCCTGTACTCTGAGTTGCTCAATTTCCTACTGTAGAGGCATCAATTTTCTCACCATGTTCCTCATACCACCAGTCGTAGTACCACTGATTGCCCGTCTTTATATCAACCTGTGTACTCCGCTGCTCTCCGTTAACTTCGTAATGGACAATGGTCACAAGATCTTTAGAATCAAGGGTAAGCGCTCCATAATGGAGCTTGGAGGGTTTTTCAACATTTTCTGTAGTGATTTCGCCCGAAAGTACCTGAGCACTGCCAGTTGCAATATCATACAACTTATTATGCTGTGTATAACCACCTTTTCCATCATCTGTATAATAAACAACCAAAAACTCTGCTTTTTCGGGATTAATGGCCATAAATGATTTATAGACTTGATACGCTTCATCTGAGATTAGTAGCTCTCGAGGAACAGAAATCTTCCCCTCTCCTGCTTGTCTGATATCCATCACATACAGCTTGGCCCCTGACCTTTTGGCATTCTCTCCAATAGTATAGCTGCTGCTGGAAAATAAAAGATAATCTCCCGCTCCAAATAAACTTCCCAGTGACAAATATGACTGTGCGCCTCCAGCGTATAAAGGAAAGACATACAACCGCTGTGCTGAATCCTTAGATAGCTCTGCATGCCCTTTTGGAGTCAGATAGAGAGTATACGGCTCTGTATTGTGTGTGTATTTAGGCTTGAGATAGTCAACCACAGGCGGCGGAGGTGACCAGACAATTCCAGCAGAGGTCTCAACAGCCATCGCAGCAGCCTTATTGCGGTCTAGTGGAAGAGGCATATAGTACTTAAGACCGCCTAATTCAAACTCTGCCGATATCTCGTACAGGCCCAGTCCTTGCTGAGTAGCCGAAGGAGACGCCGACGGCTGCACCACAGCCGCTCCCGAGCCAGGCTTAAAGACCGCTGCCAGCCTCCCTGCCGGATCAAGCCCGGCCCCTGGGCCAAACGGCCAGACCAGCGCGCCAAGCAGCAGGATAGCTGTCAGTCCGCCGAAGGCAGCCATACGGCTGAAGCGGCGGCGGCTTGTATGATTAGAGGATTCATGGGCAGCCTCTTCAATCCGCGCCATAAGTTGTGGCGTGAATCCCGGTTCTACAAGCGGAATCCGTCCGGCTTGCTTATACCAGTCCTTCTCCCCGCTCATCACCTTCACTTGCTCATGCTCTTGTCTTGTCTTCACTGGTCTTCCTCCTTCATCGCTGCTCTCACTTTCATTCTGGCCCGTCCGAGCCTGGATTTGACCGTCCCCTGCGCGATTCCAAGCAGCGCGGACAGCTCAGCGACTGACAGATCCTGCTGAATGTCCAGCACCAGCACCTCCCGGTACTTGTCCGGCAGCTCCATAATGATCTCCCAGATGCGGTTCGCGTACTGATTGCCGATAGCCTCTTGTTCTGCGGACAAGACGCCCCCTTTATCCTGATGGCTGCCCAGCGGAACGAACCTCCGCCAGAAGCTGCTCTTCCTTAAGCTGAACGCGGTGTTGCGGGTAATGGTGAGCAGCCAGGTTTTCAGAGTGGACTGCCCCCGGTACTTGCCGATGCTCTTGTAGGCCTTGAGGAATACCTCCTGGCTGATATCATTCGCCTGCTCCCGGCTGCGGGTTAAGAAAAAAGCATAATTCCATACATCCTGCCCGTAGGTCTCCATCATCTCGCGCAGCGATACCGATGAGGCACAGGTCATGCTATACGTTAGTTCTTTACTCTGCATGTTCTCTCCCCTCTCACCTAATAAGACTCCTGCCGACCGATATGGTTCCCTGTTATTGAAAATATTGGGGCACGCATCTGCTCAATTAGCCCCTGTTAGCTGAAATCAAGTGTACAAAATACAACAGATCTGATCCCCCAAAAAATTGGAGCAGCGTCTAATGTACGAAGTGCCATCAAAACTCCATCCGCCGACGGCAGAGCGCTTTCAAATTTTATAGCCGCCTCCCCTTCTCCAAATGCCCCATTCGGACCATTCCACAGCCCCGCAAATTGCTTAAAAAAAATACTAATTAATTATAAGAGAATAGAATGCAGGCGGGGCGTGGGATTGGCGATTTGGAGAGGCATTTTGGGCGGCTGTGAGGGCTTGTTCACCGCTTGACTTTTCAATATATGGTATATAAAATGATTAAGCATTACTAAATATAGTGTATATAAGAGCTAAGCCCATAAATCTAGTAAATCCGCTATTCTTTATTTGTCAAGTAGAATGGGCTACATGTTATAGGAGGTTAGGAGCCATGTTGATTGCTTACGATTCCAAGACCGGCAACGTTAGAAGATTCATTAATAAACTGAAGCTTCCGGCAGTTCAAATCGAAGAGCATATGACGATCGACGAGCCTTACGTGCTTGTTACATACACCACCGGATTTGGACAGATTCCAGAGAAGGTATCAACATTCCTTGAACGAAACCATTCCAGGCTGAAGGGCATCGCCGCGAGCGGCAACAAAAACTGGGGTGAGCTATACGCGCACAGCGCAGATCTGATTGCACAGCGTTACAACGTACCGGTGGTCGGCAAGTTTGAATTGTCGGGAACATTTGGTGATGTACAACGCATAAAACAGGAGGTGGACCGGGTTGCGGCATATTGAACTGAACAACATGTTGATGAAGAGAGACGAAAGCGGCTTTTTCCAATTGGATAAGGACCAGGAGGCGGTAGCTGAGTTCATGCGGGATGTGGAGCGGCGCAGCCTGACCTTCACGGATACCAAAGCCAAGATTGATTATATGATTGCCAATGATTACTACGAGGACCTGTACGACCGTTACTCCGCTGCTGAGATGGAGGATGTCTACCGGATCGCCCATGACTATAATTTCCGCTTCCCTTCCTATATGGCGGCTTCCAAGTTCTATACCGACTATGCCGTCAAAACCAATGACCGTAAGCAGTACCTGGAGCATTATCCGGACCGCGTAGCGGTAGTGGCTCTGCATTTGGGCCGGGGCAACGTGGAGACCGCCCGCACACTGGCCCGCTCGATGATGGAACAGCGCCTGCAGCCGGCGACACCAACCTTCCTCAATGCCGGTAAAAGCCGCCGCGGCGAGATGGTCTCCTGCTTCCTGCTGGAAATGGATGACTCGCTCAATTCGATCAACTATGTGCTGAATACCTGCATGCAGCTGTCAAAAATCGGGGGCGGCGTTGCCGTCAATCTGTCCAAGCTGCGCTCGCGCGGTGAGACGATTAAGGGTGTTGAGGATGCGGCCAAAGGCATCATGCCTGTCCTGAAGCTCATGGAAGACGGCTTCTCCTATGCGGACCAGATGGGCCAGCGTAAGGGTTCGGGCGCGGCTTATTATAATATTTTTGGCTGGGATGTACTGGAGTTCCTGGACAGCAAAAAGATTAACGCCGACGAACGGACACGCCTGAAGACGTTGTCTATCGGTCTGATCGTGCCTAACCGCTTCTACAAGCTCGCACAGGATAATCAGCCGCTGCATGTGTTCGCTCCTTACACGGTCTATCAGGCGTATGGTACGCACCTGGATGACATGGATCTGGACGTCATGTATGATACTCTGCTTGCCGATCCGCGCGTGAAGAAAAGAATCGCCATGAGCGCACGCGACATGCTGACCAAGATCGCCATGATCCAGCTTGAATCGGGCTATCCCTATATTATGAACAAGAGCAATGCCAACGCTGCTCATGCCCTGCGGGGTGTGGGTCAGATCAAGATGTCTAACCTGTGTACCGAGATTTTTCAATTGCAGGAGACTTCGGAGATTAATGACTACGGACAGCAGGACGAGATCCGCCGCGATATCAGCTGCAACCTGGCTTCCCTGAACATCGTGAACGTGATGGAGCACGGTAAGATCCGTGAATCCGTACATGAGGGCATGCTGGCACTGACGGCTGTCAGCGATATGACAACGGTATCCAACGCTCCAGGCGTGGCTAAGGCGAACAAGGAAATGCACTCCGTGGGTCTGGGCGTAATGAACCTGCATGGTTATTTTGCCAAGAATAAAGTCGCTTATGAGAGTGAGCAGGCCCGTGATTTCGCACGCACCTTCTTCATGACGATGAACTATCATTCGATTGAGAAAAGCATGGAGATTGCCGCCGAGACCGGCGAGACGTTCTATGGCTTCGAGCAGTCCGACTACGCCAGCGGCGTATATTTTGACCGTTATCTGACTACAGACTACCGTCCGGTTACGGCAAAAGCGCAGGAGCTGTTCGAGGGAATCTACATTCCTACTACAGAGGATTGGAAAGAGCTGCGTGACAAGGTGATGAAGCACGGCCTGTACCATGCTTACCGTCTGGCAATTGCGCCGACTGCGAGCATCTCCTATATCCAGAATGCTACCTCCAGCGTTATGCCGATTGTAGAGCAAATCGAGACCCGCACATACGCCAACTCGACCACCTACTATCCGATGCCTTACCTGCGTCCGGACAATGTGTTCTATTATAAATCCGCCTACCAGATGGACCAGTTCAAGGTCATTGATCTGATTGCGGAGATTCAGCCTCATATCGACCAGGGTATTTCAACAGTTCTGCATGTGAACAGTGATGTCACCACCCGTGAGCTGGCCCGTTCTTACCTGTATGCGGCGCACAAAGGGCTGAAATCCCTGTACTACACCCGGACCAACAAATTGTCTGTCGAGGAATGCCTGGCCTGCTCCATCTAAGAGGGGCACAGGTACAGAAAGGGAGAAGATACGATTATGAGCGCAATCCAAGCGGTGAACTGGAACCGTCCCGACGACGATTTCTCGCTGATGTTCTGGAACCAGAATATTATGCAGTTCTGGACCGATGATGAAATACCACTATCCGATGACAAAATGTCCTGGCTCACGTTGAGTGAGATTGAAAAGGACTCCTATATGAAGGTGCTGGGCGGACTGACCCTGCTGGATACGATTCAAGGCGGCGTAGGCATGCCGCAGATTATGGAGCATGTGGACGGCTTGCAGCGCAAGGCGGTCCTCGGCTTCATGGGCATGATGGAGCAGATTCATGCGAAGTCGTACAGCAGCATTTTCACCACACTGGCTTCAACGGAGGAGATTGACGGGATTTTCCGCTGGGTGGAGGACAATACGTTCCTGCAGTTCAAGGCGGAGACGATCTCGGAGTATTATCAAAAGATTGAGACGAAGAAAGACCTCTATCTGGCGATGTCCGCCTCGGTCCTGCTGGAGAGCTACCTGTTCTACAGCGGCTTCTTCTACCCGCTCTATCTGGCCGGACAGGGCAAAATGACCTGCAGCGGCGAGATCATCGACCTGATCCTGCGCGATGAGAGCATCCACGGCGTCTATGTCGGGGTGCTGGCGCAGGAGATTTTCGAGGAGCTGTCCGAAGAAGACCAGAGCGATGTCTACGAGACCCTGGTCGGCCTGCTCCGTCTGCTCCACGCGAACGAGGAGCAATACACCGAGCAGATCTACGCCCCGATTGGCCTGGTGGACGAAGTGAAGACCTTCCTGCGCTACAACGCCAACAAGGCGATGATGAACCTCGGCCATGATCCGCTGTTCGATGAGGAAGAGATCAACCCGATCGTGCAGAACGGAATCAGCACCCACACGAAGCAGCATGACTTCTTCTCGAAGAAGGGGAATGGTTATGTGCGGGCGATGAATGTGGAGCCTTTGCGGGATGAGGATTTTAATTTTTGAGATAAGCTGAATCGAAGAACCTGGCTCACAGCCCGGACGTCACTCCGGCGAATATTTGGACTTCCGGCCGCTGCCCGTATACAGATTTCCTGATTAGACCGCTGTTCGCGGTAGAAATCCGTATACAAAGGCGGGCGCTACCGCTCCTACAGTTCCAAAATTCCCCTCCGGTCCTTCTTGCTTTTCGCTATTTTCTTTGATTCAACTTATGTTAGGTTGTTGTATAGTAGAGGTAAAGCCCTGGCAGCTTGGACAAGCTGCCGGGGCTTTTTTATGAGAGGCATCCAAGCTAGTACAGCATCAGAATTATTATTGTGAATATCACCATTACCGGCTCTTAACGAACCAGCGTCTCATTCTCATAGCAGTCATTGGATGCTGTAGGCGCTGGAACGATAGCAACTGCATTTTGTACACTAGAATACTGTAAAAAAGCCTTCAAAATAGAATCTATTGTATTCGGTACAATTGAATTTTGAAAAAGGGCCAATTTTCACCCAAAACACAACATTCTACTGTATGAAATACAATAGAATCGCTTTTTACGGTCAGCTATGCGTTTTCTATTGCAGGATATACAATCACTTACTTGAATGTAGGATTAGAAGTCCGCAACAGGTGCAATATCAGCCTAATATTAGCTCGCTTGCTGAGGGTTGCCGTGCCTGATCAGGGTGCATGGGATTTGCAATGAGACCATAGGGTCAAATGTATGCGTCGAAAACCGAACCTACTAGTTTAGGTGGTTTCTATGAGACCATATTGTTACTGGGACGTAGGAGTAGGGATGATCTTTTTACAGGAATGAGGTGTGCGGAGTGGCTATACATATTCAGGAGTACGGAGACCCGAATGGGGATTATCTGGTGGTCTTCCTGCATGGCGGGGGCGTGAGCGGATGGATGTGGGAGAAGCAGATGGCGGCGTTCGCTGGTTATCATTGTCTGGTCCCGGATTTGCCGGGGCACGGGTTCAGCCGGGAGGATAAGGAGTTCACGATCCGCAGCAGTGCGGAGGAGCTTGTATCCATTATTGAGGAGCGGGCTCAGGGAAGAAAGATTGTTGTTACCGGATTATCTCTGGGCGCACAGGTGCTGGTTCAGATGCTGGCTATGAGGCCGGAGCTGATCGATTATGCTATCATCAACAGCGCGTTGGTGCGGCCGATTCCCTCCGCCAGCAGGCTGATCAGACCGGCGGTCAGACTGTCTTTTCCGCTGATTAAGTACAGATGGTTCGCGAAGCTGCAGGCTAAGACGCTCTATCTGGGCGGGGAGTACCTGGAACGGTATGTTGAAGAGAGCCGGCAGATGGAGCTAATGACGCTGATCCGGGTGCTGGAAGAGAATATGTCGTTCCGCATTCCAGCCGGGTTCAGCGAGGCCTCAGGCAAGATACTGGTTACTGTAGGTGAACGTGAGAAATCTGTCATGAAGCAATCCGCCCGGGATCTGGTGGCCGCCAACCCCCGCTCCATGGGCGTGGCGATTCCCCGGATGGGACACGGCCTCTCTCTGGCTAATCCTGAGCTGTTCAATAAGCTCGTCGAAGCCTGGATACAGGGCGGGGAGCTGCCCGGGGAATGCAGAAAAATTTGATCCGGGTGCCGCCGAGTGATGATTACTCCACTCCCTAGTTCAGATCCTCCCTGATTTTGTAGCGGACAGCAAAATAACTTAGGAATAGAATCGCCGCAATAGCCACTCCGAACGTATGAATCAGGTCAGCCGTGCTGCCTAAATCCTTCACCCTGATAATGGTGTTGATCAGCAGATATTTTGTCAAATGAATGTCCGTAAACAGATTTTCCAGCGCCTCCAGCACCATCCCGATCACATTCAGAGCCAGAACGATGCTGGCAGTTAAGCTAACTAACAGGTTCCGTGTAACCATCGCTATACAGAGAATCAACAGCGAGAACGCCCAGTGCAGAAGGAATTGGCCCGCCAGCAATGTAATGAACGCCCCCGGTTCCCCCAGATCTGTCTGGTCCCATAACAGCTTTCTCGCGATTCCGTCTGCAACCAGCAGGGTCAAGAACATCATGGCCACGAATAGCGAGAGAATCGCCATTTTGGAGAAGACGGAGTGGCTTCTGGCCTGCCGCATGGAGATATAGTTCTTGGAGAAGCCGGAGTTCCACTCGCTCATGTAGAAATAGATCGTGAACACTGCAATATAAATCAGCATCCAGGAAGGCGGCTGCGAGATGGTATACTGGATGAATTCGCTCTCGGTTAAGCTGCTGAGCATCGGACGGCCCTCCACCGGCTGCTCGTATTGCTTCATCATGAAGATGCCAAAGATCTGAAAGGCACAGAACAAAAGCAGCAGCAGGTACATAATCTTGTTCCGCGTGAAGCGGTACAGGTCCATTTTGAACAGGTTAATCATGGCGTTCACCTGCACTTTCCGTGCGCTCCAGGAAATATTGCTCCAGGCTCTGCTTATGCCTTGCGATGGAATCCACCATTACCCCATGCTGCGCCAGCACCTGAACGATCTGCCGGATGTGGATATGCCGGTCGTATACATAGACCGTGCGGCTATCCACCACCTTATATTGTGTAATCTTCAGCTCGCGCTCCAGCACCGGTAGAGCCTCCCGCGCTTCCTCCACGCTAATCTCGATCCGTTCCTCACAGCGCTGCTGCAATTGTTCCTTGGAGAGCACCTCGACGAATTCTCCCTGATGGATGATGGCATACTTGGTGGCGATCTTCGATAGCTCCTCCAGAATATGGCTGGAGATCAGAATGGTCAGGCCCGCTGCGTTCAGCTCCAGGATGAGCTCCCGGATCTCTACAATCCCCTGCGGATCAAGCCCGTTAATCGGCTCATCCAGAATCAGTACATCGGGGCTTCCGAGCAGAGCCACCGCGATTCCGAGCCGCTGCTTCATACCCATGGAATAGCTTTTGACTTTGGCGGTATTCTTAGGGTCCAGCCCAACAAGCTTCAGCAGCTTCCCGATCGTTAACTCCCTGTCACTTAGGCCATACGCGATGGCGAGCAGCTTCAGGTTCTCATAGGCTGAGACATTCGGGTATAATCCGGGCTGCTCAATCAGCACCCCCATCCGCTCAAAAAAAGACTGGTCCCCCGCCGCCGCACGGTTGAAGAAATGCAGCTCTCCCGAGGTCGGATACACCTGTCCGCTAATCATCTTAAGCAGTGTGGATTTGCCCGCACCGTTCTTCCCGATGATGCCGACAATCTCCCCTCTGTAGATTTTGAGATTGGCACTGCGCACCGCCGCTTTCGATTTGTACATCTTGGTCAGTCCGCTTAGTTCAATAATGCAATCTGTCATGTCTGCCACCTCCTTACCCTAAGTTAACAGGATGAAGACTAATAGTTCGCTAACAAAAGGTTAAGAAAGTTCAAAGTTCATCATGGACTCAGCCGGAAGCCGATGCCCCAGACCGTATCGATATAGGCTTCGCTGTCGTGCGCCTTGATTTTATTGCGGATATTGCTGACATGGACCGTTATCGTCTTGTCCTCGCCCAGATAGATCTCCTCCCAGGCCAGCTCATAGAGATCCTGCTTTGTGAATACGCGGGTAGGGTTCCTGACCAGCAGCTCGACAATCCGGTATTCCTGACGGGTCAGAGCAAGCACGCTGCCATGAATCCTGACACTGTAAGCCGTGCAGTCCAGCACCAGATTTTTATGCCTGAACTCCTTCACCGGCTCACCGCCAGCTGTCCGCTGGATATGGACATGGATACGGGCAATCAGCTCCTCCAGCTCAAACGGCTTGGTCACATAATCATCAGCGCCCAGCGTGAACAGATCCAGCTTATCCCCCAGTTGATCCTTGGCCGAGAGGACAATTACCGGAATCCGGGACTTCAGCTCCCCGCGCAAACGTTGCATGAACGCCTCTCCGGACAATCCGGGCAGCATCAGATCCAGGACAATCAAGTGGTAGTCCTGCTCAGCCAGATTCAGCATCCCCTCACTGCCTGAATAGGACTGGGTGCACTGATACCCTGCGGAGGTAAGCCCGTCATGCAGAATTACGTTAATATGCTCGTCATCCTCAACGATGAGAATTCTTCTGCGAAGCCCGCTATCCTTGAGATGGATGCTCATGGCTATACTCATCCTCCCTTTTTGAGAATCCGATCAGTATGCTGAAAGTATCCGCCGTACACCCGGCCTCTGCATGACCGTTCATCTTCTCCATCAGCGCCTTCACAATTGAGAGCCCCAGACCTGAGGAATGCCGGGTACGCGACGGATCTTCTTTGTAAAAGCGGGTAAATATCTTCTCCGTATCCACCCCGCTGCCTGCCTTAAGCCGGTTCGTGAAGCGTATACACAGCACCTCCTGCTTGTCCTCAACCTCTATGGCCAACGTGCCTTCGCCATGAATGAAATAGTTGCCGATGATATTGGTAAAGATTCGTTCCAGCGCATGGAGATCCCCCATCACCCGGGGAGAATGCACCGGCAGCCGTAGCTCGGGCTCACTCTCCGATCCGGCGAAGGCATCAATGAAAGTGAACAGATTCCGCTTCAGCACCTCCATAACATCCACGGGCTGCAGCTCGAGACTGTATTCGGGATTCTGCAGCTTGGTATAGAGGAACAGCTCATCCACCAGCTTGATAATCTGCTGTATTCTCGACTGGGCAAGCTCTACGTACCGCCCCTTCTCCTGCTCCACCTCTGTCCGCAGCGCCAATTGCAGATAACCGTCCAGCGAAGTAAGCGGCGTCCTTATATCATGTGACAGACTGGTAACCGCCAGATTCATCTCCTGATTCTTGCGGCTGAACTGTTCTCCCATCGCGCTCTGTCGGCTTAACAGGTTGTTGCAATCCTGTACCAGTCTGCCGATCTCCTTCGGCTTCAGTTGGGTAACTATCCGCTTACGGGAATCGTGCTCCATGATAAAAGAGAGCTGGCTGCTGATCTGCTTGACCTGTCCCCGGTAATTCAGCAGGTAGACAGTCTGGCCGATCAGCAGCAGCAGGAGTCCTGCCAGAACAATAAGGATACGATCAACTCCTCTCATATGGTTTTATTATATACGATTACAGAGTCTTAGTCCGGGGCAGGGGTGAGCTTGTGGCGTAAGGTGATGCCCTCCTTGCCCACTCTGAGCTGAATCTCCCCCTGCTGATCCGTCCGGTAGACGCGGGTTCCCGTACCGTTCAGACGCTCCAGCACAACACCGTGCGGATGTCCGTACAGGTTATTCACACCGGCTGAAATCACAGCGGCGCCGGGGGTCCAGAAGGCGAGCCAGTCTGCGCTGGTGGCGGTTTTGCTGCCGTGGTGAGCGACCTTGAGGATGTCGATGGGTCTGCCTTGCTTAATCCCGGATTGATTCGCGGAATGTAGGATGGCTTCTTCTGCCGCCTGGTCCATATCTCCTGTGAAAAGAAAGCTCCGGCCGTCCATCTCCAGCCGGAACACCACCGATTCGTGGTTCTGGTCTTCCACTTCCTCCGGCAGGGTCTGTCCATCCGCTGGGGGCTCCGGCCAGAGGAAGTTCAGCCGCGTGGCCTCGTCTGGGGCCAGCGTCATGCCCTGCTGCACCGGGTATAGCTGGACACCCGCGTCCAGCGCGGTCGCCATCAGCTTGGTGTAGGGCTCCGTTTCGGCTAATGTTCCGTTGAACAAAAGCGCCGATACCGGCATCCCTTCCAGCACCGCCTGCAATCCTCCGGCATGGTCCTGATCGCCATGCGTCAAGATAACCGCATCCAGCCGGTGAATTCCCCGCTGCTTCAGGAGCGGCAGCAGCGTCTTCGCCCCGACCTCGAACGGGCTGCGGCGGATGCGCCATTCCTCCCGGTTGCCGAAGCTTACGGTCCCGCCGCCGTCCACCAGGATATGGGCTCCGCCAGGCGTGGTAATCAGGCTGCTGTCCCCCTGGCCTATGTCCAGGTAGCTGATGGAAGCGGAGCCGTCGCGTAGAGCTTCGGCGTTATAGCCTTTGTAGAGCAGAATGGTCAGGCCTATAGCGCACAGCATGGCTACAAGATAACTCCATCGTGATAGGCCTGATTGAGGGTAGGATTGGAAAGCCAGTGCGGCTATTCTGCTGTTCGCAGCCCCTGCCGAATCCAGATCGTTATTGCGGCCAGTGCGGCCAACTCTGCCACGGAGTAGTTTACCTCTCGGTTCCGGCCTCTCCATCTCCGCCAGCGGACGGGTCTCATCATCCATGAACTGTGGAACAAGCTTAGCCTCAGTCCTCCGTTTCAACATGTGTAACAAACCATATAGCAGCCCATAGTAAAGGCAGATCCACAGGATTGACGGCGAAGCCCAAATCAGCACAACGGCGGTGAAGCTGTTCACCCACTCTACGACTGCGAAGGTAACATTATTAAGCAACTCCGCAAGCCGTGCAATGAACAAGGCTGCGTCATTCCATACCCGTCCCAGCATTAGCGCCAGCGTCCCCAGTGGCAACACCAGGAAGGTGATAAAGGGAACCAAGAGCAGATTGGCTACAACGGATAACAGCGAGAATTGGTTGAAATAATAGATCGTCAGCGGGAACGAGACCAGTTGAGCAATAATCGTTACCGAGAGGCTGCTGCCCAGCCAGCCCGGTAACCGCCTGAATAGCGGCGCAGCGAGCGGTGTATACACCATGAGTCCGGCCGTCACCAGAAAAGACAGCTGAAAGCTGACACTAAGCAGCAGATAAGGATTCCAGACCAGCATCATCAGCGCGGATGCAGCCAGAATATTCAGTCCATCCTTGAGCATGCCCAGCCTTGCCGCCAGCAGGGCAATCATGCTCATGATCCCGGCGCGGATCACAGACGGTCCGGCCCCAGACAGCAGCACATAGACCGGGACCAGCAGCAGGGTCACTGTCAGTGCGGTTTCTCTGGTTAAGCGGCAGCGGCGCAGAAGAATTAGGATTACTCCGACGTACACCGCTACATGCATCCCCGAAATGGCCAGGATATGGGTGAGCCCGAGCTGCGAGAACTGTCTGAAGGTCTCCGGGTCCAGTTCCTTTTGGATGCCGATGACAAGACCCTTCATATAACCCGCATGAGGCTCCTGAAATAAGCGGCTCATTTCTGCACCGAGCACAGATCTTGCCTTATCATTCCAGCGCAGAATCGTGGACGGCTCCCACGAGACTTGAGGGTTAACGGTTACACTGGCTGTTCCCGTTCCTTTTAGCAGCCAGTGAATCTTTTGGGTGAGCAGATAGGCACGGTAGTCGAATCCGCCGAAGTTGCGCGCTATCTGGGGCTGGATTAATTCCCCCTCAATGACCACCCGGTCTCCCCGCTGCCACTGCGCAGCCACCGCAATTTCACGCTCCTCCTGGAGCTTGATCTGTACAGTTACAAGTTCACCTTTAGCTTGCTTCTTCTCCACGGCTCCAGCTGCATCTGTCTTTGCCGCAACATTCGGATTGAATTCCTTTGCATTCTTTCCTTCTTCTCCTTCCGCTGCAGACTGTTCCCCTTGCTGATGCAATCTGATCCCGGACAGCTTCACGACAAAATCAACCCGGTCCCCGTCCCGCTCCACCGGAGAAGCAATAACGCCTGCGGCTGTTACATAAGCCTCATTTAGTTCGCTCACCGGTTGCCCCAGCACCTCAGGCAACAGACTCACATTTCGTACCTCACTATATTCCCAGTATAGGGCCGACACAATCAATCCCATAACCAGCACCGCTGCCGCCCTCCAGCGTATGCCGCCGCTCACCGCCCATACTACAGGCAGCAACAGCATCACGGCGAGGCAGAACAGCAGACTGCGGCCAGAGAACAGACAACCTGCGGCACTTCCCGCCACCCAGCAAACCGTGAGGCTTAATAACGGCCTTTTGTTCATGATTATCTCTCCTTCCTAATTAGCTCTAGACGCCAAAAAACCTCTGCATACGCATACTACATGCGTGTACAGAGGTTCTTCCCCTGGGCCAGTCCATATTCTAGCGGGATCTTGTTCACTCGAACTAACATTAAATCCTGCCGGTGTACGCCGTTACTCAGATATCGAAATCATCGTTTCCTTAGGCGGCTCGTAGTTCTCCAATTGGCGGAACACGATTCCTTTGGAGGAGAGCATCGCCTGCACCTTCTCCATATCTTTCTTGTAAGGACGCAGGTAGACAATCTCCACGATCCCGCTGTTAGCCAGCATATTGGCACAGGTCCAGCAGGGCTCATCCGTAACGTAGACCGTACTGCCTTCCCGGTCGCTCCGGTCGGTGAACAGCAGCAGATTCTGCTCGGCATGGATTGTGCGGATGCAGCGCTGCTTTTTGACCATTGTCTCTACACCGTCTATCATCTCACGCTCGTATTGCTCAGAAACCATACATCCTGCTTCCGAGCAGTCAGGAACGCCCATCGGTGCACCGTTATAGGCCGTACCCAGCAGCTTCTTCCCCTGCACCAGCACCGCACCGACATGGCGGCGGGGACAGCGCGAACGGGTGGAGACCATGCAGGCAATATCCATGAAGTATGTATCCCAGTTCTTGCGGTAAGCCACAGTCATCAGCAATCTCCACTTTCTCTAAATAGTTGTTCATTATTGTAGCATACCTGGCTGCGTTTTCACTAGGATATTGATACACTGAATCGCCGCAGAGTGGGATGTGATTGCACTTTGTACAATAGAAATTGCATTCTCAGCTCTTAAGTAATGTTCTGCTGCACTTTATACAATTGATTCTCTCATTTAGTCTCCAATGACTCTCTTTTGCAGAATTCTAATGTACGAAGTGCAGCAGATTCAGTTTTCCGACGGATTGAGGGCAAATCTAATGTACAGAGTGCAGTTGAAACTCACTATTCCTCAGCCCATGCTCTGAGAGTGAAGCCCTTTTAGTGGAAAAACTACAACTGTTGCTGGAAAAAGCGCCGAATATAAGGTTGTAATTGGAAAAACGACACTTAATTCGTTACAAATTATTGATTCTGCGCATTCGGACCAAATTAGCTGCCCTAAATCCACTTACTGTTCGTCAGGGTACCGTTAGAGATTTATTAAGTGTATAAAATCCAACTGCTTCCCCCTGCAGACAGGCTGTTCGTATACAATCAGGATGGCAGCCTTAAAAAGTCACCAGCGGCTTCAGCTTCTCCAGCAGCTTGAGGCCGATGCCCTTCACCTTCCCTAGATCGTTCGCGCTGCGGAATGCGCCCTTGCTGCTGCGGTAGTCGATAATCGCCTGCGCCTTTTTCTCCCCGATGCCCGGCAGGTCCATCAGGGCCTTGGCATCGGCAGTGTTCACATTAATCCGGCCGTCATCCGCTGCCGGGGCTGCAATGCCAGTGGCTTCGGCTCCCGCTGTTGCAGTGGCCGCTCCATTGCTAGGTGTTCCTCCATTGGTGACCGCACCATCAACAACTCCGCTACCCGCCGCGCTTGCATCATTCCCGCCTGCAGCTCCATTGCCAGTCACACTCCCGCCAGCTCTTGTATCCACTGTTACACCACCCGTGGCAGCATTTCCAGTTACTCCACTACTCGCCCCACCTGCCACACTCCCGCCTACCGCTCCATTCCCCGCCATACCGCCACCAGCTGCCTCGCCACTTGCCCCTCCACTACTATCCACAGCACCTGCACCTACCGCCTTCCCATCCGCCACACTCCCGCCAGCTGCCCCGTCCGCGGAACTCTCGCCATCAGTGCCTTCGTCTGCCACTCCCAGCGCCTGCGCCATTCCGGCATTCAGCGTTGACCATCCGGCAATGCCGGCGTCCTGTGCTCTGTGGTCTGCGGCCCACACCAGACCGCCGCCCAGCAGCGCGGCGGTGATGGCGCAGATGATCATTCTTTTATCCATCAGGTTGTCCTCCCTCATCGAACTGGAATTTTATTCAAAAATCCGGTTAAAACCTGTCATTGGTCCAAGTCTGGCCTGCATACACTTAACGAAGAGTATTCCTGTAAGCCAGCAGCATAAGAAAGGAGGTACCACAGGATGAAAGTGGGATTTATCGGAACAGGCAGCATGGGAAGTCTGCTGATCGACACCTTCCTTCGGTCGGGAGCCCTTGATCCATGTGACGTGATGGCCAGCAACCGCAGCCCGGGCAGGCTGATGGAGCTGAAGAAGCTTCATCCCGGAATTACGATATGCTCCGGCAACATCGAAGCCGCCTCAGAGAGCGACCTCGTGCTCCTGTGCGTCAAGCCTTTGCAGTTCAAGCGGGTAACCGATGAGATCGCCCCTTATCTGCGCAGCGACCAGATCGTTGTATCTATTACAAGCCCTGTGCAGCTCTACCATCTGGAATCGGTCCTGCCCTCCAAGGTCGCCAAAATCATTCCCAGCATCACCCATTCCGTCAGAGGCGGGAGTTCGCTGTGCATTTTCGGAAGCCGATTAAATAAAAAAGACAGGCTGCTGCTGCTCCAGCTATTCTCCTGCATTGGAGTTCCGGAGGAGATTCCTGAGGGTCATACGCGGATTGCCTCGGATTTCTCCAGCTGCGGTCCAGCCTTTCTGAGCTATTTCCTGGAGCGGTGGATTGAAGCGGCTGTAGAAGCAACCGGCATCGACGAAGCCCTGGTCACCCGGCTGGCGGGTGAGATGCTGCTGGGTACGGGTAAGCTGCTGACCGAAGGCTCATTCACCCCGCAGGAGCTCCAGGAACGGGTTGCCGTCCGCGGTGGCATTACCGCGCAAGCCCTGAATCACTTGCAGACCAGTCTGGAGGGGGTATTTGAACGCCTGATTACCACCACACACGACAAGTACGATGAGGATGTGGAAAAGCTCGACGAGCTGTTCGGGCTGGGCAGTATCGCGCAGAGCCGACTCGACCGCTAGCAAAATGCATCCATTAGCAGGGCCATTTCCTCCATAGGGCAATCAGCGGTCCCCTCCACCTCCGTAGAGAGCGCCCCGAAACCAAGAAAGCCCGCAGCACGGATACCTCCGTTGCTGCGGGCAGAATTGCGTTCTTCGCTTAACCCACTACGATATTTACCAGCTTGCCGGGAACGGCAATGATTTTGCGTACGGTTTTGCCTTCGACAGCCGCCTTCACATTCGGCAGAGCCAGGGCGTGGTCCTGCATCTCCTGCTGGCCCATATCCGCCGGAATCAGCGCGCGTTGGACGATTTTACCGTTCACCTGAACCACGATCTCAACCTCAGCATCTACAGTCAAGGCTTCATCATAGGCTGGCCAGGCAACATAGCTGATGCTTCCTTCATGGCCCAGCAGTTCCCACAACTCTTCGGCAATATGCGGTGCCAGCGGGGACAGCATCTGCACGAAATGTTCAGCTGCTTCCTTGGACAGACTCTCCTGCTTATAAGCGTCATTGATGAAGATCATCAGCTGGCTGATCGCCGTATTGAAGCGCAGCAGCTCGAAATCCTCAGTGACCTTCTTCAGCGTCTTATGCCAGGTGCGTTTGAATTCATCCGTGCCGCCGCCCTCTGTAATCTTCGCGCTGAGGCTACCGTCTTCATTCACGAACAGGCGCCATACGCGGGAGAGGAAGCGGTGAATGCCTTCGACGCCCTTCTCGTTCCAAGGCTTGGTGGCCTCCAGCGGCCCCATGAACATCTCATAGACGCGCAGGGTATCTGCCCCGTAAGCTTCCACGATCTCATCCGGGTTAATGACATTGCCGCGCGATTTACTCATCTTCTCATTGTTGTTCCCCAGGATCATTCCTTGGTTGACCAGCTTGTGGAACGGCTCCTTGGTATCGACTACGCCGATATCATAGAGTACCTTATGCCAGAAACGGGCATACAACAGGTGAAGCACCGCATGCTCCGCTCCGCCGATGTACAGGTCGACCGGCAGCCATTCCTTTTGCTTCTCCGGTGAACACAGCTCCTGATCGTTATGCGGATCGATATAGCGCAGGTAGTACCAGCAGCTGCCGGCCCATTGCGGCATGGTGTTGGTCTCGCGGCGGGCCTTCATGCCGGTCTCGGGATCAAAGGTCTCCACCCACTCGGTCACATTCGCCAGCGGAGATTCACCGGTGCCCGATGGCTTGATCGCATCCACATCCGGCAGAACCAGCGGCAGCTGATCCACAGGCACAGTCTTCATCGTGCCGTCTTCCAGGTGCAGAATCGGAATCGGCTCGCCCCAGTAACGCTGGCGGCTGAACAGCCAGTCGCGCAGGCGGTAGGTTACTTTGCCCTTACCGCTGCCCTTCTCTTCCAGCCAGGCGATCATCTGAGCCATCGCTTCAGTATTGGACAGGCCGTCGAGGAATCCCGAATTGACATGCGGACCGTCACCGGAGTAGGCTTCTTCTTCGATATTGCCGCCCTGCACCACTTCGATGATGTTCAGGCCGAACTGCTTGGCGAACTCCCAGTCACGGGCGTCATGGCCCGGAACGGCCATAATTGCTCCGGTTCCGTATCCGGCCAGCACGTAGTCGGCAATCCAGATTGGCACCTGCGCGCCGTTCACCGGATTAATCGCATACGCGCCGGTGAATACACCGCTTTTCTCCTTCGCCAGATCCGTGCGTTCCAGATCGCTCTTGCGCGAAGCCTTGTCGCGGTATTCGGCAACGGCGGCCTTCTGCTCCTCTGTGGTAATAGCATCCACCAGCTTATGCTCCGGTGCGAGTACGCAATAGCTTGCTCCGAACAGGGTATCGGGACGGGTAGTGAACACTTCAAGCACAGCGTCATGGCCCTCTATCGCAAAAGTTACCTCAGCACCGGTCGATTTGCCGATCCAGTTGCGCTGCATATCCTTGATGCTCTCTTCCCAGTCCAGTTCCTCCAGATCCTCCAGCAGGCGGTCGGCGTATTCGGTAATCTTCAGAATCCACTGGCGCATCGGTCTTCGGACGACGGGATGGCCGCCGCGCTCGCTTTTGCCGTCGATGACTTCTTCGTTCGCCAGAACGGTTCCCAGCGCCTCACACCAGTTCACCGAAACTTCGGCTACATAAGCGAGTCCGCGGTTATAGAGCTGGATGAAAATCCACTGCGTCCACTTGTAGTACCCCGGATCGGTCGTGCTGATCTCACGGTCCCAGTCGTAGGAGAAGCCCAGCGACTTGATCTGGCGGCGGAAATTGTCAATATTCTTGAAGGTAATATCACGCGGATGCTGCCCGGTATCCATCGCATACTGCTCAGCCGGAAGTCCGAAGGCATCCCAGCCCATCGGGTGCAGCACGTTGTAGCCGCGCATCCGCTTGAAGCGGGACACGATGTCGGTGGCGGTATAGCCTTCCGGGTGGCCTACGTGCAGTCCTGCGCCGGAAGGATACGGGAACATATCCAGGGCGTAGAACTTTGGCTTGCCTGATTCTTCACTTGTCTTAAAGGTTTTGTTCTCGTCCCAGAACTTCTGCCATTTCGGCTCGATGGTCTGGGCGCGGTATCCAATATTGTCGCTCATCTTGTGCTCCTCCTTGGAGTGTTGCTGTATTAGGTAACTCTATTGTAAAAAAGACTGTAAATAAGGGTCACTGCAGAAAGTTTTGGGCTTCCGCCCGCTGTTATACTCGGATTTCTGATTATAAGCTTCAGGGTAGAAATCCGAGTATAAAGGCGGCCACTAACGTTGCTACAGCTCCAAAATTTCTTTCCGTTCCTTTATATTTACATAAAATCTGTAATAACCAATTCACTTGCCCAGTGCAACAGCAAAGCCCAATATCCGCCCATGATTCGCCGGGCTAACTATGCTGTTTTTCACATACATTGAGGCCGTGTGCCTGCTTTCGAGCACAATGTATGTTGTTTTTCATATACATTGAGGCCGTGTGCCTGCTTTCGAGCACAATGTATGCTGTTTTCCACACACATTCAGGCTGTGTGCCTGCTTTCGAGCACAATGTATGTTGTTTTCCACATACATTCAGGCCATGTTCCTGCTTTCGAGCACAATGTATGCTGTTTTTCACATACATTGAGGCCGTGTGCCTGCTTTCGAGCACAATGTATGCTGTTTTTCATATACATTCAGGCCGTGTGCCTGCTTTCGAGCACAATGTATGCTGTTTTTCACATACATTCAGGCTGCGTGTATGCTTTCGAGCACAATGTATGCTGTTTTTCACATACATTCAGGCCGTGTGCCGCTATACCAACCGATTGTATTCGGTTTTAACCAGAATTTCAGTCACGTTCAGCATCATAGTCATTCTACGAAACTTTCCAAGAACTCTTATTCACAAATTTACACACAGCTTTTTCACAGCAACAGGAAACTATAGTTTCCTATTACAGCAAAAAACCTCCCATCCCTAGCGTATAATCGCTAGGGACGAGAGGTTTGAATTCCCGTGGTACCACCCTAGTTAGCGGCGGACATTCTTTGTCCGGCACTCACTTTGACACCCTGTATCGGGGGTGAGCCGACGTCGGTTCACTCGCATGTCTCCCTAAGGGACCTGCGGCTCGCGCCATTACTCGGAGGTGAGTTCACTGCGGCCCGTTAACCGGCTCGCACCTTAGGTGCCGGCTCTCTGCAATAACGGTCTCACGAATTAATACTCCTCTTCATCGCACTGCTATGATAACTCTTCTTATCGTAATATTCACCACATTATAACCAAAAGATACATGTACCGTCAATCCTTTCACCCGAAGTCGCGGCGAAGAAGCCGCCATTGCCCATGTAACTGAAGCGGCGGCGGGATCGGCTGCCGCTTCTACGCCGGCCTTCTGCGGATATAATAGCCGATGATATGCTGAATGACCACCTTGGCGGCAGCGAAGAAAGGAACAGCCAGAATCAGGCCGATCATTCCGGCGATCTCCCCGCCGACCAGCAGCGCGAAGATAATCAGCAGCGGATGCAGATGCAGCTTCCGTCCTACAACCTGCGGAGAGATCACGTTGCTCTCCAGCATTTGGCACAGGGTGTTCACCACCGCCACCAGCAGAACAAGGCGCCAGGACAAGGTCGAAGCCATAACAATAGCCGGAGCCGCCCCCAGGAACGGACCCATATACGGAATAATGTTGAATACCGCAACAACACAGGCGAACAGCAGCGCATAAGGCATGCCGATAATTGCGTAGCCGATATAAGCGAGCACGCCGATGATGATGCAGACGAGAAACTGCCCGCGGATATAGTTGCCGAGCGCTTCATCAATATCTTTTAACAGCATCACAATCGACTTGCGGCGCGAACGGGGCAGGCAGGATACCACCATCCGTTCGAACACCTCGAAGTCCTTCAGAATATAGAACACGAGAAAAGGCACAATGAATGCGTTGAACAGCACGCCAATGGTCGAAGCGATATTATTAAGGAAGTGGGAGATGCCTTCGGCCAGGCGGTTCTCCAGCTGATAGAACCAGTTATTCATTCCCGTCTCCACGCCGGGCGGAATCAGCCTGGAATTCATGCCCTTCATCAGCCCCTGCGCGTGCAGCGTCATCTCCGGCAGATGCTCATTCAGCTCCTCCAGCTGTTCAATGAACATCGGGATCAGGTTGATCAGGATCACCGCAAGCGAGGTCAGGAACACCGCATAGATCAGCAGGACAGCTACGCTGCGCGGCATTTTTCTTCTGGAGAGCATAGTGACCACCGGATTCAGCACATAGGAGATAATCATGGCGGCCAGGAACGGGGCCAGGATTGCTTTTAGAAACTGGAATACCCCATTCAGCATCGGACGGAGCAGCCAGACGAAATATAGAATAATCAGTGAGAGCAGCACGCCGGTCATCCAGCGGAGCCATTTACTGCGGAACCACTCCTCCATAATCTCCCTCCTGAACGTGTACAGCCCTTAACCATCATGCCTAATAGTATGTGTGGGAGGGGAATGAAATACTCTGCTCTGCAAAAAATTGGTTTTTTGTTATTTTAGTTCGCAGGTTGGTATAGTGGCCGGGTTCAAGGTTCGCTACAATCATATTGTAAAGCGCTTACATTATTGAGGAGGGTATTGTATATGAGGAGAAAGCTACACAAGTTATTCGGTGCAGGGATGACCCTGCTGCTTGCCGGTCTGCTGACAGGAGCTCCGTCTGTTTCGGCGGCCACCGTCTTTAATGAGCCTCTGACTTACTTCAACCCCGCAACCTGGCAAAAAGCAGACGGTTACTCGAACGGCTCCATGTTCAACTGTACCTGGCGTGCGAATAATATCTCATTCACCAGCGGCGGACAGCTTCGTCTGGCCCTGACCAGTCCCAGCAATAATAAATTTGACGGCGCGGAATACCGCTCTGTCTACAAGTACGGCTACGGCAAATACGAGGTCAGCATGAAGCCGGCCAAGAACAGCGGGATCGTCTCCTCCTTCTTCACCTACACCGGGCCTTCAGATGGGACACCTTGGGATGAGATCGATATTGAGTTCCTCGGCAAGGACACCACCAAGGTCCAGTTCAACTATTACACCAATGGCGTTGGCGGCCATGAGCAGATTGTCAATCTTGGCTTTGATGCTTCCCAGAGCTATCATACGTACGCCTTCGACTGGCAGCCGGGTTATATTAAATGGTATGTAGACGGGGTCCTGAAGCATACGGCCACCAGCAACATCCCCTCCCGGCCCGGTAAAATCATGATGAACCTCTGGAACGGAACGGGGGTAGATTCCTGGCTCGGTTCCTATAATGGGGCGAACCCTCTGTACGCCTATTACGATTGGCTGAAATTCACAGGCAACTAACTTGCAGGCAGGTGATGGACCCCGGCGATGCGCAAGCGGCATCCGCCGGGGTCCTTTTGTCAATGCGGATCATTGCGGAGCATCTTCAATATTTGTTATTCCAATCGCCACATTGTTATGGCGGCTGCAGCCGCCCTTCTGTACGATATATAGAAGAATGCAGCACAGGAGGAACAGAATTGTTGGAGCCGCCGCCAGGTACGTTGGCCGGAGCCCATGTGTATCTACGACAAGAAACCGCCTTATATTGAGGCGGTTTCTTGTCCCTGCGGCATCTAGCGGCTGCTGCGGTCCCAGGCATTGACCTCCATGGTTTCAGTAAGTCCGCCGTAGGTGTTCCACTTGTGCACGAATTCGTCGAATTCTTCAAGCGGGCTGTCTGCGAAGATGATTTTGATGAAGCTTTTCTGCTCCAGCTTCTTCAGCAGTTCGCCGTCGCGCTGCATCGTCGCAGTCGGAGGTCCCGTGAACTGCTCCTTGCGGGAAGCCTCCTTCTGGCCCAGCAGCACAGGGGCAATGTCCTTCGGGATCTCCCGGATGACGCCGGAGGGAATCCGGGCCCCGTCGAAGGTTAGCGTGTACGAGGCTACGCGGATGCCGCCCAGCGGCAGCTCCGAAGACTGGGCGCTCGGCTGGCCGCCCGCCATGGTAAAGTCATAGCCCTCTGCAAGACCATGAGCGAATTCACCAGTCGAGGTAGCATATGAATCGAACAAATAATTCTGATACGTAAAAAAGATCTCAGGGTGCTTCATCTTCTTATTGATCAGAATGGCACCGTTGACAGGCAGGGTCCCTCTTCTCATGGCGAGGCCGCCCGGTCCTGAAGGGATGGGAATTGCCCGGACACGCGCATCAGCGTCACTCTTGGTCAAGGAGGACAGGGGCCAGCCACCCATCCAGTAGGGTCCGGCAATGATACCCGCCTTGCCGGAGATGAACTGGTTCGCCGCTCCCTCTTCATCCAGCCAGGCACTGTCAGCGCTCAAATACCCGCGCTGTACCCATTGCTTCATGAGCTGGACAGCCTTCCTTGCCTCGGGCTGGATGGAGCCGTACTCCAGGGTGCCGTCACTCCGGCGGTTCCACTGCTCAGGAACCGTACCATAGGCGCCGAACACCCAGCTGCTGTCTCCCATCCAGGTGCTGGGCCCGTTGCGGAATCCGGCCGACAGGCCGTAGGTATCCTTGATCCCGTTGCCATCCGGGTCCCGGTTGACGAAGGCATCCATGACCTGCTCCAGCTCATCCAGGGTCTTCGGTGCTTTCAGATGAAGCTTGTCCAGCCAATCCTGGCGGACCCAGAGCAGCGGATCGGAGTTATATTCATAATCCATAATGGGAATGGCGTACCTGTGCGCGCCGCGCACGAAGGGGTTCCATGCCGAAGCATCCTCGGCAACAGCCTTCTTCCACACCTCGGACGCATGCTGCTCGAACAGGTCGCCGACTTCCATGAATTGCCCTGAATCAATCAGCTCCTGGATAATATCGGCATCTCTGGTCGTTACGATGTCGGGCATATTGCCTTTGGCCAGCTCCAGCCTCAGCTTGTTGGCGTAGGTCTCTGAGGTGCCGGAGATCGTCCAAAGATAGCGGATTCGGATGCCAAGCCGCTTCTCGGCCCAGGCCGTATGTACGTTGTGTTCCAGGCTCTCCCCTTTGATGAAATTGAGATTGGGGTTCACGGAGCCGACCGTATACAGGTCTACAGGAGGATCATATTTGCCTTCCTTAACATCGAAGTGAGGGGCTGTACTCTGCGGTGAAGCCGGCGGCTGACTATATTCGGTGCTGTGCCAGGAGTAGCCTGCCAGAATCAGGAGCAGCAGCAACAGCGGGGAACGGACTTTCATGAAACCACCTTCTTTTCGTAGAGTTCATAATCTTATGATACACTTCTCCATATTACAGCAAATGTCTTGAAAAGGATGATCTTTATGGTGGCATGGCGTCCCAACCTGTTCATTAAAATGGTGGCAATCCTGCTCTCCCTGATTGCAGCCACACTCTTGTTCTACGGATCGTCCTACCGTAAGGATGTCGGAGTCATTACCAGTCAGATCAAAACTACCGACCTCAATCATCTGGAATTCCTGACCCAGCAGATGGATAACAACATTAACCAGCTCGCGGGCAGCATGTATGCCCTGCAGAGAGATCCCACCATCCGCGATTATGAGCAGATTACACAGCTGGGCCATCTTATTGATCCAGCCCAGACGATTATGACGGTGCTCGAGAAGCTGTCTCTCCAGACCAGCTCCAGTACCTGGGAGAACCGGATTGTCTTGTACAAGCCCTTCAGCGGGGAGACCTTAGGCTCGGATTCGTCGTTGTCCTTCGATGTCACTGTCCTGCACAAGCCGCTTCCGGCAGGCTGGGAGTATATCTCGGCGGACAGGTCCGGCGCGGAGGCAGGCTTCCGGCTGCTCTTGTCGGACCCCTCCCAGGCAGCAAGCCGGCCGCGCGAGGCGCAGCTGCTGATGTCCATGTATTTGCCGGTCTCCAATATTGAACGGATGTTCGATGCCTACCAGTCGCAGAACACGGGCGATACCTTCTTGTACCATCCGTCATTCGGGGTGATCCTCTCGCGGAGTTCGGACCGGCAGATGGCGGAGCAAGTCACTGCGGCACTGAATATCACGGCCGGGAAGAGTACCTCCGACATCTTCGACCTTACACAGGGCAGCTTCCTGGTCAGCTCGGTGCCCTCCTCGGCCATCGACTGGCAAGTCGTGCATTATTCACCGCTGAAGGAGATTCTTGAGCCGATCCGCAGCAGCCGGACTTCCTTCCTGACGGGATCGGCCATCCTGCTGGCGATGAGCCTGCTCTTCTCCTTACAGCTCTACCGTCAGGTGCAGCGTCCGGTGAGCCTTCTGCTTCGTTCGCTTAACCGGATGAAGGAAGGCCGCTGGTCTACCCGTATCCATACGCGGACCAATCCGGAGTTCACGCTGCTCAATCAGGAATTCAATGACATGGCCGAGAAAATCCAGTCGCTGATCGAGCAGGTCTATCTGGAGCAGCTCCGGGCCAAGGATGCCCATCTGAAGCAGCTTCAATCACAGATCAATCCGCATTTCCTGTACAACTGCCTGTTCTTCATCAAGAGCAAGGCCGCCATAGGAGATACAGAGTCTGTCGAGGCCATGGCGCTCAGTCTGGGCGAATATTACCGCTATATTACCAGGGTCGATCATTCCCTCACCACTCTTCAGGATGAGCTGAAGCTGCTGGAGACTTACCTGAAGATCCAGAACCTGCGGAAGCAGCGAATACGCTACGAGGTGGAGATGGAGAGCGGGCTGCTGGACCTGCATATTCCGCGGCTGCTGATTCAGCCTCTGGTAGAGAATAGTATCATTCATGGCATTGAGCGAAAAATCGGTCCGGGCTCCATCCGGATCACCGGCCGCCATACCCGGGAAGCCATTCTCATTACCGTAGAGGACAACGGTGCCGGTATGACAGAGGAGGCTATTGCAGCACTTCAGGTGCGTATCAACGAAACCACGCGTGAGGATGGAGGCTGCGGGCTATGGAATGTCCAGCAGCGTCTCAAATTACATTACGGCGAGGCTTCCGGCCTAATAATTGCCCCATCACCTGAAGGCGGTCTAATCACAACTCTCCGTATGGAGAAGAAAGAGGAACCTGATGCACCAAATTCTATTGGTTGACGATGAACCCTATGTGGTCGATGATCTGTCCATTTCAATTCCCTGGGCGGAGATGGGCTTCGGACAGGTCCACAAAGCTTATTCCGGGTATGAGGCGCTGGAGCTGCTCCAGCGTCATCCCATCGATATTGTAGTCACAGATATCAATATGCCGGAGCTGTCCGGCACCGAGCTGATTGCCGCCATCCGCAAGCGCTGGAAGCATATCCGGGTGGTGATGCTGACCGGCTATGCGGAGTTTGAATATGCCCGCAAGGCTATTGAAGAGCAGGCCAGCGCCTATCTGCTTAAGCCGATAGCGAACGACCAGCTGATCGCCGTCATCGGTAAGCTGCAGGAGAAGCTGCGCAGTGACTGGGAGGCCTGGTCCTCCCACCAGCGGACGATGCAGACCTTCCGCGAGCATCTGCCGATCCTGCGGGACCGCCTGCTCGGGGAGCTGCTGCAGGGACGGAAGCTGCCCGGGCCGCAGCTCCAGGAGCGGCTGGGCCAGTTCGACCTGCCGTTCAGGACCGGGCTGCCGGTCTGTCTGGCCGTGGTCCGTCCCGAGGAATTCTTCCGGCGCCAGGATATGCACAGCATGCTGCTGTTTGAATATGCGATCATTAATATCGCCCAGGAGCTGTTCCAGGACCGGTTCCTGATCTGGTCCTGCAAGGATGTGCATGACTATCTCGTATTCCTGCTGCAGCCCAGGCAGGATCTTGAACACGGCGGCAATCCCGGAAATGAGGTGGCTCAGGCTGCCTATCAGCTGCAGAATCATGTCAGCACCCTGATGGGAGGCGGCCTGTCCGTGGTGACCACCGGCTGGGGCGACTTCCCGGATCAGGTCTACACTCTCTATCAATCAGCCATTTCCGCCATCCGCCAGCATATCGGCAGCGAGACCGGCATCTATCTCGATACCACAGATAACAGCAGCTCCCAGCCCGTGGAGATTCTCCAGCCGCTGTATGAGCCTCCGCTGCTGTTCCACATGTTCGAAGCGAACAACTGGCAGGGCATTGAAGATAAGCTGAACGCTATCGTCATGGAGCTGCTCGACAGTCCCGAGCGGTCACTGGAGCATATCCAGGAAGCCCGTCTGCACCTGGAGACAGCCTTCTATTACTTCGCCCACAAGAATAACAAGCTGCTGAGCGATATTATCGGCAATCCGCTGCTGGAGCAGGCTCCCTTTCAGACGCCGGACAAGCTGCGGGAGTGGGCTATGGAGGTTATCCTTCTGCTGAGAGAGCATACGGATTCCGAACGGCGGAACAGCCGGACCGTGCTGATCCGCAAGGTTCATGAGTATATCAACCGCAATCTTCACTATGTCTCCCTACAGGCCATCGCTGACCATGTCCAGATGCATCCGGTCTATCTCTCCAAAATGTACAAGCTGGAGACCGGCAAGCGCATCAGCGACTATATCAGTCAGGTAAAGATGGAAAAAGCGGCGTATCTGCTTATCCATACGCCGCTCAAAATTTATGAAGTTTCCTCGGAGCTCGGGTACTCCAACGCCCATTATTTCATTAAGCTCTTCAAGGAGTATGCGGGGATGACCCCGCATGAATACCGTGACCGGGCGCTGTAATTCCGTCAGTTACGCGAAGATAAGCTCTACCTCATGGGCGAAGCCGTCATCTACGGCCGGTACCAAGCCGTCCTCCAGTACCCGGCCGTCCAGTGTCAGCCGGGCTGCCCCGTCCTGCATGCGGTGGAAGCCCTCCGGCTTGCGGACCTGAATCCGGTAGGAGGAGCTGCCCAGCTTCAAGGTATAGGTAAGCTCCGTCTGCTCTTCCCGCAGCACCGGACTCAGTGCTATGCCCTGCTCCGTATATTCAATACCCAGCGCTTCCATCAGCGAGAGGGTGAGCCAGGTCGAGGTGCCGCTAAGCATCGGACCGATGTTCTCACCAGTCTCGCTGTTGTTGTATTGGGTACAAAAGCGCGGATTCCCGCAGACGGCAAACGGATCATCCATCGTCTTGAACGGCATAATCCGGTCCAGCAGCCAGTAGCCCAGGCGGCAGAGCTCGGCAGCCAGATCCGGGCTGGATACTTCCTTGGCCCCCTTGAACATTGCCGCAGCAGCCATCATGCAGGCATGCTTGAATACGCCGCCGTTCTCACGGTCACCCGGGAAGTATTCATCCGATGCCGTGTGCGTGGATACCCGGCCCAGCGCTACCGGCGAGACCAGCTTCATGCCATAAGGCGTCATCAGATGCGCCTTCAGGGTGTCCAGCATTACCGCAATCTGCTCCTCATCCGCACAGCCGGCCAGAATGCTCCAGCTGAACGAATTCAGGAAGTACGAGCCGTCCTTCGCCGGATCAGAGGACATCCCGTCCCCGGCAGCGCCGAGATACGTATATTCTCCGTCCGGATAGCGGTTGAACAGCACACGGGCGAAGAAATCGCCCTTCCAGGCATGCTCCTGGATGCGTCCGCGCAGCTTGACTCCGAAGCCCGTCAGCTCGTCTGCATACGCCTGCTCGCCTTTGCGGGCGGCCAGGGCGGACAATTCATCGACCGCCACCTTCAGCAGGAAGGCGTTCATGACGCTCTCGGAATAATCACTCTCCAGCGAATCCCCGAAGACGCCGCCGGCCTCCAGCTGCTTCCGGTAGAGTGCTTCCTTGGCCGGGCCGTTCAGATAGGTGTCATCGAGCTTCAGACAGTCGTTCCAGTCTGCGAAGTCGAGCAGCGGCAGGCCATGGCGTCCGATCGAGATCTGTCCGGAATAGACAATAATCGCCTTCAGGGTCTCGAATACAGGGCGTTCGGTATCCGTGCCTGCTACCGGACAAGACTCATCCAGGAACTCCGTATCTCCGGTCAGCATGACATAACGGTAGACAGCCTGGATCAGCCATAGTGCATCATCGGACCATTTGCCAGGTTCTTTGCCCACCCAGAAAAAATTGTGATACGCATACCCCAGCTCAAATACCATGCTGGTCCATTCTTTCAGCAGGCTCTTGACGAGGCCGCCCCGGCCCATCCCGACGAAATAATACATCGAGGCATACATATCCTGAATTTCACGGAAGCCGATCTCCCGGTAGCCTTTCTGGGTCTGACAGAAGGAGCGGGAGACAAAGCTCTGGTAGAGCACCTGAAAAGGCAGGTTGCGGTTCACGAACTGGTCGAAATCCGCGTCCCCGGAGGATACCTGCAGGAACCTGGAGTAATTCCGCACGAACTTCAGGGATTGTGCCAAGGCTTCTTCGGCCGCGCTGCGGCTTGTGAAGCGGGCGATCAATGCACCTACCTCTTCCTCCAGTACCGTATCGCTCCAGGTAGCACCGCTCTTGTCGGAGACAAGTCCCGTCAGCTGGTCAACCGCTGCCGAGGCTCCGGCAGCAACCTGAATCTCCCCCGCTACCGCGAAGAAGCCCGGGCCCTTGCGGTGCAGAATGCTGCTCAGCTTCAGCGCGTCGGATGGCCGGTGGAGCGAGCCGGTACCGACGAACTCATTGTAGCTGACGCAATATTCGCGCGGCAGCACCGGTCCGTCTTCCCCGTGGATAATCATTGTGTGGAAGCGCAGATCATGGCGCCCGCCTTCCGGGTAATAGTCAGGGCTAATTGCAGCTACGGCTCCATCAGCGTCCTGCAATACGCCGCCTTGCATAATAACATTGCTATACAGCACATCCTCGAACAGAGCGCCCGGTGCTGCCGAGCCGAACATGCCCGTATACACCAGACGAAGCTGGCGGCTGCTCTCTCCATGGTTCGTAATCGTAACCCGCTGCATCTCGGTCGCCAGCGGCAGACCCTCAGCATGCGGCAGAATGAAGATCGTGCGTGTAATCTCAAGTCCGCCGGACAGGCGGTACGTGATGATGGTTACATTCTGTGAATGGCGGCAGACCGCCGATTCAATGCCTTCTCCGCCCGGATCAGCGGAATAGAAGATCTGCTTCCCGTCCTCGAACAGATAGAATTGACGGTTGGCCGGGAAGCCGTTCTCCTCCTGACGCATATCCCAACGGGTCGCCAGCACCTGGGTAGCCGCATGGGAACGGAAGCTGCCGCCGCCAAGGCGGTCTACCACGCTCTTCGGTGTAGTCTGGAGCGGATGAGGGAACTCCAGGCGGTTGCCCAGCAGCAGATTGACCGCGAAGTGCGGACCCGGAACGGGGGAGCGCAGGTCAATGACATGCTCGCCTTCAGCGTTAAGGGCACCAGCCCAGCCCGGCGCAGCCTGAAGCTGCACCAGTGCCGCGCCTGCAGCCGCCTCCGGTATAGCTATTGCCTGTTCCTGTCTTCCCGCATGGCGGATATGCAGGGATAGTGCCGTACCTGTATCATTCACGGTGAACAGCGCGGATGTGCCAGCCGCCTTCGGCAGCAGCGCTGCCACTTCCGGGAGCTTCAGCAGCTCCTGAATGGCAGGCAGCCGGAGCGGAAGGCCCGCTACACCAACAGCTCCGGTGCACTGGGAATCCGTGAAGACGGCGCTTAGCCGGCCTTTTGCGTCTATCCGGTCTGCGAATGCCTGTCTTAGAATATCCTCAGGCGAAGCAGCCGCCGCTCTTGCGGTATTGAATTTCAGCATCATGAATGATTCTCCTCTTTTCCTGTTTTCTGTTGGACGATACTCATTCCCTGTTATGTATTCGCATCGGGCTGAAGAATTGGGGGAAGTTCTGAAGCAAGCATGGAGAACGGTTGCCCGTCCTCCATGTAATAATTATAGAAGTGTCTGCGTCCAGTCTAAATACCAAATCGTAAGCCTGAATAACAAAATCCAAAGCATGTTCAAGGTGCTTAAGGTGCTGCTGTTCCGTTATTCGTGAGCACAATATCATCCACGTCCACCGTCAGATGCCCGGTGCCGCCATCCTTGATATCTCCCAGCTCGAAGGAAATGCGGCCGATGGAGGTGCTGCCTCCGGCAACATCGAATTCTACGGTATATTCCTGATATTCACTGTTCAGATCAACAATCTTGCTCGTATACCCGTGCCAGTTGTAATTGTCCGCTACATCCAGCCAGCCGATGCTGATATTCATTTTGCGTTCAGCCGAGGCCTTGGCCTTGAAGGTAAGTGTATAATGATTGCCTTCGTTATAAGCGACTCCCTCATAAAAGACCTGCCGGTCCCAGGTGTTCGTTCCGGTGGAGCCCACCTTGATCTGCAGCGCGCCATCCACATTGTCAATGGCTAACTCCCCGTTGTCGGAGGAGTAACTGCTCCAGCCCTTAAGCGGCGCCGAGAAATCGCCGTTTGGAATCAGATTCTCCCCGTAAGCCTCACCGTCCAGCACCGGGCTTACCTGAAGCAAGGAGATATTGCTCAGATTGACCGTGTGCGCTCCGAGCTCTTCGGTGATCTTGCCGAGACTAAACTGAAGCACCGCAGCGTGATCGGTTGCCGGGGCAGTGAACAGATATTCATAGTGTCCGCCGTCTTGGCTGAGTCTAAGCTCCTGTTCCAGATAAGGAGTCCAGTTGCCATCCTCAGTCCCGTCACGCTGAACCAGCGCTCTAATATCCCGGGCCAACGAAGCATCCCCATCGAAGCGCAGCAGATATTTCTTGCCCTGCTCTACCGGGATGCCCGCTTGCTTCACCTGTGCATGCCAAGCCTCCGTTCCAGTTCCACCGAGGCTAACCTGCAGTTCCCCATACACAGCCTTCATTACAGTGCTCTTCCCGGGATCATCCGGTTCCCAGTCCTTCTTGAACAGCGTCCAGTTGTCGGTGGAATCGTCCTTGAAGCTGCCGTTCACCACCAGCTCGCGGGACAGATCCAGCCAGGCCAGATTGTAGCCGCTGCCGCCAAGACGGATGTAATAGCTTCCCGCAGGCAGCGTAAGCGGGGCTCCAATGATCGCCCGGTAGGACTGAAGGCCTCCGGTATCGCCAACTGCCGTGCTGTAGACAGATTCCGTCACTACATTCTGCTTGCCGCCATCCAGTACTGACAGCGTAAGCTCCGAATCGGCGCGCACACTGGATACGCGGGTTACTGGAACAATGCTTCCTGCCTGAGGCAGTACCACCTTGTATTCCACATAGTCGCCGTTCTCCATATCCGTGATATCCTTGCCGCCTTCGCCGCTCGGAATCAGGCCGGTTCCTGAGGCTCTCCAGAACTGGTCTCCCCGCAGATGCAGGTAGTTATGGAGCACTGGCGGATCGGTCATCCGTACCAGACGCACATTGTCAATCTCGGTCTGTCCCGCAGCCGCGCCCAGAAGGAACGATAACGCAGCTTCCGTGCCGGACCCGCCGGACAGCTCAATTTCTGCTGTATAGCTCTTCCACTCCGGTGTCAGAGTGAAGATGGTTCCGTCAGGATAGACCGTCTGACCACCGCTGCCCGCCAGCTTAATGCCAAGCGGCTGCGCCTCGGCCGATCTCGCATCGAAGGCAAGCTGGTAGACGGCTGCTGCGGACACAGGAATTCCTGCCTGGGTCAGCGTCACATCCTCCGGCGATCCTCCGGCCTTCTGCACGTCCGCCCGGAACTCCCGCTTCATCATCGGCAGAGCAAGTGTATTGGTTACACTGGCCTTCGCTGCTGCTTCCGAGCCCTGCTTAACGGCAAAGCTCCAATATCCAAGCCGTGCTTCTCCCAGATCGAAGCCTCCGTTATAGATCAGGTTGCCGTCAGCAAGCGGGGTGCGTACCACCGGCGGCGCTTCGGTCTCTACCACTCTTACATTCGCGAAGTAGGCGGAGATGTTGTTAAGACCCAGGTTGAACTCAAAGCGGGCATTATTATCCGAAGCCTTCGTCATCGTAAAGCTGTACTCATACGGCTGCCAGTCCGGTGTAAGCTGGAAATTGCGCTCCCCGGAATACGCCGTCCATCCGCCGCCGAATTCGGTCAGCTTGCTCATCAGCGGCCGGGCTGCGTCCGCTTTGGCCTCGAAGGTTACCTTGTAGGCTTTGTCCCTCTCCAGCAGCAGCGGCTTCTGCGCAAGCTGAATAGAGTAGTTCTGGGTTCCGGCCTCATGCACAGCAACCTTCACCGCCTTGCCCTTATCCTGATCCTCAATGACGGAGACGGTTCCGCTTCCGCCTTCATTCTCAATTAATTCCCAATATTCCGGCTGACCCTGGGCTGCTACAGTACCCTTGAAGTCCCCGTTGTAGATCTGATTTCCGTCTGCCAGAACAGGACGCTGCGGGGTCGACAGTCCCGGATCGACCGGCCGCTTCCCTGTTACATCCGGCCATTGATCCAGGTCCTTGTATTTGTAGACCCGTACGTAGTCTACATACATTTTATCCGACTTGAAGTCGGCCTTCGGATCGCCCGGCCAGTCGCCGCCCACGGCCAGATTCAGAATCATATAGAACGGCCGGTCAAACGGAGCAGGGTACGTATAGTAATCCGGCTGCCCTTCGGCCTTCGTGCCCCAGTCGCTCGTCTCAAAATACATTTTACCGTCCACATAATACCGGATCAGGCCCGGAAGCCATTCCAGCGTGAAGTCGTGATAATCATCTGCGAAGGTCTGGCCTTCCGGCAGTACATAGGTTTTGGTCTGGGACGCATGCGGAATGTCGTAGTGAATCGAGCCATGGACCGTTCTTGGATAGAGATCCGCCTCTGCCTTGCCGGCAACCGGTCCTGTCAATTCCATAATGTCCATCTCGCCGCTTCCCGGCCAAGGTCCATACTGCGTCTCATCATCGGTTGGCATCATCCAGATGGCTGGCCACATCCCCTGCTGAACCGGCAGCTTGGCCCGCACGGTGAATTTGCCGTAGGTCCAGTCGCCCTTCATCTTGGAGGTCAGCTTAGCTGAAGTATAATTCTTCCCGCCGTAAGCCTGCTTCCGGGCTTCCAGCTCCAGTACGCTCTGCCCGCTCTCTGTCGTAAGCGAGGCGTTGTCCGGGTGATAATATTCCAGCTCGTTATTGTACACCGTGCCGGTATCCTGTACATTCCATTTGCCCTCATCAATGGTCTGGCCGTCGAATTCGTCATTCCAGACGAGCTCCCATGGATTGTTCTGGGTTGGCGGAGTCGGAGCCGGCGTTGGAGTTGGTGTGACAGCAGGCGTTGCTGTCGGCACCGGCGCCGCAGGTGAAGGTGTGGAAGTTGGCGCTGGTGTGTCACCGCCTGCATTTCCGCCGCCCGCTTGGACTGGGGCAGAGGTAGCGGTAGCCTTCGCACTTGCCTGCGCTGTAGCTCCCGTTCCGGACAAGTCGCGAAGCGTCTCGCCAGTCTTGAGCGCCTGGCCGTTCAGCAGAGCACGGTCTGCCTGGTTCTCAAGCCGGCCGATCTGCCCCCGGCTCACGATCTCTGATCCGGCAGCATCTGCGCCGATGACCACAGTCTCTGCACGCGAGCCTGCTCCGATCTCCACCTTCGCCGGCTTAAGCAATTCGATCCGGGCTGCAGTGCTGCCATCCTCCAGTACCATTCGTACCAGGGCGGTAAGCTTGTTCAGCTTGATCTGTCCCAGAATGGATTGGCGGAATACCACGGAATGGTCGCCTCCTCCTGAGATATGTGCCGTTCCCTGCACCTTGATGTCTGAGAAGGCAACTTCCCCTTCTCCTGCCCCGGCTGTGACGTAGAGATTGCCGCTGACGGTTCCGCCATCAAGCTGCACATTCGCCCGGTTGACAATCACATTGCCGGACACCGCTCCAAGCTTCTGGCTTCCCTCGCCGGAGCTGATCCACCCGACCATCCGGCTCAGCAGCTCGGCCAGCTCGGCCCGGGTCATCTGCGCCTGCGGATTCAGCTTGCCGCCCGCATCGCCGCGCAGGTAACCGGCGTCCAGCATCGCACTCACGGCTTCCCGGGCATAGCCGCTGACCGCTGCCGCATCAGACTGGGCAGCCAGCGTACCCGGGGAGCCCGCCTCCAGCGTGAACGCCCGGCTCAGCATGGTTACAGCTTCCTGGCGGGTAACAGCCGCTCCCGGCTGGAACCGGCCGTCCGCGTAGCCTTGAATAACACCTGCGGCATTCACGCGGCTTACATCCTTGCCATACCAGGAAGAAGCGCTTACATCACTGAATACAGTGCTGCCTGAATCTGCGTAACGGAACACGCGGCTGATAATGGCGGCCATCTCTGCCCGTGAGACCGCTTGTCCCGGTCTGAATTGTCCTGCCTCGTCCCCCTGCAGAATTCCTGCGGCTGACAGCCTGTTCACTGCGGCCGACGCCCAGTGCTGCTTCATATCGGCGAACCCTGCCGCCGGGGCTGCTTCTGCCTGTCCTGTACTTGCAGACAGCCTGTCTGCGTCTTGTCCGCTATCTGCCTGCACTATTCCTGTAGTTCCCGGAAGCTGAATTCCTGACAGCAGCAATCCGGCAATCAGAAGCTTGGATATTCCTTTGCGGTACATCTGAACATTCCCCCTCGTGTAGAACCTTGTTGAATTCTGGTCTCGCGCCAGTCGATTTCAGTATAGGGTCCGTATCCCGGAGACGACATACCAATTCCTTAGCCCGTATAACAAAGATACAACTTTGTCCGGAGCTCCCTGTAAACGCCGCTCGCGCGAGTCCAATGTAACCGGTTTTTCGATTACAGCCGGCACGCACGCCCGTTCGCCTGCCTAATATGTTCTTTTTTCAGAAGGAAGCCTTAATTCAAAAAAAGCCCAAACACCCGGGCAGCTTAAACAAGCAACCCGGGTGTTTGGGCATAGCGGAACTATGTAACTGTCGTCACATTACGAGTAAGGCAACGGTCAGGAGGAGGCGTGGATTTGCGGGAAATCCTGTGCAACCTCTTCTCCCGAGAACAGATCGTCAAGCGAGCTGAGCGTGCCATCCTCTTCAACCTGATACACCGACATTTTCTCGCCGTTGACCGTTAGTTCGATGAAACAGCCCCAGCAATAGAACTGGTGGGAGCCGATCTTGCCGATATCCTTGGAGTTGCAGTTTGGACACTTCATATAATACATTCCACCTATCCGTTAACAATATTAATGGCGTTTTGGAGCCGTTCTTCACTCATCGCGGGAACCAGTACAGAATCCTCTCCGATAGTCATCTCTCCAGAACAAGGCAGCCATTTTCGGCCTTCGATCAAATCAGTTACCAGCCCGTCACTGATTTCCAGCGCTACTATTGTGTTTCCCAACTTTTGGTCAAAATAAACATCCGATATCCGCCCAAGCACCGTTCCGGATGCTGTAAGCACCTGCCTGTCCTTCAATTTGTTCTTTCCCAAGAGGAAAGTGTAGGATATATGGTCAGCGTCGACCTTAATAATCGACTCTTTATTGCGGATCATGACAGCATCTTCGCCATAAGCGGCAATATTATCCCATGCCACAACTTTCACATGACTAGAGAAAAAAGATTTGCTCTCCAGTTCAATACCCGTAATATTCCAGTTTGAATCCAGTCCGATATCGATTATTTCACCGACTTCAGTACCCTCTTCAACTTCATACACAGTGAGGCCAATCATATCTTGCAGCTTCATGGTATCCCAAGTCCCCTCACCTTAGTATTGCATACGGGTTCCCATGGGCCGGAGTACCTCTTAAACGGCTGCCAGAATGCACGGACGCCTAGTCTCTAGTACGCAGCCGGCTCAAAATGGTTCCAACTTTCTGGGCAACAACCTGCATTTCTTCATTAGTATTACCCAAACCTGTGCTAAAGCGAATCGCAGAGTTCAAAAGTTCTTCCGGAAGCTTCATGGCCCGGAGGACATGCGAGATTTCCAGAGATCCTGATGTACAGGCCGAACCGCTGGCTGCCGCTATCCGCTCCATGTCCAGGTTCATCAGCAGCACATCTGTCCCGGCTCCGGGAAAGCTGATATTCAGAATTCCAGGCACCGTATGCTGTTCATTTCCGTTGACCACATATCTCTCTGCTCCAACCTGCTTGTCCAGCTCCTCCAGCAGCGTGCTGCGTAGCTCCAGAGCCTGCTCTTGATGCTCCGGCAGCCCTTGCACAACCAGCTCAACGGCTCTGGCGAACCCGGCGGTATGAGCCAGACTCTCCGTGCCCGCCCGCCGGCCGCGCTCCTGAAGTCCGCCATGCTGTCTTGGCGTAAGCGGCGCCCCCCGCCGGACGTACAAGCCTCCAATCCCCTGCGGACCTCCGATCTTGTGGGCCGAAAAGCTCATATAGTCGACCGGCAGGTCACGGAGCACCAAGGGCAGTGTTCCCAGAGCTTGTACAGCATCTACATGCACAAGCACACCCCGTTCCGCCGCCAATCTGCCAATCTCTTCTATAGGCTGTACAGTTCCCACTTCATTATTCACATACATTATGCTAATCAGTACTGTATCCTCGCGCATAGCCGATTCCACATCCTCCAGAGAGACACGGCCGGTAGAATCCACAGGAAGATAGGTGACCTCGAAGCCCTGTCCTTCCAGCTCCGCGCAGGTATGCAGCACTGCATGATGCTCAACCGCTGTAGTAATGATATGTCTACCCTTAGAAGCAGAAGCATAGGCTGCGCCGAACAGCGCGAGATTATCACTCTCTGTGCCGCCGCTTGTGAAGACCCACTCCTCAGGGGAACAGCCCAAAAAGCCCGCGATTCTATCGCGCGCCCCATTTATAATTCTCTTGGCAGACCGTCCGAACTGGTGCACACTGGACGCATTGCCGTACTCGTTCAACAGCATATGATACATAACCGCTGCCACCTCCGGATGAACCGGTGTTGAGGCGGCGTGGTCCAAATAGATGGGTTTCATAACGAAATTCTCCGCTTCTTGAAATTCAGGATTTTCTTACAGGACTACTAGATTATACTGCTGAACTGCCTGTATTACCACCTGTTAATAAACACAATATTGTAACATTTGTCCATGGCCCGTGCCCCGGATCAGCCCTCTATTCCCGGCAACCGCGCCGCGAGCTGCTCCTCGGAGATCACTTCAATACCATGCAGCCGCAGGAGAGCTGTGGTCACCCCTTCTCCGGGGATTTTCATGCCCGCAAATTCTCCGTTATAGATCATGGAGCTGCCGCAGGAAGGGCTATTCTCCTTAAGGACAACAAGCGTGGCTGCTAAGCTCCGTACCTGCTCTAGTGCGGCATACGCGCCCTCTATGTACATTGCGGTTACATCCCTCCCGGTTCTATCCACCACCCGGGCCTGCCCCTCCAGCACATCTGTGCCGCTGCCGCCTATAATCTCTGCCGGTTCTCTCGGGGTAGAGAAACCGCCCAGCAGCTCGGGACATACAGCAACCGCCTGCCGGCTGTCCAGCAACTGCCGGATGCCCTGCTCCAGACAATCAGTTCCATTATATCTGACCTTCATTCCTGCCAGGCAGGAGCTTACGATAATCATTGCCAGCCGTCCCCCTTCGCAATCCTCAGTCTCATCTTATATAATGCTAAGACAAGCTGTTCGGTCTGTAAACCATTAACGATCCAGGGAGGCATAGACAACATGTGCGGAAGATACACGATCACGGTAACGCTGGAGGAGCTGATCACCAAGTATTTCATCCGGGAGCACCCGCTCATCCAATATGCACCGAGGTATAACGCGGCTCCGATGCAGCCTATTGCCGCTGTTATTCATGACGGCACACAGAATAAGCTCGGAGAACTTCGCTGGGGACTGCTCCCTTCCTGGTCCAAGGAGGACAAGAACGCTGCCAAGCTAATCAATGCCCGCAGTGAGACTCTGCTGGAGAAGGCTTCTTTCAAAGGACTGGTGGCCTCCCGCCGCTGTGTGATTCCCGCAGACGGCTTCTATGACTGGAAGGTCCAGGAAGGCGGCAAGCAGCCGCTGCGGATCACGATGCGGGACGGGAAGCTGTTCTCCATGGCTGCACTGTATGATATCTGGACCGGCCCTGACGGCGGCAGAATCTCCACCTGCACGATCATCACCACTACCCCGAACCGTCTCATGAAAGACATCCATGACCGGATGCCGGTCATTCTGGATGCGGACGGGGAGGCGCAGTGGCTGGAGCGCAGCAACCGGAATATTCCCGCCCTGATGAAGCTGCTGCGGCCTTACGATGCGGAGCAAATGCTGGCCTATCCCGTCTCCGCAGCCGTGGGCGATGTCAGGAGTGACTACCCGGAGCTGATCCGCAGAGCCGGGCCGGAGCCGGTGCAGGGGACCCTATTTTGACTACGGCCCTGGAAGTAATATCTGCTGTTTGAAACCTCTGGTCCCAGGGTATTAACTAAGGCTTATACCTCATAATATCCATCTACAATATGTATCCCAGGAGGAATTTCATATGGCTCTCAGCAGACAAGCAGTGTCCCAACCATCATCCGCCTCCTCCATCGAGCTGGAATGTATCTATCATTCAACGCAGGGACGATGGGCGTATGCTTATAACAAGGATACCTTCCACTTAAGAATCCGCAGCAAAAAAAACAATGTAGACCGGGTATTCGCACTGACCGGCGACAAATACGACTGGGAGCAGCATCATCAGGAGCTGAGCATGCGCAAGGTGGCTACTGACAGCTTCTTCGATTATTGGGAAGCAGAGGTCTTCCCCGAGTTCAAGCGTTTCTCCTACGGCTTCCGGCTGGAAACCGGTCAGGAGACGGTATGGATGCTGGAATCCGGCTTCTTTACAGACGGGCTGCCTGCGCCTGCCGGAGGCTATTACGAAATGCCTTATCTTCACGAGGCCGACCTGCTGAAGGTTCCAGAATGGGCAAAATCTGCGGTCTTCTATCAGATCATGCCGGACCGGTTCGCTAACGGTGATCCGGCGAATGACCCTGAAGGGACACTCGAATGGGGGGCACCGCCTGCCTACGACAGCTATTTTGGCGGTGACCTGCAGGGGATGATTGATCATCTGGATTATATTGTAGAGCTTGGCGTAACGGCGCTGTATCTGACCCCCATTTTCCAGGCTCCCAGCAATCATAAATATGACACCGTTGACTACGCAACAGTCGATGCAAACTTTGGAGATCTCGATAAGCTCAAGCAACTGGTGGACCTGGCCCATTCCAAAGGACTTAAGGTGGTCCTCGATGCCGTCTTCAATCATACCAGCTCCGGGTTCGCACCGTTCAAGGATGTGCTGGAGCATGGAGCGGACTCCAAATATGCAGGCTGGTTCCATATCCATGATTATCCTGTCCAGGTGGTGGACGGCAAGGCCAACTATGATACCTTCGGCTTCTTCAGCGGAATGCCCAAGCTCAACACTGCCAACCCGGAAGCCAGAGATTATCTGCTGGATATTACCAAGTTCTGGCTCAAGGAGGTCCACATCGACGGCTGGCGGCTGGATGTCGCTAATGAGGTAGACCATGTGTTCTGGCGGGATTTCCGCAAGGCGGTCAAGGAGATCAACCCGGAAGCGTTCATCATCGGCGAGGTCTGGAGCGACTCTCTCAGCTGGCTGCAGGGCGATCAGTTCGATTCGGTGATGAACTATCCCTTCTCTGACCGGCTGCTGAAGTTCTTCGGCGCGGACAACGGCATGGATGCGGACACCTTCGCCGCGCAGATCTACGGGCTGCTTATGCGGTATCCCCGGCAGGCGAATGAAGTGCTGTTCAATCTCCTGGCGAGCCATGATACCCCGAGAGTACTCACCCGGCTGGGCGGAGACAAGCAGCGGCTGAAGCTGGCCATCGCCTTCCTCTTCACGTTCACCGGTACGCCGTGTATTTTCTATGGAGATGAGATCGGAATTACCGGCGGGGATGACCCGGATTGCCGCAAATGCATGATCTGGGAAGAGGACCGGCAGGACCGGGAGCTGCTGCGCTTTTATCAGAGCCTCATTGCCCTGCGCAAACAGCACGAGGTGCTGCGCACCGGCCAGTTCTGCTTCCTGCTGAGTGATCCGGCCAGCCCGGGTCTGGTGTATGAACGCTGGAATGAGCACACCCGCTTCACGGTCTGGATGAACAACTCTACCGAACCGCTGACGCTTACGCAATCACTGGGCGGCGGAGCTTGGCAGGATGCCTTGAACGGCGAGCCTGTAGAGCAGGAGGGGGAGAAAATCCGTATGACGCTGGAACCGCTGGAATACCGGATTTTGTATAGCGGACAAGCTGGCGGCGAAGCCTGAGAACTATATTTAGACAAAGACAAGCCCCTTCCCGGGGCTTGTTTGTTTATAGCCGTTTGTTACACCGAACCGGGCTGCCGGAGGTGATATACTTTTGTAAATAACAATCGTTCTTCACACCCTATACAATGACAGGAGAGCCGCCGCATGAACATTAGAACCGCAACCGAAGCCGATTATGATTACCTCGCAAGCCGTGACCCTCATGTCCTGAACTCACTTCTTCTCCCGAAAATAAACCAGCAGGAGATTTACATTCTGAGCGAGGGCGGGCTGGACATTGGCTGGCTGCGTTACGGCTATTTCTGGGATCAGATCCCTTTTATGAATCTGCTGTGGATTGATGAGCCTTACCGGGGTGCCGGCTTCGGCAGACAGGCGGTGCTGCACTGGGAGCAGGCGATGCAGGCCATGGGCCACAAGCAGGTCATGACCTCCTCCATGGCCAATGAAGAGGCCCAGCATTTTTACCGGAAACTCTGCTACCGCGACTCGGGCTGCCTGCTGCCGGACAATGAGCCGCTGGAGATTTTCTTCACCAAAGCGCTGGAGCCTGGTCATGACGTGGCCCCCTGCTGATTCCGCAGCAATTCCCGAAGCTCTGCCGTATACCGGGTCAGCCGCAGGCTGATCTCCGTGCGCATCACATCCCGGGTGAGTCCGAAGCGTTCCTGATAGCCCCGGCAAAAGATTTTGTAATACACCAGGAACTCCTCCTGCTCATCGGGCACTACCCGGATATTGCGTTGCTTCAGCTCCTTCTGCAGCCGGTGGGTATCATCCATAATGCGCTGCTGAATCGCCTGGCCGGCAATCATAGAGGCCCGCTGGAGGATGCTGCCGGACAGCTCAATTTCGCGCAGGCTTTTGCTGACCATGGTGTCCAGGTAAGGGAGCAGGATGAGGTCACGCACCATCGTCCGTTCCTCGACCGTAATCATTCTTCGTACCTCTCCCCCCTGCTTCTGTTCATACTGCTGAACATGCTCTGTCATAAGCATCTTGGATTTCCAGCGTTCGTTGCCATCCAGCTTGCTCATTTGTAATGTCCCCCGATCTGCTCAGCCCGCTCCAGAGCAACCGCCGATTCCAGCAATGAAGAGGCGCGGATCAAGGCCTGGCTGCCATACCGGGTCTTGATCTGGTCAATCGCCTGTTCCTTGCCCAGAGTTCGTATACGGTCATCGAACAGGGTCAGCTGCATCACGCGGTCATCCGTTAATTCGGAGATGGTGATCGCCAGACGGCTTAGCGGCATCCCCGTCCAATGGTCCACGAATAAGCGGTACGCTGCTGCCGCCACCTCATGGGTCAGCGCGGACGGCTCCGGCAGTGTCGTCTGACGGCTGTAGGAATTGGAGGTATTGCCGTCCGTCTCGACTACCGCAACAGACACCACCGAGCCCATGTACCGGTATTTCCGCGCCCGCTGGCAGACCTCAATCACCAGCTCCAGCAGCACCACCTCAATCTCCTCCAGCCGGGTATACAGATTCCAGCGCAGCGCCTTCCCGTGGCCGACAGACTTCATCTGGTGGCGTATCCCGGTCACCACCGGGCTGGGATCGATGCCGCGTGCGGTCTGCCAATAATATTCCGCCTGGATATCGCTCTGCTTGCCCATAGTCCTGCGCATCCGTTGCTTGAACTCCCCCAGCTCCATCCGGGCAATATCTCCAATCGTTGTAATCCCCATACGGTAAAAGTTCTTAGTCATCCGCCCGGCTACCATAAACATTTCGTGTACCGGACGCGGCCACAGCTCAGTGTCCAGATTATCGTAATCCAGCCGGAACGTTCCGCCGGGCTTCTTCTTGGCGAAGTTGTTGGCCATTTTGGCGAGGATTTTGGACGGCCCGATGCCCACCCGGGTCCACACTCCGGTAGATAACAGAACGTGCTGCTGGATGGAGTGAATCAGCTCCGCCAGATCTCCTCCGAACGCGCGCAAGGAGCCGGTCACATCCAGGAACTGCTCGTCGATGCTGAACGCCTCCACCAGATCGGTATATACTTGGTAGATCTCGGAGATCAGGAGGGAGACCTTAATGTAGGTTCCCATCCGCGGCCGGATGACTACGAGCTCCGGGCATTTCGTCAGGGCTTCCCCCACGCGCGAGGCGGTGGTCACCCCGCGGGATTTGGCCAGCGGGCAGGCCGCCAGCACAATCCCGTTCATCCGCGTGGGATCGCCGACCGCCACAGGCTGATCCGCATATTCGGGATGGGCCGCCTTCTCGACGCTGGCATAGAAGGACTGGCAGTCGGAGAGCAGAATTATCCGCTCTCTAGGCATACCGTTGCCCCCGTACCGGGCGCCACGACAGAATATTGGCCGTCAGGAATACACGGGGCTGGCCGGTGCTCAGACAGGTAGCCCGAATCCGGCCGTCCCGCATCCCGCGCACCTCAATTTTCCGCTGCGTAATCCGGCCTGCCTTGTCCAGATATATCATTTCTATAGTTTGGCCGATGCTCATCTTCATGATTAATCGCCTCCGGGTACAGTAAGAACATCTGTTTGTATTATAACCAGCATTAAGTTTTTTAAGCAATGGTAAAATAGAACAGGTGTTCTTGTATTGAAACAGTATATGCAGCTGAGGGGATAATTAGAACCGGGAAGGGAAATTAAAGGGTAAGAAACGCTGGAATAAACAGGGGATTCACCGTGTTTCTTAGCTGGAACTTAAACCCAAAAGGCGGTAAAATTCATATTAAAGCTAGCGGAGATTATAACTGTATCAACCGATATTTGTACAAGGAAGAGGTTCAAGCATAATGAGAAAAATCGCCGTTGGCGGACACACTTACTGGTGGAGTTATCAAACGGTCAGAGATGTGCATTGCCGTTCAAAGCTGACGCTGATCACAGAGGACAGAAAGACCAAATGGATTGTTAAGTTTACCACTGTAGACACCATTACTGCCGGAAGTCCTCTAAATGAAGGATTACGGGTCATCAAAGAGGGGCAATACTATGCTCTCAATCTAAACCAGCCCAAGTATGTTGCCGAAGTGTTGCAGTATGTACTAGGTATGGAGCTGGATACATCTGCGAAGAACGTGCATGAGCTGAACGGTAATGATCTGCTGGCTGGCATGGGGTACCGGGACACTACGGGGATGTTGATACCCGCAGCAGTCAACCGGATGCTGTAGGCGCTGGAACGATAGCAACTGCATTTTATACAATGGAATACTGAAAAAAAGGCTTTGAAATACGATCTATTGTATTCCGTACAATGGAATGCTGAAAAAAGTCCCTTTTTCACCCGAAACACAACATTCTACTGTATGAAATACAATAGAATCTAATTTTATGGGGATCTTTGCGTATTCTATTGCAGGAAATACAATCAGCTACTTGAATGTCTGGTACTGATACCCAAAAAAGGATATACATTTAAAGTCAAAACTCTGGAAGAATGCAACTGTAAAGTTCAGTATCTACACAAGAAAGAGCCCCGCTTAGTTTCAGCAGGGCTCGGTAAGAATAATATTAGTTTGTTTTAAACCAGACTCCGCCTGTTCCATCATAATTTCGGGAGAATGCAATCAGCGGGGAGGCATCGCTTGTCTTCACTTTATAGCCAACCCAACCCTCATGAGAAGATCCGGCATAGACTTTTGTACTTATAGATGGATCTGGCGCTAGAATAATCTGGGCACCATATTCAGTGCTTAATCCGTGAAACCACGGTTAAACTAATGTCTTAATCCTTCAAAGGAGCAGGGCCATGCTACTAAAAACCAGTACTATCTCTAAAAGGGCTCTTATTTTTATTTTCTTGTTATTAGTTACTGCCTGCGGTAAGGGTGACACTGTATTTAAGGGAACTGTACACTCAGTAGATGTAGACAATAAAAGGATTCTAGTCATTGCTCAATTAAAAGAAGAAGACTTGAGTAAGAGTTATAAGGAAGTTCTAGAAACTAATATGTACTCTCAAGCCATTTGGGTAAATGAAGTTTCACCTTCTAAATATAAAAAGGGTGAAGAGATTGAAGTGTTCTATCAAGCAAGTGATGATTCATTTCCGGCACAAGTTACAGCCAACAAAATTGTAAAATCACCAGCCAGCGCCTCGTTCCACAGCAGTCATCCGGATACTCTAGGCGCTGGAATAATAGTAACTGCATTTTGTACAATTGAATATTGAAAAAAGGTCATTTTTCACCGGAAACACAACATTCTACTGTATGAAATACAATAGAACCTGATGAATGAATGGATCGATCTAGTATAAAAAAATCCCGCCGGCCAATTAAGGCTGACGGGTTGTTTGCTCTTTTACCCAGTGGAAACGCCTGAAAAGGTCACGGGCCCGGTAATGCTGGCCGTATTGAGCAGAATATTGGTGCTGTTATTGGCTGCCCCCAAAGAATAGGCATGATAACCGCCTGGAACATTTAAATCCAAATAAGAGATCGTAACCGGCTGTATTGCGAGTAGAGCGAGTCCGCTTGCTCCTACATTAAAAATCGGCTGGCCATCCCGGTATAACGTAAAAACTACATTCGGGATGCCAAGCGTAGTCTGAAAGCCAATGGTTGCATTCAGCACAACATCCCCGTTTATAACGGTAGCTATTCCAAACTCCGCCAATATTTGATTTTGACCCGGCGAGAGAATTGGAATGGACAAGGTCTGAGTGCCTGTAGATGCTGTACTCCGTCCTACATCAATAACTTGTGCCACGATCAAGCCACCTCCCTTCCTGTAATCTAGTAATAGATTATGTATGGAAGACAATTCCAGATTGGATGAATGGCAAGTACGATTAACACATTAAGGTGTGATGATAGAAGTAACTCGGTTACTGAGGACTGCACTGTTACCCCCGCCTTGCTTGGACCAACGAGGATAGCATATACTTCCTATGTTGCCCCCTGCAAGGGACACTACCATAACCGATAAAGAGAGGTCACACATCATGTTTCAAGGCAAGACGAGGACCGCCGCCTGGATCAGCTTAGGTCTCTACACGGTCCTCACCTTATTTTTCTTGTTTGTCGGCTTCAACCGCTCATCGGCTCTGCCCGAGACGGACCTCAGGTATCGCTTGGCTTTTGACGGCATTCCGTTGCATTTTCCGGGCGGGGGTTATTCGAATCTGTGGGTCTTCAATCTGGGCAACTATCTGGCCTTCGTCCCGTTCGGCCTAGTGGTTCCGCTGCTGATCCGCTGCCGCTTCCTGCCGTTCCTCTTGGTCTTCTTAGCAGCCATTACAGGAATTGAGCTGATTCAGATGGTAACACATTTGGGTTCGTTCGATATTAACGATATCGTTATTAATACGCTGGGCGCGGTTGTCGGCTACGGTGCCCAGCGGCTGATCCGCCGCGACCTTACAACCACAAAAGGTATGCTCAAGCTCCTGTCATCAGGCGCTGTCTTGACGTTAATCGTCTACTCCGCCGTGAGCGGTATCAACTATTATCTGGATCATGGCCGCGGTGAGATCAGAGCGCTGGACCAGTTGCCCATTGAGCACGGTGAAGTGCGGTGGGAACAAGGACTCCATAGTTTCACTATGGCACAGGAGCAGATTGAACCGGCTGTCAATCTCTATAGCCCTGATCATCCGGGAATCCATGAGTTCTCCCTGCGCCTGGATGGACAGTACAAGGAGTTAGCCGGGAATTTCGGCGTCCCTGACGATGCTATACCAGCTAAGGGCAGCGGTACCAGCAGCGTCATAATCAGCGCCGACGGAGAAGAGCTCTGCTCCCTCGATGTGAATATCGCAACGGGCGAGAATCAGCCGCTGTCTTTTCAGGTTTCAGTTGAAGGCACACAAGAGCTGACCCTTACAGTCAAAACCGATGCTCCCGACCCGCGCACCCATGCGGTATTGTGGGACCTTACGCTCACAGAGGCCAATGCCGGCCAAAAGCTGGCAGCACAGCTTCACCGGCTGCTGGGCGGGAAATAAAATAAATAGGTCCTCCTTTGCCCGTCCAGATGAACACCGGACGGACAAAAGGAGCCCACCACTGATCATAATTGTGTGTACGAGATTATTTTAGGGCTTCGCTAAATGCACTTTCGATTTGCTCCGCCTCCTTGGAGACTGTGAACAAAATATAGCGGCCTTTGACCTTTAATATATGCTTTTCGACGAGGTAAAATTGCTCGGGGCGGTAGTCTTTCAGCTTGACTTTTTGAGCCTCAATTCTTTCCATGATGTTCTCCTTAACGCTTTCCGCTTGATCCTCTTGCTTGACTCTAATCACGGCCAGTTCATTCGCTTCCACGTTCGATTCTGCCGTATACAGCACAAAATCCTGAACTACCTCTGCATCGAGATGATAGAGCTTCTTAAGCCTGTTCATATCCCCTTTGTCCATAGCTTCCATAGAGGCCGCTTGCTGGATGCGTTCCTCAATGGTATGGACAGGAACGTCTTTGGCGCCTTCCTTCTTACTGGAGCATCCGATCAGAATGCCGCATAAGCTCATGACGGCAGCCAGGACAACCAGGTATTTCATTTTCTTTCCCGGAAACATCGTTACTCAACCCCTTTGTGCATTATTCCACAGCATCTGCTAATGCTTTAATGGATGGATCCTCAGAAAATGTAGTCATATTATACAAAATCAGCATGTCGCGGATTTGCCGTTCTTTCATAAGCTTCAGCAGATCGCCATCATAATATCGGAGGTCTACCACATCAATTTCGCTGAAATGCGATGTTAAAAAAGGGATCAGGCTGTTTGCATATGAATCTTTAACAATAAGCAGCCTTCGCCCTTCCGTATGGCCGGTTGTTATGCGGATCAAGCCATGATTCCCATTGAAAAAAACAGTGTATTTATCCTTCTTGGCGAGGTTGCCCATAACGTACATCGAATCTGCACTTTGCTGTTCGTCAACATAATCTACGGAAAGAATCTCCGGTACCTTGGGATAGTACAGCTCAATAGAATCCGGCTGGATGTGCCGAACCCCGCTCTTCGAATACAGAGAACCATAAAACTGACCGGTGACTTGGCGGATGTTGAACTCCTCTTCGTTCTTGGGTGTAAAGCTCATGGGTGCGCCCAGCTCCCGATAGGCTAGAAAAGCACCTTTGGTCGTCCAGTGGTGATCTGTTTTGTAATAGACCGGCTGCTCCTTGTTCGCCTCCAGCACGGGGAAAACATTGATCCATCGAATGTCCCCGGGATCAGAAGCTTTTATCTTGTCCCAATAGACCCTCTCGTCACCCCCGGAAGCATAAGGCGGCAGTTTATCCTTAAGTATGGAAGCTGCGGTCGGCACCAGCATCATATATTTGCGCAGACCAGGAGTAGCCTGATCAAAGGCTTGAAGGGCTTTCAGCTTGTCCTCCAAGTCTCCATGTTCGGGAGGCGAAAATTTTTGAATCAAGTATCCATCCTTGCCGATGTAAACTCCATTGCTCTCCTTCCTCCCCACCCCCTGGTCTGCCCCGGATTTCAGTCCAATCCAAAAGTCTCTCTCTATAAACTGATCCGCTAGATACGCTTCAAATTCTGAAGCAAACTTGCCTGAGCCTAAGGCTTGAAGCGAGAAGTTCGGGAACTGCTGCAGCATCCGATTCTCTGATTCGGAAAATACCTTTGCCGGGGTCAAAACGTTGACAACCAATACCGCTCCAGTAAACATAAGCAGTACAATGGCGAGTGCGCGGTAATAGACTTGGTCGTATTTCTTCAAAGATAATCACCTCCCCAAGTGGAAACGGCTTTTATTTTCAAAAACGAAAGTATAAAAATGGATTGTACGTTGCATTGACCAGGTATGCTGTTGAGGCCACGATGAAGATGAAGCAGATGGCAAGCGCGGCAAACGTGCCGAACCGGGCAAATCTGGTTCTGAACCGGGTCAGTGCTTTGCTTGGAAACGGCGTGGCACAAACCGCCAAGAACAGCAGCAGCAGAGCATTCGCCGACAGATCGTAGAGCGCCCGGTTGTCCGCGAATCCATGTGTCCCGGCGCCAAACATCGTTCCAATGAAGGTCAGGGCTGCAGGCAAATGTTCAAATTCGAAAAATACCCAGCCGATGATCACGATCATCAGGGTGTAGACATGGCTTACAAAGACAGGCAAGCGCTGAAGCTGTTTCAAGAGAATCAGCTTTTCAAGCGTGACAAAGAGACCGAAATACAAGCCCCAAAGGATAAAATTCCAGCTCGCTCCATGCCACAATCCGGTTATAAACCATACCACCGCCAAGTTTCGCAGCTGTTTCAGCTTCCCTACCCGATTGCCGCCAAGCGGGATGTAGATATATTCACGGAACCAGGACCCGAGCGAGATATGCCACCTCCGCCAAAATTCCGTAATACTCTTGGAGGTATAAGGATAGTGGAAGTTCTCCATAAATTCGAACCCGATCATCTTACCTAAACCGCGTGCCATATCCGAATATCCGCTGAAATCGAAATAGATTTGAAACGTAAAGGCGATAATGCCGAGCCAAGCGGACAGAACCGACAGCTCCGCCGCAGGCACCGCTTTACTGCTTGCCCACAGCAAACCGATATTGTTGGCAAGCAGTACTTTTTTGGCGAGCCCTCTGATAAACAATTCCGCCCCTTCGCCAAAACGCTCCAACGTCACTTTGCGGTTAACGAGCTGCCCCGCAATGTCTCCGTATTTAACGATCGGTCCCGCTACAAGCTGCGGAAACATCGTCACGTAGGCGCCGAAGGAGATCAGATTCTTCTGAACAGGCATCTTCCTGCGGTAAACATCGATGATGTAAGACATCGTCTGGAACGTGTAGAACGATATGCCCACCGGAAGCGGAAGATCTGCTGCCTGCAAGTGCAGGTCGAACAACGAGTTGATATTATCGAGCACGAAACCTGCGTATTTAAAAAATCCAAGAATCCCCAGGCTGCCAATCATGGACAGAATCAAAACTCCCCGTGCAATTACTTTACGATGCCTGTATCTATCGATCAGGATTCCGTTCACATAATCGAATACCGTCGAGAAGATCATGAGGAAGATGTAGATGGGCTCCCCCCATGCATAGAAGATCAGACTTGCGCCGAGCAGAACAGCATTTCTAATCCTCATAGGCGAGAGATAGTAGATCAGCATGGTGACCGGCAGAAAGAGGAATAGAAATATAAGGCTGCTAAAGACCAATCCCCGTCACCTCCAGACCTTCACCTGGCTGCATGTTATTTCACCCGGTCTTTCAGCAAATCGAGCATACGTGTATAAAATTCCGGTTTAAAATGAATGCCGTCCGAACTATAAAAAGTTGTGCTGTCCGCAAATATGGAGGATAAATCGGCAAATCCGGCCTGCTTTTTGCCCGCCAGTTCTTTTAATCCCTGGTTGTAATCGTCGATATTTTTGTAGCGTGGTTCCACTTTCTCCGCTTCCGGTGTAACCGGCGTAACCGGTAAAATCGTTATGGATGCCTGCGGAAGCTTCTCCTTGATGCTGTCGATCAATTGGTCGTAGAACTTCAGTGAATACTGCTTAGGGTTATCGGTAATTTGCGGCGGCAATAGAATATCGTCGGATCCCAGCATAATAAATACATGTTGCGGATTCCGCTCTGTCAGCTTATCAACATCTCCACGGATAAGAGCCAGCTCAACCGTCTTTCCGGCACCTGCCACTACATTGACATCGTCCAGAATGTCATGGTAAGACAGTGCCTCTGTAATCGAATCTCCCAGAAATACGCTGTTCTTAAATATTGTTTTATAGGAAATAGAGTTTGGCTGCTCCGGGGGGGCTGTTTCATTGACCTGTGGCTGAGACGTCACGTTTTGCGGATTTTGCCCACTCCCGCATGCTGCCAAGGTGAGTGCGGTACTGCCTATAACTAGCGTTAAGATGATTTTTTTAAACATGAATATTGTCCTCTCTTTATTTAGAATTAGGTTCTCTGAAAGAAAGATTAACAGGGAGAGATGCAGAACAAGTGCAGAGCAAATCAATGCTGTATCAAAAAAGAACAAAAAAAAGCGCAGAACCGGGGTCTGCACTTTTTTCCGTATTTCTACGCTTTTTTATTCAATTGAAAATAAAACATCACTCCATCGGAGGTATTGTTAACGCCGTAAGGCGCACCGTGCATCTCCAGAATTTTCTTGGAGATGGCAAGACCAAGCCCCGTCCCTCCGGTTGACCGGTGGCGGGAGGTTTCACCGCGGTAGAAACGGTCCCAAATTTTCTCCAGCTGCTCGTCCGGGATATAGGCACCTTTATTTTCGATACTAATTTGAATGGTGTCCCTCTCTTCCGAAGTGGTTACGAATATAGATTCTTGCTCCGTCGTATACGAAATCGCGTTGGTAAGGAAATTGACGAGGATCTGCTCTATACGACGCTCGTTCCCCTCGACTTGGGCAGGGATAAGCGAAGTGTGGAGAAGCAAGTGCTTGGCTGCAAAATCCGGCGTTAATTTGGCATATACCCGCTTGATGACTGCATCGATATAGAACGAACCGACGTCCATTTTATATGTACCCGATTCATATTTGGCCAATTCCAGCATATCCCCAATCAGCACATTCATCCGGCCGACTTCGTCTTCCATTGCCGCAAAATAGTGATCCCGCTTATGGCTGGCAACCCCGTCATTCAAAATGGCAAGGCAGCTCTGAATGACGCTTAACGGAGTCTTCAGCTCATGGGATACGCCGGATATAAATTCTTTCCGTGTATGCTCCAACTGCTTTTCCTTCTCGATGTCCTGTTCAAGCTGGAGGATATGGGAATGCAGGCGCTCAGAAAGCTCATTAATGCTGCCCGACAAGTCTCCGATTTCATCCTTCGTTGTGACGGGAATTTTCTCCGAAAAATCGAGGTCCGCCATTTGCCGCGTGGTACGGTTGATGCGCAGCAACGGCCGGGCAATCTGACGGGAGTAGTAGAACGATGCGAGCAGTGCGAGCAGCAAGGTCACAATAACGATATACACGTAGTAGTCTTTGATGATCCCTACGGCTTCATTTACAGGCTGCAGTGACGTCATCGCGAACAGGTAGGCCGGATTTCCGTCGCTATCTTGGGTGCGGTCCACGAAAATTTTGTAGTTCACGTGATTTTCTTCAACATCTATGATCTGTTTTGCGTTGGCGCCCTCCTTAAAGTCGCCGTACAATAGATCCGCCTGGAAAGCTTTGATGCGTTCGAGGAACAGGTGATTGGTGTAACGCGAGACTCCGGCCCCTTCCGGTATCCGAACTTTCGTAATCGTTCCTTTGACCAGAAAGGTGGAATATTGCTCCCGATATTGGACCGCGTCCGTTTGTTCGAGGACCTCGTACTCTTTGCTTACCATCTGATGATTCTGCAGCCGGCTCTCATCTCTCAGATTGGAAGGGTTCCTGCCCATCCGCTGGATCACTGGCTGGTTGTTCATGATCAAGCCTTCTATTGCGATCGCTCCCCCTTCTTCAATCCAGGGAGTGAGGAACGTTCGATTGCTGCTGAAGTCCTCCACGCTGATAAAACTGTATAAAGGTACGGTTATCGTTTTACCGGAAAGCGCCGGTTCTTCCGAAGGTTCCAGCTTAATTTCCATGAAGAAATCATCGGCATATTTTACATTTCCGCGGGTGTCCAAAGCCGTGATCCAGGTGTTATGCTTTTGAAAAAAGTCCTGCTCCAGCCTGGCCATCTCCTGCGTGTTCGAGGCATGATTCAGGTAGTCCTGTTCATAAGCCTGAACCGCCGCGTTAACGTCCTTCATTTTTTGATGAACATAAAACTGTTTGAAAAATACGGTTTGCAGGATAAAAATAACGGCGATCAGGAACAGGCACAAGCCCGCTGTCAACAGGAACAGTTTTAGAACAATCCCCTTTTTCATAGCTCTTCCTCAAATTTATATCCTGAACGCACAACCGTAACAATCTGCTTGGCATGTTCCCCCAGCTTGGAACGCAAATTGCGGATATGGCTGTTGACCGTGCGATCATCGCCTGCGAAATCATATCCCCAAATTTTCGTAATCAGTTGCTCTCTGCTGATAATGATCCCTTTGTTTTGCAACAGATAAGCCAATATTTCGAATTCCGTATGCGTTAGACCGGAGCTGGTGCCGTCAACCGTAACGGTCCGGGATGGAAAATGGATTGAAATGCCTCCGCCGGACAACGTGTCGCTGTCATGCCCGCTGGTATGCCTGCTCTCTAGCAGCCGCTTGGCCCGTGCCAACAGAATGAGCGGGCGGTAAGGCTTCGTAACGTAGTCGTCAGCGCCAAGTCCGAACCCCAGCAACGTATCGTCCTCATCCGAACGGGCCGTCAGTATGATAATCGGCACATTTGACGTCTTACGGATTCGCCTGCACACGGACCATCCATCCAATTCCGGCAACATGATGTCCAGCAAAATCAAGTCCACCTCATGCTCCTGAAATAACGAGATCGCCTGCTTCCCGTCGATAGCTTCAATCACGCGATACCCCTCTTCCAGCAGATAATCCTTCATGATTTCACGCAAAATATCTTCATCTTCCACAATCAATATTGTTTTTGACATATCATAACCTCACACTTTTTTGTACAACCGGGAACGCAAAACTCATAGAACTACCAAAGTATACAATAAGGTTACCCTATATAGATAAAGATCATATGCAGATGGATTGGAGATTAAGTGGATAACGGCTGTCCAGAACTCCATACGATGGGGAATTTACTTTGCTGCGGGAACTTGCGCCTTAATATCAAAAGGACGGTATGAAAAAAGCTCCCCATGTTTTGTTCTTGAAGTACGAAAAAGCCCGATCAGATGACCAGACTAATTCCAATATTTAATTTATATTCGTCAAACAAAACGCTATAATTTACTCTGATCTGTTGGAGCGAAAGGAAGCGGCCAAGGCTTACCATATGAAGAAGGATAGGCCTAGTGAATAAGCTGGGCTTTTTCAACGCAAAAAAAGAGCCCTCCATAATTGAAGACTCGTGATTGAGTGCGGTGCTTGAAAAAGCAGGGCTCCCCGCTAATCTTACACCGCACAGTCTGCGCCGCCCACATGTCTCATTACTAACCGCCCACATGCGGGTAATTTGCGGGTAACCCTTTTAGACAATCCCTTTGAAATCAACAGGTTTCAGTCCCCTGTTAAATATAGAACATATAATTATCCGCCTGGCTCTCTTCCTTGAAGTTGATCAGGTCGGATAAGGTGGTGGAGTCGAGCACATCGGCGATGCTGTCGCGGATGCGCAGCCAGAGGTCGCGCTTGGCCGGGTCGTCTTCTTCGGTGAAGTCTACCGGGGAGATCGGGCCTTCCAGGACGCGGATGATATCTCCGGCGGTAATGGTGCTGGTCTCGCGGGACAGAATATAGCCGCCATAGGCTCCCCGGATGCTCTTCACCAGGCCGGCATTGCGCAGCGGGGCGATGAGCTGCTCCAGGTAATGCTCGGACAGTCCGTTTTTCTCGGCGATGCTCTTAAGTGATGTAGGCCCTTCGCCGAATTTCAGGGCAAGCTCCATCATAATGGTTAATCCGTAACGTCCTTTGGTTGATATTTTCAAAGGGGCACCTCTTTCGTATAGTTGCTGGTTCTGCCTGTGGCTATTCAGCGTGACTGGACATGCGATATGTCATATCAACGTATTCCGATGTCTGCTCTCAGCTTATGTTATCATATCTATAGATACATTTGGAACAGCAAACGGTAATAATTCGCGATTTTGTTCGCCACTGGTGGACAAATTGTCAATTTCGGACTGTTTTTCGCTATATTTTATAGCCCAGGTGTCCTCGTTTGGGGTAGACAGGTATGTTATAATACACAATGAGCCGGGTGTTCAGTGAGAACGCCGGTATTTTGTGTACAGAAAATGGTGATCACGATGACAAAAGCTAATCAGGATATCCGGGTCGTCGTCGGGATGTCGGGCGGTGTGGATTCCTCTGTTACAGCGCTGCTGCTGAAGCAGCAGGGGTATGACGTCATCGGCATCTTCATGAAGAATTGGGATGATACCGACGAGTTCGGCGTATGTACGGCCGAGACCGATGCCGAGGATGTCCGCCGCGTCTGCGAGCAGATCGATATTCCTTACTATACCGTTAATTTCGAGAAGGAATACTTTGATAAAGTCTTTTCCTATTTCCTTGAAGAATATAAGGCTGGCCGGACCCCGAATCCGGATGTGATGTGCAACCGCGAGATCAAGTTCGGCGAATTCCTGAACAAGGCGCTGCAGCTTGGCGCAGATTATGTCGCTACGGGGCATTATGCCCGGGTCGTGCAAGAAGACGGACTGTTCAAGCTCCTGCGCGGCGTGGACAACAACAAGGACCAGACGTATTTCCTCAATGCGCTGAACCAGTACCAGCTCTCGAAGGCCATGTTCCCGATCGGACATCTGCCGAAGCCGGAGGTACGCCGGATTGCCGAAGAAGCCGGACTCTATACCGCGAAGAAAAAAGACAGCACCGGCGTCTGTTTCATCGGCGAACGCAATTTCCGCGAGTTCCTAAGCCAGTACCTGCCAGCGCAGTCAGGCAATATGGTCGATGTCGCTACCGGCGAAGTGAAGGGCCGCCATGACGGCCTCATGTACTACACGCTGGGCCAGCGCCAGGGCCTTGGTATCGGTGGCTCCGGTACAGGCGAACCCTGGTTCGTAGCCGAGAAGGATCTGACGACTAATACCCTCTATGTGGTGCAGGGCGAGAAGCATGTCAGTCTATACTCAACCAGCCTCATCGCCTCCGGTGTTAACTGGATTGATCCGGACACCCTTGGCGATGAGCCGCTCAAATGTACGGCCAAGTTCCGCTACCGGCAGCCGGATCAGGGCGTTACCCTGACGAAGCAGCCGGACGGTACGGTGCATGTGGCCTTTGACGTTCAGCAAAAGGCGATTACGCCCGGACAAGCCGTCGTGTTCTATCTGGGCGACACCTGCCTCGGCGGCGGAACGATTGAGACGGCCGATAAGGTTGTGCCGCTGGCGCAGGTCTGATTGCGTCCATTCCAGAGAGCTACCCTAATAAAGAAAAACTTCCTAATGGGTGAACAGTGGCGTGGTGCTCAATCTAATGTGATCGGTTTTCCGTTTACATTTGGCCCACGCGCCTTCGCCCGGCACATTGTGATCGGTTTTCCGTCTACATTTGGCTCACGCGCCTTCGCTGAGCCCAATGTGATCGGTTTTCCGTCTACATTGGGCTCATGCGCCTTCGCCGAGCCCAATGTGATCGGTTTTTCGTCTACATGCTTCTTAGTACATTCAAAAAAGAACCTTCAAACCACAGCGCGTGGAATTGAAGGTTCTTCGTCGTTGATTAATCAAGATACAGAGTCACGCCGGGGCTGACTCACAGGGCGGCAGTCTTATTGCGGCTGAACGCCCCAGACCAGTACACCGTTCAGATACAGCGGCATCCGGTTCCAGTCTGTGAAAGACGTTTTGGTTGCATCATAGGAGTAATCGTCAGCCTCATTGTAATTGCTCCAGTCGGTCTTGTTAATGCGCAGTTGAATCTCGCCGGTATTCGCACCTGCTGCCAGACTGCCAGCGCCGGCGCTGAAGGAGATCTCCAGATAATGGTCTGCGCCTGTAACTGCTGAATCAAGCTTCACGAAGCTTCCCAGCACATTACTGCCGCCGAGGGCTGCATAATCGACATTGAACTGCTGTGCCCGCTCGCCGTCAATCGTGTAGTAATACCGTACCTTAACCTTGCTGAGGTCTACCGCTGTGGTCCCGTTATTGACAATCCGCAGTTGCGGACGGAACTGCGGATCTGTGGCGTTCGTATCCGTTGTACGGTATTGAACGACCAAATTCCCTACGGCAGGCGTAGCGGTTGGTGCGACTGTCGGTGTAGCGGTTGGCGCTGTTGTCGGTGTAGCCGTTGGCGCTACTGTCGGTGTAGCTGTCGGAACTACTGTCGGTGTAGCTGTTGGCACTGTTGTCGGTGTAGCGGTTGGTGTTGCTGTCGGAGTAGCCGTTGGCGTGGTTGTAGGGGTAGCTGTCGGCATAGGGCCGCTGCCGTTATTAATCAGCCGGTCATACTCGGCATAGGCCGTAGCCATATCCACCTGTGACCAGAAGCGGTGATAGGTGAACTCAGGTGCGCCATTGTCCCAGGTTTTGGTGGTTTTATTGTAGGAAGTGTTGTATTTGTCTTCGAGATAACTCCACTTGGGATCATTTTTGATATCCGGGAGAATATCGGTGTAGCTCGCATACACTCCATTGCCGCCCTTAGCCGGGTCAGATGGAACTGTCGCGTTCCCCGGAATGGTATTGCCCTGGCCGAAGGTACCGCTCCAGCCTGCCGGGAAATAGACCTCTTTGGTGAAGAACCGGAAATAATCGGCACGCTTCTCCAGAGTGGTGATTCCAAGTCCGTCATTGTAGCCCCAGGCGGTATCCAGCATGGACTTAGCCAGCTGCGAAGCGGTTCCGCCGAGCGCAGTGTAGTTGCCGTGCTCTGCTTTGTTCCCTGCGGCGAAGAACGTGAGGGCTTTGATATAGCTGCCCAGCACGCCGGTATCCTGCCCCGGGTCTTTCGTTACTGCCTTCAGGCTGCTGTTGCCGTTAAAAGTGCTGAAGCCGTTCCAGGTATCCGGCTGGCCGTGCCATTCCACATTGCCCGGAATCCAGAATTCGCCCGGTGCAGACACGGTAGCCACCTGCGGGTTGGCTCCGCCCAGAATCCGGTTGCCCTGCTGATCCAGATAATAGCCGGCGGTATCCGATACAGGACGGCTGCCTACAAAAGCATAATCTGAAGACCAGTCTATCCAATTCTCGATGACCCGTTTGGCCATTTTGAAATTATCCGAGGTGGTATCCCCGCTGGAAGCCAGGATATAATACAGCTCTGCTACGCGTTCCATACTCCAGGACTGCATCCCGAACCAGTTGTTGGATGGCGGGTCCTGATAGACAGGCGCCTCATCGTAGAGCATGCCGTAGAACGTGCTGGCTCCGGCAGGATAAGCGCTGTACGAACCGCCATAGCTATTGGTGGCACCGCCTGCAATCGCTCCTTCAGAGGATTGCAGCCAGTTGTAGAATTCCAATTGGCGGGTCAGCGATTTGCTCCAATCCGTTCCGGCTGTTGCGGAGGATGGAACCAGCCCTGCGGTTGCTGTGGACAGCGCATAGGCTGCAACCACATTCTGGTACCCTTGGTGCGCATGGCTCGCACCGATTCTCCAGGCCCAGTCTCCGCCGCTGCCCAGACCGCCGCCCCAGGAGGTATACCAGGCCATCAGGTACTGGTTGGAATCCTTGCCGGTTCCCGGCTGAGGCGAACCGTTAGCCGCACTGCCGACCTTCTGGAAGTACTTATCATACATACCGTAACGGAGGAAGTCGCCCATTTTCTTGGCTTTGTTCAGATAGACCGTATTGGTATAACCGAGATCCTTGGCCCAGTACATAGCCTGCACAGCGCGTGCATCGGCGTCCGTAGCATTCGTGTAACGCCACTGCGCGGAAGGCGCACTATTTTCCTTGGTGAACAGGCTCATGAAGCCTTCATTCGGCTTGCCGAAGGTCTTGTTATCCTGTGAAGGATGGGAGACCGCCTCCCACACCGATTCCTGCACGCCTCGCTGGAAGGTGTTCACATAGCTGGCGGTATGATTAGGATTCAGCAGGTTGCCGAACCCATACCAGTTGTCCACATCCACCAGCCAGTGCATCAGATAAGTCTGGTTATTGCCGTAGGTGGCCTTCAGCTCTGCATCGAGCGGGTCCTTACCCGGCGTGTACTTGCCGTTCAGTGCGCTTGGATACTGATCCGGCTGAGGAAGCTCCGAGGCGTAGGTGGCCGGGCTGTTCGGGTTGTAGCTGCTCATCGTCGGCTGCTCCTGCACACCGTCGCCTTCATTAATCGGAATGATGTATTTCTCCATGTTGTCCCAGGCGGATTCGAGCTTGCTCCAGTCCCCGGTGTTATGGCCGTACAGCACTTCAAGCCACATCCAGTAGCTATAGGCTTCGGAGGTAGTCATATGCCCATAGTTGGGCGCCTCGCTGAGCAGGGTCTCTACCGCATGATACGGGATACCTTCAGCCGAGAAATACCCGCTGGCCGGGTCCTTCAGCTGGTCATACAATTGCAGGAATCGGGTCTTCTCCACCGATGCCGCCTTGGCGGTTCCCGGGCTGAAGTTTAAGATTCCGCTGGTGAGGGAAAGGGTCAGAACAGCAGTCATGACTATGGAGGCCGGTTTCTTGAATGAACGTAGCTTCATCTTCATCATTTCGGCATACTTCCTCTCTGGTATGGTTTAGGGTTCGAGGCCCCAGACAAGTGTTCCTCCACGGTACAGGGTGACTTTGTTCCAATCCGCGAAGGTCTGCTGGGTACCGCCATAGGAATAGTCATTGCTCTCATTGTAGGCCGTCCAATCGGACTTGTTGAAGCGCACTTGAATTTCCCCGCTGTCTGCCCCTGGCGCCAGGCTTCCTGCTCCTGCCGCAAAAGAAATCTCCAAATACGAATCAGCCAGTGCCGTAGGCGCACTCAGCTTCCCGAAGGTTCCGCTCACGTTGCCGCTGCCGACCTGGGCGTAATCACAGTGGAATTCCTGCGGCTTGTCCCCGTCAACAGTATAATAGTAACGCAGCTTCAGACCGCTGAGCGGAATGGCCTCGGTTCCTGTATTGATAATCCGGAACTGGCTGCGGATCTGCGAATCCCCGGGACTGGTATCATTGGTGCGGTACTGCACACGCAGAGCGCCGGCAGGCACTGTAATCTCGCGCGGCTTGGCGCTCACCTGTACAGACGCTGTACTCTCCCCTACGCTGTTTGAAGCGGTTACCACATAATAATAGTCCACTCCGTTCGTTAGTCCGCTGTCGCTGTAGACTGCTGAAGTAGATGTACCCACTGTAGTGTACGGTCCGCCGCTCACCAGAGAGCGTTTGACGGTATACGACGTTGCACCGCTGACTGCATTCCAGCTCAAGGCTACGCTGGCGTTGCCGGGCTCAGCCTGGAGGCCCGACGGACGTCCCGGAACCTGCGGTTCACCTGGCGTTCCGCCGCCGGAAGGCAGCTCCCCGTACACTTTGACACCTGCATCGTATACCGGGATATAAGGGTTCTTCGTTGCCGCTGAAGCATTCGCAGCCACTCCCTTGAAGGAGAAGTCATTGCTGTTGTCCCAGAAGGTGGTGTTCAGCGGTCCGGCAATGCGGAACTGAACCTCCTTGCGGTAAGCAGACTGTCCTCCCGGATAGATCGGGGTGCCGGAGAAATCTACTTTGGTGTAGTAGATATGGTTCGCTTCATCGTAAGGCAGCAGCTGCGAGACAGTGGCTCCCTGGTTATAGCCTCCGGCCTTAACCGTGATATCGCCGGGACCATATCCCGCAGCAACAGCCTCGCTGATGTCCAGATAATAGTTGAAGGACAGCTGGCTGCTCGAGCGGGCAGGCCATGCGGAACGGTTATTGAGGACCGCGCGGATCTCCACAAAATTGCTGCCGCTGGCATTCACGGAAGTCTCCGTGAACATCTCATCCTCACGCGTTTCGGCCGGCGGGAAGTTCGCAAGCGGGCTCTGCCCCTGTCCGTGAAGCATCATCATCCGGGCCAGAGAGCCGGTAAAGGCCGAATTGTAATCGGTTGCAACTTCATTCGAGACATAATCGCTGATCGCATCGGTGTAAGCATCGGTCTTGGAGGGTCCGCCAACAAGTGCGCCGTAGAGCACATGCCGGTGGTTGGCCGGAGTAGTCTGGCTGTCGCTCCAGGAGCCGTGTGAGGTGCGGTGGTGAGGATGCTCAGGTGCATTCGCGCCGAAGCCGATGACATAGCTGCTATTTCGCGGATTGTCGCCCAGCATATAGTTAATCTGGCGCTCTGCGAAGGCTTGGGCGGTATTCTTTTTCACCGGATCAGTAACCCAGTCTGCATAGACAAAAGCAAGGAAAGCATGGTTGGCTGCATACCGCAGCGCCCCCCATTGATCCAGATGGGCCAGCCCGCCTGGAGTATACGTTACCCGGTCAGAGGTGCCGTTAACTCCAGTCGTCCAAAACTGCATATTACGTTCCGTGGACTGGATGAACTTGGGGTCCTCAGTGATGCGGGACAACAGCAGTTGTGCCCCATAATGCTTGTCATCCCAGGATTGGGTCCATTGGTAGCCCCAGTCACCGGCCTGGTTGGTGCCCCACAGATCACTGGCGGCAACCGCCTTGTCCAGATAGGCCTGCTCACCGGTCGCCAGGTATAGCCAGACACCGCCCCAGCTTAATTCATCGGCATAGCTGCTCCATGAATTGTAATACTGCTTGGCGTCAGTGATGGTATCGGAGTAAGCCCCCCGGTACGTATCGGCAAAATTGTATAATTGCTTGGCATGCAGCAGGAGCTTGTCCGCATAAACGGGATCTGAATCCCTGAAAATAATGGAAGCCGAGGCAAGGGCGGCGGCAGTCTCACCAGCCAGATCCGAGCCGGGATGTGCAGCATCAATTTTGTAGGCCGGGCGCGCCATAGGCATGACCTCCGCCGGTCCCCACCAGTTATGGTCCGCCGTGCCGTTACCTACCTGTCCCCACAGCTCATTCGGCGCAGTATGCGCTTTCACAAAATAGTCTGTAGCCCAGCGGATATTGTCCAGAATCTCATCAAGCTGCCCGGACTGCACGTAACCATCCTTGTATTCATAGACCGACCATGCCAGCATGGTCGCAGTATACGCCATCGGAAAACCGAATTTGACATGATCCCCTGCGTCGTACCAGCCTCCCGTCAGGTCATGGCCGACATCGGCACCATCCTGCAGCCCCGAGTCGCCTCTCCATTCCACGCGGTTATCCGCCGGCAGCTCACCCGAACGCTGGGCCTCGTAGAAATAGATCGATTTCTGCAGTGCCTCTGCATAATTAAATCCGGCGCTTGCCGCTTCGGCGACAGACGGGCGGACAGCCGTCCCTGAACCAATGGTGAAGGCCAACATCAGGCTTAGTGAAGCGATACAGCCGGTCTTCCGTTTACTTTGACTCATTCTTGCTCATCTCCCTTCGTTTTCTTGCTTTTTCAGTCCGTCAAGACTCTGACACGCACAAATACCTCCCCAGTGTCCATAATTAGACATCATATTTAGGCACGTTCCATATACCACCTCCATCTTACAAATTAAGGTAAAATACCCCTACCTACACATATACCACATACAGTAAATTAATTCTATATATTTACATTATATTTTTCTGAGGATACCGGTTTTTTGTCAAATTATTTCCATTTTCATCATATTTACCGTTCCAGCGTCAGCCATTGGTGGTGGAATGCACAGTTGACGCCGCCTAACGGAGTCTCCATACAACTAAATATAGGGCTGAACATTCAGCAAACGCAGCCCAAACGAGCAAGCCCGCCATTTACTCAGAAGCCTACAACGTCAAAAAGAGCAGCCTCCTCCGGTTAGGGAGAATGGCTGCTCTCTGTTTGTAAAATGTGTAGTTGGCTGGAGCAGACGGAGCGGGCTCTCACCGAAGCCCTACTGCCCGCGCCGCAGCTGCTGGTTATGGCGGATCTTGGCCTCGTTGCCCTGCTCGGTGGCCTGATAGAAGACCTTGCGGGCGATTGCCTTCGGCAAATAGTCCTGCTTCACATAATGGCCAGGAAAATTATGCGGGTACTGGTAGCCCTCATGGCCCAATTGGGCCGCGCCTTTATAGTGCGTATCCCGCAAATGCAGCGGCACCTCGGCCGACTTCAGATCCTCCAGACTGTTCATGACGTTCGCGATAGCGGTCACTACCCCGTCTGATTTGGGGCTCTCTACGGCGAACAGAATCGCCTGCGCAATATTCAGCTTCGCCTCCGGCCAGCCGTTATTACGGTAGGCATCCAGCGCACTGACCGCCTGGACCATCGCCTGCGGGTTCGCCAGGCCAATATCCTCACTGCTGGCTGCGATCAGGCGGCGGATGAAGGTCATCGGGTCCATTCCCAGCTTCTCCACCGCGTAGAGGAACCAGAACAGGGCGGCGTCACTGGAGCCGCGGATGCTTTTGTGAAAAGCGGATAGCACATCGTACTGCGTCGACTCGTCCGCTTTGACAATCGGGCGGCGGATCGACTCCTCCGCCACCGCAAGCGTAATATGCACGCTGCCGTCACGCTCCGGCGCCGTAGTCATCGCCGCCAGCTCCAGAGCATTCAAGGCCCGGCGGATATCGCCGTTCGCCATGGCGGCGATATGCAGCAGCGCGTCTTCATCAGCCTTCAGGTCCATGAAGCCGAGCCCCCGCTGATCGTCAGCAAGCGCCCGCTTCATCGCAATCAGGCTATGTTCGCTGGTCAGGGACTCCAGCTGGAATAAGGTCGAGCGGCTCATCAGGGCTCCATTCACATAATGGAACGGATTCTCCGTTGTCGCACCGATGAAGGTAATCGTCCCCTTCTCCACGGCCGGCAGCAGCGCATCCTGGCGGGAGCTGTTGAAGCGGTGCACCTCGTCCAGGAACAGAATCGTCTTCGAGCCGTACAGCGCCTTATTGCTCTGTGCGCGTTCAATGACCTCACGCACATCCTTCACCGAAGCCTCCACCGCATTCAGCCGTACGAATTCACCTTGGGTGTGATGCGATATGATATGGGCCAGAGTGGTTTTGCCGCAGCCCGGAGGCCCGTAGAGCAGGATAGAAGAGACCTGATCCGCTTCAATCGCTCTGCGGAGCAGCTTGCCCTTGCCTACAATATGCTCCTGTCCGATATATTCATCCAGATTGCCGGGCCGCATCCGGTCTGCAAGCAGCCGTCCGCTTCCCTGATCTTCACCCTGCGAGAATAAATCCATTCCTACACTTCCTTGCTATCATCTAAGATTTCGATAGAATACATACACTTCTCCTATCATACCATACCTGCACCGGCCGTTAAAAAGAGCATGACCCCGCCGCCACCGGCGGGAGCCATGCTCTTTGTTCTATAATTAGAACTCATATACGTTAATTAGAACTCATATACGTTCCAGACTAGCGGTTCATCGCCAGCCGCGTTTGCCGCATTTTTGAAATGATCTTGCGGATGCTTTCTTCGGATAAATGATATCTCTTCTGCAGCTCGTTCACCGAGCAGCCGCTGCTGTGACTACAGAAGATCTCTTCGTTGCGGGCAGCAATCTCTTGCCGGGAGCCGCTGTTCTCGCCCCATCTTACCCGTTCTTCCGCTTTCTTCGGGATGTATAACAGCTCACCCTGTATGTAACCCTGCAGCTCTTCGAGCAGCCCCGGGGGGAGCACATCCTTTCCATTGACGTAACTCACGTTCAATTTCCTCCTTCAACAGGTGTGTTCCGTTCAGTCCGATCACTGTGCTGTTCAGAATAATCATTCCACCTGCCTCCTTTCTTCTCCTCAAATTTGGTAAATCACCTAAATACATTATATTAAACCCTACGGTTATCGTCTACATTCATTATGGATCAGCGATCTGTCAGTACTTGGTCAGTGTCATTCTATATATTGTAGGAACCGGAATTACATATGCTCGTGTCCGCTCGTTATACATAAGGAGGCCTCGCGGCCTCCCCTTAAACAGGTCTCCGTCTTAGACGGAAACCACCTCGTATTCTGAAAACATATCTTCAGCCTCCTTCCAGAAGTAATCTTGCCCGGCCGGACACTTATTATTAAGCCACAGGCCGCCCGGGGTTACAAGTTCAAGAATAGTTATAATCGTTCTCCACCTGAAAAGCTGGCGCGCGTACTACCTGGAACGGGGAGTAGTTTGAGAAGAATTCGAGTTATTTTTTTGACGAAATACTAATTATTTAGTCGATTCCTGTCGAAATATATATTAAAATATCTAGTTACTTCGAGATATGGAAATAAATTTTAACCGCCATCCATTCAGAAATTCAGGAGGAACTTCCATGCCAACACCGAAAAAAACCCGAAAGCACCTATTCCGTATCACGAAGCTCAGAACTGAACTGATGCTGCTTATCATTACAGCTATTGTGCTGCCCTCGCTGGCTCTGGTGGCCATATCGACACAAACTTCAGAATCGGCGCTGCGCTCCAAAATGGAAGACACGACACGTTCAAGCATCCACCTCCTGGATAAAACATTGTCGCAGCTGATCCTGCTGGAGAGTGCCGCAGTGAATGAGCTGGCGTACGAGATGAGCAGCACCGGGCTTACGAACCATTCTCCACAGCTGCGCAAGCTGATCGACAACTTCAAACTCGAGCATCCTGAAGTAGATATCGTGGCAATAGGCAACGAGGACGGGAAATACATGTTCGCGCCGGATTCCAAGCTGGACAATTATGATCCCCGGATTCGCGACTGGTATATAGATGCACTTAAGACCCCGGAGACAACATCGGTGATCGATCCTATTTTCTCCAAAGTCACGAACAGCTACATTCTGCCGGTCTCCAAGGCTTTTCCGGACGGTAAGGGTGTGGTTACGATCAGCATCAGTATGAAGGAGCTTATGGAGCTGGCGAAGAATGTCAGCCTGGGCGATAGCGGATATGTCTTCATCCTGGACGGCAATAACAAGGTGATCTACCACCCTGCCCTAGAGATTGCTTCAGAAGCCACAGGCGCAATGACGGCTGGAACCAAGCAAGGTCCGGCGGGTAAAATCTCCTACAAGGATGCGGCAGCCGATACGCAAATGGACGGGTACTACATTACCAATGAGCTGACCGGCTTCACCTTGGCCGGAGTGCTTCCGGAGAGTGAATATACGAAGGCGGTCTACCCGATTCTGTACAAATCAGCTATCGTTCTCGTGATCGCGCTGCTGCTTGCTGCAGTGATTACCTTCCTCATTATCCGCCGGATTACCGGGCCGGTAGAACGCCTGAACCGTTCGGCCAAGCGGGTAAGCGAAGGACATCTGGATGAATTCGTCCAGACCAGCCGCAGGGATGAGATCGGTCAGCTTGCCGGCAATTACAATGAAATGGTCTCTTCACTGCGCACCATGGTACAGGAGGTTGCCGAGACCTCCGGCCAGCTCGCCGCTGCCAGTGAACAGCTCACAGCCAGTACGGCTGAGAACAGCAAAGCAGTCGAGTATGTGACGGAGCTGGTGGAGGAATCCACCAGGGGCGTGGAGACCCAGGCGTATGCTTCCGCCGAAGTCGCTACAACGATGGAGGAGATGTCCACTGGTATCCAGAAAATCGCTTCCGCTTCAGAAGCAATTGTGAGTGCCGCTATACTTACGGAAACGGATGTCGCAACCGGCAGCTCCAGAATGCAGGAGGCGCTACAGCAGATGAAAACGATCCGCGAATCGGTGCAGCAGTCCGGCACCCTGATCGCTGAGCTTAACGGCTTAAGCACCCGGGTGGCAGAGACCAGCACGGCGATCTCCGCCATTGCCAAGCAGACCAACCTCCTGTCGCTGAATGCCGGCATCGAAGCGGCCCGGGCCGGAGAACACGGCAGAGGCTTCGCCGTGGTTGCCGGTGAAGTGCGCAAGCTATCGGAGGCCACGAATAGCAGTGCCGGACAGATTCAGGAGACCATCTCTGAGATGGTAGGCCTGATCGCCAGCGCTTATGATGTGATGAAGCATAAGGTGGTAGAGGATGTGGAGCAGGGCATGGCGCTTACCGTGGAGGCGAGCGAAGCCTTCCGGCAGATTGAGCAGTCCACCCGGCAGGTCGGCGAGCAGATCCATGAGGTCTCGGCCATTACAGAGCAAATGTCGGCCAGCAGCTCCGAAGTAGCCGCCTCCGTCCAGGAGATGGCCACCATCGCCCGGGCAGCGCTCGACTCCTTCCAGAGCGTAACCGCAGCTACTGAGGAGCAGCTTGCTTCGATGGAGGAAATCACATCCTCCTCTGCGGCGCTCTCCGGCATGGCTGCGGATATGCAGGGACAGGTGGAGCGGTTCCAGTTCGATGCGAAGGGTAAGGCTTAATAATACAGAAGCGCCCCAAAATGCAAAGCAGCGATCCTCCAATAAAGGAGAATCGCTGCTTTTTGTCTTCAATCAGGGAAACTCCGCCGATCGTTACGGACTGAGGAGCGCTTATTTGGGATGAAGGTCATGATTGGGCAAAGTTACGGACACCATGGACCTTATCAGCCGATATTCCGCTCATAAGCATCGATTACAGAGACAATAAAGGCGCTACAGTCCGTTACAGCTCCAAAAGTGGCGTTTTCCTGAAAATAAGGGCGCTACAGTCCGCAAGGAGCTGCGCTCATTGGCGCATCTGTTTCGCCAAAGCGCCGAATCCATTTTACCGGATCGTAGCCGGATCGCCGCTGGTTGGGTCTCCCGCGACCGCTTGACGCTGTCTATTTTTGACTATTGCACCTCTGCCTCCGGCCAGCCGGAGACGGTCTCCTCTGCGTTCAGTTGAACGTAAGGCGGTAATTCGCCGCCCCGCAGCAGCCACAGCTCATGCAGGGCACGCGTACAGCCCACATACATCAGCTTCGCATCCCAGGCCGCCGCTCCATAATGGTCACTGTCGGCATCCGCCAGAATGACGGCATCGAACTCCAGTCCCTTGGACAAGTAGACGGGCAGAATCGACAATCCGCCGCGATATTCCGTGATGCTGCCGTCAATCAGATGAAGATCCTCGAACTGCGTGGCGAGCTCGGCGTACAGCTCAGACGCTTCCCGCAGGCTGCGGGTCAATACCGCCACCGTACGGTATTCGCGCCCGGAGAGCTGCGCCAGCGCGCTCTTAACCGCGCTGAGCCGCTCGTCCCTGCCCACAGAAGCATCCGTATACCATACCGCTTCCTTACCCGCAGCCGCATCCGTGTACCCTGCCGCTTCCTTACCCGCCGGAGCAGCCGCAGCCGTTCCCGGCAGCACATCCGCCTCATAGGAGATTAGCCGCACAGGATTTCCGCTGCGGAAGACCGGAACGGCCAGCAGCTCACTGCCTACGCCCGCAGACAGAATGCCGTTAGCGAACTCAATAATCTCCATCGTCGAGCGGTAGCTTCGGGTAAGTGCATGATATGCCGTGTGTTCTTCAGCGAACAGCGTCTGCATCTCTCTCCACGCATGCACTCCCTTGTAGGCGTGAATGCCCTGCGACAGGTCACCCAGAATGGTGAAGGAATGTCCTTTCACATACAGATCCAGTACAGCAATCTGGAACGGGGAGAAATCCTGCGCTTCATCGATCACGATATGGTCAAACCGTTCGGTACCCTCATTGCCGTTCAAAAGATAATGGATATACAGCAGCGGAGGAAGATCCTCCTCGCGCAGAATGCCCTTCTTCAGCTCCTTGACGGTCTCCTTCAGCACGGCAGGCGGAATCTCTTCCGGCGCTGCTGCCGGCCAGTCCTCCGGCACTTTCGCCGCCCGGAAGATCTGCTTATAGATGGCGAGCGGCTCGTACTTCGGCCACTTGGCGCTGTAAGCCTTCTCGCGTGCCGTGCCCTTCTTCTTGCGCTCCTTCAGCGCAGCCGCTGATGGACTCTTCTTAAGCTCCATCTCGATCCAGCGGTGAAGCCGCGCCATCACCCGCTCCTTGCGCTTCGCCGGAGGATACGGCGCATATTCCTCATTGTGCCAGCGCAGAATCACCTGGCGGCTCAGCACCGCCCCGTCCCAAGGGATGAAATCGCCCTCCGGCACAGCGCTGGTCTCCAGCAGCTTGACGCTGGATTCAATGACGCTCATCAGCACCGTTGATCCCTTGAAGCGCCCGGGGGTCTCTTCCGTGATGACCGGCATTGCTCCCGCCGTCTCGAACCAGCGGCTCATGACCTCCGAAGCATCCTGCTCCGGCAAGTCCACACCCAGTACCTCGGCCGCCCAGTCCGGGAACGTGCTCTGGGCAATATTGCCGACACCCAGCTCCGGCAGCACATCTGAAATATAGTCCAGGAACATCCGGTTCGGGGCGAAAATGATCATTTTCTCCGCCGAGACCTGCTCCTTGTATTGATACAATAAGAACGCCAGCCGGTGCAGCGCAACGGTGGTCTTACCGCTTCCCGCGACCCCCTGGATGATCAGCGCCGTGTTCTTGGCCGCCCGGATAATCTTGTCCTGCTCCTCCTGGATCGTGGAGACGATATCCCGCAGCCGGTTATCCTTGTTCTCCCCCAGCCGGTAGACCAGGAATTCATCCGATACCGCCGGTGCGTCGCTGTCACGGTTATACGTATCCGCCACCCGCTCCAGGATCTGCTTGCGAATCACGACGTTGCGCTTGAGATAGACCAGCCCTTCGATAAGCCCCTCCGGCGCTTCATACGAGGCAGCCTCCGTTCCTCCGGTAAAAGAATAAAACAGGCTCGCCACCGGTGCCCGCCAGTCAATGACAAGCGGACGGTCGCTTACCTGCTCGCGGTCTACGCCGATTTTGCCGATATAAAGTGCCTTGCGGTCCTGCTCGTCATTGCCCTGAAAATCAAGCCGTCCGAAATAAGGCTCCTGCCTAAGCTTGGCAAGATCTTTGCGCTTCTGTTCCCTCGAATCCTCCAGCACCTGCTCGGTATAATCGTGTCCCGTGTACACCGGTGTTGAGCGCAGCCGCTCAAGGGTGGAGTCAATCTCTGTCAGCACGTGGTTCAGCCTGTCTTCTTCCTCTTGATAGGCACTTTGAAAGTTGTCTTCCAATTTCAGTTACCTCCTAAAAGTTATGCGGGCATTCGCTTCCTGAATCACTACGAGCATAACTCGCTTCGGAAGCATGCACCTTAAGTGATGTGAGCAGTCCATCTTATCACAACACGACAGGGAAAGCCATATATTTCTATCTGCGGACCAGTGGAAGGGAAACGCGCCGCTCCCACCTTCCGCTTTGCCGTTAGCCCATCAGCGCATGCAGCACGAAGTTCGCAATGAACAGTCCGGCAATGCCGTACAATGCCGGAGGAACCTCCTTGCCTTTGCCGGTTGCCAGCTTCACCAGCGGGTAGGTGATGAAGCCAAACGCCATGCCGTCCACGATGCTGTAGGTGAAGGGAATCATCACCATGACCAGGAAGGCCGGGAACAGCTCTGTCATGTCGCCGAGATCCATCTCGCGCACGCTCTGCACCATCAACCCGCCGATTACGATCAGAATCGGCGCAATCGCGCTGTCCGGCACATAAGCCAGCAGCGGGATGAACAGAAAGGTCGCGCCGAACAGCAGGCCGGTGACGAGTGAGGTTAAGCCGGAGCGGCCCCCTGCCGCAATTCCGGCCGTGGATTCAGCAGCGGCGACCACCGGGCTGCTGCCGAACAGACCTGCCGCGATGTTGGCGAGCGACAGCGCCCGCAGACTGCTTTTGAAGCGTTCCGGACGTCCTGCCATCAGCGTCTGGGAAGAGATCAGGCCGATATTCTCGAAGACTACAATCAGCAGCAGCAGGAAGACGGCAATCCAGAAGACAAGGCTGACGAATCCGCTCCAGTCCATACTGGCGAACACGCTGCCGTAACCAGTGAACACATGTCCAGGCTCGGTATTCTTCGGCGCATGGGCGGCTCCCAGCAGATAGGCAAGCCCTGTGCCCGCGAGCATACTGATCAACAGCCCGCCGCGTGTGCCGCGGATGAACAGCACCAGCGCCAGCAGCAGCGTCACCACTGAGGTAATGACCGCAGGATCACTGAAATGCCCGATGGCAACGAAGGTGGTGGCGTGGGCAATGACAATCCCGCTTTTTTGCAGGCCGATGAAGGTCAGGAACAGTCCGATGCCGACGGTGATCGCATGCTGCAGATTATGGGGAATCGCATCGCTGAGAATGCGGTAGAGCGAGGTGAAGGCCACAATGGCGAACAGTACCCCGGTTACCACCACCACCGCCAGCGCCTCACGCCAGTCCAGCTTCATAGAATGCACCAGCGTATAAGTGAAAAAGGCGTTGATCCCCATGCCCGGGACGACGATAATCGGCGTTTTGCCGCCAAAAGCCATCAGCAGGCAGCCCGTCACCGCTGTCAGCAGCGTGGCAACCATCCCGGCCCGCAGCGGCATGCCTGCATCTGCCAGGATCGCCGCGTTAACCATTACAATATATACCGAAGCGAAATACGACAGGATACCGGCCGCCCACTCCTGCTTCCAGTTATCGCCCGGCTCCATTCCCACACTATTCCGCCAAATATTCGATTTCATGTAACAACCTCCACTTCAGTTCATCTCATGTGATGTTAAGTATCTCCCCACAATACATACCGTAAAATAACCCCACAAAGTGCGGCTTTAGCTCCGAAGCCTATTCAGGTACTTTGCGGGGGGCCCCAATACATACCGTAATAAAAGGGCATATAGCCGGAAACCGGCTACATACCCTTTTACCTGATAGAATTCATTCAAATGTAATGCCGCCCGTTGCGAGCAAATCCCGTACCGTTACACTGACCATAATCAGGCCGACTACAGGGGGTACAAAAGAAGTACTGGCCGGAGGCTGCTTCGCCTTGCGCCGGTCCGGCGCATTCGCAGGCACGATCTGCTCCGTCACATCTTCGCGCGGCTTCACAGGCTTCTCGGTGGAGAAGACCACCTTCACGCCCTTCTTGATGCCTTCCTTGCGCAGTCTGGTGCGGATCACCCGGGCAATCGGGTCCATGGTGGTCTTGGAGATGTCGGCGACCTGGAAGCGGGTCGGGTCCATCTTGTTGGCCGCTCCCATGCTGGAGATCATTGGGATCTTCCGGGCCAGACACTCCTTGATCAGGTGAATCTTATAGATAATCGTATCCGAAGCGTCAATTACATAGTCCAGCTTGTATTTGAACAGTTCCTCATACGTCTCTTCGGTGTAGAACATATTCAGCGCAATCGCTTCGCAGTCCGGGTTGATCAGCTTGATGCGGTCCACCATCAGATCGGTTTTGTTCTGGCCGATGGTCGTGGTCAGCGCATGAAGCTGGCGGTTGATGTTGGTAATATCCACCGAATCCTTATCAATCAGGATAATCCGGCCGATGCCTGTCCGGGCCAGCGCTTCCGCCGCCATGGCGCCGACTCCGCCGATCCCCAGCACAGCCACTGTGCTGTTTTTCATAATCTCCAGGCCCTCCGGCCCGATCGCCAGCTCCGTACGCGAGAACTGATTCAGCATGATGTCAGCCTCCTTGGGCAAGGCTTCCGGGACGTCACTCTGCTCTCCTGGTGCGCCCCGTCAGTCCATAGTTGATTTATTTCTTTTCTTTTTCCGGTTTCGGTGCCAGCTTGATATGCAGCTGCTCCAGCTGTCCGGCATCCACCGGAGACGGGGCATCCATCAGCAGGTCCGTTGCACTTGCCGTCTTAGGGAAGGCAATCGTCTCACGCAGATTCGTGCGGCCTGCCAGCAGCATAATCAGACGGTCGAAGCCGAACGCGATGCCGCCATGCGGAGGCGTGCCGTATTCAAAGGCATCCATCAGATAGCCGAACTTCTCATAAGCCAGCTCCTGCGAGAAGCCTAGGGCATCGAACATTTTCTCCTGAACATCACGCTTGTAGATACGCTGGGAACCGCCGCCCACCTCGTATCCGTTAAGCACGATATCATAGGCTTGAGCACGGATTGCACCGGGATCAGTATCGAAGAGATGCAGGTCTTCATCCATCGGGCGGGTGAACGGGTGATGCTCGGCCACATAACGCTTCTGGTCTTCATCGTAGCCGAGCAGCGGGAATTCCGTTACCCAAGCGAATTTGAACACACTATCATCGATCAGACCAAGCTGACGGCCGATCTTCAGACGCAGGGCGCCAAGTACATCGGCTACCACCTTCTTGGTATCAGCGGAGAAGAGCAGCAGGTCGCCATCCTCGGCACCTGTGCGCTCCTTCACGGCAGCGATTTCTTCCTCGGAGAAGAACTTCACAATCGGTCCCTTGAACTCGCCGTCTTTGACCTGAATCCAGGCCAGACCCTTGGCGCCGTAACGGGCCGCGTATGGTCCAAGATCATCAATCTCCTTACGGGTCCATGTGCCGCAGCCCTTAGCGTTCAGACATTTCACTTCTCCGCCCTTCTCAATCACGGAAGCGAACACCTTCACGCCGCTCTCAGCAACGATATCATTCATCTCTACCAGCTCCAGGCCAAACCGCAGGTCCGGCTTGTCGGAGCCGTATTTGCCGATCGCTTCGGCATACGTCAGACGCTGGAACGGAACAGCAACCTCAACACCGATCGTTTCCTTCAGCAGGCGCTGCATGAGCTTCTCCATCATCGCCAGCAGCTCATCCTGCGGCATGAACGAGGTCTCAATATCGAACTGCGTGAATTCCGGCTGGCGGTCAGCGCGCAGGTCTTCATCGCGGAAGCAACGGGCCATCTGGTAATAACGCTCGATGCCGCCAACCATCAGCAGCTGCTTGTAGATCTGCGGCGATTGCGGAAGCGCGAAGAATTCGCCTTCATGCACACGGCTGGGCACGAGGTAGTCACGTGCGCCTTCCGGCGAGCTTTTGGTCAGGATCGGCGTCTCTACATCGATGAAGCCTTCATTGTCCAGGAAGTCACGGAAAATCTTCGCTGCCTTGGAACGGAGCAGCAGCGTCTTGTGCATCTCCGGACGGCGCAGGTCCAGGTAACGGTATTTCATGCGCAGAGATTCGTCTACTTCCACCCCGTCTTCGATGAAGAATGGAGGCGTCTTGGCCGCATTCAGCACTTCAATATCTGTAATCTGCACTTCGATCTCACCAGTCGGCAGGTTGCGGTTAATGGTCTCCTCATCACGCTTCACCACGGTACCTGTCACGGACAGCACGTATTCACTGCGCACCTTATCGGCAATCTGCAGCGCTTCGCCGGAATAGTCAGGGTTGAAGACAATCTGTACAATCCCTGTACGGTCGCGCAGATCAATGAACAGCACGCCTCCAAGGTCACGGCGGGTCTGTACCCAGCCGTTCAATGTTACGGTCTCACCGATGCTCGCTGTTGTTAATTGTCCACAGTTATGGCTTCTGGTCATCTTTTATCCTACCCCTTCATGATTGAAATTACCTATACTCGCTAAAGTTGCTTAATTCTGAATCAGCGCCTGGGCCAGCTCGTCCAGCTTCACCGTCCGCTGCTCGCCGGTCTCCATTGACTTCAGTGCGATGACGCCGCTATTCAGCTCGTCTTCACCGAGAATCGCCGTATACCGGGCTGACATGCGGTCCGCCGACTTCATCTGCGCCTTCATCTTGCGCCCCAGGTAATCGCGCTCCGCAGAGAAGCCCAGGCTGCGCAGACGGAACAGCTGCTTCGTAATCTCCAGATCTGCTGCTTCGCCAAGTGCAACGAAGTACACATCCAGCGGCTTCGCCGCTTCCAGCTCGACACCCTGATTCTCCAGAATCAGCAGAATCCGCTCCAGACCAATCCCGAACCCGATACCCGGCTGATCTGGTCCGCCGATCTCCTCGACCAGACCGTTATACCGGCCGCCGCCGCCCACCGTGTCAATGGAGCCAATGCCTGCCGCTTTATACTCAAACGCCGTATGCGTGTAATAATCAAGGCCGCGTACCAGACGGGGGTTGATGCTGTACTCCACACCCATCACATCCAGGTGTCCCTTCACCTTCGCAAAATGCTCTGTACACTCTTCATCCAGACTGTCCAGAATAGAGGGCGCTCCGCCAAACTTGTCCTGATCCACCTTGCAGTCCAGCACGCGCAGCGGGTTGCGTTCCATCCGGCGCTGGCAGTCGCTGCACAGGCTCGCTCTCATCGGTCTCAGGAAATCCAGCAGCTTCTCGCGGTAAGCCGCACGGCTCGGCGCATTGCCGACCGAGTTCAGCTCTACCCGCACATCCTTCAGCCCCAGATCAATGTAGAACTGGTACCCCAGCGAGATGACTTCAGCATCAATCGCCGGGTCCACCGCGCCGAAGGCTTCGATGCCGAACTGATGGAACTGGCGGTATCTGCCGGCCTGCGGACGTTCATAACGGAACATCGGTCCGATGTAATACAGCTTGCTGACATCCGGCTCCCCGTATAGCTTGTTCTGGACATACGCGCGTACCACGCCTGCTGTCCCTTCGGGACGAAGCGCCAGATCGCGGTCGCCCTTGTCCTTGAAGGTATACATCTCACCTTCTACAATATCCGTTGTTTCACCGACTCCGCGCTCGAACAGCCCGGTGTGCTCGAACAGCGGGGTACGGATCTCCCGGTAATTGAAGCGGCGGCACAGCTCTCTTGCCTTGGCCTCCACTACCTGCCATTTCTCTACTGCACCCGGAAGTACATCCTGCGTACCTGTAGGTTTCTCGAATCTTTCTTTAGCCACAGTCTATCCCTCCTGAAAATAACCCCTAAAAACAGCAAAAAATCCCTCATCCCTGTTCAATTACAACAGGGACGAGGGATTATCATAACCAATAATTCACCCGTGGTACCACCCACATTCCGGGCTCCATGCAACTTGCTCTGCATAAGCTCCGCTCTAAGCGGTTAACGCCCGCCTACGCGCATTCGGCTACTGACTGAAGGCTCTAATGCTGCCTGCGTTCGCCGTGCGTTCTCGGGGAGGTCATTCGTCCGTTCATCAACAGAATCCTTACAGCCGTGCGGATCAGCGGGTGGTGGTCCTCCTTAACTGGACGACAGCCATGATCTGCGGGATTCCTCTCTGGGGTTGTGGGTTACGGATTACTTGGTCCCGTCATCAAAACAATATAAACTTACCTATACTGTTAGATTCTACTGAACCACTGCGCTAAAGTCAAGGATTGAATAAAATAAGCTGCCACGAGCCAGCGTTCCTTCAGCCAAGTGGACTGAAATACCGCTATTGGGGCAAAAGCTCCTCATTCTCAGCTTAAGCGGACTCAGATTCCGCTATGCACCTACATATGCCTCGTTATCCGCTCAATTCAGCCTAATAACGGAATGTCAGTCCGCTTCACTACTTCACTCTATTGACACTCCATGTTACTTGAAATCTCCCCAAAAATAAAAAAGTGACCTGCAGCCGATTGCTGCAGGTCCATCATCATATATTATAAAAAAGGGGGTCATGCTTCTATTATAAACACGCTATATTAAGGAATCATGAATGTAGTGTTACAGTTGCATTACAGAAAAGAAAGCGTTTCACCAAGCCGGCCAAATCCCTGCTGTCATGCTAATCCATAGGTTACACCATCCCCCTGCTCCTGTCTACATCTATCCCGCTGTTTTCCTTTTATGCTGCATATAAAACAGCTCCAGCCTCTCCATAACGGAGGGCTGGAGCTGAAATGTATACCGGCAGCGATGCCGCAGTCCTTTTTAATCAAAAATCTCCACATAGGCCTGCTTACCGCGCAGAACCTCTACAACCTCGTTGTAATGATTCTCGGCTACCTTGAGATCCATGACATAATGCAGGTGCTCCAAGTCGCTGCTTGTGAGCGCTTCCCCTCTATGCACTTCGCCCTCCGTACGTACTTCATCCGCACGCACTTCATCCGTACGTTTCAGATCATCATCGGTCACAACGGCCGGGACAATGGCCGCACCGGATCCCATGCCGCTTGCACCTCCGGCAGCGTACACGCCCCCGGCACCGGTTGAAGCGGTATTGGTGGACCCCAGCGGGATCAGAATATTGCGCCGGTTATTTACTCCATTATCCAATGGGTCAGTCAAAGCGGATACCTCAATCCCCTCTACACCGTACGGAATCAATGCTGTCTTGGCGCCTTCCGCTGCACTTTCTGTACTGAAATAGGCCTGGATTCTTTTACTCATTGTAAATCCCTCCCATAAAGTTGTATTATGCCTAACGGGTTATGCATGTATTTCATGTATTACAACACCTTAAGCAGCTCACGCACAAAAGCGGGCTCATCCTTGGGTGTGCGTGAAGTAATGTAATTGCCGTCTACGACGACCTCTTCATCCTTGAACTCCGCGCCGGCATTGATCAGATCATCCTTCAGCGGCGGGTAGGAGGTAAGGGTGCGGCCTTGCAGCAGTTCAGCGCTGATCAGAATCTGCGGGCCGTGGCAGATAGCGGCAATCGGCTTGCCTGCACGGTCAGCATCCTTCACGAATTGCAGAACATCCGGGTCGAGACGAAGATTCTCCGGCGAAGATCCGCCTGGAATGACTATCGCATCATACTCTCCGGCTGTGACCTCGCTGATCGCTTTATCAGCGGTATAAGATACGCTTCCTTGTTTGCCGAGCAGGGTCTCATTTTTCTTCAGACCGATGATTTCTGCCTGATGTCCTGCCTGTAAAACTTCTTCGTAAGGAACCTTCATTTCAGAATCTTCAAAGTCATTGGCGAGCAGAAAAGCTACTTTACTCATGAGATCCATATCTCCTCTCTTGGGTGCTGTCGTCTCGTCAATCTATTACCCTCATTCCCCCGCTTTATAACGAAGCCTAAGCAGTTCCCGTAAATTCTGTTCCGTACCTGCTGCCTCCGCGCTCAAAAAACTCCACTCCCCGTGTACCTTCACTGCGTTCAGGTACGCGGCAAAAGACCTCGGCCCCTCCGCTGAAGCCCCTGCGGCTCCTTCGGGTCCCCGGCTTCCTTGGCTGTCGCTGAAGCTTCGGCCATCGACCCGGCCACATGGGCCTGAATCGTGTTCCACATCCATGCTTTTGGTGCTTGTCTCATTCTGCTTGCTCCCCGCACTTATGAATAATGGTGCATCATTCATAGTCTATCCAGTCAGAGCTGCTGCTATCCCGCTTGGTTAACTCACAGCAAAAAGACCCCACCATGTGGAGTCCCGTGATGTATCTTATCAAGTGGAAACGGCTTTGCCGTCCTTTTAAAGAACGGTACCGTTTCGGCGAGAAATAGAAGGATAAATTATCGTGTGAAACCTATAAATTCTTATATTTACAGTTAAGGCGGCGTCTGCCGCCTGCATTCCTAACCCTTGCTGTCCAGCAGCAGCGTAACCGGTCCCCAGTTGGTCAGGGCGACATCCATCATCGCTCCGAACACGCCGGTCTCTACCTTCAGCCCTCCGGCACGCAGTTCCTGATTGAAGTAGTCGTAGAGCCGCTCTGCCTCCGCAGGAGCCGCTGCCGCCATGAAGTTGGGACGTCTGCCCTTGCGGCAGTCCCCGTACAGCGTGAACTGGGAGACGGACAGGATGGCACCGCCGGCCTCCGTCACACTATGGTTCATTTTACCGGCTGCATCCTCAAAAATCCGTAGTCCGGCAACCTTGTCCGCCAAATACTTGGCATCCTTCTCTGTATCCTCATGGGTGACGCCGACCAGCAGCAGCAGACCCTCTCCAATCGCTCCGGTCACTGTGCCGTCCACCGTCACACTGGAGTTCTTGCAGCGCTGCACAACGACTCTCATCTCATTCTTCAACTCCTTGCCTTAGCCCTCTATTGCATAATGCGGTTAACGGTATATACATCCTTGACCCGCTTCACTTTGTCGACCACAGACTGCAGGTGATCGGTATTGCGGATCAGAATCGTCATATGGATCATCGCCATCTTGTTCTTGTCGGAGCGCCCGGTGACCGCTGAAATATTGGTCTTGCTCTCCGATACCGCCTGCAGCACCTCATTCAGCAGCCCGTTGCGGTCATGGCCGGTAATCTCAATATCGACGCTGTAATTAGCCTCCATACTGCCTTCCCACTCCACTTCGATCACGCGGGCTGCTTCCTCTCCGTCCATCTCATTCGGAAGGTTCGGACAATCCTCACGGTGTACCGATACGCCCCGTCCGCGGGTCACATAGCCGATGATATCGTCACCCGGCACGGGATTACAACATCGTGCGAAGCGCACCAGCAGATTGTCGATCCCCTTGACACGGACCCCGTTGGTCGGCTGGTTGCGCTTCTCTCCGCTGGATTTGATCGCCTTCATCTCGGAGGTAAGCTCCAGATGGCCTGCGGCCTCCTCCTGTTCCTTACGCAGCTTCTCGGTCAGCTTGGAAGCGATCTGAGCGGCGGTAATCCCGCCGAAGCCGACCGCCGACAGCATATCCTCCACATCGTTGAAGGCAAACTTCTTCGCTGCCTCCGACAATTTGTCCTCCGTCAGCCAGTCAGAGACCTCTACGTTCAGGCGCTTCAGCTCGCGTTCGATGGCCTCCCGGCCCTTCTCCACGTTCTCTTCGCGCTTCTCCTTCTTGAACCACTGCTTGATCTTGCTCCGCGCATGCGAGGACTGGGCAATCTTCAGCCAATCGCGGCTCGGACCGTATGAATTCTTCGAGGTCAGAATCTCCACGATATCCCCGGTCTTCAGCTTATGGTCAAGCGGAACAATACGCCCGTTCACTTTGGAGCCGATCGTCCGGTTCCCGACCTCGGTATGGATGCGGAATGCGAAATCCAGCGGCACCGAGCCTGCAGGCAGCTCCACTACCTCACCCTTAGGCGTGAATACGAAGACGAGATCGGAGAAGAAGTCCATTTTGAGCGATTCCACGAACTCTTCGGCATCCTTGGCTTCATGCTGCAGCTCCAGAATCTCGCGGAAGAACGGCATCCGGTTCTCGGGATTGACGTTGTTGCTGCTGCCTTCCTTATACGCCCAGTGGGCGGCGATCCCGAATTCGGCCGTACGGTGCATCTCCCAGGTGCGGATCTGTACCTCCGTGGGCTCTCCTCCCGGACCAACAACGGTTGTATGCAAAGACTGATACATGTTCGCTTTGGGCATAGCAATATAGTCCTTGAAACGGCCAGGCATCGGCTTCCAAAGTGTATGAATAATACCCAAAGTGGCATAACAATCCTTAATATTGTCGACGATAATGCGGATAGCCAGCAGATCATAGATCTCGTTGAACTGCTTGTTCTTCGTGTTCATCTTGTTATAGACACTGTAGATATGCTTCGGGCGTCCCGAGAGATCGCCTTCAATGCCCATTTCATCCAGCTTGGCGCGGATGCGGCCGATTACACTGTCAATGAACTGCTCACGTTCTGCCCGTTTCTTGTGTACAAGATTGGCAATCCGGTAATACTGCTGCGGATTCAGATAACGGAGCGCAATATCCTCCATCTCCCACTTGATCGCAGAGATCCCCAGCCGGTCCGCAATGGGACAAAAGATCTCCAGCGTCTCATAAGAAATCCGGCGCTGACTCTCTTCAGACTGGTATTTGAGCGTACGCATATTGTGCAGACGGTCCGCCAGCTTAATCACGATTACCCGGATATCCTGGGCCATAGCGATGAACATCTTGCGGTAGTTCTCGTTCTGCTGCTCCTCCTTGGACCGGAAGCGGATGCGTTCCAGCTTGGTCAGGCCGTCCACCAGCATGGCGCAGGTATCGCCGAATTGCGTGCGGATCTGCTCCAGGGACACCGTCGTATCTTCCACAACATCATGCAGCAGCGCAGCAATAATGGATATGACATCCATTTGCATATTGACGACAATATCTGCGACCGCGAGCGGATGTAGAATGTATGGCTCCCCCGACTTCCGGACCTGCCCGTGATGAGCCTGATCGGCGAATTCATAAGCTTCACGGATGCGGAGAAGATCTTTTTCTTTTATATAGGCGCCAGCCTTCTCGGTTAATTGCTCTATGCCCATTCTCGTCGTATCCGTTTCCCTTCTATAATAAAATGAACCTGCAAGCATGCAGAATTTGCAGGTTCCATACGTTCCCGGCTGCATTGCGCTCAGGTTAAAGTTGTCTATAATTATGACGCTTACGAGGGATTCCGTCAACACTTGCCATAGCGTGGTATTCTTGTAAGGGAAAGGGGCAAGAAAAGACAATTTTGTGGCACGGGTAAAAATGTTGTTGTAAAAACCCGCCGATCTATTTAATCTAGTAAAGGCGGTTTTTTAAAAGATAAGAATTGTCAAATCAAATTAGATCAGAAAGAGAAGTGAACTCCATTGCAACGCGAAATTCAAATTAACGAAAGACTCCCTTGGGGCCCGGGCTTCCTCCTGAGTCTTCAGCATCTGTTCGCCATGTTCGGCAGCACTGTGCTTGTTCCCAACCTGTTCGGGGTAGATCCCGGCATGATCCTGCTGATGAACGGTATCGGCACCTTGCTCTACATTCTGATCTGCCGCGGCAAAATCCCCGCCTATTTGGGTTCAAGCTTTGCCTTCATCTCTCCGGTGCTGCTTGTGTTGAAAGATCATGCCGGCGATCATGAGCGCGGATATTCGCTTGCACTGGGTGCTTTTATCGTGACTGGTGTTATATTCATTCTTGTGGCCTTAATTGTACGTTATGCCGGTACCGGTTGGATTGATATTGTATTCCCTCCTGCAGTCATGGGAGCAATCGTTGCCACAATCGGACTGGAGCTTGTGCCTGTAGCCGCACGGATGGCCGGACTGATTGCTCCTGATGGTGTGGCTACCGCAGACTGGACGCCTGACGGCAAAGCGATAACCCTGTCGCTCGTCACGCTCGGTGTTACCGTGCTCGGCTCCGTGCTGTTCCGCGGCTTCCCCAAAATCATTCACATTCTCATCGGTATCGTGACCGGTTATGTACTCGCTTATATAATGGGTGAGGTGAACACTGGTGCTATCTCTCAAGCAAGCTTCCTCTCGCATCCAACAATCATTACCCCATCCTTCAACTGGCAGGTCATTCTGACTATTATTCCTGTATCGCTTGTGGTCATTGTTGAGCATATCGGCCATTTGCTGGTGACCAGCAATATCGTCGGCAAGGATCTGACTAAGGACCCGGGACTGGACCGCTCACTGATGGGTAACGGGATTTCAACTGTTCTCTCAGGGTTCCTCGGGTCTACACCTAATACCACTTATGGTGAGAATATCGGCGTAATGGCTCTGACCAAGGTGTACTCGGTATATGTTATCGCGGGGGCTGCTGTAATCGCCATTGTACTGTCGTTCTCCGGAACGTTCTCCTCAGTCATTGCTAACATTCCGCTGCCGGTCATGGGCGGTGTCTCCCTGCTGCTGTTCGGGGTTATTGCGGCGTCAGGCCTGCGTATCTTCGTTGAACAGAAGGTCGATTTCTCCAAAGCCACCAACATGATTCTGGCGACGCTCGTCCTGGTTGTCGGCATCAGCGGCATTTCGCTGAAGCTCGGCGGTGTAGAGCTGAAAGGGATGGCACTGGCGACTATCGTCGGTATGGTCCTCGCCCTGCTCTTCAAGCTGATCGAGGTTCTGGGCCTGTCCAATGAACAGGAAGCTGACAAATCGGCACATTAAGTGACTCACATCTTTTATTGTCCACCCACTTCAACCTGTAACAAAAAAACGGACTGCTGTCTTCATTCGACAGCAGTCCGCTTTTTATTTCCCGGGAAAAGTTGCCGGGCACGGAGATTAATCCTCGTAAGTCAACAAGGTAACTACTTCAATATCCGACAGCTTGTCCCGTCCGGACAGGGCTGTCAATTCGATCAGGAATGCAGCGCCGACCACCTGGCCGCCAAGCTGCTCTACCAGGTTAACAGAAGTAGCAATCGTTCCGCCTGTAGCCAGCAGATCATCTGCAATGAGCACCTTCTGGCCGGGCTTGATCGCATCGGTATGCACAGCGAGGGTATCCTTGCCGTATTCCAGATCATAGCCTACTTCGATTGTCTCATAAGGAAGCTTGCCGCTTTTACGGATTGGCACGAAGCCTACCCCAAGCGCGTAGGCCAGCGGCGCGCCCACTACAAAGCCGCGCGCCTCCGGTCCGGCAATGACGTCGATCTCCAGGTGGGCCACCAGAGCCTTAAGCTCATCGATGGCTGCACGGTACGCAGCGCCGTCCTTGAGCAGCGTGGTAATATCTTTGAAGCTGATTCCCGCCTGGGGGAAATCCGGAATTACGCGAATATTGTCTTTGAAATCCAACATCATCATCTCCTAAAAGTAAGCGGGAATCACCCCGCTGAAGTTACTTGAACCAATGACCGTGACAGCATGAACTCCTGCAATTCACTGCGGCTGCCTTCCATGAAATACTGCTCCATCTCCGCCGTCTTGCCCAGTCTGACGAAATGCTCTGATGAGCTCAGACTCTTGGCGGCAGGCTGCGGGACAAAGGTGATTGTGCCGCCGCTGCGCTCAATGAAGTCAAGCTCATCGAACACATCCAGCATTCTGCTCACCATACGCACACCAAGCGCCGATTGGCGGCTGAGCCGCAGCAGCACTTCATGCTCAGGAGTTGGAGATGCAGCGATTGCGGCGATCCATTTATATAACGATTTGAAATGATCACGGGTCGGCACCTGCAGCCGGTCACGCCCGTCACGGATCGAATGCAGCAGGGCAATGTTCTCCGCCCGGGGAAAAGCAGTAAACAGCGCTTCCAGCTGTTCCGGGGACTCGGGCATATCCAGCACACAGAGCAGCGACAGTCTCTCTTCATCATGCGCGCCTTCCGGCTGATGTACAGCAGAGATCCCGGCAGACTCATCGTATACCCAGAGGGACATGCCCTTAAGATCACGCAGCGGCGTCGTCCGGCTGTTCTGGAAGACCGCAGCACTCCGGCCCGGATGGCTGCCGCTATAGGTGCGGAGCAGCTCCTGAATATGCGCCGCCTGCTTGACAGCATCAGCTGCGCCGCGCAGATCGAACAGTTGCGCCTTCGGCACCGCCAGATCCTGCAGCATCAGCTGGGGCTTGCGCGAGCCGTTCCATTCATTGACGGACAGCTCTGCCAGTACATCCACGACTGTTCCGTCCGGAAGCAGCTCTGCCAGCGGACCCTTGCCGAAGGCTACAGCTTCAATCGTCAGCTTGTCCTGCTGGAGCACAAGCTTCAGGTGCTTGCCCTCCTGGCCCATCTTCCGGGTCTCCTTCACAACCGCTTCGCGCAGAATGAATCTCGGCAGCGGATTGGCCATGCCAAACGGGGCAAGCCGCTCCAGCTCAAGCGCAGCCTGGAGGGTCAGATCGGCAATGGAGACTTCGCCGTCCGCAGCTGTAACAGCTACGAAGTCCTCCGGTGTCAGAATAGACGCAGCATAGCTGTTCAGCGCCGCATCGAAGGCTTCCAGCTTATCCTGCGGCAGACTCATCCCCGCCGCAGCCGGATGTCCTCCGAAGTGGTCCATCAGTCCGGCGCATGAGGATAAGGCTGCATAGATATCCAGGCCCGGAATAGAGCGGGCAGAGCCCTTGCACATCCCGGTCTCCGGATGAATGTCCAGAATAATGACCGGACGGTAATACCGCTCCAGCAGCTTGGAGGCCACAATGCCGACTACGCCGACATTCCAGCCCTGGTCCGCCAGCACAATAATATCCGGCAGTCCGCTCCGGCTGATTCTCTCCTCCAGCTTGGCGGTGGCTTCAGTGACAATTCGCTCCACAACCAGCTGGCGTTCCTTGTTCAGCAGATCCAGCTCACCGGCAAATTGCTCAGCTTCTGCCGAATCTTCCGTGGTCAGCAGTGTAACCGCCCGGCCAGCATGATCCAGTCTTCCGCTGGCATTAATACGCGGAGCCATCCCGAAGGCGATATTCACCGCACTGACGGTGTTCATCGCAATACCGCCCACCGAGAGCAGCGCCCGGATGCCCGGGAAGGATGAATTCCGCATGCTGCTGAGGCCTCTGCGCACCAGACTGCGGTTCTCGCCCAGCAGCGGCATCAGGTCAGCTACGGTGCCGATGGCGGCAATCTCACACCATTCCTCCGGCACTTCGCTGCCCAGGAGCGCTTCAGCCAGTTTGTAAGCCACCCCCACTCCAGCCAGACCCTTGAACGGATACGGGCAGTCAGGCAGCTTCGGGTTAATCAGGGCATACGCCTCCGGCAGCAGCTCAGGCGGCTCATGATGGTCCGTGACAATAACATCAATGCCCAGCTCCGAGGCATAGGCAATCTGATGATAGGCACTGATACCAGTATCAACCGTAATGACGAGAGATACACCCTGCTGGACCGCCCAGTCCAGCGCATGATTATGCAGTCCATAGCCTTCATTGGACCGATGGGGAATATAAATGTCAAAGGAGGCGCCGAGATGACGCAGCAGGTAGATCATCAGCGCTGTGCTGGATACCCCGTCTGCGTCATAATCACCGTACACCAAAATATGCTCTTCCTCCTGCAGTGCCTTCTGTATCCGCGGCACCGCTTCAGCCATTCCTTTAAGCAGGAATGGATCATGTCTATCTTCCGCTCCTGAATCCATGAATACGCGCGCCTTGTCAGCGGTATCCATACCTCTTTGCACCAGCAGTGAAGAAAGGAGCGGAGAAATAGAAAGGCTCCGGGCCAGTTCCTGAATACGCTCGGAATCGGCTGCCGGAGATTGCCAGCTTGTTTTTGAATGAAGCAATACAGCTCACCTTTCTCTCACCTTGCAGACTACTGAAGCAGCGTGGGAATATCGTTGTCCACGAGCTCGTGATTGCTTTTATAAGGATAACCCGGATCATACGGCACAACATCCATATGAACCTCACCAACATGAACGAACCGGTGCTGAAGCAGTTTCCTTGCACATTCCGAAATATCCTGTGCTTCCATCACGCTGATCCGCGGATTCACACTAATCTTTACATGCAGATTCACATAGTCGCCTTCCTCCAGCGCCCGGAGCTGCTCCACCCGGATGACTCCGTGTACCCGCTGAACCGTCTCAATGAAGCTGGCTGCTTCCTCGGAAGGAAGCTCCTGAATCTTCTTGCTGTACACAGAGGAAGCAATTAATGAATAGCCTTTGCGGAGAATCAGACATCCGGTCAGCAGAGCTGCAATGGGGTCCATGTAGAGCAGAGGATGCCAGTTCAAGTATCCTCCAGTTATGGCCAGGGCAATTCCGATAAATACAGTTATAGACGTATAGAGGCTGAACCGGTGGCTATCGGCATAAGCTGCATGACTGCCGTCACCCTTTTTTTTGAAATAACGGTACTGGTATTGAAATACAGCCTCTTTGAACACAATGCACAGCAGAACAGCAACAAGCGCTGACTCCTCCGGTGCCGACAGATGTCCCCTTGTCAAATCACGGATAGCCGAGAAAGCAACCTGCAGCCCGCCCATAATAATCAGCACAGAGAACAGAATAGCCGCCATGGGCTCCTTGCTTCCTTGTACAGTGCGGCCACGTTCGGCTGCGCCTGTAGTCTTGTGACTCTGCTTCAGGTTCCACGGAATCACCCCCGCCAGTCTGGCAGCGGCATCTGCTCCCGAATAAATTGCATCCCCCAACAATGCTTTGCTGCCTGACAGATAACCGATACTTCCCTTGGCTACAGCAAGCAGAACATCACTAAGGATTCCGGTCCAGGCAACAGTTTGTTTCCGGGGTAATGGTTTGTCATTCATAACGAGGCCCTCCTTACCACTAGCAGGTAAACTCATGATGATGAAATCAAGCAAGACGCCCTAACCCGAAGATTCCGAAAAGCCGCGTCGCTACAGACGCGGCTTACAGAACAAGCGGGTGTTAGACTTTGGCCGGGGTCTTAGCCGGCTTCTGGCGCTTCTTCAAGAGCAGCCAGAGCGGACTTGCGATGAAGATCGATGAATAGGCTCCGAAGAGCAGACCGATAACCATGGCCAGCGAGAACATGCGGATCGACTCGCCGCCCATAATCAGCAGGAAGAACGCGGCGATAAATACGGTGAAGGCTGTATAAAGAGAACGCATGAGTGTCTGCATTACACTTTTGTTAACCAGGTGCTTCAGGTCCTCATACGACTTCTGTTTACCGAAGCGCAGATTCTCGCGTATCCGGTCAAAGATAACGATCGTATCGTTAATCGAGTAACCGATAATGGTCAGCACCGCGACAATGAAGGTAATGTCAACCTCCAGACGGAAGATCGAGAAGATCGCCACTACCATGAATGCGTCATGGAGCAGCGCCACAATGGAAGCCAACGCGAAACGCCATTCAAACCGGATACTAACATAAATGATAATCCCGATACTGGCAAGCAGCACAGAATAAATCGCATTCCGGGCCAGCTCCTTGGCCATTTCGGTATCTACGGTGTTGATCTCAAAAGACGCCTTCTCATCAATCTTGTTGATTGACTTCTTGAGGGTCTCGCTCTGTGTATCACTCAGCTCTTGATCATAACGGATGTTGACCCGCTTGTCGCCGATGGTAATCGTCGGCTCATGCCCAATGCCTGCATCCTTTAGAGCCGGCTGAAGCTCAGCCAGCGTGACACTCTTCGAGAGCGACACGTCCACATTGGAACCAGCCTTGAAGTCAACGCTGTAATTCAGGCCGAAGGTCGCCAGAAAGATCAGACCAGCTACAGTAATGGCGATCGAGAAGATATAGAAAAATTTACTTAAATGTACGAAGTCAAGCTCTTTCTTAAAGCGCACTGATGTCACTCTCCTTTACCCCAAATTGCTTCGGCTTCTTGAGTGCGCCGGCTTTAACCAGCACAGTCAGCATCCAGTGGGCAAAATAAAGGTTTGTTACGATACTTAGTACAATTTCCACGATCAGAATCAGTGCGAAGCCTTTGACCGCACCAGTACCGAAGGCGAACATGACAGCCGCTACGATAATAGTGGTTACATTCGCATCCATAACTGTACGGAAGGAGGTCTTGTTCCCTGCTTTGACGGAAGACATAATGCCCTTCCCGCTGCGCATCTCTTCCCTGATCCGTTCATTGGTAATGATATTGGCATCGACGGCCATCCCTATACCGAGAATGAACGCGGCGATCCCGGGAAGGGTCAGCGTAAAGTCCGCCAGGACAAATACCAGAATCAGCAGCCAGGTGTGCAGGATCAGCGCGAAGCTGGCCAGTACGCCCGGAAGACGGTACATAAGCAGCATGAAAATCAAAATAATCACAGAACCGACAATACCGGCTCTGACAGTCTCATCCAGGGATTGCTTACCCAGTGTAGCCCCTACGCTCTGGGAATATTTCTCTGTCAGCTTCAGCGGCAAAGCACCGAGGTTGATCGTATCGGCAATCTCACGGGCTTCATCCAGCGTATATCCTCCGGAGATCGAAGCCTTACCATCGGTCAGCACAGCTCGTACCGTCGGAGGCGCAGATAACAGGTTCTCATCCAGATAGATAGCAAGTTCCTTACCCAGCAGACGCTCGGTAATCTCTGCGAATTTCTTCTTGTCTTTGATCGAGATGCTGATTTCGGGACGGTTCAGACTGTCGCGTTGAACCTCTGCCGCACCTTCCACGAAGTCACTGCCTACAAGCTCAATCTTACTGAATACTCCGGGAGCATCCCCTTCCTTGGCACTGCGGAAGGTGAGAACTGCGGGTTCTTTCATTTTCTTGCGGACCTCTGCTTCGTCGGTAACACCTGCGATCTTCAGACGGATGCGGTCCGTACCTTCGGTGGTCACCTCAGGCTCGCTGGTTCCGAGTGCATTCGCCCGCTTCTCCAGGCTCTCTGCAGTCTTCTGCAGCGAAGCGCGGGTCAGAGTTCCTCCCGTATCCATTGGCTCGGCGTGGTACAGAATTTCGAATCCGCCCTTAAGGTCAAGACCCAGACGGACTCTGTCCAGCAGCCCGGGAGTAGTAAATACCATGACGCCGGTTAGAACGACCACGGTAATGATAAAGCTCAACATTCTCTTCATGCTCTAGCTAGTTCCCCTTTCATTACTTCAATATTCCTATTATAGCTACGTGCGAAATGACCGTCAATTCATAAGGAATGACGGTGTCTTGATTCACACAAAGAAACGGCAGGTTCTGCTGCACAGCGAGGATACCTCCGTTTGATAGGACAAGTCTGAACACTCTGTACTTACTTTACTGCTTCGCGTACCCGTTTGCAAAAGAAAATCGTTCCTTTTGACAAATCCCCCCGTTAATTCAATCCCCGGTAGGCCGCCAAGGTCAGATAAGTCATATAACTGCCTGACTTGAGCGAATAGATGTCATTGACCAGCCTGTGCAGGGGAGGTCTCCCCTCCTTGGCATAATTGCGGCTGATGCAATCCCAAATATCCTTACCGGTCACATATTCATAGCCGAGGAGCCGGAATTCCTCCGCTTTGCTGATGCACATGGCTTCGATATCTTCACTAAGCTCGTCATATCTCCATTGTTCCGATTCCACGTGCAGGCACCTCCAAAGATTCCTCAATTACGTATGCTCAGTGGTACGTATTCGACCCTGCGCTCATACTTTCCTGCTTTCGGCCAAAAAACTTGTCTATGGAATGCTTGTCATGCAGCGCACCTGTACCGGCATATCCTTATACAAGCCTTGCTTGATTATGGCGGTAATTCACTTGCAGTTTCATCTCATATGTAGGAAGAAGGAGTGCCCTGTGAGGAAACAGACCTTTATACAAGGAACGATCATCCTGCTGCTCGCCGGTATCATTAACCGGATGCTTGGCTTCATTCCCCGGATTGCCCTGCCCCGGATCATCGGCGCTGAAGGGGTGGGTCTGTATCAGCTTGGATACCCGTTTTTCATTGTGCTTATTACGGTAATTACGGGAGGAATCCCGCTGGCCATTGCCAAACTGGTTGCAGAAGCCGAAGGGGAGAACCGCCCGGAGCAGTCCCGCAAAATTCTGCAAACCGGCCTTGCCCTCAGCCTGTCGCTGGGCATTGTGTTCACCTTCGTCGCCCTGTTCAGCGCCTCCTGGGTATCCAGCGTTCTCCTGACGGACCGGCGTGTCTATTACACCTTCGTCAGCATGACCCCCATGATCGCCATCGTCGCCGTCTCATCCATCTACCGGGGATACTTTCAAGGCAGACAGAACATGATTCCCTCGGCCTTCTCCTCCGTGCTGGAATCGGTCATCCGGATCTTCTTCATGCTGTGGTTCTCCTGGATGCTGCTGCCGAAGGGAATCGCCTTTGCCGCTGCGGGTGCGATGCTGGGTGTAACCGTGGGGGAGATCGCCGGAATGCTGGCCCTGCTGGGGCAATATTATTTTAACGACAAAAAAGACAGGTCTGAACCCCCGCCTTCCGTAGATGTGACTGTTCAGAATACACAAGGCAATGCCGGACGCGAGCCTGGGCAGACAACTACACCTGTATTTAAGCGTCTGATCGGTATTTCAATACCGGTTACCGCCGGACGACTGATCGGCTCATTCTCTTACCTTCTGGAATCCATTATTACCGTGCGCAGCCTCGCGCTTGCCGGAATCGCAGCCGCCGCCGCAACCGCACAATATGGTTCCTTGCAGGGAATGGTGATTCCGCTGCTGCTGCTGCCGGGTGTGCTAAGCTCCTCGCTGGCCGTCTCCCTCGTCCCTTCCTTATCCGAGGCCGCCGCCCGCAACGATTTGCCCACGATTCACAAAAGAATGCACCAGGCCCTGCGGCTCGCCATGGTGACCGGTGCCCCGTTTGCTGCCGTTATGTATATTCTTGCCGTACCGCTCTGTACACTAATGTACGGCAATGCGGCGGATACAGCCCCTATGCTTAGAATGATGGCTCCGTTCGCAGTATTCCTCTACGTGCAGGCCCCGCTGCAAGCAGCCCTTCAGGCTATGGACCGGCCGGGCAAGGCACTGATCAATACGCTGATAGGAGCTATAGTCAAAATCCTGCTGATTCTCCTGCTGGCCTCCCGCCCCGAATACGGCATTCTGGGCGCTATCATCGCCATTATGGTTAACAGCCTGCTTGTCACGCTTCTGCACGGCTACAGTGTGGTCAAGCTGACCGCCATGTCCCTACGCTGGTCGGACCCGCTCAAAATCCTGGCCGCTACGGTCATCATGGCCGCCGGAATGTCGTATGTCTATACGTCTGTTCCAATCTCACAGTCGCAGTGGATACAATTCCTGGCCGCTGGTACTTGTGGTATGGCCATCTATCTAAGCATCTGCCTGTTATCCGGGCTGATCTCCAGACGCGACCTGGAACGGGTGCCCTTTTTCAGACGCTGGCGCAGTTAGGTCTGCTTCCCTTTATCCGGATTGATCGGGGCAATATAGAGCTCCCCCTTATGGTCCACGGAGCACAGGAAGACATCCCGGAAATCAGAGACCCCCTTCTGCCGGATCTGCGTTCTTAGCCAGAAGCGGTTCTTGCCGATCATCTCCAGATTGCTGTCCTGCACCTTCCCGTCCATAATCAGGGGAATCGGCAGCCCTTCATAACGGATCTTATGCTTCGGCAGCTTCACGGAAGCAGAGTCACCGCCGGATGATTCAGCATCGCCGGATTCCTTCTGGCTATCTCCGTTCTTCTCCTTCCGCTCTGCGCCGGAGCTGCTGTTGCCCGACTGATTGGATGAAGTGACGTTGGCATTCTTCTCAATTACGGTTAACTGCCCGCTTGTCTCCAGGATCGCGAACTCCACATCAGCCGGACTGACAATATTCTGCCCGCGGAGCTGCAATAGCAAATCATCAATATTATACCGCTGCCTGCGCATCTCGCCCCGGTGAATCTTCCCGTCCGAAATCAGGATGCTGGGTCTGCCATCCACCAATAAACGCAGCTTCCGGCTCTTCAGACTGAGCTGTGCGACGATAACCTGAATCAGCACCAGGGTCGCCATAGGCACAATACCATCATAGATGGGGCGCTCGATATCCTCAATTACAAAGACACCGATTTCGGCAATCATGATGGAAATGGTCAGGTCAAATACAGACAGCTTGCCGATTTCACGTTTGCCCATGATGCGCATGCTCAGGAAAATGAAGATATACATCAGCACGGTCAGAAAGACATGGGTCGTAATATGCTGGAACATATTCTCTTCGCTCCCCTTCCGCTACTCCCCCGAAGAGGGATTAATGTACCCCTATTCTGACCTGACCGTAAGGGGAACATTCGGAAAACGGCTGCTTAATTACTGGTAAAAGTCATACCGCCTATTCTTGTACTATTGGGGCAAGCCTCCCCATACAATAATTAGTATCCGGTTAACAAACTTTTAGGGGGTTTTACCATGTCTCTGATCAGGCGTCTATTCTCATGGAAAATATCTAGTCCGGTATTATCGGGTTTAATCCGCTCGTTCCTGTGGATGATGCTGGGTGCGTTCATCCTCTCCCTCCTGCTCTGGGGCAGCGGACTGCAGGAACAGGACCTCACTATGTACACCTATATTGTGCACGGCGTCGCTGCCGCATTCGGAGGCCTGACCGCAGGCAGCAGAGCCGTCCGCAGAGGCTGGTACCAAGGAGGACTCACAGGCATGTTATACGGACTGGCTGTGCTCCTGATCGGATTTCTCGCGCTTGACAGTTCACCCGGAGGAATGGACTTCCTGTGGGTTCTGGCGGCTGCAGGCATCAGCGCACTCGGAGGAATGTTTGGAGTTAATTTACAGAAATCCTAATTAATATAATTTTCGAAAATTGAAACCTTCCCTTGAAAATATGGTACACTACCTATGTCTGACTTCATATGAGCGATTATCAAGGAGGCTTCGAATGCTTTGCTGTATCAGTCCATGAATCTTGTAGTTGTATATACCGTTGCCATTGTTGTGATCTTAATCTGGATCGGCGCACGGCGCAATCCGCTGATGGCCTTAGTTGAAATCGGGAGAGAGCTGCTGAGGTCCTATAAATTCGCTCTCATTATTATAGGAATGTTCAGCATTCTTGCCCTGAATAAATATGAGCTGCAGATCGAAGAGAAGATGCGGTTGACCGCAGATTACACAGGTTTTGTATTTGGCCTGGAGGGGCATTTCGTCCGGATGGTTCAAGAGCTGTTCTACGCACCTTGGCTGACCCCGGTTATTGTCTTCTTCTATATCTTCATGCTGCAAGCCGTGCTGGCGGCCTCGCTCGGGATCTATCTGCTGGACAAAAACCGTGTGATCCTCTATGCGACCTGCTACACCATTATTTTAACCTATGCTATCGCTATTCCGTTCTATCTGTACTTTCCGGTTAACGAGGTATGGTCCTATGCGCCTGCCGGGGTCCGATTCATCATGCTCGACGTTTTCCCGAAGTTTGAACAGGAATACCGGCCGCTATCCGGCCTCAATAACTGCTTCCCGAGCCTGCATACCGCTATCTCCGTATCCATGGCTCTGCTCGCTTACCGTTCCGGCAACCGCCGCTGGATGGTGATCAGTACAATCTCAGCCGTTATTATCGTATTTGGAATCTTCTATCTCGGCATTCACTGGCTGACCGACATGATTGGCGGCACCTTGCTGGCTGTGCTGTCTACGGCTATCGCCGTACCGCTTGCCAAGCTCACCCTGCGCAGCGGGGAACAAGGCTTGAGAGTGCGGGGCCGGGTTACCAACACACGGTAATGCAATCATTTCAGCACTTGAAAAGCATACAAGTAGAAACGGCTTTGCCATCCTTTTAAAGGATGGTACCGTTTCAGCGAGAAATAGAAGGATAATGTACAGTGTGAACCATAAAAATTCATGTATTTAAAAAAAATCGGCGTATCTCCTAAGAGATACGCCGATTTTTATGTAAGTTAGCAGAGAGACTATTACATCTTGTCTTCTACTTCCACAACCGCGTGACTGATCGAACCCCGGTCAAATGTCAATCGGGTCACATCATTAACCCGCAGAATAACGATGTCATCCGAAATCTCCATGATCGTTCCGTGCAGACCGCCGATGGTAACTACCTTATCGCCCTTCTTCAGCGCTTTGAGCATTCCGTTGCGTGCCTTGGTCTTCTTCTGCTGCGGACGAATCAACAGGAAGTAGAACACGACAAACATCAGTACAAAAGGACCTACAAGACCCAGAATACTGCCTCCGCCGCCTGTACCTGCTGCCATATAAAACTGTGACATATCATTTCCCCCCTTTCAAGAATAAACATGAACACTCCGTACGCTCTAGAAGCCTTTTAGATTATCATATAATCCGTATTGTGCAAAAAACTCATCGCGAAAATCAAGCAGCCGATCTTCCATGATGGCTTCACGCACTTTACGCATCAATTCCAGCAGGAAGTGTAAGTTATGGTACGTTGTCAGCCGCAAGCCGAAGGTTTCATCGGCCTTAATCAGATGACGCAGATAAGCACGGGAATAGTTCCGGCAGGTGTAGCAGGTACACTCCGGGTCCAGCGGCCCGAAATCACGGGCATACTGGGCGTTACGCACGACGAGTCTCCCCTGACTGGTCATGGTTGTTCCATTACGGGCAATACGGGTAGGCAGAACACAGTCGAACATGTCTATTCCGCGGATTGACCCTTCCAGCAGCGCATCCGGTGAACCAACGCCCATCAAATAGCGCGGTTTCCCTTGCGGCAGCAGCGGAACCGTGTAATCCAGCACTTCATACATAAGCTGCTTGGACTCTCCGACGCTGAGTCCCCCAATAGCATACCCCGGGAAATCCATGGAAGTCAAATCAGCCGCGCTCTGCCGGCGGAGATCCTCATGCATGCCTCCCTGTACGATAGCGAACAGTCCCTGGTCATTCGGACGGGCATGACTTTTGAGGCAGCGTTCGGCCCAGCGAGTAGTGCGTTCAAGCGATTTCTTCACATACTCATATTCTGCCGGATAAGGCGGGCATTCATCGAAGGCCATCATAATATCGGAACCGAGCGCATTCTGGACCTCCATAGCGACTTCGGGAGACAGAAACTTCTTGTCCCCGTTCAGATGGGAGCGGAAATGAACCCCTTCTTCGGTGATCTTACGCATATCGCTCAGGGAGAATACCTGAAAGCCGCCGCTGTCAGTCAGGATCGGGCGGTCCCAGTTCATGAACTTATGCAGGCCGCCCGCTTCGCCGATAATCTCATGACCCGGACGAAGGAACAGATGGTACGTATTGCTCAGAATAATCTGCGCTTCCATCTGCTTAAGCTCTTCAGGACTCATCGTCTTGACAGTAGCCTGGGTGCCCACCGGCATGAAGGTTGGTGTCTCAATAATTCCGTGCGGGGTATGGACTCTTCCGAGCCGTGCTCCGGATTGCTTACATGTCTTAATGTGTTCGTAAGTGATGGCTGCCATTAGTTTAACCCTTCCTCTTGCTTAATAAATGAACATTGCATCGCCGAAGCTAAAGAACCGGTACTGTTGCTTAATCGCTTCTTCATACGCAGCGAGAATCAGCTCCCGGCCAGCCAAAGCGCTTACCAGCATGACCAAGGTTGACTTGGGCAGATGGAAATTGGTGATCAGTGCATTAACAATAGTGAATTCATAACCCGGATAGATAAAAATATCCGTCCAGCCGCTGCAGGCCTCAATCGGCCCGTCCTGGCATTGTCTGCCTACGGTCTCCAGGGTCCGGCAGGAGGTTGTGCCTACAGCTATTATTCTTCCGCCCCTTGCTCTGGCTTCATTAAGCGCATCCGCCGCTGCCTGGGACAGCTCGAAATATTCGGCATGCATGACATGCTCTTCTACGGTCTCGACAGACATCGGACGGAATGTCCCCAGACCGACATGGAGTGTGATATAGACGATATTCACACCGATGGCTGCAATCTGCTCCAGCAGCTCTGTGGTGAAATGCAGTCCGGCTGTCGGCGCTGCCGCCGATCCTTCATGCCGGGCATACACGGTCTGATAGCGCTCACGGTCATCCAGGGTTTCCTTGATATAAGGAGGGAGCGGCATCGAGCCGAGCCTGTCCAGAATCTCCTGGAAAATCCCCTGATAGATGAAGCGGAGTGTCCGCCCGCCCATATCCGCCTCATCTTCAATCACGGCACGAAGCTCTTCGCTGAAGACGATGACCGCTCCGGTCTTCAGCTTCTTGCCGGGCTTCACCAGCGCCTCCCAGCGGTCGCCCTCCAGATTCTTAAGCAGCAGGACCTCGGCCTTGGCTCCGGTATCTTCCTTGACTCCGAATAGTCTGGCGGGAATAACCCGTGTATCATTAAGTACAAGCGTATCGCCCGGGCGGAACTGCCCCAGTATATCCGTGAAATGACCGTGGTCCAGTTGCCCGTTCTCCTTGTCTACCAGCAGCAGTCTGGATGAACTGCGGTCGGCAAGCGGAGTCTGGGCAATCAGCTCCTCCGGCAAATTGAAATCATAAAGTTCAACATTCATAATAGGATCTTCATTCCTTAATTCTTAATTATAGTAACGTTATTAAAATAGTGTTGCAATATTTGCTTATAATCATACCCTTTGTCGGCCATTCCCTTCACGCCCCATTGGGACATGCCGAGTCCGTGCCCGTATCCCCAGCCGATGAAATAGAAGCCCGGACTGCCGGTCACGACTCTTGCGGTCTGATCCGCGCCCATCACAACCGTTCCGCTGCCGCTGGACGTCACTTGTCCCGAAGCAGACAGCACTCCGGCCGAGCTTGCGCTGCCGATAGCAGCTGTAGAGCCGTCAGCGCCTAATACAGTATAACTTCCGGCAGGTACAATATCAAACAAGGTGCTGGGCAATCCGCCGAAGGAGGAACGGAACAGATCCGGGTACTTCACCTGCAGGATCTGGCCGTTCGCCTTGACCTCCACTGCTCTTCCCGATGGCCCGCGCCGGGTAACCTCCAGAGTGGTTATGGAAGAGGGCAGAGTGCCGCTGGTCTTGCCAGCCAGGCTCTTCAGCAGCTCGGCCGAAGAATAGGGACCCTTGATCCAGCTGTAACTACCGGATTCATAGACCTGATTCAGCACTACGGCGTTCTGGCCGGGATTCAGCTTGCCTGCCGAAGCAGCACTGCTGTCAATGACAGGCAGCGGCCGGATATTCACATCCTTGGCTGTGGCTGTAGCAATGGGGAGCCCTGCGGCTGTCTTCTCGCCTGTTAATTTGATGTTATCTTCCCGGGCATAGCCGGAGACGCCGCTGTCCAGCAGTACATAGTACCACTTCTTGGCTGAACCCACCGCAGCCACATCCTCTGCGCTGGCCACACTGGCATAGTTGCCGCCGCTGTTCCATACTTCCGACGGGTCAGCCGTAACGCCGCCGCTGTTCGAGGAGAATACCGCCTCTACGACCTTGCCGCCGCTCTGCAGCACTTCACCTGCGGTTGCATCAACCGCCTTGATGATTGTGGGGGCTTCTGCACCGATGCCGTTATAGACCTGGCTGAGCGTTGTATCCACCACATTGGCAACATCGAAGCGGTTCCCTTGGGACAACGCGTAGCTGCGTGCCGCTACAGCCTGGGCCTTCAGCGCCTCCTCCGGCCAGCCGGAGGATACCTCTCCCCCCACTACCGCATACAGATATTGCTCCAGCGGAACCACGTTAATGACAGACAATGAACCATTCAGATTGCCAAGCTCCATATCGCCGCGGTAGATCCGCTTGGACCTTTCTGTAAGCATAATTCCCTTATCATTGCCGGACAAAATGAACTTTGCATTACTTCCGGATAACAGATAATGAAAGGCTTGGACTTCGCTGTTGAAATCAAGCCCTGCGTCCATGCGGATCATTACTCCGGGTGCACCCGGAGCCACAGGCGTCAGAGAAAGCTGAGGAAGCAGCGCAGCAGCCGAAGCAGAGACCGCCGCAAGCTCGCTGTCACTTGACGCCTCGCCTACCCATACCTCGGTCCGCGCACTGCCGCCCTCACCGGATATGAATACCGGCCAGGCATCTAAGCCGGCTGTGGTCAGACTGCTCACTACCGCCTGGGCTTCCTCAAGTGTAGCGTAGGAGCCCGCAGACAGATGCTTGGTTCCGGCCACCGCCGGGGTCTGCCCGTCTGGAATCGCCAGACCGGCTTTGAGGACTGAACTCAGCCCGTTGTTGGCTGCACCCTCACTGGCATAGCCTCCGGTATATAGCTGATATACCTTAGCTCCGCCTCTTGCAGCCATAAAGATCTGCGGCTTATTGGAGCCAGCCTGGAGCTTCTTCGCTGCATCCGCAGCGGTCTGCCAGCTTGGCGTCTCCAGCACCTTCACCCGGAACCCGTCCAGACTGACACGGACCTTGTTCTGGGCCGGAACCGACAATAACGGGCTGCCGCCGGCTGCCGGAAGCAAGCTGAAGCTCTGCTCGGACTGCAGGGTTACCAGCGGTACGGTAGATTTATATTTGCTGCCAATGTCAGCATACAGTGCAACCCGGATGGGCCCGCCGGAATCGGCGCGGGCGTGATCTGCCGGAATGAGCAGACTGCCTGCTGCAAGCAATGCAGCCAGCGCCCCACGGCCCAGCAGCCCGATTCCTGTTGTTGTCCACTTCGCAAGTTTCATTGTAGGCCTCCTATAAATATTAATGTTATGAACACGCACTTAAGATTTGAATTGCAGCTTGGTTGTCGCTGTGGTGAACATTTGGACCTTTTATAGGCTAAATATAAGCTGAATATCGGCTAAATGTAGCCCAGATCATACGCAAGATATTGCACTACGGGCAGGATTCTCAGCAATCAATTCTGCTGCGGAGGAAGCGGAAGGCCAAGATGATGATATGCCGCAGGCGTAACAATGCGGCCGCGCGGCGTACGCTGCAAGAAACCGATCTGCAGCAGATAAGGCTCGTATACATCCTCAATGGTCTGGCTCTCTTCGCCTATCGTAGCGGCGATGGTATCCAGTCCAACAGGCCCGCCTCGGAAGGAGCTGATCATGGATTGCAGCATCTTATGGTCGATGCTGTCCAGTCCCCGGGGGTCCACCTGGAGCATCTTCAGCGATTCGGCAGCAATCTCCGGGGTGATAATCCCGTCGCCCCGGACCTGAGCGTAATCGCGTACCCGCTTCAGAAGACGGTTGGCAATCCGGGGTGTTCCCCGGGCCCGCAGGGCAATCTCTTCCGCTGCATCGCCCAGAATCTCGATGCCCAGCAGTTCAGCGTTGCGAGCCACGATGAAGCTTAGTTCATCAATGGTGTAATACTCCAGCCGGCTGACCACTCCGAAGCGGTCACGCAGCGGAGCAGACAGCAGTCCCGCGCGTGTCGTCGCCCCAATGAGCGTGAAGGGCGGCAGATCGAGCCGGACCGACCGTGCGCTCGGCCCCTTGCCGATCATAATATCCAGCGCGAAATCCTCCATCGCCGGATACATGACCTCCTCCACCGTCCGGTGCAGACGGTGAATCTCGTCAATGAACAGCACATCGCCTTCCTGAAGGTTCGTCAGCAGCGCCGCCAGATCGCCGGGCCGTTCAATTGCCGGGCCGGAGGTGGTCCGCAGATTGACTCCCAGCTCGTTGGCAATAATATTGGCCAGCGTCGTTTTGCCGAGACCCGGAGGTCCGTAGAGCAGAACATGATCCAGTGCTTCACTGCGCATCTTGGCCGCTTCTATATATATTTTCAGGTTCTCTTTCACCTGGTTCTGGCCGATATATTCACCCAGATAACGGGGGCGCAGACTTAATTCCACCGCCTGCTCGTCCATCATCAGATTAGCCGATATAATCCGGTCATCCATTCTTCCTCACTCCGTTCTTCAGGGACCTATCCTATTTGGCGATATACAGCAGCCCCAGCGCCTTCTTCATCAGCACATCTACCGGTCCGGTATCCGTGCCTTCCTGCTTCATCTTCAAGTACACCCGGTCCAGCTCGGCATCAGTGTAACCAAGCGCCTTCAGCGCATCCCGGGCTTCTTCCCACGGGAGCGCCTCTGCCTTACTCTGTGCTTCAGCAGCCACTGCGAACAATCCCGTCTGCAAGGCTGCCCCGCCGAAGCCGTCCAGCTTGTCCTTCAGATCCAGAATCATCCGCTGCGCCGTCTTCTTGCCGATCCCCGGCAGCTTCGTCAGGAAAGTAATATTCTCCTGATAGATGGCTGCGATCAGCTGGTCCGGCGTTCCGCCCGTCAGAATGCCCAGCGCTACACGCGGGCCGATGCCCGACACCTCAATCAGCTTGCGGAACAGCCTCTGCTCCTCACGTGACGGGAATCCGAATAAAAGCGTAGCATCCTCGCGGGTCTGATAATGAATGAACACAGTCACCGGACCCTCAGTCTTGGCAAAAGCATACGGGTTCGGGCAAAATACCCGGTACCCCACGCCCTGCACATCCAGCACAACATATTCCGGCTCCAAATGTGCAACCGGCCCTCTAAGAAAATCTATCATTTTCGCAATACCTCATTTAATTTGGAATTAAGACTCACGGAATGGGCATGGCATACCGCCACCGCCAGCGCATCCGCCACATCATCGGGCTTCGGCACAGCCGTCAGCTTCAAGAGCAGCTTGACCATCTCCTGCACCTGCTTCTTCTCCGCCTTGCCGTAACCGACTACAGCCTGCTTCACCATCATTGGGGTGTATTCTGCCACCGGAAGCCCGCGCTGCACGGCTGCCAGAATCAGCACCCCGCGTGCCTGCGCCACCGGCAGAGCCGTGGTCACATTGCGGCTGAAGAACAGCTTCTCTACCGCTACCGCATCCGGCTTATATTTATCTATCAGCTGTACCATGCCTTCATAGACATGCAGCAGACGCTCTTCTTCCGGGGTATGTGCCTCGGTCTGGATACAGCCGTATTGGACCGGTGTTAATTTGTTGCCAACCTTATCTACGAAGCCAAAGCCGACAATCGCCAGCCCCGGATCAATCCCCAAAATGCGCAAGATCCTTCTCTCTCCCCTATGCCCGGGCGGATAATCCGGCCCTAAAGCGAACATATGTATTCCTTCCACCCATTATAGCAAAAAAAATTCCCCGGGAGACAAAAAGTTTGTCCCTGGGGATTTGAAACGCTATTGTTTGTCTACATGTCAGGGCTCAGGAGATAGAGGTGCACTAATGCTCCTCATTTGCTCATTTAGCCAACATTCCCGGGATTCAGGTGCACTAATGCTCCTCATTTGCTCATTTAGCCAACATTCCCAGGATTCAGGTGCACTTGTGCTCCTCATTTGCTCATTTAGCTAACATTCCCGGGATTCAGGTGCACTTGTGCTCTTCACTACGCTCCTTTAGCCGCACTTGGCGCTACCTCTCTAGGATTTATCCCTTTCATTCCACGCACAAAAAGACCCGCAGGCCACTTCGCGCCGCGAGTCTTCATGCTACTGCTGCAAATTCTATAGTCTCCCTCACTCTGCATGCATCACCTGTTCCGAGGAGTCCCTCGCATAGTCGCTGAAGGTAGAGAGCACGCTGTTGTACTCCTCCAGATCCTGTACCCGGATGCCCTGATGAAGCTGCTCCCAGATTCCCTTGGGCAGAGAGGATTTGATCGAGCCCATATCCATCTGGAAAAAAGTCTTCATGACCCGCTCCGCCTCGGGCGGTCCTTGGAACAAGGTCAGGTTGCCCTGCTCGTCCACTCCGAAGTAGGCTTCTTTCTTGGTCAGCGGCGACAGGTCATTAACCCGCTGCTCCAGCCACAGGTCCCCCTCCCGGCTAATCCAGCCGCTCCAGCCCGCATGCCGGACAATCAGCTCGTTAAGCTGGGCCGGAGTCTGCTTGCCGGGCAGGGTCTGCACTTCTTCTCCGGCTACATAGAGGGTCTTGAGATGCACCGTTCTGCTGATGGCTTCCTTGCCCACAGCCTTCAGCAGCTCTTGACTGTTCATCATGGCGGCATCATCTTCGGTATCATCGTCTGTATGGATATATACGGCGGCTACAGCCGGTAAGCTGCTTCCGGGCTCCAGGTTCTGCCCTGCGCTGCCGCTCAGGAATGACGAAGAATTAAGCAGCGTGCTGATCTCTTCCGGAACCTGCATGCCGCGCCAGGCGAGCAGCGTCAGCACCAGGCAGGCCGCCCCTACCCAGGGAGCTTTTTTCCAGCGTCTCCACCGCCGCCACAGTTGTTTTTTCAGGTGAAAAGCATTCACGTTAATCCCTTCATTCTGGTTTTTTCCTATTGTGACCTGTGAAGGGATCATTTATGCGTTAATGCTTGAAATTCATCCCAGCTTGAATTCAACCCGCACTCTGCGGATTCTCAATCGCCCCCAGGAACAGCACCACTCCGGTCTGCCTGTCCCGGATCATGAACAGGAACGGCCGGTTGACATTCATTTCGAAGGGCGCGTCTACAGGCGGTGCTGATCCGGCACGCAAACCAACTACAGTGGAAGCCGCCGCCTCCGTTCCCCGCTCGTTCACATCAATATAGGTTTTGTGGATGACCTGTTCCACATAAATCGGGCTGTCCAGATCCGCCATAAGGGAGAAATCCCCCCGTTCTGGATCAAAGGCAAGCATAGCGCCCAGCGCCTGCAGCGCCTTGGAGAGCTCTGTCCCATAGCTGGCCGTGAACCTTGGCAGCAGCAGCGTCCCCCGGGAACTGGAGAAATCCTCATTCCGTAGCAGAGCCCCCTGCTCCAGATGACTAACAAGCTCCGCGAGCGAAGATTGCTCACCTGGGAGGACCACTACCATCTCCATCTGTCCCTCTCCGTAAGGAAGCTTCACCGCCTGCCAATCCTCATGAGCTGCATACCCGAACATACCGCTCCGCTTCATCATCATCACCTGCACTGCCGGTCCGTCCGTTGGATAAAAGTCCGCCTGCTTCGTAGCCTCTTCCTCGAACACATCCTTCCAGACGGCTTTGAAATACAGCGCGTTGACCAAAACGGCCACAGCCTGCGGTCCGGGCGGCTTCGTGAGCATCTCCTGAATCTTGTCCCCCGTATGGTCTGCCACCCATCCGTTAATCTCCTTCACAGACTTCTCTGCAGCCAGATCCGTAGTCTTAATCTGTGCATCATAGAAATCCTTACCGGTCCCCAGGTAGTCCTTGCGCAGCGGCAGCCCCTTCATACCCCAGACTGAATTCGCTATCTCCACCTCTACGCCCGGTCCTCCATGAATCAAGAGCTTCATTAATGACTGATGGCCGGTATTCAGCTTCTTTCTTTCGTCCGGCACGTAGCCCAGCAGCTTCCCCAGTTCCTCTGCCGTCTCGCCGGCACTGCCGTTATAAGCCAGGGCCAGAGCGGCAGCGACACTGTAAGGGGATATCGTCAGGTTCCCGCTCCCCTGCTTCCATAATTGGCTGAACAGCTTCACGCCCAATTGGTTGCTGCTCTCAGCCAGCCCCGAATCGACCGCTGCTGCGGCAGCCTGTCTTTCCGCGTAATTCATGTCCGAACCTCCTTCGCTACAGCCGCCCAAGAGCAGCACGGTTAGTATAAGTGCGGATAATCTTTTGCGCATGCCAAGCCCTCCCTGAATTCTCCGTAGCCTCTCTACCCACTGACGCTGCGGATTGGGAAATGTTGCAAATTCTTACCGGCAGGCATACAAAATTGCTATTCATTATATTGAAGGCTTATCTTTCTATGCCATCATTTGCTATACTCTATATTAACGAAAAAAGTTAAAAACTAAAACAAAGGGGATATCCTTGATGATTATTCAGCCAAAAACACGCGGCTTTATCTGTACAACAGCTCACCCGGAGGGATGTGCCGGACAAATACAGGAACAGATCGATTATGTACGGTCGCAAAAGAAGCTTACCGGCCCGGTGAACGTGCTGGTCATCGGCGCTTCCACAGGCTATGGACTGGCTTCGCGGATTGCCGCTGCCTTTGGCGCGGGCGCGAACACCATCGGCGTCTTCTTCGACAAGGCTGCTGAAGGCACCCGCACCGCCTCCGCAGGCTGGTACAATTCTGTTGCCTTTGAACGGGAAGCGGCCAAGCAGGGGCTGAAATCCTTCAGCATCGTCGGCGATGCCTTCTCTGACGCCATCAAGACCACAACAATCGAGCTGATCAAAGCCGAATTCGGCACCGTTGATCTGGTCGTGTACAGCGTAGCCTCCCCGCGCCGCACCCATCCTGTAACCGGAGAAGTGTTCTCCTCGGTGATTAAGCCGGTAGGCCAAGCCTATTCGAATAAGACGATGAACTTCCACACCGGAGAGGTCTCCACCGTTACCATTGAACCGGCTACAGAGGATGAAGTCCGCCAGACCATCGCCGTGATGGGCGGAGAAGACTGGGGCATGTGGATCAGCCAGATGCAGGAGGCCGGTGTGCTTGCAGACGGAGCAACTACCGTAGCGTACTCTTATATCGGACCCAAGATTACGCATCCTATCTACAAGGACGGAACCATCGGCCAGGCGAAGAACCATCTGGAGCAGACCGCCATTGCCTTGAACGAGCAGCTCTCCGCCACCGGAGGCCGGGCCTTCGTATCCGTGAATAAAGCACTGGTTACCCAGTCCAGCTCGGCTATCCCGGTAGTGCCGCTGTATATCTCCGCCCTGTACAGAGTTATGAAGGAGAAGGATCTGCACGAGAACTGCATCCAGCAGATGTACCGTCTGTTCGCAGACCATCTGTATAACGGCGGTGAAGCCGCTGCGGACGGCAGCCACCTGATCCGCATTGACGACTGGGAGATGCGCGAGGATGTACAGATCGAGGTCATGAGACGCTGGAATGAGCTGGAGACCGCTAATGTGCCGGAGCTGGCGGATCTGGCAGGCTATCAGGACGACTTCTTCCATCTGTTCGGCTTCCGTACCGAGGGTGTAGACTATGAAGCTGAGACAGACCCTGCCGTAGAGATTCCTAATATGGTGTAAAAGCCTGATGCTTGCTGGCCGCAAGTGGAACAAAATCACCATGCGATTGTCTAAGATTACCTGCGCGCCTGCACAATTCCCATACACCAAGAAGCCGCTCCTCCCCGGAGCGGCTTTCTTGGCGTTCTATCCGGCCTATGACGCGGCCTGCGCCACAATCCGCACAGCACCGCCATTCTATTCGTCCCGGAGCCGCTTCTGGTACAGCACCACAGACACAAGCGTCAGCACGGCTGTCCACGCTGCAATAATCAGCAGAGGCGGCCACACCTCTGCCGCCGAATAACCGGCAGGGCTCAGGTTCAGCAAATGTATTAATTGGCTGCTTGGCATGTAGTCCAGCAATCCTAATACTGGATAATTCTTCGCCAATACAGCCCCCCACGGTGCGCCCATGAAGATGAAGGCTACCGGGATGATGGATAAGGAAGCATCAAGTAAGGTTTTGGAATAGAGACCGCAGATCGTCCCGGCTGCCGTGTAGAGAACAATGGAAAGAACAATCGCGGCTACAAATGCCCCTATACTTACTGGTTCATAGCCATACAATAGTGTAGAAACGGTAAGTACCACCGCTGACATGACAAAGACCAGACTGCTTTTGCCCATCAGTACATCCATTGTAGTAGCCGGAGTCATCATAAGGGACCGCAGCGTGTTACGCTCCTTCTCTTCCGCAATCAGGCAGGCTTGAGCGAAGCAGGTCAGCAGCACAAACGAACTGTTGAACAGAAGTCCGGCGGCTCCCGGCAAGGGTGTACCTGCGCTTTTAAACAGCAGCGCAAACAGAATCGGAAACAGCAGCATAATGGACAGCGCATAATTGCGCGAGAATTCCTTGTAATCCTTCACAAAGATCGCGCTGGCCCGCTTATAGGAGATGTTCATAGCAGCTCACTTCCCGTCATTTTGATAAAAATATCACCCAGGCTCGGTTCCTTCGTCTCTACCCGTTCAATAAGTCCCCGCTTCATCCAATCCGCGATCCGGTCCGCCGTGTCCCCATCCACCGGAAGCTCATGAGCCTCTCCGCTGGTCAGCTCCACCCGGATCACATTCTCGCGGTGCTGACGCTTCAGCTCCCGCGGAGAGCCGATGGTCTGGATACGTCCCTGATAGAGAATCGCCACACGGTTACAGAGCAGCTCCGCCTCCGCCATATCATGCGTTGTGATGAAGATAGTCGTACCCTTCTCGTTCAGATAACGTAAGCCTTTATAGATATGCGCTGAATTCACAGGGTCCAGGGCCGAGGTCGGCTCATCCAGAAACAACAGCTCCGGCTCATGGATAATGGCGCAGGCCAGCATCACCCGCTGACGCATGCCTTTGGACAGCGTGTTTGTTTTCTTCTTGCGCTCACTGCTCAAATTAACGAACTGCAGCACCTGATCCACCGCAGAGCGGGGAAGATCGTACAGCTTCCGGTACAGCTCCAGATTCTCCTCTATGGACAACCGCTCGTACAGGCCGCTGTTATCGGTCAGAATACCAAAACGCATCTTCTGGGCCGACTGCTGCATCGCCTCTGCCGGCTGATCGAAGACTTTGGCCGCTCCGCCAGTCGGCTTCAGCTGTGCAGTCAGAATCTTAATTAAGGTGGTTTTGCCTGCACCGCTCGGACCGAGGAACCCGAAAATCTCCCCCTTTGGAATACTGAAGGACACCTCTGTCAGCGCATCTCTAGCCCCGAAGGTCTTGCGGACCTGCTCTACCTGAATAACCGCCATCTCGCCACATCCTTTAGTTGTTGATGGCTTAACGTTATCCGGATTCCAGCCTTTCAGCCACCAAAACCGGGTGAATTGTACCCATTCCGGCCTGAACGGTACCTTTTACAGCTTAAGCAGCGCCTTAAGTTCCTGCAGCTTGGAGCGGGATAACGGAACCACGGCCTCCTTGCCGGTGTTCAGCCGCAGACTGTAGCTGTTCTTCGTCCAGGTAATAATCTCCCGCACCTTTTGCAGATTGACGATGTAAGACCGATGACACCGGAAGAAGCCGAAATTCAGCAGCCGCGCTTCGAGCTGGGTCAAGGTCAGGGCACAGTCATAATGCTCACCGCCGACATGCACCAGGATAGAGCCTTCTACACTTTCAATAAAATCAATCTCGGGCGGGTCAAATAAAATCACCTTATCCTCCCGTTTGGTCGAGACCTTCTGTAAGGTGATGTTGGCCTCATCCTGCTTCTGCGCTTCCTGCCTGTCCTCTTCCGAATCGCGGATATCCAGCTGATGAAGCCCGGACCCGCTCAACCGGTAGATGACATCACAGGAGATCAGCGCATCCTCCAGATTCGAGGTCAGAATGAGTATTCTTTTCTGCTGCGACAGATCATCCAGTATCCGCTTCAGCTGGCGGCGGTCCTGCTCCTCCAGATAGAAATATGGCTCCTCCAATACGAGCGTGGATTGATGGGCGAAAAAAGCCCGCAGCAGGGTCACATACACCCTTTTCGAAGAGCTGAGCTGCATCAATCTGACCTTACGTTCCTCCTTCAGCGCAAAATAATCAGTTAACACAGCCGCACGCTCTTCGCGTCCCGACATCCGGATCAGAAACGAGATTAGCTCCTCTACCGTCAACCGCAGATACTCGTTCTGCCCGGCCCATGACAAATAATTGCCGGAATCCCGGGACAATTGCTCCATTAACAGTTGCTTGCGTCTCAAATCCGTGATAATACCAACCGAAGGGTTCGCTGACAGATCAAGCTCGAGCTTCGGCATCATTAATTCTCCGTCTTCATATATAGGTTGAAATTGCATGTCTTCCTCCCGCTCCAGGCTCTCTAGGATATATAATGCAATTATAGAGATATGCTATGTATTTGTCAGGTATGGCCACTATCATTGCACAGAGGAAGGCGGATTTCTGCGATGGGACTACATGCTCTGGGTTTTATCATCTCTTTACTCGTATTACTGCCGAATCTTATATTCCTATTCTTCCCGCCCCGGAGTGTTCCTGACTCCTTGAACTCCGCCCCGCTGGTCTTCACGCTCCTGGAGCGGGCAGGGCAGATTACCTGCTTCATGCTACCCATTCTTTTCGGCCGATTGATTTCTGCTCAGACCCTGGGAGTATCCGCTGTACTGATGGCACTCTGCCTGCTGGTTTACTACGGCGGCTGGGTGCGCTATTTCCGGAGCGGGAGAGCTTTTACGGCGCTGTTCAAGCCCTGGCTGGGCATCCCCGTTCCTATGGCCGTCTTCCCGGCCCTCTATTTCCTGCTGCTTGGCGTTTGGCTCCAATCCTGGTTGTTCATTGTTCCAGCCTGTCTGTTCGCCGCCGGTCATTTAGTCAACAGCTGGAGCGTCTACGGGCAGCTCCGTTGATAGCAGATCCGCAATATAACTATAGTTTTGCGCAACAAACCTACAGCTTAATCGGCTTATAATGTAGTTAAGCACACTATAGCGATATTATGGAGGTTATGGCGGGTATGATGAACTGGGAGCAGGCGATTGAGCAGACGCTTACGACTACGCGGCTTAATGTGAAGCGATTTGGTGAGAGGTTTCCGATTGTAAGTATAGGGGACGGCAAATATCATCTGACAGACCACACCAACTGGACGGAGGGCTTCTGGCCCGGCATTCTTTGGCTAAGCTATGAATACAGCCGGGACCCGGAGATTCATGCCGCCGCCATCCAGGCGACTGACTCCTTCCGCCAGCGCATGCTGGACGGGCAGGCGCTGGATCACCACGATATCGGCTTCCTGTACTCACTGTCGGCCAAGGCCCGCTGGATTGCAGACAAGGATGAAGCCTCGCGCCTGCTCGCCTTGCAGGCAGCGGACCAGCTAATGAAGCGCTGGCGCCCCGGTCCGCAGCTCTTTCAGGCTTGGGGAGCCGAGGGGGATGAAGACAACGGCGGACGGATCATCATCGACTGCCTGATGAATCTGCCGCTCCTCTGTTGGGCCAGTGAACAGACCGGCGACCCGGTCTATGCCAGGGCTGCCCGTATCCACGCCGAGACAAGCCGCCGCTTCCTGGTGAGGGGCGACGACTCTTCTTACCATACCTTTTATTTCGACCAGCAGACGGGGGATGCCCTTCGTGGAGGTACGGCACAAGGGTATCAGGACGGCTCCACCTGGACGAGGGGACAAGCCTGGGGTGTCTACGGCTTCGCTCTCGCCTACCGCAGCTTCCAGGAGCCTCATTACCTCGAAGCCTCCAAAAGAATGGCCCGCTACTTCGTGGAGCATCTCCCCGCCGACCATGTGGCCTATTGGGATTTCGATGCCCCGCAGCAGGAAGGCACCCCGCGCGACAGCTCCGCTTCCGCCATCACCGTATGCGGTCTCTTAGAGCTGCTGGAGCATCTGCCGGAGAATGATCCCGACCGGGACTATTTCTGTGACGCCGTGAACAAATCCATGGACTCGCTGATCAATCGCTACTTCACCGCAGGCCACCCGTCAGAAGAGGGATTTCTGCGGCACGGCTCCTATTCGGTCAGAGGCAACGCCTCCCCGGATGATTTCATGATCTGGGGCGACTACTTCTTCCTGGAGGCGCTGCTACGTCTGGAACGGGGTGTTCCGGGGTATTGGTATGAGCGGGGGACGGCACAAAATACAACGATCTGACCTTTGATCCCAGATTGGTGGAGCATTACACATCCTACTTTATGGAAAAAAATATTGTCTAGCGGACTCTTGTAGCGTATAGTATATTCCCATGTTGGAAGGGAGAGATTACTATGCTGAACAGGATTGAATCATTTCAAGGCTCCAGGCATTTCCGGCTGCAATATATTGCAGATAGCACCGTTGCAGCGGTTGCCGTTCCAGGCACAGGCTCACTCGCAAACGCGGCCATTATTGACCTGGGGGGACTCACTTTGGTGGTGGACACATTCGCGACGCTGGAAGCCGCACAGGATTTGAAGGCTGCTGCTGAGCATCTCACAGGGAACCCTGTATCCTATGTAATCAACACACACTGGCACAGCGATCATACTACTGGCAATCAGGTATTTGTGCCTGACGCTCAGCTGATTGCAACATCAGGCACCCGTGAGACGATGAATACATTCGCCAGAGACCGGGTAGCCCAGTACCAGAACAACAGAGAGAAGATGCTAGAGGCGATCCGGGAAGCGGAATTGCAAGGCGAGCAGGAGACAGATAGCAAGCTGAAGCAGGAAATGGCTTGGGAGAATGCAACGGACCGTGAGTTCGTGAACATGCTGCCGCAGTTGGTTCATACAGTACCGAGCGTGACTTTTGACCGGCATATGACCATTCATGGCAGCAACCGCAGCGCGCAGCTCATTACATATGGCGGAGGACACACGCAGAGCGATGCTATTGTGTACCTACCAGAAGATAAAATTGTCATTATCGGGGACCTCGTACTCTCGAACCACCACCCTGTTCTAGCCAATGCCAATCCTCAGGAATGGCTGTATATTCTGGAGCAGGTTGAATCGCTGGACGTGGAGACGATTGTACCGGGGCATGGTGAGGTCTGCTCCCTGCAACAGCTTCATGCGGTGAAGGGATACATAAGCAGAATGATCGCCATCGTGACCGAAGCCGCTCAGAATCAGCAGAGTATTGAAGAGATCGAAATACCCGAAGAATACCGGGCTTGGTACTTCACAACCTATTTCAAGACGAATTTGAATAAGGTGTATGACCTGATTACTGCTTTAGGGGAGTAACCGAGAGCATTCGGCGTATATCGTATAACCAGACGAGGCAAGAAAAGAAGAGCATATCCCTTCTTTTCTTGCTTTTTCTATGCATACTATCCTTTCCTAAGTACAAAACATAGCGTGTCTGCTCCTCCCGTATACGGACTGCCGCAACTATCATCGTAAACACTGTCCAGTTGGAATCCCCAAGGCAACACTTCATCCGCAAGGGTCTCCTGTGTAAACACCGTATTCCAGATCAAATAATGATGCAGCTCATGATCGGCAAGTATCAGAGTCTGACGGGCCTCCACGGTATGCCCCTCAAAGAAATAAGATGCTTCGAGACATACATGTGGTTCAGCATTCCAAAAACCTCCGTATGGATACACCCTCCACGAGGTACTGTCCTGCTTACTCCAATTCGTCTTCTGCGTGAACACATCGAAGATAAACAGGCCGCCTGGCTTTAAGGCACGGTATACCTTAGACAGCAGGGTGTTTCGCTCACTTAGTGTAAGCGCGCCGTAATCACAATAAATCAAGGTGATGCTATCGAACACTCCGGTATAATCCAGCTCCAAATAATTCTGATAGATATACCGGCTCCGCGTATCCTGCTCTTGGGCATAGGCGATGGAACGTCTTGAGAAATCAAGTCCCGTTACGTTATACCCCTGTTCAGAGAGACGCTTGGTATATAGTCCCGGTCCACAGCCAAGGTCAAGAATACGGCTCCCCGGCGGGATCAGACGGCTAAGCCACTTCACTGAACGATCAATATCTCTGTGCCTGCGGCTCGCCGCTTCCCAGTCCGGATTCAGATGAGCCTCCAGCATATTTTTGGAGATATGCTCATCATCCCAGAACGGTTCATTACTGCGCTGCCAAAGCACAGGATTGCGTACAAGGGAGAATAGTTGAGTTAACATCGGCCTTCCTTTCACGATTCAGAAGTTTGGTGATACATAAAATGGTAAGGGTTCACTCATACCGGTAGCAAGGCACAGAACGATTAAAAGAAAAATGGATAGCCCGCTGACACTCCGCTGGGGGAACCACACAAGGCTATCAGGACGGGTCGACCTTGTTTCCTGGAGCACCCCCCTAGAGAAGTACAGGGAGAGCATACATTGAGGTAGAAATGAAAACAGCGACAGCAAAGGACGCGATAAGAATGTTCCTGACTGCCGCTACTTTATTTATTTATGAGTATGAGAATACCTTAATTGTTTTTGCGAAAATTTGTGAATGGAGTTTTTGTTTTTCAGCCATGTATTTCCTTTCACTATAAAAAGATAAACAGCTATGCAAAAATAAATTACACCCCAAATCCAGTCTGACCGAGTTATTAAATGATGCTCATATACGTAGTTGATGTACCAGATGCCCACCGGTAAATGTACAACAATTGCGGAGACTAAGCCTGGATTATACATGCTTTTTGCTCTTATATTAACGACGACTCCATGAAAAATGATTTGGAAAAAGCCCATTAAAACAGGTGCCATTCCCAGCCATACTACAGACGGGAAAAATACAGGAAGCAAGTAAAACACATAGGCGATAACCACATTAATAATCATTGCCGACTGTTTATTTAATGGATAGTTGTCAGGGGATTCACTTTTAAACAAAGCTTTATTGAATATGCCTGGAAAATATCCCGGCCAGCGGTATTCCTCAAACTGGTGAAGAAGGATCGCCACCAAGCTTAACCATAATATGCTGTTTATCCGTGGTATTTCTCCCCAGTTCAATAAGAGATAAACGCATATTAAAATACCCAAGAATAGTCCGATGTCCTGCCAGTTCTTTCTTAAAATGTTCATTAACTCACCTCAATCTGAGTTTATTAATGAAAGTATCTCGCAAAGAGCAGGTCAATCTGCTCCTCTACAGGTGCTATCTTCACGGAAGCTCCTGTTTCAAGTATAGGACTCATAAGGGCCGGTAGAAAAAGCGCTCCAAAAATCTGCGTCGTCATGGTCATCAGGTGCTCTGGCTGCTGTTCACCGGTTATCTCTCTTAAAGTATTTTGTATCTTAGCAAACCCCAGCAGATTCAAAAATGATCCATATTCATACTGGGAGGTGAAAATGGTAGTGCCCATCAAGATGATTCTGGAGAGCAATTCGGGATATTGTCGGATCACCTGCAAATAATCGAGTAAAAATCGCCTCAATCTGTCCCGTGAGGATATAGAGAAGTCGTCAAGTATGGCAAACGTATCCTGAAAGCTGTTCAATATCAATTTCGTAGATTCGCTAAACAAGTTTTCTTTGGACCCAAAATAATAGTTCACCAGAGCGACATTCGTGTTTGAGGCTTCTGCAATTTTTTTGATAGTGATCCTTTCAAAGCCTTCTTGTTTAATCAACTCCAGGGTGGCATGCATAATCTTCTCTTTTGTTTCCAGCTTTTTGTCTGGCTCCATCTGCTACCTCCAAGTATATTCCCTGAGTTTAAATACAATTTTAAATGACATTTAAAATCGTATTTAAACTCAGTATAGCTATATTTTTCCTTTTTGCAAAGTTTATTTATCGGGAATTTCATTTGTGATCGGTTTTCCGATTACATTTGGCCTACGTAGCGCCCATTGTATTTAGTCCTAAACAACATAAAAAACGCCCTCCCCAGAAAGGAAAGGCGTTATCCCGCATTATGGCATCACCGAGAAGACAATATCGTCGAACAGCATGTAAGCGAAGCCGCTGGTGTAGAAGCCGACCTTGCCGGACGGGCGGTGGCCCGGATCGGTGCCGGAGAGTCTTGGCGCGCCGTCAACGGATACAGCGATGTCCCCGCCCATCGCCGTTACCTTCACCGCATACTCCGTATCCGGCTGCAGGTCATGTCCAGGCAGCACACTCTCGGTCAGCTTCTGCCACGCTGTATCATACAGAATCCAGGAGGAAGATCCGTCTGCCCGGGTCCGGTACCCGATCCGGGTAGAGCCGCTGCTGTCCTGGCGGTCGAAGATGTATAGGATGCCGTTATCCGGCATCACGGCGGGCGTCTTCAGCTTGAACTCCAGCTGATAGGCGGTGAAGCTGCGGTCCAGCAGGCCGCTGGCCCCGTTCAGCAGCTTATAGCGGCGGTTGCCGTCCGGATCGGCGGCGATGCTGCGGTTCGGGTCCACCGGCCAGCCATTGCCTCCGTTCTCGAAGTTGGTCTCATGCATAATATTCGAGACGGTGACTGTAATATCCGCTTTAATCAGCGGATTCACCGTTGACACAGCCGAGATGACCGTCTGCCCCTCGTATACGGCATGCACCACACCAGTACTGTTCACCGTAGCGACCGCCGGGTTAGCCGACTGCCAGGTCAGGCCTGTATCCGGCGTATCCGCAGGGTCGAAGGCTACCTGTAACGCCTTATCTTCACCTGCGGCCAGACGCACGTTATTCTCTGCCGGAATAATCCCGGCCAGCGTTGTCGTCAGCTCCCTGAACTGAATGTCATCGAAGTGCATCTGGCTGACATTGCTGACATAGAAGCCGACCTTCCCTTCCGCATTATGCCCCGGGTCAGTGCCCTTCAGGCGGAACGCTCCGTCCAGATAGACGCTGATATCGCCGCCCTTCACCAGCATGCGGACCGTATATTCCGTATCCGGCTGCAGGTCATGCCCCGGCAGCTTGACTTCCTTCAGCACCGTCCAGGCTGAATTATACAGCAGCCAGGCGGAGCTTCCGTCCGCCCGGGTCCTATAGCCGATCCGGCTGGAGCCGCTTCCGGCCTGGCGGTCGAAGATATACAGTGTCGCGTTATCGCCCATCACCGCCGGGGTCTTCACCTTGAAGCTCAGCTCATAGTCCGAGAAGGATTTGGGGCTAAGGGCGGAGGCCCCGTTCAGGATCTTGTACCAGCGGTTCGTGCCGATCTTCTCGATGCTGCGGTTGGCATCCTGCAGCCAGCCGTTCGCGCCGGATTCAAAGTCCGTGAAGTCCATCACGCCGTCGCCCGCCTCCACGTGAACCGTAACCGTGGCAGTCAGCAGCGGATTCTCCACTGAAGCTACCGTGATCACCGTGGTCCCAACCGTCCGGCCGGTTACGGTTCCTGCCCCGTCCACTGCCGCGATAGCCGGATCAGCCGAAGTGAAGGCCAAAGCCGGATTGTCCGCGTTCCAGGGGAGGACCGCCGTGCGCAGCTTCACCGTTTTCCAGCGGTCTACGTTAATCTCGCTGTCATAGACACTCACGCCCTGCACGGGATAGCTGTCCGCACCGGCTGTCGTGCCTGCCTTACCGGCAACGCCGATCTCGCCGAACGGAATCTCCGGGAAGCCGGGAATCACATCATATACATCCGCATCCGGCCGCAGCGACAGATCGCCTCCCGCCAGATCGGTGAACCCGGGATCTCCTGCGGTTACCCAGTTATTCGCATACTGGACCAGCCCGAACTTGTCATAGGCCCCGTACACATTGGTTGTTACACTGCGCGGAACGGACGGGTTATAGATAACATTGCCCTGGAACGTATTCGTATCAGGATAATAACGGTTCTCCGTGAAGAAATCCGCCAGCTCGGGATACTTCGTCAGATAAGGCGTTCCGGTGAAATTATTGTTCGCTGCGAACAAGGCCTGCCACTTCGGCATGTAATTCAGCGGCACCTGATCATCCGGCTCATCGCCCAGGAACATATCCGCATAGTCATACGGAATTTTGCTGTCAATGAAGATATTGTTGCGGGTCAGGATATGGGCGCCACCGTTATTTTTAATAGCGGAATTACCCATCTTGTAAAAGATATTCTCGTCAATAGTCAGACCCATCGTGAAATTGTCCGGGTATACGCCCTCTACACCCGCTTTGCTCTCCCCGATGTTATGGAAGTAATTACGGCGGATTACCGTTCCCCGCTCATGGGGCTGTTCCCCCGCGTTCATATAGATCGCGCCGAGATCCGAGAAGGTCGTGCATACATCATAGATCTCGTTATATTCCACGGTATGATCATTGCCGAAGATCAGCACACCGGGATGCGGCGCGTCATGCAACTCATTGTGCGACATGCGGTTGCCCACGCCGGACAGCAGCACCCCGGGATTATAGGCTTTGTGATAGTAGGCAAAATCGTGAATATGCGAATTCTCCACCCTGTTGTTCCCCGGGGCAAGCGTCGTTTTGTTGCCCCCAGTCAGCGTGACGGCAGTGCCGCCGATATGATGAATATGCGTGCTGACAATGGCGTGATCTGTTCCCGGTGCCCCTTCGAAGTTATTGTAGTAGAACCGGCTCTGAGTATTGACCAGCACCCCGCTGTTGGTGAAATTGCGGATCTCGCTGTTCAGAATACGCATTTGCTTGCCGCCCATGAACACCGCTGCGGAATCGCGGCCGTTCTCCAGCACCAGCTCCGAGAAGTCGATGTACGAGGCGTTCAAGGCGTTGATCATCGGACTCTTCAGCATCGTGACTTCAATATCCGGGTTCCCGGCAGTAAATTCCGCGTTCGGCAGAAAATAGAGCTTGCCGGCCTGGCGGTCGATATAATATTCGCCGGGCATGTCGATCTCCTCCAGCAGATTCTGCGCGAAGTGGAAATCCGGGTACCAGTTCTTGAAGATCCCGCTCATCTCTCCGTAGCGGAGGGTGATGCTTTTGGCGGCCGTATCAATGGAAGCAATCTTGTTGTACGACCATTCCCAGCTATAACCGAAGATCCCGTCCAGCCAGATGTCGTCCGCCTGCGTCCAGTACTGGGGACGGTCATACGTGTAGGTGAAGGTTCCGCCGCGCGTATGCACTTCGCCGTTCGGGTCCTTCCGGGTCGGGCCGGGATCAAGAATCTCATCCATCTGGACCGTGCCTTCATTCGGCCAGCGGGCCAGTGTCATGCCCTGCCCGGCCACGTACAGCTCCATCGGCGGCACCTCGCTCAGATCATTCGCCAGATAATAGCCGTGGCGGCTGAGCTGGCCGTAATCGGTAATGCCCAGCGCTCCCAGATCGGCGGCCAGCACCTTCGTTCGCGCCTCCGGGCTGATGATCCGGCTGAGAATGGCCGTGTCGGTAACCGGAACGAAGGCTGATTTGGCGAGTTGGCGGGAGCCGGACAGCGTGACCTCCTCTCCCGGATAAGCCGTATACGTGATGGGCTTGTCGGCCTCACCGGAGTCCTGTTCACGCAGCTCGAAGCTGGAGGTCCGCTCATACCTTCCTTCCCGCAGATACACGGTGACTCCGCCATCCGGCAGTCCTTCCTCCGTCTTCAGCGTACGAATCGTATCGCGCGCCTTCTCAAGCGTCTGGAACGGGGCATTTAGCGTCCCAGCATTGGAATCGCTTCCATTATTGGCCACATAAAAGGCCGTCCCGGACGTTCCTCCCTCCGCATATGCAGGGGCTTCAAACGGCAGAGAGGGCATCAACAACAGACTGGCTGCAAGTGCCGCAAGCAAACGTTTTTTCACCAAGGCTCCTCTTCCTTTCAACGTGGGATGTAGGGGCTTACGCCAACTTCAGTCTGGCGAAGCCCCCCATGAGCAGCAGGTTTCTCCGGTTCTCCTCAGCCGTGCAGATCTATTCTGTTTCCTTACACCTTACGCCTTATTTCTTCAGACCTTTATCCTTCAGGAATTGTTCGAATTGTTTGGTGACTTCCGCCACATATTTCTCTTCGCCGGCTTCCTTCAGCTTGCCATAGAGCGCAGGCCAGGTTTCATCAAAATCAAGCGTACCGGTAACCAGCCCCCGTTTGTATTCTCCCCACACGGCGTTCAGGTTGGCAATTTCGGTATTCACCGGCTCGGAATTGAACTTGAAGGCACCAACCGGATTCACCTCAGAACCGGAATTGATCTTCTTGGTCTCTTCCCACACATTCTCCGGCTGACCTTCTTTCAGATAGGAGTTGAATACGCTACCGAACACCCAGTCCATATTCGGCAGATAGCGGGAATCCGCTTTGGCCTTGATGTACTCCCCGTCTGCCTTATCATAATGCTCCCCGGCAATTCCGTTACAGAGCAGATTGTACAGCTCCTTGTCGGTATTCACCAGATTCAGGAACATCATCGCGCGCTCCGGATTAGGGGCCGTACGGCTGATCGATTGGTTGGTTGTGGCCGAATAACCGTTGGAGAACCAGTCGCTGAGCGGTACCGTGATGACGTCATTGCCGCCGTTTTTGGCCTTCACCTCAGCCTCAACGCCCGGCTTCAGCGTCACGTTGAAATCGACGGCAATCTGGCCTTTGGCGAGGTAATCATTCGCTTTTTCGGTAGCAGCATCCTTGTAAATATAGCCATCCTTATACCACTTGCTGGCCAGCCGGAAATTGTCCAGTTCTTCTTCCGGGTACCGCTGGAGCGTATACGAGGGATCATCTGTCTTGATATAGAAATGGTCATCCAGACCCGGAACTACCCAGTACTTGTCGTCATGCGCCTGCGGATTGATGAAGGAAGTGCCGAATACGCCAAACGGAATGATATCCTTCTCGTTCTGCTTAATCTGGGCCAGGAACGGCTCGATGTCCGCAATTTTTTTGATGGAAGCGGTATCAAGTTTGTACTTGTCAGCGAAGCGCTTCTGGATGATGAAGCCGTACCGGGAGCCGTTGATCTGCTGGTTCGGAATACCGTAGATCTCCCCGTCCACCGAGAGGCCATCCCACATCACCTGCGGCACCTCCTTCTTCAGCTCCGGCGCATACTCGTCAAGCAGCTTATCCATCGGCTGAATCGCTCCCTTGCGCACCAGCTCCTCCGGCTTCAGCATATAACCGGTCCAGAGAATGTCGAACTTCTCGCCTGCCGCAAGCACGGTGTTCATCTTCTGCACATAGTCCCCGATTGCTACAGGCATCAGCTTCACGGTGGCGTTGATCTTCGCCTTCGTAATCTTGTTCACTTCCTCCTGCACCTTATCCTGGTCTGCCTGCAGCTGCGACAGCGGATAATACCAGGTCAGTTCGACCGGCTTCAGCTCGCCGTCCTTCCCGGATTCCGGTGCCGCGCTCTGCGCAGCCCCCGTTCCGCTTCCTTCCGTACCTGTAGCAGCACTGCCATTGCCGCCGTTATTGTTCCCTCCGCAGCCTGACAGCACGGATGCAAGCAGCATTACGGATGCCAATACGCCAACCAGCCCTTTTTTCATGTGAGTGACCTCCTGTACTTAGTACATGTAATTGTATGTTAACCCTTTAGGGAGCCAACCGTAAGCCCTTTGACGAAAAACCGCTGAAAAAACGGGAAGATGACCAGCATCGGTCCGCCGGCCAGTACGGCAATAGCCATCCGCGCGGAGCTGTTCGGGAAGCTGCTCAGGTCAATGCCAAGCTGCCCGGTAAATTCGGAGTTCGTCGTGAGAAACTCAATGCTGTTGAGCGTCCGCACCAGCAGGAGCTGCAGCGGCACCTTGTTTGGATCATCAATATAGAGCATCGCGTTGAACCATTCGTTCCAGTAGGTGAAGGAGATCAGCAGACCCAGCGTCGCCAGCGCCGGAGTGGACAGCGGCAGGATGATCCGGAAGAAAATGCGGAATTCCCGCGCCCCGTCGATTTTGGCGGATTCAATGATCTCCAGCGGAATCTTGGACATGAAGCCCTTCATGACCATAATGTTGAACGGCGACAGCAGAATCGGCAGAATCAGCGCCAGCAGGCTATCCTTCAGATGCAGGTACTGAGTAATGAGAATGTAGGAGGGAACGAGTCCCCCGCTGAACAGCATGGTGAAAAATACATAGAACGTCGTCGCCCGGTTATACCGGTAATCCTGCCTTGAAATCACGTAGGCGGTCATCGCGGTCAGCAGCAGTCCAGCCAGCGCGCCGATGATCGTCACCGTGAACGTAACTCCATAAGCCCGGAGCAGGATGTCGGGAGCGTCCAGCAGATAGCGGTAGGCATCCAGACTGAAGGATGAAGGAATGAACTGGTACCCGTTCTCGGTCAATGATTTCTCATCCGTCAGCGAGACCACGATGACCAGCAGGAATGGCAGAATCACCACCAGCGACAGCACGATAAACAGCAGATTAATGAACAGCTTCGAGAATTCAAATTTTTTGCCCACGCTTAGGGCACCTCCTTACCACAGGGAATTATCGGGATCGACCTTGCGCACAATTCCGTTAGCCGTCAGTACCAGCACCAGACCGACAACCGACTGATAGAACCCGGTAGCCGCAGACATGCTCACATTGCCGACCTCACGCAGCGCACGGTACACATAAGTATCAATGATATCCGTAGAGCCATAGAGAAAACCGGAGTTATTCGGGATGAAATAATGCAGGCCGAAATCCCCGCGGAACATATTACCGATGGATAGAATCAGCATAATAATGATGATTGGGGCCATCAGCGGAATCGTGATTTTGAAGGCCATTTGCCGCTTGGTTGCCCCGTCGATCCGTGCCGCCTCGTAATATTCACTGTTAATGCCAATAATGCCGGCAAAATAAATCAGCGTGTTGAACCCCACCACTTTCCACAATTGAACCAGAATCAGAATGACCGGCCAGGGTCCGGGGTTCTGATACCAGCTCACCGGATTCAGCCCGAAGGATTCCAGCGTGCGGTTGATGAAGCCGTCCGAATGGTTCAAGAAGGCATAAGCCACGTAACCCACAAGCACCCATGACAGAAAATGGGGCAGAAACAAGGCCGTCTGATAGAACTTGCTCCACTTAGCCTTAATCTCATTCATCAGAATAGCCAGCAGCAGCGCCGCTGAGGTGCCAATCAGAATATAGGCGGTGTTATACAGAACCGTATTCCTTGTAATCCGCCACGCCGTGTCCGTAGTGAACAAATAACGGAAGTTATCCAGCCCGACCCATTTACTGCCGAAGATGCCGAGATCATACCGGTAATTCTTGAAGGCGATAATCAGACCAATCATCGGAATATACGCGAAAATCAATTTGTACAGCAATCCCGGCAGCGAGAGCAGGAACAGCTCCCGGTTGCTTTTGAAATGGGTCAGCTCCCTTCGGAGCCAGGATTTTCTGCGCGTGGCCGGCAGCGCTCCTGAACTTGCCTGCTGTTCCGCCAGCGGAACCTTATTCAACATAACCTTGAGCCCCTTCCTTTCCTTTCCTTCCTTAGCTGCAGCTGTTTGCCTGTGTCCCAGGCTTTGCACGACTAACAATAGCGCAGAATCAGGCCGCTGCGTTACTGTACAATTGCAAGAATGCTGTAAAGCCGGGCTGTATTGTTGCCAGATTACTATCTAGCGGGGAACGAATTCCTGCGCGGCACAGCAAAAAGCCCGCCGCATGAACATTGCTCATGTAACGGACCCTGCCTTACGTATTGGACGCTGCTTGACCCATTTGGGTAAAGGAATCATCTGCTGCGGTCAATGGCTGATTTCAGGCGGTACTCCTTCGGCGTGGTGCCATAGCAGCGCTTGAACAGGCGGTAAAAATAACTCTCGTTCCCGAACCCGACCTTCTCCATAATCTCTGTTACGGTGAAGTCCTCTTGCTCCAGGTACTTCTTGGCACTGGCCAGCCGGACGGCGTTGATCTGATCCACCACGCTCGTGCCTTCCTGCGCCTTGAACACCTGGCCCAGATAGACCGGACTCATCTTAAGCATATCGGCAATCCGCTGCACATTCAGGTCAGGATCGGCGTAATGCCTGTCAATAATCTCCTTCACCGTGTCCGCGAGCAGCCGGTTCTTGTCCTCGCGCCCGCTCCGGCGCTGCCCGGCGACTTCCCGCACCACCTCCAGCAGGACCGTCTCCATCTCATCCAGCGTCTCCTTCTCCAGAATCCGGCGGTTGATCGCCTGCAGGTTAAGCGAGACCGGATTGACACTCCGGCTGTTCATCTCGGCTAGCGTCTGGCTCAGAGTCACGGCCAGATGAAGCACCGCAGAATACATATTCTCGTAGCTGAAGCCGCCAAGCAGCGCTCTCCACTTGCGGATCGTCTGCTCAGTCTCTGCCAGATCCCCGCCCTTCAATCCTTCCGTCAGCTGCCGCTCCAGCTCCTGCGGAATGCGCAGCGCTTCATTCGCCTCATTCGCCCGGAGCATTTCAGGCTCCAGCACTGCTCCTTTGCCGTAGATCATCCGGTAATTGGCATGGCGCTGCGCCAGATTATAATGCGCCGTGATGCTGCGGTAATCCGTGAAGACCTCGCTTAGCGTGACTGTAAAAGTAATATGATAATAGTTGCCGATCGTCTGCTGGAGCTCCCTGAACCGCTCCTCCAGCTTCGCCAGCTCCCCGTCCGCACTCCCGGCAATGAAGACCAGATGCCCGCTCTTCATATCTGCAGCTTCACAGGAGCCCTGAAGGCGCAATAATTCCTGTCCGATGTTGGAGATGGCGAAGTACAGCAGCGATTCCATTGGCAGTCCCGGCTCTGCCGCCAGCCCCTGCAGGTTGTCGATCTGCACGAGCGCCAGCCGGAGCGGAGACGGATAGGCAATATCGATGCCGTGCTGCTCTCTGAGCTGCAGGAAGGACTGCTCATCCAGACTGTGGCTTGAAGCGATCAGGCTGCGGAGCTGATAGAGCTTGGCAATATTGGACTGCGAGGCCCGCTCCAGCTCCAGCCCCTTCAGCTTGCTGATCATCTCCGTAAGGTTGGCTGCAATTAGTGACAGCTCATCCTTAGCCTGCGGCGCGCCCCGCACATCGCCTGGAACCAGAGTCAGCAGCTGGCCTACCGGCTTATACAGCCGCACCGCGAAGAACACGGACAACAGCACGGCCAGCAGAACAACAGACAGCGTGACCGCGATCTCCGTCCATTTCATCTGCCGGACACTGCCCAGCACCACATCATAATCCTGCATGCTGATAATCTGCCAGTTGTTCAGGGCTTTGCTCAGATAAGTCACTTTATATTTCCTGCCGTCATGACTGTAGTTGAAGGAATCCAGCGGCCTGCCCGAAGCGCTGATCCGCGGCAGCAGCTCTCCCTTCAGGTTAAGCCCTTCAGGAACCTGCCCGCCGGTTGCGATCAGCACCTCACCGTCGGTATCGGTCACGAATAACACATCATTCTGCCGTTCCGCCACTTGGTTAAGCGCTTTCATATTATCAAGCATCCATCCCGGCTTGACCGTGAGGATCAGCACATTGTCATTGATTGAACCCAAGGTATCCCCGTCATACAGGAAGAAGGCAAAGACATCAATCCCCCCGCCCTTGCCGTCCAGGTCGAGCGGAATGAGCTGGAGCTTCGGCAGATCTGCCCGGGAATCCATATAGTTCTGCAAGGAGCTGTACAGAAGACTATTGTTAATCTCATGATTCAGCGACGAGAAGAACCGGTGCTGGGCCCCATTATAAAAGACGGCCGCATGCAGATACGGTGAGGCTGCAACCGTATGATTCAGCCGCTCAATCTTGAGGATGCTCTGCCTGTAATCAGCGCCGGACTTCAGCGCCAGCATCTCCTCGTCATTGTACAGGGAGACCGCCAGATCTTTTACAATTCCGTTCATGTTCTCGATATTGTAATTGATCTGGGTCAGCAGCTTGCGGTCCGCTTCATTCTGGAGGCTGAGCACCTTGCTGCGGGCACCCGAGTTCATCAGCAGCGAAGCTACAGCCAGAATGGCAACAACAAGCATAAAGCTGAGTAGGATCCGCTGCAAGTATTTACGCGAACGGATCGTCTGCAGTACGTTCATGTGATCCCTCTCCCGGCTCTTAAGGTGTCCTTACTATAATCCCGCGCCAAAATACTTGTCAATCTGCAGTTCCGGCTCCCCGCCGTACAATTCCCGAAGCAGCGTCCGTGCGATCACCCGGTGCCCCGTGGTGTCCGGATGGATACCGTCGCCATATCTGTAAGCGGTGTTCTGCGAGCGCTCATGCCGGATCAGCTCCAGCAGCGGCGTACGCAGATCAATTACTTTGTCCGCAGGGCAGCCCCTGGACAGCAGCCAGTCCGCATAACGTTTCAGCACCTGATCGTAGTCCTTGTATGGCGCCAGATAACTGAAGTCCGCCGCGTCTGCGGGCTGTAGCTCCCCCGTCATGGATAGGGCATCGAACGGTGGAGGTGTCATGAGTACGATCCCGGCTCCAGCTTCACCGACCCGGCTGCTGAGTGCCAGCATACCTGCCTGATAAGCGGCGAACCGCTCTTCCGAGAAGGGATGATAGATCCCGTCATTCATGCCATAGCAGGCTATAACCACATCAGGAGCAGCCTCCGCCATCTCTCTGGCCAGCCGCTCATGCACGCAAGGGCGCGGATTGGGATGCGCTGCTTCGCTCAGACCCGAGACCGTCTCGCTGGGTACTCCGGATGGAATCAGCTCGGCGGTCCACTCCGGCCGGTGCGTGTTCAGCCATTCCCGGATCAACCGGATATATTGTCCGTCAGCAGTAATGCTGTCCCCGAGGAACAGTATCCGAGGATTTCTGTTAGTCAGTGTAATTCTATCTTTAAGTATATTCCGCATTCTTTGCCCTCCTGACCTTGGCACAGGTCTCACTCCCCGGCCGCAGCCGGGCCGGTTCACCCGCCACCCTAATGGTAGCGCCACCTGCGTCTTTGCGCCTTGACGATCCCGACCTTCTTTAGCATAATATGGCCATGACTACCAAAATCCTAGCGCGGGATATCGGCCTTGAGCCGGGTTTTACCTTTAGAATCCAGAAATGCCCGCTGACCCATGATTACTACGTCCACAGCCATGATTTCTCGGAGCTTGTCGTTATTCTGTCGGGACACGCCATACACATCATTGAAGGGAGAGAGGTGCCGGTTAAGGCCGGACAGGTTTTTCTAATCCACAGCAACGTTTCCCATGGCTACAAGAATGTTGACGGAATTGAATACGTGAACGTGATGTTCCAGCCGGAGCAACTGCTCCAGCAGTCCGAGCTGAGGCTCCTGCCCGGCTTCCAGGCCTTATTCTATATTGAGCCGTTCTACCGGAAGGAGATGCATTTCAAGGGGATGCTCTCGCTGGATGCGGGACAGCTCCAGGAAGCTACCCGGCTGCTGGATCAGATTCTCGAGGAGCATGACCGGCAGCCTGAGGGCTACCGGCTGATGATCCGTACCTATTTCACCGCTCTGGTAGGCATGCTCTCCCGCTATTATCAGAACAGCAGCAGTCATGAGGATAACAAGGCGCTGCGGATCGGGGAGACCGTCACCTACATCGAAGAACACTTCCTGCAGCCGATCACGCTGCAATCGATGGCAGACCGGGCCTATATGTCCACCCGCCAGTTCCTGCGGGTCTTCACCCGCAACTACCAGACTACCCCTATGGATTATGTCATCCGTAAGCGGCTGGATTATTCCTGCACCCTGCTGCGCAGCCCGGGCCTGAGCATCTCGCAGGTGGCGATGGACAGCGGCTTCCATGACCAGAATTATTACTCCCGCCAGTTCCGCAAGGTATTTAACTGTAGTCCCAGCCAATACCGCGAGCGGATGCTGGGCTCCTGACCGCTGCCCGGGCAGGCGCTCAGCCCTCCCCCGGACCGGTCACAGCAGCAGCCTCATCCCGCTGGCGCAGCCGCTGCCGGTAGGCTCCCGGAGTCACACCGAACCTGGCGCTGAACAGCCGGGTCATATAGTTAGGGTCCTGAATGCCTACCCGTTCGGCAATTTCCGAGATGCCCAGCACCGTACCCCCCAGCAGCTTCTTCGCTTCTTCCAGACGCAGGTGCAGCACATACTGCAGCGGCGTGGTGCCGATATGCTGCTTCATGCATCTGGTAATATAATCAGCCTGGAAATGCAGTTCCTCCGCAAGTCCCGCCAGATGAAACGGCTCCCGCCAATGTTCCGCCAGATAGGCTGCGGCAGCACGGGCCAGCCGGACCGCCGGCTCCGGCGGCTGAGCCGTATGCTCACATTCCGCCTGAAGCGCCGCCAGCAGACCAGCCAGCAGCAGATGAAGCCGCATGGCATTCTCTGCGCTAAGCCGGTTATGAAGCTCGTTCATCTCCTGCAGGATCGGCTCCAGTCCCTCCAGATCAACAGCTGCGAACTTCGGCAGATACAGCCGCTGCTGCACCGAAGGCTCCTCGTCTTCTACCGTCCCCTTTGCCAGTAGTGTAGACCAGGGGATATCCCCGCGCTGGATATACGCCGGTTCAGGTGGATGAATGAAATGCACCCAGTAGATCTCCGTGTCCTCCCCGCAGGCACGGTATCCGTCATGCGGCAATCCAGCCTCAAGCAGCAGCACCATCCCCGGCCCCACCGCATATTCCTTATCCGCTTCCATCATATAGAGCGTCCCCCGCTTGACCAGCAGCAGATCATATACACCGAAGGTGCGGGCGAAATGCCGGTCCCCCGGCGACCAGACGGCATGTCCCACCGTGACAAACTGCGGCAGCGGCGGAATCGGAAACTCCAGGCATAGCATGATGTCCCCTCCTCTCCTCTTCAAAGTCGGTTTTGTGCTATTTCAAGTCTATATTAACACTGGCTGATCCCGCAATAAAGAGGTACAGTGACTGGGAATCTTCTTTTCATTCCATTCCATAAGGGGTTGTGTATCCATGCGTTTTCGTCAGGTTCATCTTGATTTCCATACCTCAGAAGCCATTCCCGGCATTGGCCGGGACTTCTCCAGAGCCCAGTTCCAGTCCATGCTGCGTACAGGTCATGTAGACTCTGTCACCGTGTTCTCCAAATGCCATCACGGCTGGGCCTATCATCCCAGTGAAGCCAATGAGATGCACCCTGAGCTTACCTTCGACTTGCTGGGTGAAATGATTGAGGCTGCCCATGAGATCGGTGTCCGTACACCGGTGTATTTATCGGCCGGCCTGGACGAGAAACTGGCCCGCCGCCACCCGGAGTGGCTGATCCGTGATGCCGAGGACCGGACCCGGTGGGTGAAGGATTTCATGACACCCGGTTACCATGAATTCTGTATGAACACGCCTTATCTGGACATCCTGCTGGCCCAGATTCATGAGGCGGCTTCCCGCTACGATGCTGACGGCATCTTCCTGGACATCGTTGGTTGCCGTAAATGCCGCTGCCAATATTGCGTCGCCGCTCTGCGGGCCGCGGGACAGGACCCCCGGGATGAAGCCGCCGTCATCGCCCTCGGGGAGCAGACTTACCTCCACTATGCCCGCCGTGTGCGGGAGACTCTGGATGCCGTGAAGCCCGGACTTCCCGTCTACCACAACAACGGTCATCAGCAGCGGGGACGCCGTGACCTTGTGCAGGTCAACACTCATCTGGAGCTGGAGTCCCTGCCCACCGGGGGCTGGGGTTATGATCATTTCCCGCTGTCTGCGCGGTACGTCCAGACGCTGGGCATGGAATTCCTCGGCATGACCGGCAAATTCCATACCTCCTGGGGGGAGTTCGGAGGCTATAAGCATCCGAACGCGCTACGGTTCGAGACCGCGCTTAGCCTCGCCCATGGCGCCAGATGCTCGATCGGTGACCAGCTCCATCCCTCCGGTCTGATGGATGAGGCGACCTACGCCTTAATCGGCGCTGCCTATAGTGAGGTAGAAGCAAAAGAGGAATGGTGCAGCGGGGTCACTGCTGTGGCCGATATTGCCGTCCTATCGCTGGAAGCGGCACGGGAGGCCTGTCCCGGCGGGCAAGCACGCAAGGGAGAGCGCAATCTGGCTGACGCCGGAGCGGTGCGGATGCTGACCGAAGGGCATTACCTTTATGATATCGTAGATACATTCAGCGATTTTAGCGCCTACAAGGTGCTGATTCTCCCGGATGAGGTATCTGTATGGCCTGAGCTGGCCGATGCCATAGAGAGCTTCACAGCTGGCGGCGGCAAGGTGCTGGCTACCGGACGCTCGGGATTGAATCTGGCCGGGGATGCCTTTGCCCTGGACCTGGGAATCAGCTGGCTTGGAGAGAACCCCTACCAGCCCGCGTATTTCAAGCCCTATTTCACTCCTGGTGCGCTATTGCCCGCTTCCTTTGTCATGTATGGCGAAGGCCAGCTAATTGAATTACAGGAAGGTCAAGGAGAGGCGCTCGGACATCTGGAGAACCCCTATTTTAACCGTGACGTCTTCACCTTCTGTTCCCACCAGCACACACCGGGCACCATGGAGAACAATGGTCCGGGGATGGCCGAGAGCAGGAGCGGAATCTATCTCGCCTGGAAGGTATTCAGCGAGTACGCCGAAGCCGGCTCTCTTATCCTGAAGGAGCTGGTGCTGCATGCACTGTCGCGGCTGCTGCCTGAGCCGTCACTGCGTACGGATCTGCCGGCCCGCGGCATAACGACCCTGCAGTATCAGCAGGCAGAGCAGCGTTATGTGAATCATCTGCTCTATGCCGCGCCTGCCCTGAAGGGCCGGATTGAAGTCATCGAGGACCTCGTGCCGCTCCATGATATTACCGTCAGCCTGCGGCTCCCGTCTCCCGGCCCCGTCCACCGGGTCTATCTGGCCCCCTCCATGGCAGAACTGCCGTTCACGTTCAGCCCGGATGGCGAGATTGCCTATACCCTTCCTTACCTGGAGAATCACCAGATGGTCGTGATTGAGCTGGTGTAGATTAGGTCCATTTATAGTAGAATAATAAGAACTATACCATTGCCTAGAATGAGAGGATGACCGGGATGCCTCAGTCCATTGTACACATTGCTCTAGTCGTTAAGGATTATGACGAAGCCATAGAATTTTATACCAACAAGCTGAATTTCACATTAGTTGAAGATCTTTATCAGCCCGAGCAGGATAAAAGATGGGTCGTAGTCTCCCCTCCCGGGTCAGCAGGCACCACCCTTCTGCTGGCCCGGGCGTCGAAGCCTGAACAGGAGCCCTTTATCGGCAATCAGGCAGGCGGACGGGTATTCCTTTTTCTGAACACCGATAACTTCTGGCGAGATTATCATGAAATGGTCTCCAGGGGGATTGAATTCGTCAGAGAACCCAAAGAAGAAGCATATGGAATCGTTGCGGTATTCAAGGATTTGTACGGCAACCTGTGGGACCTGCTGCAGATGAACGCAGACCACCCGATTTCCAAGCGGATACAATGATTGCACAGCAGGCCAACTCATTGAACTCCAAATGTATCTCGCAGATAATTATCAAGAATCTGAAGGGGCTCGTGTAACGCCTGGTTTGGAAACTTATGAGTTACCTTATAGCCTACTCTGTGGGGCACTGACACCGCCAGCTTCTGAAGAACAAATTCTCCCATCCCCTTCATATGGACGCCAATCGAAGCGGGCACAATCGTCCATTGTCTGGCATTCGTCAAAAAAGTAGTGATGAGTCCCGCTGAGTCCAGATGTACACGGGACGGACACAGCGGGTCCCACCACTGGTCATGTCTGAATTGAAACTCCCGATTCCAATTGACGAGGACTTCATGCTCTGCTTCCAATTCTTCCATTTCCACCGTATCTCCAGCCTGCCGCCCTGGCACAGCCAAGCGCAACAGCACCATTTCTTCAGTGAAAAACGGTTGAACAGTAACGCTAGGCGACACAATTTCCCGTACCACAAACGCCACATCCATCTCACGCCGCTCAATACTATCAAAAGCCTCCTGAGTATGCTGCGTACGAATCTGCAATCGGATGGACGGAGTATGCTGATTAAGCATTCTATATACCGGAGGCAAGACAAAGTGGCTTATACTTTCGGCAGCGCTTATGGCCAGACTTAACTGCGAACCATTCGCCTTTAAAATTTGAGTTTCCCTCCAGAGCGCCTCCCATCTTTCCGCAATACTAAAAAAGTTCTCCCCTTTTGGGGTCAGGCTGATTTTGGCTGCCCCTTTTCTTCGCTCCACCAACAGTCCGCCCATCCCTTGCTCTAATGTCTTTAAGCGGTAACTTACCGTTGCTTGTGACAGATGCAGCAGATCGGCCGCTTTACTTATACTCCCAGTCCGTACGATAGCTAAAAACGCTTCTATCCCAGGAAAATACATAGAATACCTCCTCAATATATAGAAAATATTAATATAGTTCACAAAATATTTGCGTTTTACAACATTATTCTTTATGTCTAAAATTATCATTAACACAGACAAGGGGTCAAATAGTCCAGGTTATGAAAAGGTGGTTTAGCTATGAAGGTTCTCATCGTTGGTCATTTTAACGAAACTGCACAATCAAAGATTACCGGGTATTTTCCGCAAGACTGGAACGTTGTCATTGTCCCGCCCGGACAAGATATGCTGCATCACATTGAAGATTGCCAGGTTCTCATTCCTGAGCATATCAAAGTAGACTCTAGCCTGCTCGCCAGTGCCAAAAAATTAAAATTGGTACAGACGGGTGCAGGCTACGATAATGTCGATATCCCTGCCTGTACACAGCTCGGCATTTGGGTGGCCAATGCGGCAGGAGTAAATGCACAGGCCGTGGCCGAGCACGTAATGGCCCTAATGCTGGCTTATTATAAAAACATACCGTTTCTTGATCATTTCATGAAAACCCGGATGGATGAACATCAGTTGGAGTACACAGGGAGTGAACTAGAGGGCAAAACCATTGGGATTATCGGGCTGGGTGCTATCGGAAAAAAAGTGGCTGCGTTTTGCAGCGCTTTTGATATGAATGTGCTGGCTTATGCGAGAAAGACCGTAGTACAGGCTGATGGTTTGATGACAATGACGGATCTCGATAATCTTCTAAGCACATCGGACATCGTCAGTGTACATGTACCCTTGACTGAGCAGACCAAGCACCTGATCAACCAGACGGCACTTCAGAAAATGAAGAGTAGCGCTCTGTTCATCAACACGGCCCGCGGCGGGATTGTTAACCAGACAGATTTGATAGATGCCTTAAAAACCGGGGTTATTTCCGGCGCCTGCCTGGATGTGTATGAATCTGAACCGCTTCCCCTAGACAGTGAGCTCCGCACTCTAAGTAATGTGGTCCTTACTCCCCATACCGCAGGAATGCCTGACGGCCGGAAATTTCACAAAAAAAGATATGATTTCTTCATTAAGAATATACAACGTGTACAAAAAGGGGAAGAACCTGAAAGCAGGCTAAATCAGTTAGTATAGTTTCGGTGCAATAAAAATACAAAAAAAGCTTTATGACATTGTACAAAATACAATGTCATAAAGCTTTTTAATACCGGCGAGAGGACTCGAACCTCCACGGTTTCCCACTCGATTTTGAGTCGAGCGCGTCTGCCATTCCGCCACGCCGGCTTAATATTATGTATATCCACTATGGATAATTAAATTTTAGATGAAATACTCTCAATAAAATAATAATGGCGCGCCCTGAGAGATACGGATGCTACGCATCCGATTGCGAAGTTGTGCTATCGAAGCGTAGGCTCCAACGAACTCGTTCGAATCTGAAGGACACTTTGTTAAATCAGAGAAGTATTAATGGCGCGCCCTGAGAGATTCGAACTCCCGACCTTTTGATTCGTAGTCAAACGCTCTATCCAGCTGAGCTAAGGGCGCAAAATATGGAGCGGACGACGGGAATCGAACCCGCGACCCTCGCCTTGGCAAGGCGATGCTCTACCGCTGAGCCACGTCCGCACACGGTATGTATTCAACTGCTTCAATAAATCCAGGGACTTCTCATCCCTTGCACCAGTAAAATGGCGGAACCGACGGGATTCGAACCCGCGATCTCCTGCGTGACAGGCAGGCATGTTAGGCCAACTACACCACGGTTCCAAGATAAAAGGTTTTAGGGCCCCCGGAAAGTATTCGGAATATGCTACAGAGCATCTCTTCACTTTGTGGGGATTAATTGCGGGGGCAGGATTTGAACCTGCGGCCTTCGGGTTATGAGCCCGACGAGCTACCGGGCTGCTCCACCCCGCGTCAGTAATAAAATATTCTCTTCTGGCTTGCAAAGTCTGCATGGTGGAGGCTGAGGGGTTCGAACCCCCGACCCTCTGCTTGTAAGGCAGATGCTCTCCCAGCTGAGCTAAGCCTCCATCGAAGAAGCAACTTAATGATCATAACACATTTACATGAGATATACAACCATTATTTATTTCCGCTTTAGAGATTAAAGAAGTGAATGGTGACTCGTATGGGATTCGAACCCATGTTACCTCCGTGAAAGGGAGGTGTCTTAACCCCTTGACCAACGAGCCAGATCAACAAGCATTCTTTCGACAACAAAATATATTATATCAAATATATGAGAATAGTGCAACAAGAAACAACATTATTATTAAAAAACTAATGAGCCTCTAGTTCCACTTCAATGCTAACCTGAACAGACGATTCCCGCTCTCACTGTCCTAATCCTGTGTTTCTATCATAGCTATAATAACCTCAGCAACCTGTGAAATCGACTTATACTCCGTATCCACATGATGTTCGAAGACCTTGTTCTTAAGCCCTTTAAGACATCTCTGCATCTGTAGAGCAGCCCAGGAGTCTCTGCCATCTCCACGGCTCTTAAGTCTGTCAAGCAGGGTCTCAGGTGAAGCAAACAACGTAAAATGACGAACTTGCCGGCCCTCACTTCTTAGTCTACCCACTATCTCTATAAAATAATCCGGATCCACTAGAGTCATAGGTACAATAATCGTTCCTTCATACTCTGAGTCAATACATTTAAGCATCGAATAGGTAAACTCGCGCCACAGATAGTGTTTCTGGAAATCATCCTCTGCCATTTCAGCAGGAATATTATCACGGATGTAATAGCCTGCATTCTCCGGATCGAATACATAAGAATCTGGAATTCTCCGGTGGAGTTCAGCCGCCGTCTGCGTCTTTCCCGAACCAAAGGTTCCATTCAGCCAAATAATCACACCCGCACCTCCTTCATATTCAGCTTACCCATAACAAAAAACCACCATTGATAATCAACAGTGGTCTTGTGTGCTTGGCAACGTCCTACTCTCCCAGGACCCTTCGGTCCAAGTACCATCGGCGCTGGAGGGCTTAACGGTCGTGTTCGGGATGGGTACGTGTGGAACCCCTCCGCTATCGCCACCAAACGGGCATTTGAGTATCAAATGCTATTATTCAGGTCTCAGCATCGCCAAATGCTGAAAACAAATCTTCTTTACCGAGCTACTTGAGCTCCATAAATTACAATTTGATTCCTGAAAACTGAATCCGAAACGAATCTGCGTGATAGAAATTTGGATAAGCCCTCGACCGATTAGTATTGGTCAGCTCCATGCATTGCTGCACTTCCACCTCCAACCTATCTACCTCGTCGTCTTCAAGGGGTCTTACTAATTGGGAAATCTCATCTTGAGGGGGGCTTCACGCTTAGATGCTTTCAGCGCTTATCCCGTCCGTACGTAGCTACTCAGCCATGCTCCTGGCGGAACAACTGATGCACCAGCGGTACGTCCATCCCGGTCCTCTCGTACTAAGGACAGCTCCTCTCAAATTTCCTGCGCCCACGACAGATAGGGACCGAACTGTCTCACGACGTTCTGAACCCAGCTCGCGTACCGCTTTAATGGGCGAACAGCCCAACCCTTGGGACCTACTTCAGCCCCAGGATGCGATGAGCCGACATCGAGGTGCCAAACCTCCCCGTCGATGTGGACTCTTGGGGGAGATAAGCCTGTTATCCCCAGGGTAGCTTTTATCCGTTGAGCGATGGCCCTTCCATGCGGTACCACCGGATCACTAAGTCCGACTTTCGTCCCTGCTCGACTTGTAGGTCTCGCAGTCAAGCTCCCTTATGCCTTTGCACTCTGCGAATGATTTCCAACCATTCTGAGGGAACCTTTGAACGCCTCCGTTACTCTTTAGGAGGCGACCGCCCCAGTCAAACTGCCCGCCTGACACGGTCCCCGTACCCGATAAGGGCACTAGGTTAGAACCTAGATACGATCAGGGTGGTATCCCAACGGCGCCTCCGCAGAAGCTTGCGCTCCTGCCTCCACGGCTCCCACCTATCCTGTACAGATCGTACCCAAATTCAATATCAAGCTGCAGTAAAGCTCCATGGGGTCTTTCCGTCTTGTCGCGGGTAACCTGCATCTTCACAGGTATTAAAATTTCACCGGATCTCTCGTTGAGACAGCGCCCAAGTCGTTACGCCATTCGTGCGGGTCAGAATTTACCTGACAAGGAATTTCGCTACCTTAGGACCGTTATAGTTACGGCCGCCGTTTACTGGGGCTTCGGTTCACAGCTTCGGACTAAGTCCTAACCGCTCCCCTTAACCTTCCAGCACCGGGCAGGCGTCAGCCCGTATACTTCGCCTTACGGCTTCGCACAGACCTGTGTTTTTGCTAAACAGTCGCTTGGGCCTTTTCACTGCGGCCCCCTCGGGCTATTCACCCTACCGAGGCACCCCTTCTCCCGAAGTTACGGGGTCATTTTGCCGAGTTCCTTAACGAGAGTTCTTCCGCGCGCCTTAGAATTCTCTTCTCGCCTACCTGTGTCGGTTTGCGGTACGGGCACCTTCTCCTGACTAGAGGCTTTTCTTGGCAGTGTGAGATCATGACCTTCGCTACTGTAATTTTCGCTCCCCATCACAGCCCAGCCTTACGGTGTGCGGATTTGCCTACACACCAGCCTCACTGCTTAGACGGACATCCATCAGTCCGCGTCACTACCCTCCTGCGTCACCCCATCGCTCATAGCGGATTACGGTGGTACAGTAATTTCAAACTGTTGTCCTTCGACTACGCCTTTCGGCCTCGCCTTAGGTCCCGACTTACCCTGAGCGGACGAGCCTTCCTCAGGAAACCTTGGGCTTTCGGCGGATCAGATTCTCACTGATCTTTTCGTTACTCATACCGGCATTCTCACTTGTATACTCTCCAGCGCTCCTTACGGTACACCTTCAACGTATATACAACGCTCCCCTACCCCAGATACAAAGTATCTAGCCATAGCTTCGGTGGTGTGTTTAGCCCCGTTACATTTTCGGCGCAGAGTCACTCGACCAGTGAGCTATTACGCACTCTTTCAATGGTGGCTGCTTCTAAGCCAACATCCTGGTTGTCTGTGCAACTCCACATCCTTTCCCACTTAACACACACTTGGGGACCTTAGCTGATGGTCTGGGCTGTTTCCCTTTTGACAATGGATCTTAGCACTCACTGTCTGACTCCCGGCAAGAAGTAAATGGCATTCGGAGTTTGACTGAGCTTGGTAACCCTTGCGGGCCCCGCACCCAATCAGTGCTCTACCTCCACCACTCCATTCACCGAGGCTAGCCCTAAAGCTATTTCGGGGAGAACCAGCTATCTCCGAGTTCGATTGGAATTTCTCCGCTACCCCCACCTCATCCCCGCATTTTTCAACATGCGTGGGTTCGGGCCTCCAGTGCGTGTTACCGCACCTTCACCCTGGACAGGGGTAGATCACACGGTTTCGGGTCTACGTCCACATACTTAGTCGCCCTATTCAGACTCGCTTTCGCTGCGGCTCCGGCTTCTCACCTTAACCTTGCATGTTAAACGTAACTCGCCGGTTCATTCTACAAAAGGCACGCCATCACCCATAGAAAGGGCTCTGACTTTTTGTAAGCACACGGTTTCAGGTTCTATTTCACTCCCCTTCCGGGGTGCTTTTCACCTTTCCCTCACGGTACTGTTTCACTATCGGTCGCCAGGTAGTATTTAGCCTTAGCAGATGGTCCTGCTGGATTCATACGGGGTTTCACGTGCCCCGCACTACTCGGGATCCGTCTCGGAGAGAATACCATTTCGGCTACAGGGCTTTTACCTCTATCGCGGGCCTTTCCAGACCTCTTCGCCTACCATATTCCTTTGTAACTCCATGTGAGACGTCCCACAACCCCAAGAGGCAAGCCTCTTGGTTTAGGCTGTTCCGCGTTCGCTCGCCGCTACTGACGGAATCACTATTGTTTTCTCTTCCTCAGGGTACTTAGATGTTTCAGTTCCCCTGGTCTGCCTCTGCGTATCCTATGTATTCAGATACGAGTAACTGCGAATTACCACAGCTGGGTTTCCCCATTCGGACACCCCCGGATCAAAGCTTGCTTACAGCTCCCCGAGGCAGTTTCGTTGTTCGCCACGTCCTTCGTCGGCTCCTGGCGCCTAGGCATCCTCCGTGTGCTCTTAGTAGCTTAACCTCGATTTTTCCGTCAGGAAACTATCGGACAATGAATTTCTTCAACGTCTATATTTCCATCAAGATCATCGTAGCATCGCCATTAATTCAAAACTTGTTTACACAAGTTCAGCTTAAAGGAATGTTCTAAAACGCAAATTCGTTTCGGTATCCAGTTTTCAAGGATCAAAGGTAAAGATGAGAGCTTAAACTCTCAAAACTGACCAACGAGTGAGTAACAGGCCTAAACCTGATTGGTTTGGAAGTTAAACTTCCGATTTGAATGTCTTCATTGCAGAAGACGATTCTCCATAGAAAGGAGGTGATCCAGCCGCACCTTCCGATACGGCTACCTTGTTACGACTTCACCCCAATCATCTACCCCACCTTCGGCGGCTGGCTCCCTTGCGGGTTACCCCACCGACTTCGGGTGTTGTAAACTCTCGTGGTGTGACGGGCGGTGTGTACAAGACCCGGGAACGTATTCACCGCGGCATGCTGATCCGCGATTACTAGCAATTCCGACTTCATGCAGGCGAGTTGCAGCCTGCAATCCGAACTGAGACCGGCTTTGCTGGGATTGGCTCCACCTCGCGGCTTCGCTTCCCGTTGTACCGGCCATTGTAGTACGTGTGTAGCCCAGGTCATAAGGGGCATGATGATTTGACGTCATCCCCACCTTCCTCCGGTTTGTCACCGGCAGTCACTCTAGAGTGCCCAGCTCAACCTGCTGGCAACTAAAGTCAAGGGTTGCGCTCGTTGCGGGACTTAACCCAACATCTCACGACACGAGCTGACGACAACCATGCACCACCTGTCTCAACTTTCCCCGAAGGGCACCTGATGCATCTCTGCTTCGTTAGTTGGATGTCAAGACCTGGTAAGGTTCTTCGCGTTGCTTCGAATTAAACCACATACTCCACTGCTTGTGCGGGTCCCCGTCAATTCCTTTGAGTTTCAGTCTTGCGACCGTACTCCCCAGGCGGAGTGCTTACTGTGTTAACTTCGGCACCAAGGGTATCGAAACCCCTAACACCTAGCACTCATCGTTTACGGCGTGGACTACCAGGGTATCTAATCCTGTTTGCTCCCCACGCTTTCGCGCCTCAGCGTCAGTTACAGCCCAGAAAGTCGCCTTCGCCACTGGTGTTCCTCCACATATCTACGCATTTCACCGCTACACGTGGAATTCCACTTTCCTCTTCTGTACTCAAGTCACCCAGTTTCCAGTGCGACCTCAGGTTGAGCCCAAGGTTTAAACACCAGACTTAAATAACCGCCTGCGCGCGCTTTACGCCCAATAATTCCGGACAACGCTTGCCCCCTACGTATTACCGCGGCTGCTGGCACGTAGTTAGCCGGGGCTTTCTTCTCAGGTACCGTCACTCCGGTAGCAGTTACTCTACCGGACGTTCTTCCCTGGCAACAGAGCTTTACGATCCGAAAACCTTCATCACTCACGCGGCGTTGCTCCGTCAGGCTTGCGCCCATTGCGGAAGATTCCCTACTGCTGCCTCCCGTAGGAGTCTGGGCCGTGTCTCAGTCCCAGTGTGGCCGTTCACCCTCTCAGGTCGGCTACGCATCGTCGCCTTGGTGGGCCGTTACCCCACCAACTAGCTAATGCGCCGCAGGCCCATCCCCAAGCAGCAGATTGCTCCGCCTTTCATTCTCTCCTCAGGAGAAGAAAGAAATTATCCGGTATTAGCTACCGTTTCCGGTAGTTATCCCAGGCTTGAGGGCAGGTTGCCTACGTGTTACTCACCCGTCCGCCGCTAAGTTTGAAAGGAAGCAAGCTTCCTCTCAAACTCCGCTCGACTTGCATGTATTAGGCACGCCGCCAGCGTTCGTCCTGAGCCAGGATCAAACTCTCCAAATTGGTATTTAGAAAGAGCGATTGCTCATTTTGAAACATCTGACGAGAATTGTTACATTCTCATTTTTGGATCTCACCGAAGTGATTTCCGATACTCACTCGTTGTTCAGTTTTCAAAGATCAAGCTCGTTGTTAGCGCCGCTTACCGCGTCACCAGCAACTTTTATAATATAACACGTTCATCTTCTGAATGCAACACTTTTTTTTGATGAAGCGAAATCTGTATTCAGCAGAGCAACATGTCCAATCTTCTTGCAAGGCACCCGCCTTGCGACTGGATATATAATATATCATGATATGTACCTGCTATCAACCCTTAATTTTATACCATTTATGAGATAGTCCTATAGCTATGAGATAGTCCTATAGCCTTTCATAGATATCCTATACCAGCCTCTGTACCTGCATAACATTGCCCGAAAAGCACATGCCGGCCCTCATATCTAGCAGGACCTGCATGTGCCACTCTCTCCTAAGGGGACTCCTCTCTTAATTCGGAATCCACGGAGTCTGATTCTTCTTAGCTGTACTAGAACGTCCGCTTGAGTTCGAATGCGGCTTGGCGTGGGCTTTATCCTTGGCAGCAGAACCCTGGCTGGAGGTTTTCGCTTTTGCCGCTGCCGGTTTCGACTTCCCTGGTTTTGTATCCTTTGCTGCTGTGGCTTCAGTGCGCCCCTTATCCGGCAACTCCTCCGCTTCCTCCACTACAGGCTCAGGAATCTGAATCTCGGGTACGCGGTTGTGAGCGAAGTTCTCCATGCCCGGATAAGCAGGATATGGTGGAATGTTAGATACCATAGGCTGTTCATACATGGGTGACACAGCGTTAGGCATGGCATTCATTCCTCCGGCATATGGAGAAACCATCCCCATCTGCGGCGGCATGCCGTATACCGGATACCCGTTATACATCGGCTGCTCATAAGGATAGGGCTGAATCGACATTGCGCCGCACCCGCAGGAAGGCCATGGAAGGTTAACCTGCTCGCTCTGGTACTGCGGAGCAAACGCAGCATTGTCACTGACAGGACTGACTGCAGACATATTCACATTATTATAATCCGGTGCTGCATTAGGATACCACGCTCCCGGATATTGTCCAGGCGGACAAGGATTAACCGGCTGAGCATAGAAAGGCGGGCAGTCCGGCATAAACGCTGCAGGCTGAACATAACTCGGAGCGTTATTCATATTGTTCATATCCATATTGGCCATGGGCTCATATACAGGATACACGGGTGCATAATTCATAAAATACGGATTCTCGCTGAGGCCGGGATAGCCATCGGTCTTTCCCCAGGGCGAGGTTTTACCCTCATCCCAAGTGGCAGGCTGAACCTCTGTCTTATTATGATGCACTTCTTTGGACTTCTCTTCCTGTGCAGGAACAGAGATTTGCACATACAAGCTTTGTTTCTCATGGACGACTTCCTGAACCGGCTTGACTTCCGGCGCTTTGTTAGGTGCAGGGTTAGGTGCAGGAACCGCCAACGGGATAGGGACTGCTTCTGCAGCAGGTGCAGGAGCTGGCGCAGGAGCCGGCTTTTCGATGACACCGGTGTAGGTTTTACCGCCAATCGCCGTTTTATCGACCACTGCCGGTGCGGTTGACTGAGCCTGAATCGGGGTCGTATTAGCTTTTACCGGATCGATGGATTGGGCCTGGATTGGAGAAGTACTAACCTTCTTAGGGATATTCACGACTTCACCTGTCATCAGTGCGTTAGGGTTCTTAAGCTGCGGGTTGGCATCAATCATATCCTTGAGTGTAATGCCCCAAGCCTTGGAGAGCTTCCATAAGGTATCGCCTTGCTTGACTGTGTGCTTATAGTAGATATCGTTGTTGTCCGGAACAGGCAGAGCCACGGGCGCAGCCGGGATCTTAACCTTGTCTCCAACCGCAAGCACATCTGGATTGGTGATTTGCGGATTGGCCTCGATTATTTTTTGCAGCGGCACTCCATACTTCTGTGATAACGCAAACAGCGAATCACCTTGCTTAACAATGTGTATTTTCACGCAGCATTTACCTCCTAAAAGTATCTATTGATCGGCACTGCACCCCGGTTCAGGGATGATAGCCCTCCAGATTCGGTAGTTGCGGTACAGCCGCCTCCTTCGTTACTACATCTTATGCAGCCCATGGGCGAATGACATCCCTATATGCAAAAAAAATCCTTCCATGCTTGGCATGAAAGGATTTTTCTCTATTCGCTCCCGGGAAATTAATGTACTATTCCCAAACCTTATAACCGTCTTTATCAACCACATTGCGGAATTCTTCCAGCAATTGCAGGGTAATCGGCCCGGCCTGGCCGGAACCGATGACTCTGCCGTCGATCTCACGGGCAGCAATAACTTCAGCCGCTGTTCCGGTGAAGAAGACTTCATCGGCAATATAGACATCATGCATGGTGAACGGCTCTTCCTTCAGCGGCAATCCCAGCTTCTCACACAGCTCAATGATCGCCAGACGGGTGATTCCCTCCAGGGCGCCCAGGTAACAAGGTGGTGTATAGACTACGCCTCTTTTGATAATGAAGATATTATCGCCGGAGCCTTCGGTTACATAGCCCTGAGCGTTCATCATGATCGCTTCATCGGCTTCCGCCAGATTCGACTGAATCTTCACCAAAATATTGTTCAGATAGTTCAGCGATTTGATCTTAGGATTCAGGGCATCCGGGAGATTGCGGCGCTGGGAGACCGAAACGGCACGAAGTCCATTCATATAAGCCTGCTCCGGGTAGATGGCGAGCTGCTCCACAATGATGATTACACTTGCTTTGGGGCAGCGGCGCGGATCAAGACCCAGGTTGCCGGGACCGCGTGATACGATCAGCCGGATGTAACCGTCCCGCATGTCGTTCAGGCGGATTGTCTCAGCCATAGCCTCCAGCATCTCATCATAGGTCAGCGGAATGTCCAGCATAATCGACTTTGCCGAATCATACAGCCTGTCCAGATGCTCCTTACACTTGAAGATATTGCCGTTATAAATACGGATACCTTCAAAGATTCCGTCTCCATATAAAAAACCGTGATCGAATACGGACACCATTGCCTTGTCCTTCGTTACATGTTGTCCATCCAGATAGATCCATTGCTCAGCCATGAACTTACTGCACCTCCGCTTTCTCTTCCTCATAGGTGTATGTGGGATAGGACCCCAGAATCCGTACCTGACAGCCCAAGGCTTTGATCTCTTCGATCGCACCCGGGAGCAGTACCGATTCTATCGGTTCCAGCACATCAATATAGAAATAATAAGTACCCAGCTTCTTCTTCGTCGGCCGTGATTCAATACGGGACAAGTTCAGCTTACGCCAGGCAAAAGCAGCCAACACCTGATGCAGGGCACCAGGGAAATCCTCAGGCAGCGTAACAAGAATACTCGTCTTGTCTCCACTGCTCTTCTGCGGAAGCTCCAGCTTCTGCGGGCCCACCAGGACAAACCGCGTGTAATTGTTATTATGGTCTGTAATCTGGCGCTCCACAACCTCGAGTCCGTGCGTAGCGGCTCCAAGCGCGGTACCGATGGCAGCCCAGCCTTTGCCGGGATTGCCTTTTACAATCTCCACCGCTTCAGAGGTGCTTCCCACAGACTCCAGCTCAGCCCAGGGCATAGCCTTACGGATAAACTGCGTGCATTGCGCCATAGCCACCGGATGGGACAGAATCTTGACAATCTTCGTATAATCCTTGTCCCCGTTCTCCTTCGTGAATTCCTGCGGACAGCTGATCAGATTCTGTATCGACGGGAAAATCCACTCCGCCTGCATCGGCAGGTTCACTTCATTAATGAGCCAGTCGATATGCAGGCTGACCGAGCCTTCTATCGTGTTCTCAATCGGAATGACACTGTAATCGGTAACTCCGCCGGCCGTGGACAGAAAAACATCGGATATGAGCTTATGATGCTCCAGTTGAACAGGGTTACCGCCAAATAAATGCAGCAGCGCTTCATGCGAGACGGAGCCCTGGGGCAATAACGCTATTGATTTCATGGCTGTAATTCTCCTTTTATCATATCCAAAAATGATTCGTTTTGCATCCCGTTTCTTTCAAGCAGCTCTGCCGTGACACCAGTGGTGCAAGGAGGCAGCCATAAGGTACGGGCAGAGATTCCGTTCTCCTGCATGGTCTCTGTCAAAAACAGCTCCAGCTCCTGCTTCCGCTGCTCGCTGCGGTCCACCATACATAACAGAGTCGGGCCTGCACCGCTAAGCGCAATCCCCAGCGCGCCGTGGCCCGGAGCTTCAGCCAGCAGCTTCTCCATCCCCGGCACCAGCGGTGCGCGGTAAGGCTGATGCAGCCGGTCCTGCATCGCTGTGCCAATCAGGTCCAGCCGCCCTGCGGCTAACGCTGCGGTAAGCAGCGAGGTGCGGCTGATATTATGAACCGCATCGCTCATGGTAATCTCCGCAGGCAGCGCCTCTCTGGCCTTGACGGTCTCCAGCTCGAATTCAGGAATGACCACCAGGAATTCCAGCTCCTGCGGCGGCTCGATCCGGATATAATCGGCATGCTCGCCGTCCCATACGGCCGTAATAATTCCCCCGAACAGCGAGGCTCCGACATTGTCGGGATGCTTCTCTATAGCTGTAGCCATATCGAACAGCTTCGCCTGACTCAGCGGTGAACCTATCATAGCATTCGCCGCAGCCAACGCGCCAATAATGGCCGTAGCACTGCTGCCAAGCCCGCGGGTGAGCGGGATTTCCGAATACATGGAGATGGACAACTCCGGAACCTGAACCCTGGCCTCTGCAAATACCATTTGTGCAACCTTGTAGAGCAGATTGCTTTTATCCCGGGGAACTCCAGCCATCTCATCTCCATACAGATGAAACACCGTTTCAGCAGCTTCCTCCATTTCAATCCAGGCATACAGCGACAGAGCCATGCCCAGCGTATCGAAGCCCGGACCGAGATTGGCGGTACTCGCAGGGACCTTCACTCTAGACCTTCCGTAAATACTCATGGCGGGTAAATCTCCTTCGTTATATTTGCGCGCAGGGCCCTGTGTTCCAGGGAACCCGCGATATTTAGCCTTCTACACGATAATGGCTTTTGATGCGGTGAATGACATTCAGTTGCTCCAGGTGGCGCAGCACTTTGTTCATACTGGCTCTGCTGGCGTTATGCGTTACAATAATAATTTCGGCGTCCGGATTATTAGGATTGGCCTGCTGCACCACAGAATCCAGGCTGACATCATATTCGGCAAACACCTGGGTAATCTTCGCAAGGACCCCGGCCTTGTCGTCGACATGGAGCAGGAGGAAGTTTTTGTAATAAATATCCTCGTCGCTCTTCAGCTTCTTCTGCTTATACGGCACAATTTGCTTAAGCCCGTTGACACCCAGCTTCAGGTTCTTAATGACCGCCACCAGATCCGCCACAATCGAGGTTGCCGTAGGCATCGCCCCTGCCCCCGCACCGTAGAACATCGTCTCACCTACAGCTTCACCATATACATATACCGCATTAAACACGCCGTTCACGGAGGCAATCGGGTGGTTCGTACGGATCATCGTAGGCTGAACGCTAATGCTGAATTCTTCATCCTGGCGCTCAGCGATTCCGAGCAGCTTCATCTCGTACCCCAGCCGTTTGGCAAAAGCCATATCCTCCTTGCTGACGCCGGAAATCCCGCTTACACTGACGTCGCTCAGCTCCACATTGGTCCGGAAGCCCAGCGTGCCCAGAATGGCCATCTTGCGGGCCGCATCCAGTCCCTCCACATCGGAGGTCGGATCAGACTCGGCATACCCCAGCTCCTGCGCTTCCTGCAGTGCGTCCAGGTAAGACGCGCCTTCCTGGCTCATTTTGCTGAGAATGTAGTTGGTTGTCCCGTTCACAATCCCCATAATCTTCATAATCTTATCCGAGGAAAAGCCTTCGATCAGGGTGCGGATAATCGGAATGCCTCCCGCCACACTTGCCTCATAGAACACATCACACTGCTTCTCCTGCGCCTTCGCCAGAATCTCCGAGCCGTGCAGGGCCATCAGATCCTTATTGGCGGTTACGATATGCTTGCCGCGCTCCAGCGCCTCCAGAATGTATTCCTTCGTCCCCGCGATTCCGCCCATGACCTCAACAATGACATCAATCTCCGGGTCACGGATAACGGCCCACGGATCATCGGTTATCTTGGACGGGTCCACTTCAATATCACGCGGCTTCTCGGTATTCTTCACGGCAATACGTTCAATCAGGATCGGCGAGCCCACCTGGCTGCTCAAATCCTCCTGATTTCCTTCCACAATACGGACAACGCCCGTACCTACAGTTCCCAGACCCAGCAGACCTACTCTAACCGGCTTCATTCGTATTCTCACCCCTGACCAATAATTAACGCACGCTTCACACCGGGAATTGCCTTGAGACTGTCCAGCAAGTCGCCCAGCTCTTCATTCAGGTGGGAGATCTCAACAGAGATCACCACGTTGGCCCGCCCCTGCAGCGGGATACTCTGATGGATTGTCAGCACATTCGCCCCGTGGACAGCCACGGAACCGAGCACCTTGGACAGCATGCCGGATTCGTGCTCCAGATCAATCGAGATCGTCACAATGCGCTCGCGCTCCAGCTGATGAATTAAGTGTATCCCATCTTTGTATTTATAAAAAGCACTGCGGCTAAGCCCAACCTGTTCCACGCCCTCGTGTACGGTTTTGGCATCTCCTGCTTCCAGCAGCTGTTTGACCTGCATGGTCTTCAGCACCGCATCGGGCAATATGTCCTCCCGGACCAAATAATAGCGTTCTTTCACGAACGTCCTCACCCCAAAGACTTTTGTATGTACATAGTGGACATTATACGGGATTGAAGGCTTTTATGGCAATAACTTTCTGCAAACAGCGGAAAAGGCTGTTCCCCTATCATCTAGGAGGAACAGCCTTCACTACAGAAATGAAAACAGTTGTACTTGCCGCGCATGCTCAGCTGTAAGCAAGGGTTGTCCCGCAGTAATCACAGCTTGTGGACTGGTTAGGAGCTACTGTATTCTGTGCCCCGCAGCCCGGGCAGCGTACCGATTTCGGCAGTTGCTGCGGACCGCGCTGCTGATGTTGCGGTCCGCCGGCAGGCGGCGAGAACGGAGATGACGCCGCCTGGCCTCCCTGCGCCGCCGGAGCTGCTTCATCCGCCCCTTCTTGAAAGAGGAGGCCGGAGTCCAGCACCCCGTACTTCTGCAGATAGAGAAGGTCTCTGCTCACATCACCTTCACTTTGCCCGGTACGGTCCGCCAGATTCCCGGTATAGCGGACTCTCTCCACTGTGATCAGTTGTACATACTGATTGGCGAGCTGCGAGAAGCGGAATCTGGCTTTGGCTGCGCTCCTCGCAAATACGGCCGCAGGCAGAAGAGAAACCAATGCGCAGAGGATTAGCATAGTAATCAGCGTTGCCGCGTCAATCCCGTCTTCACTGAAGATGGAGTAGACGACAATTCCCATCAACTGCACGAAGCCGCCCACAAACACATGATGCATCAGACTATAATTGACTGCCTTGCGGTAATTTTTATAGTGTGTACTCAGCATGCGTACCAGCGCAAGCACAAACCCTAGCGGCATAAACAAATATCCGGCACCGATAGTTACAATATCAAAAGTAGTCCGCTCATACTTAGGCAGACTATCAGAGGGCTGCCCTTCCCGGCCCGGCAGTAGTCTGCCTGGCTGATTCCCTATCCCCATTGCTGTCTACTCCTCCTATTTAAGCCCCGCCAGCTCCAGGTTACGCCGCTGGAGCGTGCCGGCAATACTCTCGGTTAATTCCTCTGTCTCCGTGTCCCAGCTGGCCGGCAGCTCCTTCAGAACAAGCAGCAGAGCCACATGGTCATGCAGCAGAGAGATCTGCTGCCTAATGATGTCTTCGGTTGCATACAATCCGGGTCTCGATACCGGGTCACTGTAGCGGAACTTCTCCTCCAGAGCCTCAATCAGCTCCACCAGTCTGCCTGCCTCAGGATGCTTCCAGGTACCTGCAATCCCTCTGATCTCCTGAAGCTCCTGCATGTGAGTACGCAGGCTCCGCGAAGCGTCCGCAGCCCTGCGCTCCCCGGAGGCGGCATTCCAGCCATATCCCGCTGTAGCTGCAAGCACGATCACAGCCATAATCAGGATAAGCAGCTGCTCTCCAGCATACCAGAGCGGGCTCAGCTCCAGAATCCAGTCCAGCAGAATAGCCGAAGCTAGTACCGCAGCCAGATAGAAGGCTATAATTACAACTCCGCTGATGAATACTGGCGAAGTCCTGCCTGCTTCAGGAGCACGGCGCAGCCATAGCATACAATATAGGTAAACCGCAGTCTCTGCCATACCTACAGCGAGCAGAGTCACTACGAAGCGCAGCAGCGATTCCGAGAATCCAAATGTGAAGAAGGTGCCCGCAGTAACTGCCAGAACAGCAACATAAATGCCAGTGACAAGACCCGTATATGACCTCTGCCTCTGCATTCCGCTCACCCGTTAGCCGCTCTGGTACCGCACTCTGGACAGAATTTCTGTCCGGGCTTCAGCTCATGCCCGCAGCCTGCACATTTCAGGATCAGGCCTTCTCCGCAATGAGGACAGAATTTGGCACCAGGGATGACCGCCTTGCCGCAGCTAGGACATAGCTTATTCTCCGCTTCCGGCGGCGGTTGCAGACTGCGGCCGCAGCCGGTACAGAAGCGTGCATCTGCCGGATTAAGGGTTCCGCAGCCCGAGCAGGATTTAGAAGCAGCAGATGCCGGCTGGCTGCCCGTACTGCCGTCCAGGGACATGCTCCGGGTCATCCGGGTGGCTATCTCAGCCGCAGGTCCGGCCAGCCCGAAGCCCATGCCGAGCCCCAGCCCCGCATTCATCATGCCCACGCCTGCGTTGCCCGGATTGCCTGCGGCCTCCTCCATAGCATCGAAGCTACGTTCCTGCTGATAGGTGAAGCCGATAATGTCCATCTCCGCCTTTTTGGCCAGGGCTTCCTTCAGGCGCTGCGTTGCCGGATCATCATCGGGAATATTGATCGAGTCAATATAGAAATTATTAAGTTCAATACCGCTGTCCAGGAACGAGGAGGCCAAGCGCCCCTGAATATGCTTGGAGATTTCAACCACGTAGGCGTTGATCTCCAGGATGCTGATTTTTTTGTGCACCAGATAAGAAGAAATGAGTTCATTGATATTAGACATCAGCAGGCCGCGGAAATAATTAATCATCGTATCCTGATCGAAGAGCGGCAGCGTTCCTACCAGCTTCAGCAAGAATTTGCGGGGATCTTCGATCCGCACGCCAAATTGCCCGAAGGCACGTACTGCGACCATGATCTTGTATTTAGGGTCCTGTAGCTGCAGCGGTGCACTAGTCCCCCACTTCACATTCATGGAGTTCAGCTTGTTCACAAACCATATCTCTGCGGTGAACGGTGACTTGCCGCCGAACGGCAGGTTCACCACATTCGACAGAATCGGAATATTCGCTGTGCTTAAAGTGTGGCGTCCGGCTGTGAAGGAATCCAGTGCCTCTCCACCCTTGAACAGAATCGCTTCCTGGGATTCATTTACGATCAGCTGTGTCCAGGTCCCCAGCTCCTGATTCGGATACTTCCAGGCGAAGACACCCGGAGGTCCGTCATATTTGACTACTTCAATAATTGCCATCTGTCCATTCCCTCTTTCCTGACAGGTATGTATGATATACGCAGATTACACCCTTTGGATTCAACTTAACATCACTTATATAATGATTGTAGTAAATTAATCCAGATATATAAAGAAAACTTTATTAATATAAATGGCTAAACCCTCTGTGAAGCCCACCTGACTCCCATTAAAAAAGGCCGCATCCCCCTCTCGGAAGATACAGCCGGTATACTTGCTTCTCTATTAATAGTAGCTGCTGTTCTCGACAAATTCGAATTCAAAATCAGCAATGCGCACGATTGTGCCTTCGACAGCGCCGCGTCTGCGCAGCTCGGCATCCACACCCATGTGACGCAAAGTACGGGCCAGCCTAAGAATGGCATCATGTGTGCTTAGCTGCATTCTCTTAATCATCCGCTCAATGCGCGGACTGTTGACTACAAACGCCTCGTTGTCACGGGTAATCGTGAATGAGTTATCCTCTTCTGCTTCCAGCTTATACACCTTGCGCTCTTTGCCAGCCACTTCTTCAACCACCGGAGCCACAGGAATACTGTCAAGAATATCTGTAGCACGGTAGAGCAGCTCCTGAACGCCCTGACGTGTCAGGGAAGAGATCGGCATAATCTCAAGGTCCGGACGAAGCTCCGCGATACGCTCACGGAAAGAAGCCAGGTTCTCCTCGGAATCAGGCATATCCATCTTGTTCGCCGCCACGATCTGCGGACGGTCAATCAGCGCCGCATTGTATTGCTTCAGCTCATCGTTAATCAGTACCCAATCTTCAAAAGGATCGCGGCCTTCCGAGCCGGACATATCCACGACATGAATGATGATACGCGTGCGTTCAACGTGGCGCAGGAACTCATGCCCCAGGCCCACTCCTTCACTCGCGCCTTCAATCAGTCCAGGCAGATCCGCCATTACAAAGCTGCGGCCATCCCCGACATCAACTACACCCAGATTCGGGGTAATGGTGGTAAAGTGGTACGCTCCGATCTTCGGCTGGGCAGCAGATACGACCGACAGCAGCGTAGATTTACCTACGCTAGGGAAGCCTACAAGGCCTACGTCGGCCATGACCTTCAGCTCCATTACGATGTACCGCTCCTGGCCCTCTTCCCCATTCTCAGCCAGCTCCGGCGCTGTATTGTTCGCCGTCGCAAACCGGGTATTCCCCCGGCCCCCCCGGCCGCCGCGGGCCACTACAACCTGTTGTCCATGACGGGTTAAATCGGCAAGGATCTCCTGGGTATCATCATCAATCAACACGGTTCCTGGTGGAATCCGCACGATCATATGCTCGGCGTTTGCCCCGTGCTGGCTCTTGTTGCGTCCCTTAACTCCCTTATCGGCCTTGAAGTGCCGCTGATAACGGAAATCCATCAGAGTCCGCAAGCCTTCATCCACGCGGAAAATCACATCTCCCCCACGGCCGCCATCGCCGCCGGCAGGACCGCCATCCGGTACATATTTCTCCCGGCGAAACGCTACGAGACCATCTCCGCCGTCTCCGCCTTTTACATAAACCTTAGCCTTATCTACGAACATAAATGTTCACCTTCCTTACATCTCCAGCGGTAACCGCAGCTCCAAATAACCCTTGGCAGGCTGAACCTGCTCCGCCTTCATGATTTTTCCTTGTACTATATTATAAATTTGCCCCTGAAGCAGTTCGGGATTACCTTGCTCTCCCTCACCTTTGAAAGAGATCAGAATGTCCCTTCCCTCCTGTGAAAAGCTAAGCTCAAGCTTCCGCGTGTCTCCATGCTGTGTTATTCCGCTGTACTGGTACGCCCTGACCGTCTGCATAATGACCGAAGTCAGCTCAGCCCCTGCTTCAGGACTCAGCTTGTCCTCCAGCTGGAGCCCTTCCTCCACCTGTATGTCCAGCTCCAGACTGCTTCTGAACGTACGGAAGGATTGCAGGTAGAACACCAGGGAAGGTACTCCCAATTTGGCAATACGGCTGTCGAGCGCAATACGCTCCTTTATTCTTTCCACACATTGTACGGATTTATCAGGCTTGCCCAGCTGGATATATCCGTAAAGCACCTGCAGATCATTCATCCAGTCATGACGATGATGATTCAGTGTCCGGTTTGCCGCCTGCTGCAGAGTGTTCTCCTGTATACGCAGTTCCTCTTCATATTGACGCCGGTTGTAAACAAAGCTGAATGCAAGCACTGCCGCTACCCAGACTCCGAGCAGCAGGCATGTGAAAAGGGAGGTTTGCCAATACACGAGCCCTAAAGGAAACACTGCGGATAACATGACTGCCCAGACCTTACTTTTCCAGGATTTCATTCTTTCTCCCCGTCCCTTGGTTCGCAAAATTGATTCCAATGTAAGCACTGCTTATCTTGCTTCATATTCACCATTTCCCAGTATAACACAGGCTTTCTCTGCAATCACCAGAATCCCGCCACAAAGTGAGGCTTAAGCTTTGATGCTTACTCAGGTACTTTGCGGGGACCCCGAAGCATATGGACTCTTAACTTCAAAAAAAGCCCCCGGCACTGATGCCGGAGGCTTCTCATCTTCATAGGTTCCGTAAGCTTACGCTTCCAGTGCCGCTGCTACCGGAGCGACATCCACCGGATACACGCTCACTTTTTTGCGGTCGCGTCCCCAACGTTCGAACTTCACTACGCCGTCCACAAGCGCGAACAGTGTGTCATCTTTACCGATGCCCACGTTCGTGCCCGGGTGGATTTTGGTTCCGCGTTGGCGAACCAAGATGTTGCCGCCGGTTACTGCTTGACCGTCAGCCCGTTTCACGCCAAGACGCTTAGAGTGGGAATCACGTCCGTTCTTTGTGGAACCAACACCTTTTTTCGATGCGAATAATTGAAGATCCAATTTCAACATGTTGTCAACCTCCTTCTTCAAATGATGACTTCCTGTATCTGAATATATTTCCTGTAGGATTTAGCAATATCCTTGAGCATCAGCACCATGGATTCCAGCAAAAGCTGTACCTTGGCGGAGACTTCGGGATCATTCACGGGAACCAGAGTTCCGCTTAAGAATCCATCCTTCATCGAAGTATCCAGAACCACTCCGGTCAGGCTCTCAATCGCATTCACCGTTCCAACGGTAACCGTCGAAACACCCGCGCAGACGATATCCCTGCCATTCCTTGCGTATTCCGCATGCCCCTTGACGGCAAAACCGACAATGACACCCTGAGCAGAAGCCCGTGTAATCCGCACGTTAATCATTAACGCACCTTCTTACGCTTGAATCTTCTCGATAGTTACTTTGGTGTACGGTTGACGATGGCCTTGTTTCTTGTGGTAGTTCTTCTTAGGTTTGTATTTGTAAACTACAACCTTATGTCCCTTACCATGTTTCTCGACTTTGGCTGTTACAGACGCGCCGCTTACCAGCGGAGTTCCTGCAGTCAAACCACCTTCGTTAGAAACAGCCAAGACACGGTCAAACGTTACGCTTGCGCCGTCTTCAGCTTCCAGCTTCTCAATGAACAAAACATCGCCCTCTTGGACTTTGTATTGTTTACCGCCAGTTTCGATAATTGCATACATTGTACTTGCACCTCCTCATGTCTCAGACTCGCCTAGTCAAGGTGGCAATCCCCGGAGGAATCACGCTTCATCTACCCGATCGGAGCGGTTACAGCATGTGCAGGAATGGAACAACCAAACACATACTTGAAGATATTATCACACATATGGGTCCTAGTCAATATCCCCTCACAAAAATAGAGCTTTGGCTCCGCTCTTCTCTTCCCTACTCCAGCCAAGTCCCAACCTTGCCTGTACCGCCGCAGCACTGGCAGATCACCGGGGCAAACCCGGCGGAATCATGTCTCGCCTTCTTACGGGTCATCTCCAGCAGACCGAGATGGGTCCAGCCGAGAATATGCGTCTTGGTCCGGTCCCGGCTGATAATGCTCTCCAGCTTGTCCGTCACCTGCCTGCGGTGCTCTTCCCGTTCCATATCAATGAAATCAACAATAATAATACCGCCCGTATCCCGGAGCCGGACAAGGCGCCCGATCTCTTCCGCAGCCAGCAGATTGGTCCGTGTTACCGTATCTTCAAGGTTCGTCCCGCCGGTGTACTGCGCTGTGTTAACATCAATCACAGTCAGGGCTTCTGTCTCGTCCCAGATCAGCGTAGCGCCGCCCTCGAGGATGATTTTACGGCTGAAGCTCTTGTGCAGCTGATCCGTCACTCCGTAAGCAGAGAAAATGGGCTCTTGTCCCCTGTAGAATCCCACAGGCTTGTACCCTTCTGGAGCCATATCCGTCAGGAAGGCTTCCGCTTCCTTAACCGCCTTAGCCGAATCAATCATCAGCTCATCACGCTGCGGATTGAAGGCATCCCGGATGAACCGCTGGACGATGCTCAGATCACAGTGCAGCAAAGCCGGTGCCTCCACTTCCTGGGAACGCCGGGTAATCACCTCCCACTGTGCCCGCAGAAAAGCCAGATCTCCCTCCACGGCTTCCACCGGCTCATCCTCGGAGACGGTGCGCATAATGAGTCCTTCCTCACCCTGGCGCAGCCGCTCGCCGATGCCTTTAAGCCGGCTGCGCTCGGATTCCCGGCTTATTTTCTTGGAGACCCCGACATATTCGGCAAAGGGCATGTACACCATCCAGCGTCCGGGCAGCGTATAATGCGTGGTTACCCGCGCGCCCTTGCCGCCCCTCGGTTCTTTTCTCACCTGAACGACAATCTCCTGACCGGGCTGCAGCAGCGTCTCAATCGAAGGCTTGACGGCCGGCTGCTTGTCCAGATGGGGATGCAATACATCATCTACATATAGGAATGCATTCTTTTTCTGTCCGATATCTACAAAGGCCGCCTGCATACCAGGCAGCACATTCATGACCCGGCCTTTATAATAACTCCCGACCAGACCTTGCTGCTGATCGCGTTCAGCTGCATATTCCACCAGCCTCCCGTTCTCCAGAAGTGCCATGCGGGTAATATGCTGTGTACAGTGAACGATCATTTGTTTCATGGCTTCACCTCTGGTTTGAATCGTTTCTCGCTTGTTACTTTCCGAAATACGAAGCAATCAGACGCTGCTCCGGCACAACGGTAACGATATCCCCATCGTTGTTCATCACATAGATATAATGATAATGGTTACGTTTAAATAGACGCAATATCTCATCCAAAGGTTTCGCGAGCGTGGCAACTATTGGGCGGGCAATGTTCTCTGCCACTAGATACCGCTCATAAATCCGCTCACGGTTCATCAAAAAACCGACAAACCTGTACGGCAAATTACGCTGGTCCGTCCAATTAGAATAGAGCAGAAACGCTCCGATCATGAGGAGATTAAGCCGGAGACCGTCCCCGTTCCCAAGCGGAAGCAGGGCAAACCCTATCACAAGCAGGCTGGCCGCAATGCTGACTCTGCCGGTCCACAGCAGTGTGTAATAATACGGAAGCAGCAGACTCAGGGCTGCCTGAAGGATTTTGCCGCCGTCCAGCGGAAGCACCGGGAGCAGATTGAACAGAGCGATCATGGCATTGGCTCCGATAAAATAATCCAGATAGGCGATATTTCCATACTGCACCTGCTTAAGCGCCAGCGCCATCAGAATCATAATTCCGTTCTGCAGCGGACCGGCCAGGGCAATCCCGATCTCACGGACAGCTGTAAGCCGTCCATGATCCTCTATAACCGCAACGCCGCCGAATGGCAGCAGTTGGACCGATCTGACGGTAATGCCGGCCAGCAGCGCCGCACATACATGTCCAAGCTCATGAATGAATACGATCAGGAACAAGGTGAGCAGCTCCAGGAACTGTCCGGTAAACACGGAAACCATGAGAATCAGCACGAAGAGCGGATGCAGAGACAATTCAATGCCGCAGACCCTAATCAAACGATACCACTTCGGCCGGATCAATATAAGTCTTGTCTTTCATAACTGCAAAAAACAGCAACGGGACACGGGCATCCTCCGTCCCCTGAATCCAGCCTATTTCGTCTCCGCTCTGTACCCAGTCATCCACCGCGAGCCGTGTCCCGCTCAAATGACCGTATTCTGCCGTGATCTCCCCGGTATGGCGGACCGTAATACGGATGCCTCCCCGGGCTTCCTTCGACACGGCCAGGACACGGCCCGTATCTACACTTTTCACCGTGACGCTGGCACTTGAATCGTCTGCCGGTATAATTTCGACGCCATTAAGCGAAGTAGCAAAGGGACGTACAATGCTTCCTGCAAGCGGAGCGCTAAGCTCATGAGCGGCTGTCACCTTCTCCGCCGGCACCTGTTCATCTCCAAAGATCGGAATGAAGGACGGGGCTCCATTGAAATGTTCCTCGTACCACACCTGTGCCGCTGCAAAATCCATATCATTGCTAAGGATGTCTGTAACAAAGTACTGTGCCTTCACTGCCCACGGCTCCTGCACGGCAAAAATGCCCCATACAGCGCCGAAGACCAGCAGACTGGCCACCGTCCGCCGCAGCAGACCAGCACGGAAGCCCTGCCCCGGTCCCCTGCCGCCTTCATCTTCCCAGTGGTTACGCTGCTGCTTCCACATCGCCTCGGGGTCAGGCTCAAGGGAAGAGTCAAATTCATTCCTGTCCCCAGCCCCCCGTTCTCTGAATGAGGGAGGACTGCCTGGCAGACGAAACCGCTCTGGTGCTGGTGCTGCTCCGGTTGCCGGCTTCTCCTCCAGCAGATTTTCTATACGTTTCTTGCGGCGGTTCTTGGACTCTTTCGGGTATTTCATATCGATCCCTCCGGCGGGCTTGTTTTACTTCCATTTTATGAGTGGCGGAAGCCGCTTTAGAACAAGCCCTGTCCAAGTTACTGCACAACAAAAATAAGCCCGCCAGCGATTTCTCGTCAGCGGGCTCTTACGGAAGAATGCCATATATAAGTGCGTGGCCGGGATTCAGCCCATTCCAAAAAATTTCTTGAGCTTCTTGAAGGCGCCTGTCTTCTGGTCAAGCTGCATCAGCGGCACCGCGTCGCCCAGAATACGCCGGGCAATATTACGGTAGGCAATCGCAGCCAAGGAGTCCGGGTTCATCACGGTAGGCTCTCCGTTGTTCGCCGCCCGGATGACCTGTTCATCATCGGGTACAATCCCGATCAGATCGATGTTCAGCACCTGCAGAATGTCTTCAATATCAAGCATATCCCCCGACTTGATCAAGCCCTGACGAATCCGGTTGACCACCAGCTTCGGAGATTCCACTGATGACTGCTCCAAGAGACCGATAATCCGGTCTGCATCCCGCACCGCAGCATGCTCCGGAGTGGTGACTACAATTGCTTTGTCGGCACCGGCAATCGCATTGCGGAAGCCGTGCTCAATACCGGCCGGACAATCGATCAGAACATATTCGTACTCTTTCTTGAGCTCCAGAATGATATCCTTAACCTGCTCCGGTGTAACTGCTGTCTTGTCCTTGGTCTGGGCAGCGGGCAGCATGTACAGCTCATCGAAGCGCTTGTCCTTGACCAGCGCCTGATTCAGCCGGCAGCGGCCCTCCGCCACATCGACCAGATCATAGATAATCCGGTTCTCCAGCCCCATGACAACATCCAGATTCCGCAGTCCAATGTCCGTATCCACCAGACATACTTTTTTGCCCTGCAGGGCAAGTGCGGTCCCAATGTTGGCTGTTGTGGTTGTCTTGCCAACTCCGCCTTTACCTGAGGTTACGACAATCGCTTCTCCCATGGAGGCTACACCCCTTTAAACACATTTAAATCCTGACGTAACTTCACTATATTATGAATTTTGTCGATTTGCATAGCACCGCCTGATAAATAGGCAAATTCCATACTGCTCTCCCGGGTTCCCCATTCATCCGGCGGTCTGCTAATAATCTCAGCAATCCGGAGCTGGGTAGGCGCCAGGAGGGAAGCGGCAATAATGGCCTCCTGGTTACCGTTGATTCCGGCGTGTGCCATTCCTTTGAGTGCTCCAAGAATATAGATATCTCCTGAACAGGTAATCGTGCCTCCCGGATTCACATCACCGAGGAACAGCAGATTGCCCTCATGATGCAGCACCTGGCCCGAGCGGAGCATTCCGCTCATCATGAACAAGGCCTCTGGATCCTTCTCTTCAGGATCTTCAACAGCTTCAACCGAACGGATTAACAGATTCCCCTGACTCTTGAGGATCTCCAGTACCGCCTCTTTATCTTCTTCAGTAACAGCACGGTTGCCAAGCTTAATATCCACATGCACAATCGGTCCGGTCAGAATATTTTGATGGCTGTGCTCCAGCTTGTAGCGAAGCTCGCTTAAGAGATCTTCAAAGGGACACTTGTCGTCTAGCAGGAATACCAGGCCATCCTTGATGCCCTTAATCCTTACGTGCTTGGATTTAACTGTCATATGCCTGTCCCCCTATCCTCATTCATTCGTGCCGGGCCGGGCAAACTCCTTCTTTGGGCGATAAGAAAATACCGCTGCCGCTTAGGCAGCTTCCTCATCAAGTGTCTCTTTCTTCAGCAGTTCCAGCTGTCGCCGGAGCGGAATGTAGAGAAGCAGGCCTGCAGCAAAATGAATGAGCATGGTAGGCAGCATATGATGCAAGAGCGCCCAATTATATGGCTCCTGGCTTAAATTAAACACATTATAAATGGCAAAAAGAATACTGTCTTCCAGCAGACTGCCCAGTAACACCACTGTCATCATGAGCGGCAGCGGCGCGCGGGGAATCTGGAATATCAGCCCGATCAGGTACGCAGATAAGCCCATAGCGAAGGAATGAGCACCCAGTATGCGGCCGTAAAAGACCACATCATGCAGCATACCAAACGACAAGCCCAGAATAAGTGCTGTATGCCGGTGATGGTATACCGTTACGAACAGAATGACGATGAAGACGAGATTAGGAATAATCCGCATCTGCCAGCCGTCAGGAATCAGCCAGGGAAGCACTGTGCCTTCCAGAATAAATAAAATGAATAACAAAAGTACCAGGACAGGTCTGCGCATCCTCACTATTCTACACGCTCCTCCGTATAGACAACGAAGAGTTCCTTCCAGTCCTGGAATCCTGCCGCCGGCTTGATAATCGCTGTAGAGGTTAATCCGAACTGTCCGATCTTCACTTCTTCCACCGTACCGATAGTCATACCACGCGGATATCGTCCGCCAATCCCAGAGGAGATAATAACATCGTCCTTGGCAATCGGATCGCCTACGGGGATTTTGTTCATCAGCAGCATTCCGGTCTGCTGGTCATAGCTCTCAATCATTCCAAAGGTCTTGCCCTCCTTGTTAACAGCGGTTGCTGCTATAGGAGGCTGAGAGTTGGGGTCGTTGATATCCATCATCGTCATCAGCTTCACGGTAGAGGTGAAGTTACTAACATTGCTTATAACTCCTACAAGCCCCTCGATAGAAGTTACGGACATATTCAGTCTAATGCCATCTTTCGCACCCAAATCAATAACAAGTGTGTTATTGCCCGGTTCTGTCGTTACACTGACCACATTGGAGATCAGATATTCATATTTATACATGTTCTTTTGAGCTTTAGTGAATTGAAGATCCTTTTCATATTGTTCATTCTTGGCTTTAATGAAATTAAATTGCGCCTTATCCCGGGCGTACTGTGCAGCCAAAATCTTAAGCCGCTGGTTCTCTTCGGCCATTTCGCGGAGATTGCCAATATCTTCGAAGAAGCCCGCTACGTATCCAGCGGGCTTGTAGAACAATTTCTGCACGAATCCGGTCGTATCTCTGAGGAAGTTCTCCGGCCAGGACAGGGTCTTCCTCTGCCCCAGGCTGAAGCCCATCAGAACGATAAACGTAACCAGCGTAATCAGCAATATAAACAGTCGTTTATTGTTAAACAGCTTGAACAATCTCGAGCACCCTCTAATAACCGTATTTCTCCAACCTCAGGGGTTGACGTTCACAGTCCGCATGTTCCTAGCGTTTGGAGCGGAGGCCCGAACTGCTGCGGCTCTTGAACAAGTGGATATTCTCCAGCGCCTTGCCTGTGCCGATCGCAACACAGTCCAGCGGATTCTCGGCCACAATCACCGGCATTCCGGTCTCGCGCGCCAGCAGCTTGTCCAGGTTGCGCAGAAGCGCACCGCCGCCCGTAAGCACAATGCCGCGGTCCATAATATCGGCAGCCAGCTCCGGCGGACATTTCTCCAGTGTAACCTTCACGGCTTCAACAATCGCATTCACAGTATCGGACAGAGCTTCGCAGATTTCATCGGAGGTAATGGTCAGCGTCTTCGGCAGACCGGTTACCAGATCGCGTCCTCGGATCTCCATCGTCTCAGCCTTCTCAAGCGGCAGGGCGGAGCCCACATCCATCTTGAGCTGCTCGGAAGTGCGTTCACCGATCATAAGGTTATACTGGCGCTTGATGTATTGGATGATAGACTCATCCGCATCATCCCCGGCCACACGTACAGAACGGCTGGTAACAATACCGCCGAGTGAGATTACCGCAACCTCGGTAGTCCCGCCGCCGATATCTACAACCATACTGCCGGTTGGTTCCCATACCGGAAGATCTGCACCGATGGCAGCAGCAAATGGCTCCTCGATAATGTAAGCTTCCCGTGCTCCGGCCTGCTTCGTAGCATCCTCAACTGCACGCTGTTCAACGGCTGTAATTCCGGAGGGTACACACACCATGACATTCGGATGGCGCTGGAACATCGAGCGCTGCTTCTGGGCCTGGCGGATGAAATATTTGATCATAGTTGCTGTAGTATCGAAATCAGCGATGACCCCGTCCTTCATTGGACGGATGGCACGGATGTTGCCCGGCGTGCGTCCGATCATTTTTTTGGCAGATTCCCCTACGGCTTCAATCGTCTTGCTATCTGTATTAATGGCTACCACGGACGGCTCTCTGACAACGATCCCCTTACCGCGCACGTAGACAAGCGTATTCGCTGTCCCCAAGTCAATTCCTAAGTCTTTCGTAAAACCACCTAACATCTTGTTTGCTCCTTTTCCATGTGAATCTAGACAATTGTATTACATGTAGCCTTTCTCTTTCAAACTTACGTAGCTGCTGTCTCCGATCACCAGATGATCCAGCACATCAATGCCGACAATTTCGCCTGCCTGCATAAGCCTTGCGGTCAGGGAGATGTCTTCAGGGCTCGGCGTAGGATCACCGCTCGGATGATTATGTGCGCATATAATTGCTGCGCTGCTGCATTTCATGGCTGCCCGGAACACCTCGCGGGGATGCACAATGGAGGCATTAAGGCTACCCATGGACAATGTTTCCTGCGCAATAACATGATTCTTCGTATTCAGGAACAGGCAGATAAAATGCTCCTTCTGCAAGTAACGCAGCTGTTCAGTCAAAATCTCCGCCGCATCCTGGGGACTGCGGATAATGACCGGTTCGGTAAGCCGGGAATTCGCCATGCGTCTTCCCAGCTCTATGCCTGCTTTGAGTTGCACGGCCTTGGCAGGGCCGATGCCGTTGATTGTTGTCAATTCTTCAATGCTCAGATCCGCCAGTCCGCGGAGACCGCCTGCATGGCTCAAGAGCCGCTGGGCGATAAGAAGGGCTGATTCACGGTGCGCACCTGTGCGCAGCAGAATAGCCAGAAGCTCCGCTTGACTTAATGATTCCGCCCCATAATGCATCATGCGCTCTCGTGGTCGTTCTTCATGGGGGAGGTCACGCAGCATAAATGTTTGCGACTCCATCCCTAACCTTCTTTCTTCGGCTACCCTTACCGGTTCAGCACTGAAATGCCAAACCCGGACAACATACCGCTCAGCAGTGACAGCGGCAGACCGACCACGTTAAAATAGCAGCCTTCAATTTCTTCCACCAGGGTGGCGCCCAGTCCTTGTATCGCGTAAGAGCCGGCTTTGTCGGCAGGCTCCCCGGTCGCTATGTAGGCGGAGATTTCCTCTTCGCTCATTGCTCTCATAGTTACAGAGGTTACCCTATGATCTACCAGGGTACGTCCCTCTGCGGAACCGATGCAGGCCACCCCGGTGTATACCTGATGCGTCCGGCCTTGCAGCATCTCCAGCATTCTGGAGCTGTCCTGCTCATCCGCCGGCTTGCCGAGCACCATTCCGTCAAGCACAACAATCGTGTCGCTGCCGATGATAACAGCATCACGGTCTCCGGCAACAGGAATCACAGCTTCTGCCTTACGCAGAGCCAGATTCCGTACAATAGCTTCAGGACTCCATTCGGGCGGTGTACTCTCATCAGCATCGCTGGACAGCACCTCGAAAGGCAGTCCAAGCGAGGCTAACAGCTCACGCCGCCGCGGTGAACCTGAGGCCAGAATAATATGCCGTGAATTGTCATGCTCCACTGTAATTACGTCCCTTCCTGTGCTGCCAGCTAAGGCTACAGCCTGCGGTACAGCCATACGGCTGTAATAATTCCGGCAAGACTGAGCAGGCACAGTTTCAAATGGATTGTGATGTCATAGGTTATGATGTCTAAATCGGCTTGCGGCGACCACTTGAGAACAGTCGAAGCTGTAAGAAAAGACAGAGCTTGTACAGGTTCCAGCAGCTTGGCAATCCAGGCTCCGGCCAGCCAGCCCAGAATAAGAAATAACAGCAGTGTTCCTACATTTTTCTTCTTCATTCAAGTCTTCCCTCGCCATTTTTTGACACCCTATTTATTATACGGTGAAACGGAGTGCAATACAAACTCAAAATCCATCCAGGGAATGTTTACCACGATAGAAGCCTGCGGATCTTATCACACCGCATGAGTACCTCTGGAAATACAGCAATCCCCCGCCGGGCACATGCCTGGTACGGGGGATCATTTATTTAGCCTATAGTCAGCGGTTCGTTACGCCTCTGCTCTCAGCTCATGGCGGACAACAGGCTTTTCTGGCCGGTCAGGAAGCTCATCATGGCTTCCTGCACCTCCCAGAGCAGCCCCTCCGCCTTATTCTTATTGTATTCGTTCAGGGCGGCTATCCCCTGGCTCATGGATTTCTCCAGCCCGTCAGCGATTCTCTGCCCTTCCGGTGTGAGGCCCGGCTCCAGTGCCTTGACTGCCTGGGTCCACTGCATATGGAGATCGCTTACCGCTGCGCCAGCGTCCCCGCTGCTCCCCCCGCCAAGCAGGGAAGCAGACAAGCTGCTCAGCTCGCTTAACAGCTGGCTGCTGAGCGTGAAGTAGCTGTCCACCTCAGCTGCCGTTCCGGTGTAGCGGACCTGGTTCACAGCTGGCAGAGCCACTTCTCTCACGTACAGCTCGATGCCTTGCCCCTTGAGCCCATTGCTAAGCAGCTTGGCCTGCTCACGGTCAGGAGACATTCCGGCGTACACACGGTTGCCGTCTGCCGGATCAAGACCGGCGGCAAGGCCGGCGGTCAAGAGCTCCTGCCGGGCTTGTTCCGCTCCTGCCGCTGTACTGAAGACGCCATATTGCAGCAGATAATAGCTCTGTGGCGCAACCTCAACCGGAATCTGCGCGCTCACCGCTTCTCCCGTCTGCTCAGCAGGCACACCCGTTATGTCTGCTGAGTTACTGCTGGTTGTCGCCTTCTGCCCCTGGGTGATTCCCGCCTTAACCTCCGCATTGCCGGGAGCTTTAGCAGTCTCCCCCGCCCCTCCTGTGATGAACGACAAGGCTGCATATCCGAGCAGAATCCCCGTTCCCAGCGCTCCAGTTATGGACAATGCGAACTTCCACCAGTACGAGGGACGGCGGGTATGATAAGAGCCGCCGTAGCTATCCCGGTGAGCGCCGGATTGCTCATAACTGTCTGTAGCGGATTCACAGTTATCTTCATACAGCGGGTAGTAGTCATCTGCTGAATGCAGACCTTCTTCATCCGCCCCTCCATAGGAGGAATCCTCCTCCGAGTCTTCACTCTGTTCCCATAGATTCCTTGCAGAAGCAGGACGGACAACAGAATACAGCCCCAAATCATAGTTATCCTCAGGAGCTTTCGGTTTCCGGCGGCTGGCGCCCGGAGGCTTCATGTAAGCTGTCTCTAATGGCCGGGGCAACTCCACCTTCTCCAGATCCACAATATATTCATCGGCCTTGGAATAGGAGGATGTCTTAATCCCCCCGCGCTGCACCTTGTCAGTATCCTTGTCCTCCAGAACCACACCGGTTTCGTTCGCCGCCCGGAGCTCTGCCGTCTCTGTCCGCTGCCTGCCCTGGTCACCGTCGAAGCGGAATGTCATTCTTCCGTTATTCAATACCCTCACCTCGCGATCTTCAGTTCTATACTGAAAGATATGAAAGATGCGAGAGAGATATGCTATTTTAATATATTTACACCAGACTAAGCAGCTTCGCCTTAACTCCCTCTGCGGCATAATGCCTGCTGAGCGTCCTGTAGGCCTGATCCGCAATAATAGAACCAAGCTCCGGCATCGTCAGCAGCCTGATCAGATGATCGGCAGTGCCCGCCGTTGTTCCTGCCAGCAGAATATTCCGCCCCGGCTCACACATCAGCTCCTCCGAGCCCTTCAGGCTGCTGACCACCGGCGTGCGGAGGGCCCAGGCCTCCAGAATGCTGCTCTGACTGCCGCAGTCCTCACAGCATGAAGCAACCACAGCTCTGGCCTTGCGGATATAATCGGCTGTCTGCATAGCTTCTCTGATGAGTACAACAGAAGAGTCCTTCTGGGCGGCAGCTGCGACCTCTGCATGCACCTCACTGCTGATAATGCAGCAGCGGATATCCGGCACTGCCGCCCGAATCAGCGGATATACCTTCTTGAAGAACAGCAGCGCTGCATTCTTGCCGTCAGTGGAATACATGTTCCAGTGCAGAACGATGGAGTTATCCTTGGCAGTTTCTCCGGGAGCCGCATAGGGTAGGGCAGTCAGATCAATGTACGGCGGAACTACATGCACCTTGCCTGCGTCGGCAAAGGATAACGCCTTAAAGGACAGGGCCTCTTCTTCTGAAGCGGCCAGCAGGAGGCTGGCCTTGTTCATTAAGCGGCGCTCTTCCCGGCGGATCAGCGCATCGTTCAGCTTGCGGTAGCCTGTGCCGATTCCCCGCTTGCCGGCCGCCCGGCTCTGCACCCGTATGCCACCTGCACGCCGGGCGTCGGTGACGATAACAGCTCCGGGAAGCAGTGAGGCAACCAGGTCCAGTACGTTACCGAGCATGGCATACGAGACAAACACATGACTGTAGGCGTTCTGGCTGCACATCTCGCTAATTACCGCCCGCAGCGACTTGTCATTGCCGAGCATCGAGGCATCCGTGCGTAGCCTGTTCAGCGGAAACAGCAGGCTTCTGCGGGTGGACGCAGGCCGCTTCACCTGATGAACGGTCAGGGCAGGACTGCGTAGAATCTGCGTCTCGCGGCGGTGGTGGCAATACTCCAACAGATCAATATCAAACCGCTCCAGCAGCATATCAAGGAAATTCTCTGTTCTGATGTCTCCCTCCCGGTCTTCCGGCATGTGACTCCGGGCAGAAAGGAACAACATTCTCTCTCTCATGGCTATAGCTCCTTGGTTCTATGTAAATGTGAATGAATGTGTACGAAACAAAAAAGGCCGGATGACATCCAGCCCAGAAATGTGAAACTATCGATGTAGATCTATAGTAACGCAGTCCTCCTGAGAAGGTTGTCGATTTATGGGGAAAAATAATTATTTTACATTCCATATCCCTTCAGACCAGACGAAGCAGCTTATCCTTGACACTTTCCGCCTCATAATTTGCCAGCAGAACCTCGTATGCACGGTCCGCAAGCACTACTCCTCTTTCATGATCCTGAAGCAGAAGTGTCACACTATCGGCAAAGGAAACCGGGTCATCGGCAATCATAATATTCTGCGAATGCTCATAGAACAGCCCTTCTGCCCCTTTGGAACTGGATACGACAGGGGTTCTCAGCGCCCAGGCCTCCAGAATTTTCAGCCTTGTTCCGCTGCCTTCCAGGAGCGGAGCTATGACCACCTGCGCCTTGCGTATATAATCCGCCACACTGTCCACATACCCGGTAATGACGATAGAGGAATCCTTCAAGGCGAGCGCCGCTACCTCCGGATGCACGTCCCGTCCGACAATATACCACTGGATATCCGGTACGCTCGCCTTAACCAGAGGATATACCTCACGGTAGAAGTAGAGGGCTGCGTTAATGTTAGGGAAGTAGTTCATATTACCCGGAAGAATAATCCACTTCTCCTTGGGCAACTGCGTCTTGGTCCGGTAATCCTCCATGCGTATGAAATTGGGAATGACATGGACCTTCTGTGACTGGCTGGGGGCCAGTGCCTTGAAGGCCAGAGCATCCTCTTCCGAAGTGGTCAGCAGCAGATTCGTCTTGTCCATCAGCTTCAGCTCATCCTGGCGCGTCCATACAGCATTAAGGGAATAATAGACCTTGGCGATCCCCTTTTTCCCGCCTGCCAGCTGTGCAGACAATCCGCTCTCGAAATTATGCGCATCGGTAATAATCACAGTACCAGGCAGGCAGCGCTGTACAATGTCGATGCAGCAGCCCAGCAGACTATGCGAAATAAATACATGACCGTAGGAATTCCGGCTGCAGAGCTCTATAATCTTCGCCCTCATGTCCACATCAACATGGCTCATATAAGAACAATTCCGCCAGGTATACAGGGAACGGAGCAGCGCTCTGCGGTAGCTGACTGTACGCTCTACTTCATGCACCGTAAGTGACGGAAGTCCCTCCGGCGTCCCTGTCTTCCGGGGATTGGCATAGGTGATGAGCTCTACCTCATATTTGCCCTGCAGAAGCTTCAGAATATTGCCCGTTCTCAGCTTGCCCCCGCTATCCTGCGGATATGGATTCTCTGCGGAAATGAATAGCAACGGTTCCTTCATGGCCTCTTCTCCTACTCTCCATTGATCAATTGGCCCTGGACTGCCCGGGGCATCTAGGATCTATTACCCAAGTTAAGGTGGTACAGTCATACAAAAAAGCGGCTCCCCGATAATATGGAGAATCGCTGTCATGCGGCATACTATTGATAATCGGCCCTGTCTACTTCGCAAAAGAACCAGCTTCCGGCACCTTGCCCTTGTAGCTGTCACTCCTGACCACGCAGTTCCTTCCCCGCTGCTTCGCCTTATATAGAGCGTTGTCGCTCAGTTTGTACAAGGTGCCGAGCGGCACGCGTTCACCGGAGAGAATCGTAATCAGACCGATGCTGACCGTATAGGACAGCGGCATGCCTTCGACCGTCGCACCAAGCACAGAGCAGCGCAGCCGTTCCGCTATTCTCTCACCGTCTTCCTCATCCGACCGGTGCAGCAGCACCGCGAATTCCTCGCCCCCGAATCTTCCGAAGAGATCCCCGCTGCCGAGCTGACGCTCAATTCTGCGGGCGAAATCCTGCAGCACCCGGTCTCCCGTATCATGGCCATAGGTGTCATTAACCTGCTTGAAGTGGTCCACATCCAGCAGCATGAATGAGAAGGGCACCATCTCCTTGGCGGCAGCAGCAATCAGAGGCTGGGCACGCAGCACGAACGCCCTGCGGTTCAAGACGCCTGTCAGTTCATCATAAGTTGCCACACGCTCCAGCTCCGCATAGGACTGTTCCCGGGAGAGCAGCATGAAGCCCGCAGTTCCGAGGAACATCAGCAGATAGATTCCGGCGTAAAAAAAGCTCTGCAGCCACGCCGCTGCAATCGAGCCTCCCGGCGGAAGATAGAACAGGCCGCTGGCCTTACTGAGCAGAGAGAGGATCGCCACACCGTACAGCATACCCGTAATTTCCTGCAGCGGGGTCTTTCTGACCTTCCAGGATAACAGATAAGCCGGATAGAGCAGCAGAATCGCACCCGTAAGTGCAGATGCTGCGATCAGCCGGGGAACATCCGGATGCAGCAGGTAGGGCAGAAGCAGACCTAACGCAGATATCGCAGCCAGCGTGTAATACCGCTGCTTCATTCGCTGAGAATCGGCTTCCAGCTTCTTCAGCAGGGCCAGAATCTCCGCAGTTCCTGCAGCCACGCTCAAGAGAATAATACTTGGAAGCACGAATGGACAATCATGAACTCCCTCTAATAACAACAGCTGCAGAATAGCGAGCTGCAGAATTTTGGCTGTCAGGAACAATGGGGTTGTCTTTTCTTTCGGATAACTGGGCCGGTATGCCAGAATAAGCAGAACCGTAAATAGATTGCCGAAAAAAAGACAAGCCAGCAAAGTCTTCAAATCCAAGCCGGCTGTCATCATGTCCACCCCTTTGTTTAACGATATGTCTATGTATGCTATGTATTTGAGAGTCCGTTTACCCGGACCTGACCACACGGTCCCGGCCTTCCTGCTTCGCCTGATAAAGCGCCAGATCACATAGCTTGTAGAGTGCGTTCAAGCTGGTCTGCTGATCAGGCAGCACAGAGACTATACCAATACTGACCGTATACCCGCAGGGCAGGCTGTGCACAGAAGATTCTTTGAGCGTCTCCCGCAGCGCTTCTGCCTGATGGCTGCTGCTCAGCGCATCCTGCCCGTACAGCAGAATGGCGAATTCCTCACCGCCTACCCGTCCGAGCAAGTCACCGCCCGCAAGCGTACTCTCGGCAGTAAGGGCGAAATCCTGCAGCACACTGTCGCCGGTGTCATGACCGTAGGTATCATTCACTCTTTTGAAATGATCCAGATCCAGCAGCAGCAGGGAACAATATTCCCTCTTCTTGGCGGCAAGCGCCAGCTTCAGTTCGGCTTCCAGCAGGAAGGCCCGGCGGCCCAGAATCCCGGTCAGGCTGTCATAGGTGGCGATGCGCTTCAGCTTCTGGTAGGAATGCTCATTGGAGAGCAGGATGAAGGCGGCAATGCCTCCAATCAGCATCAGGAACATCCCGAGATAATACAAATACTGCGCCGGATTAGCCGTCAGCGGGCCCATATCCGGTTCCACCGCCAGAGCAACGAACGACCTGAGTAACATCACCGCTGCGATCGCATAAAATACGGCGGCGAGTATCTTCTGGAGCGGAGAGCGCTCCGGGCTCGCTGTCAAGCGGCAGCCAGGGTAGAGCACAAACAGCATGACCCATAACGAGGTCGTTGCGACCCGTATATTCGGATGGTTGAAGAACAGGGTAACGATAACAAAGCTGAGTATGCTCCCTGCCGTGATTGTCAGATAATAGAGCTTCGAACGGCGGTCCAGCATGCCCATCATCATCAGCAACGCAGCGATCTCCAGCCCTCCGCCGGCCAGAATGAGCGCATTGCTCAGAGGTACAGCGATTCTATGGGGAATATAGTCCCACAGCAGAATGGAGCTCCAGAAGATCACCTGAATCCACTTGGAGGCAATGAATAGACTGGAGGCAATGTCTTTGGGAAAGTGGTAGCGGTAAAACGTAATCATCAGCCCGGAAAATAAATTTCCCAGAATGAACAAGTATAACAGCGACTTAATATCAAGCTGAAAGCCCATCAACACACCACCGAACTATGCGGATATACCTGCTCTATCCGAACGATAACATTCACAGCTCATATCGGCAATATCATTATTATCTATCACCTCTAACTTCTTGTTCGCCGGATGCAAAAAAGGGGCGGTCCCATAAGCCATAAATGGCTAATTGGGACCGCCCCTTTTTTAAAAAGTTTAACGGTTCCTGAAATCTTAGCGGTTCTTCAGGCTGTCTGCCAGCGCATAACCGACCTTCCAGATATCGCCCGCACCCATGGTGATGACCAGGTCACCGGGAGCAATGCGGTTCTGCAGATCGGCCAGCACAGCTTCCTTCGTCGGCAGATGCCGCGCACCGGCGTTGCTGTTCTGCACAATCAGCTCTACCAGCTTGGCGGAGGTGACACCCTCTATCTGCTTCTCACCCGCAGGGGAATAGATATCGGTAATAATCACTTCGTCTGCTTCGCTGAACGCGCGGCTGAACGCATCCAGCAGGAAGAAGGTACGCGTGTAGCGCTGCGGCTGGAACACGGCGATAATGCGTTTGCCGGTTGCCTTGGCGGCGCTGATCGTAGCCTGAATCTCTGTTGGATGATGCGCGTAATCATCAATGACGAGAATCTCGTCAACCTCGCCCAGCACCTGGAAGCGCCGTTTGGCGCCGTGGAACTTCACAATCGCAGCCGCAATGGCCTCAAAGGCAATGCCCGATTTCAGACAGGAAATCACTGCAGCCATGGAGTTATACAGATTGTATTTTCCCGGAATAGAGAGCTCAATACGGCCTAGCACCTCGGTTCCATGGTTCATGGTATAAGATACCTGGCGGTCGCCGAGGACAATATCTGTTGCAATATAATCGGCCGTCTCTGATTCAATCCCGTAGCTGATTACTTTACCTTTTACCTTAGGCAGCAGGGATTTCAGGTTCTCATCATCTGCACATACGATAGCTGTTCCATCCTCGCGAAGCTGATTCATGAACTGAACATAAGCATCCTTCAGCTTACCGAAGTCGCCGCCGTAGTTCTCCAGATGGTCCGCTTCAATGTTCGTAACGATTCCCAGCCAAGGATGGTATTGCAGGAACGAGCCGTCGCTCTCATCGGCCTCTGCCACGACGAATTCCCCTTGTCCCGCTTTGGCATTCGTGCCGACATTCATAATCTCCCCGCCGATAATGTAGGTAGGGTCCACGCCGCAGTCTTCCATAACCAGAGCAATCATGGATGAGGTGGTAGTCTTACCGTGCGCTCCGGCCACCGCTACGCCCTTGCGTTCATTCAGCAGCCGGGCCAGCATCTGCGAGCGGTGAAGAACCGGAATCTTCAGGCGCTCTGCCTCCACCCATTCCACATTATCCGCGGCAAGCGCCGTGGAATAGACGACCAGATCCGCACCTTTCACCTGCTCCGCCGTATGCCCGATGAAGACCTTGGCACCTTTGGCTATCAATTTCTCCGTTAACTCCTGGGCAGCTACGTCAGAGCCTGTAACTGTATATCCCATCTCCAGCATCACCCGGGCAATCGCGCTCATACCATAGCCGCCGATCCCTATAAAATGCACACGTTCAGTAGTATCCAACAGTTCGTCACCAGCCTTTTTCAGAATCGGGTTGCCGTAAAAGCGTACTGCGCACATCAGAAATCAAATACAGCGTTCCGGACACAACTGCGAGGTCATCGTCCGCTGTGATCGTCTGCAGCTTCTGCAGCGCTTGGCCCCAATTACGTTCTACTATGATTTCCAAGTTTTCCTTGGCATATTTACTCCGCAGACTTTCTGCGATCGCCTGCAGATCTTCCGCGTCCATTTTCTTACGGAAATCCGGTTCGGTCAGGATGAGCGTATCCACTATAGGCAGTATATGCTTGAGATACGACTCGTGATGCTTATTTGCCAGCATCCCCATCAGCAAATTTAATTTACCGTAAGGCTGGAACTGCGGAAGGCTCTTCGCAAGGCTCTCAGCCCCTTCCGGGTTATGCGCGCCGTCCAGAATAATTCTGGGCGCAGTGCTCACTTCCTCCAGTCTTCCGGCCCAGAATGTGCCGCGAAAGCCCTCCAGCACATCCTCGTCCTCCAGCATGAAGGCCATATACTGCCGCAGCACCTCAAGCGCCATCATTGCTCCGGCTGCATTCTGCAGCTGGTGTTCGCCTTTCATGGCAATATCCAGCTCAAGCCCGCGGAACGGCCCGTTGAAGGTGAAGTGCTGGTAGCCGTCTCTCTGCTCTACCTTACTATAGCTGAAATCTTCTCCGGCTAAATAGAGTGTCGAACGGGTAGCCGCCGCCTTGGCTTTCAATACAGCTACAGCTTCGGGTTGGCTTACACAGCTGACTACAGGAACGCCCGGCTTAATAATCCCGGCCTTCTCGCCGGCAATCAGTTCCAGCGTATCTCCCAGCACATCGGTATGGTCATGTCCAACATTCGTAATGACCGACACCACCGGAGTAACGATATTCGTTACATCCAGCCTTCCCCCAAGCCCCGTCTCCCATACGACTACATCGGGATAACAAACTTCGCCGTAATAGAGAATCGCGAGCGCCGTCGCCACCTCGAACATGGTCGGTGAGCCCAGCTCAGTGCCCGCAATCTCCTCCACCAGCGGACGCAGCTGATTGGCAAGCGCAAGCAGCGTCTCTTCAGGAATATCCGTCCCGTTGTACTGGAACCGGTTCGTGAACTTCGTGATATAAGGAGAGGTAAAGGTCCCCACCGAATATCCGCTCTGAATAAGGGCCGAGGTTAAAAAGGCGCAGGTTGAGCCCTTGCCGTTCGTCCCCGCCACATGAATGAACTTAAGCTTCCGGTGCGGATGTCCCAGCTTCTCCATTAGAAGCTCTATCCGCTCCAGACCCGGCCGGATTCCAAAAGGAATCAGGCTGTTGATCCAGTCTACGGCTTCTGTATAAGAACTTAAGGGAGCGGCAGCGCCGCTCCGGGTGATCTCTTCCATGTCAGTTATCCTCTCAGCTCTGCAATACGGGCCAGCACTTTCTCGCGTCTGTCGGAATAATCCGCCTGCTTCGCCCGTTCCTCTTCGATGACTTTCGCCGGAGCTTTGGCTACAAAGCCCTGATTACTGAGCTTCTTCTCCACACGCTCCACTTCGCTGTTCAGGGTCTGGACTTCTTTCTCCAGACGGATAATCTCCTGATCGATATCGATCAGACCGGACAGCGGGAGAAGCAGCTCCGCTCCGGTAACCACGGCGGACATCATTTTATCCGGCGTCTGCGGCGCAAGGCCTGCTTCGAACGAAGAGGTGTTGCAGAAGCGCCCGATGTAATTGTCGTTACGGGAAATAATGTCCAGGGTGTCCTGGCTGCCGGCCTTGATAATCAGCTCGACCTTCTTGCTCATTGGCGCATTCACTTCCGCACGGATACCGCGAACAGCCCGGATGATATCCATCAGCAGGTTCATCTCTGATACCGCCTGCGGATTCTCAAGCGCCGCATCGTACTTCGGCCATTCAGCCAGCGTAATCGATTCTCCTTCATGCGGCAGATGCTGCCAGATCTCCTCGGTAATGAACGGCATGAACGGGTGAATCAGGCGCAGTGTGCGGTCCAGCACGTAAGCCAGAACAGACTGGGTCTTGGCCTTGGCGGCTGCGTCCGCTCCGTACAGCGAAAGCTTGGCGAATTCGATATACCAGTCGCACAGATCATCCCAGATGAAGTTGTAGAGCAGGCGTCCGGTCTCGCCGAACTCGTACGAGTCAATTAGACGCGTAATATCACGGGAAGTTTCGTTCAGGCGGTGCAAAATCCAGCGGTCTGCTGTGCCAAGCTCACCTGTAATGTCAATATCTTCAAAGGCTACGCCTTCCAGATTCATCAGCGCGAACCGGGAGGCATTCCAGATCTTGTTGGCAAAATTGCGCGCCTGCTCTACCTTTTCCATACGGAACCGCAGATCCTGGCCCGCTGTACTGCCGGTAGTAATCATATAACGCATGGCGTCAGCGCCGTACTGCTCGATAACATCCAGCGGATCGATGCCGTTGCCCAGAGACTTGGACATCTTGCGTCCTTCGGCATCGCGTACGAGTCCGTGCATCAGTACATCGGAGAACGGCTTCTGGCCTGTGAATTCCATGGCTGAGAAAATCATCCGCGCTACCCAGAAGTAAATGATATCGTACCCGGTAACCAGTACGTTGTTCGGATAGTAACGCTGATAGTCACTGCTCTCCCCGTCAGGCCAGCCTAATGTAGCGAACGGCCAGAGGTTGGAGCTGAACCAGGTATCCAGAACATCCTCATCCTGCTTCAGGTCGGACAGCCCGCTGATGCGGCGTGCTTCTTCTTCGTCGTGCGCAACAACAAGCTCCCCGGTAGATTCGGAGTACCAGGCCGGAATCCGGTGACCCCACCACAATTGGCGGGAGATACACCAGTCGCGGACATTCTCGATCCAGTTCAGGTACGTCTTCTCGAAGCGGTCCGGCACGAAGTGGACCCCGTCACCGTCCTTCTGTGCAGCGATGGCCGCTTCTGCCAGCGGCTGCATTTTGACGAACCACTGGGTGGACAGATAAGGCTCTACAACAGCCCCCGAACGCTCACTGTGCCCAACCTGGTGTACATGATCCTCAATGGAGATCAGCACGCCTTGCTCCTTCAGGTCGGCTACGATGGCCTTACGGCAGTCGCTGCGGTCCATTCCCTGGTAAGCGCCTGCTTCCTCATTCATCACTCCGCCTTCGTCCATTACATTGATCTGCGGAAGGTTATGGCGGACTCCCATCTCGAAGTCATTCGGATCATGCGCCGGTGTAATCTTAACCGCACCGCTGCCGAACTCCTTATCTACGTATTCATCAGCAATAACCGGAATCTCTCTGCCTATAATCGGCAGGACCAGTGTTCTGCCAATCAGATGCTTGTAACGGTCATCCTCCGGGTGTACCGCTACCGCTGTATCGCCCAGCATCGTCTCGGGCCGCGTGGTAGCCACCGTAATATGGCCGCTGCCATCCTTAAGCGGATAACGCAGATGGTACAGATGCCCGTTCACTTCCTTGTATTCAACCTCGATATCCGACAGGGCTGTACGGGCAGCCGGGTCCCAGTTAATAATCCGCTTGCCGCGATAGATCAGGCCCTTCTGGTACAGCTCCACAAATACCTTGCTTACCGCCTTCTTCATTCCATCATCAAAGGTAAAGCGTTCGCGGGAGTAATCGAGGGACAGGCCCACCTTGGCCCACTGGTCATGAATGGTCTTGGCATACTGGTCTTTCCAGTCCCATACCTGCTCCAGGAACTTCTCGCGCCCCAGATCATGGCGGGAGATCCCCTGCTGGCGCAGCTTCTGCTCTACCTTGGTCTGTGTAGCAATCCCTGCATGGTCCGTACCGGGCAGCCACAGGGTATCATATCCCTGCATCCGCTTGGTGCGGATCAGCACATCCTGAAGCGTAAAATCCAGCGCGTGTCCGATATGCAGCATTCCGGTTACATTCGGCGGCGGAATCACGATGCTGTACGGCTCCGCATCCGGCCGCTTGCCGGCTTCGAAGAAGCCCTTCTCCATCCAGTACGCATACCATTTCTTCTCTGCCGCTCCCGGATCATATGTAGTCGGCATATCGCTCTGCTTGTGATTAGCTGAAGCGGTAGCTTCTGCCGCTTCCTGCCCGTTCGGCAGCTCTGCTGCTGCATTGTTGTTATCAGCCATTGTGAACCCTCCACTGTTAAATGTATTGAGTAGCTAGCGGTTTCTGAGAATACAAAAAGGCCCTTCGTCTCAAAGGACGAAAGGCCATTCTTTCGCGGTACCACCTTTGTTTCGCGCCAATAAAAAATAAACCACTGCCTTAAGTTCCCTAACAGGTTCCTAAAGCTCAGCGCGACACTCATGCAGGGTAACGGCTGCAACCGGCCGCATCCTAACCGGTCTTCATGATGAAGACAAGCTCAGAAGGGCAACTCCGGGGCGACTTCGGGGGCTGCGTCCTGCGGGAATTCACACCAATAATAATCCCGCTCTCTGAAGGGCTGACCGCCTACTCTTCCCGTTCCCAGTCTTTATGCTAGTTATTACTTAGTTCAATAATACATTCAGTGTTATCCCTAGTCAACCAGCATATACACAAAGGGCGCGCAGCAGACGAACCTTGGCGCTTACTCCCCGCTCCAGATCACTTGAACCACGTTGAAGCCCTGGCGGCTGCCCGTTCCGGGAGCCCCGTCCACGGTAACAGCAAACGTGCTACCTGCATCAATAATCTGGAAGGCGGCTGCAGAGACCTCCTCCGATTTGGAGGTGGCTCCTTTTTGCGCGAAATAGTCCTTATACGTATTGCCCAGCGTCTCCAGCCCCTGCTTCGTGGTATAGCTGAAGGTCGCGGACGGCTTGCCGGTCGCCGAGCCTTCGATCAGATCAAAGATCTTCGCGTCCGCCGGAAGCGGGAAGTCCGCCGGCAGGCTCTTCGGCCGCTTCACAGAATCCGCTGGTGTTCCTGCGGACGAGCCGCCGGAGGAGACAGCCGGAGCAGCCCCATTACCGATGATGACCCGGCTGGTTGCAGCATCGTAAGTAACAGCGGTGTTCAGCGCTTCGCCTATGGAGCGTACAGGCAGATAAGTGATGCCGTTGTAGGTAATCGGGGCGAGGGTTTTGCCGTTGCCGTCTTTGGGCGTGTACGCCTGGCCATTCACGACGATCCCGATTTTGTTGTTCAGGAGCGCCTTGATCTCCTGCAGATTGCTGGCGGCATAGACACCGGCCGAGACTGTGAGCGTCAAGCTTAGTGCGGCCGCAGTGGCTGCCACTTTTCTCTTCATGTGAATGATCATCCTTCCAGAAGTAGTGTACCAGCGCATAGCTGCCTGAATGTGTAATGTATGTAGGCCGGTAGTGACTATTACCCCCGGCTGAACGGTTTGTAAACCAGAAGCGGAAATCATATACAGAAACAGGAACAGCCCCATCCGTAAGGCAAGGGCTGTTCCTGTTAAGCCTGAATTCTCCGCGCATCATCAATCTCAAGGGATGTATAATACCTGTCCCTCTTCTACAACCTGACCGGACAGCCGGTTATACATGGTCAGCTCCCGGGTGCTTAGCTGGTATTTCTCGGCTATGGTGTCCAGCGTCTCTTCCCGCTGTACAATGCAGAGCCTTACCTTGCGGAACAGCTCCGTTCCGCCCATGCCGCCGATGAACCGGCTCTTCCACGCTGTGTCATTGCCGGCCTCAGGAACAGCCTCCGCTACAGAGTCTAAATTGCCCGATAGCAGTTCTTCCTGCTCTCTGTTGGCGCGGCTTGCGCTGAGCAGCGAGGAGAAGGTGAGCGGCTCCCGCTCGGCGGCTCCAGGTTCTTTTTTGCTGCCAAGGGCAACCTTGAGATCCTGCTTCTCCTCAGGGGGAGCCAGAGATTCCGCAGACAGGAAGACTTCATTGTCTATGGCCTGGATCTCCTCTGCCGCCTCCCCTTCTTCGTTCCCGGCAAATAGCGCAGCAGCGTCACTGGCAGCGGAGGTTAACACCGGCTCAGGCTGCGCGGCGGCTTGAAGCTTCGCATTACCCCAATGATCCACTGTGTTCAAGGCGGCGCTGCCTGCCGAAGAAGCCGTATCCAGGCTATGGGTCCTTGCTCTGGGTTCCTTGTCCTTCAGGGGTGGGGAGAGATAGGCGGCGGGCTGGGTGTACGTAGTTTCTTCCGCATACAGAGGTTGGACTACAGCCTCAGCCGGATTAGCAGAGTTCTGATCTTCTTCAGAGCCCTCGGCCGCCCCCTCGCCATAGGTCCAGAGCGAATTCTCATACAGGGTATCATTCTCCGGACTGCGGAATTTCTCCTCAGACGTATTGCTGTCTCCTGCCTCCGGCGAATACGCTACTGTGTATTCCTCCTGCTGCCAGGCCGGCTGTGCATCTGCACTTCCGATTCCCCGCAGCGAGAGCACTCCGGTAATGTTGACGGTTCGCATCGTCAGCAGATCAATATCGAAATTCTCGATCTCCACCCCTATGTCATCAAGTGAGCTGACCCGGGTCAGCGGAACAGTGATTTCAACGGGAATTGCATGCTCCAGACGCTGTGTAAGGTCATCCTCCCCCCGGTAGAGTCCGGTGAGCAGCAGTTGTCCGTGCAGTTCAGCCCGGTCCTCCCGCTGGATGACCTGGATGTCGGGAACCAGCTCGACTTCCTCCAGCTCTGCTATTCCCGGAAGCTCTTCCGAAAGGTGAATGCGTTCATAAATATCAAACCGCAAGCCATGGGACTGGTCAAACACGGGAAATGTCCTCCTTCTTGGCATAATCTATCCCTGAGACAAGCCCAGAGTATAAGCCCAAAATGTTACTCCCCTCATGTATATGCTTCAATCAGGCAGGCATGACAACTTTGCCGCTTCAATTGCGGACAGCGCCTATTACAGGGGAGGAAGAGCCGTACGTGCATCAGGAATAGAGTAGTGCTGTGGAAGCTTCACACGCAGCGTTACGGCAAGCGGATTCCCTGGACTACACTCGTTAAGCACATCCGCCGGATGAAAAGCTGCCGGCAGCGCACCCGCGCCCGGTTCTTCCTCAAACCGGAGGTGGTCCGGAATTCCCGGACGGCCCGCCCGCAGTCTGACTGCTCTCTGGTATACATTCAGCGTACCCGCAGCCATAACATCCAGCGAACGGGTCTGCTCTGCCCACTGTTTAGCCTGGAGGCCGGTGCGTCTTCTCAGCTCCTCATCCCCCAGCAGCTGCTCGATTTGCAGGGCAAGCTTCGCGGCATCTCCGGGAGGAACAATCCAGCCCGTCTCTCCCTGCCGGACCATCTCCGGCATGCCTGCGGTTCCGGCGACAATCGGCGCGATCCCGGCAAGCTGCGCTTCCGTAACCGAGAAGGGCTGCGTGTCCTGGAGAGAGGGCTGAACATAGATGTCGGCAGCCCGGAGTGCAGCCGGAATATTGTTCAGCTTCCCGGTGAAATGGACCTTCCCTGCGATACCCAGCAGGCGGGTCTGCTCCATGAGCTCCTCCAGGAGGCTGCCGATTCCGGCCACCGCACAGATCCAGTGCTGACAGCGCTGCTGCAGAATGCCCAGCGCCTCTATCAGCACATGGACGCCTTTGATATATTCAAGACGTCCGGCATACATGATCACAGGGATTCCCGCTGCAAATTGAAGCGGCGGTGTCTCTGCGGCCCTGGCTGCGTATTGATGCAGGTCCAGCCCGTACGGCAAGGTATGGATACGGTCTTGGCTGACCCCCAGGCTCTGCGTAAGCTGTCCGATCCACTCCGAAGAGACCAGAATCTGGTCGGCCGCCTGGGCCCCCAGCCTCTCAAGCCTGCGGAAATATCTCCAGATCGGCCGCTGCTCATAGGCCTCCCGGGTCAGTCCCGGCTCAAGTCCCTTGTACTCATAGTAGGTCTCCTTGGTCAATGCCCCATGCACACTTGCGACCAGCGGAACAGGACGGCGCATGATCCGCCGCAGTGCATAGGAGGCGATAGGGTCCTGGGCATGAATGACATCGTATTCCTCCAGGCCCAGCACAGCGGCGCCGCCCTCGAACACGTAACGCCCCAGCTCAAAGCTGAAGATGCCGTGCTCCAGATGCAGCGAGGGGAAGCGGCCGATATCCAGCTGGGGCAGCAGCAGCGAGTAGAACGCTTTTTTATCAAAAGACTCTGTCCGGTTCAGCAAATACAATGTATTGTTCTCCACATGGCTGCCCATCAGTGTAACGGAATGGCCCTGCTCGCCCAGCTTGTCAGCCAGCTGCTTCATATATGTCCAAATTCCGCCCATATTGGTGAGGCCCCAGTAGGTGACTAGCAATATCTTCATGCATTCCTCTCCCCGGCTATAGATTTATTTAGACACAGGTGCAGTCTGCTCCACCTTAAATCAGAATAGTATATGTAGGCTGCGGGCAGGCGGAAAGGGATATATGGTCATTCCCTGCAAATTTCAAAAATATCTTTTAATCAAGAATCATCTTTTCGGGTATAATCGGTATAAATCCTGAAAGGAAATTTCCGACATGTCAAAAGCGAGGGTATTTGACCTTTTCCTATTCGTCGCAGCCCTGGCTATAGCCTTCATTCCCGCGCATGCTGTAGTCCTGGACGCTACCTATATAAAAGCATTACTGCTATACACTATCTTCTCAAGCATCTATTTCCAATTGCGGATTGTGACCCGGAGCGGGAACTCTACAATCGATTATGCGATCAGCTATACCTCCTCCTTCGGGATTTTTGCCGGTCCGCTCGGCACGCTCCTGTTCGAGACAGTATACCGGTTCATCGTATATTTCTATAAAAAGAAAACAAAGACCGCCGATCCCGGAGAGTTCCTGGATACCTTCTACAATATCGGTTCGTTTACACTGGGCGGCTCTGCTGCGTACTATCTGTATACGGCGCTCTCTCCTCTGGCGGACAAGCTTCCGCTCGGATACTGGCTGCTGTTCCTGCTCGTTGTCTGCGTCACCACCCTGCTGTCCTCCACCTTCCTGGTGCTGACCTTCGCCCTGTCGGGAGATATCAAGACACGCAGTGAAGCACGGAACCTGTTATTTCGAAGCCGGAATCTGCTGGACTTCAGCAAGGTGGCCCTGAGTAACGCTCTGCTGCTGCGGCTGCTGCAAATGGAGAAGTGGGAGATGCTGATCACCCTGTTCGTGCTCAATTATGTGGTCAGTATCTCGTTCTATTCCAAATCGCAGAGTGCCCAGCACAAGTATGAACGCGACAAATTCGAGCAGATGGCCTACCGCGACTTCCTCACCGGAACCTATAACCGGGCGCATATGGACAAGATGATGAAGGAGCTCAACCAGAGCGGCGAGTACATCGGAATTGTAGTGGCGGACATCGACCGGTTCAAAAAGATCAACGACACTTACAACCACGCCGTCGGCGACCGGGTCATTGTTCATTTTGCGCAGACGCTGCAGAAGCATCTGCAGGAGGGGGACATCCTATTCCGCAGCGGCGGGGAAGAGTTCACGCTGCTGCTGAGGGACAAGACCTTCGAGGAGTGCAGGACACAGATTCAGGAGATTCTGGACAGCCTTCACGATCACAGCGTAAGTGCGGAATTCGAGGAGCAGATGATCCGCGTGCCGTATTCGGCATCCTTCGGGCTCTTTTACTATAAGGCGGACCCGGACCAGAAGACTTCTATGGAAAAAGGGTACGTCTACGCCGACCAGCTCCTGCTGGAGTCCAAGAAGCTTGGCCGCAACCGTCTCTCTTACCGGAACGATGTGCAGCCATAAGCACATGTTCCCGCGCAGGGGGACGGCCTGTCAGGGCCGGGCAGACCCAGTCGAATGTATGCTGTTTTTCGCATACATTTGGACCGGGCGCCTGCGCGTCAGCACAATGTATGCTGTTTTTGGCATACATTCGGGCCGGGCGCCTGCGCGGCAGCACAATGTATGCTGTTTTTGGCATACATTCGGGCCGGACGCCTGCGCAGCAGCACAATGTATGCTGTTTTTGGCATACATCCCAGCTTCCCGACGGAGCAGAAACGGCTCCTCATACTAATATCCCCAATAACAACAAGAGCCGCCCTCCGGCAACCGGAAGAGCGGCTCTTGTTGTTCCTGATGCAGGCGGCGGCTACAGTTCAGCAGCCTTGAAAGTATCTCCGCCGGCAATCGTGCCGGAGTTGAAGCCCTTATAGAACCAGCGCTTGCGCTGTTCGGACGTTCCGTGCGTGAAGCTGTCCGGCACCACATAGCCCTGCGCCCGCTTCTGGATCGTATCATCCCCGACTGCGCTTGCCGCAGTCAGTGCCTCCTCGAGGTCCCCTTCCTCCAGCAGATTCTGGCCCTGGACATGATGCGCCCAGACCCCAGCATAATAATCGGCCTGCAGCTCGAAGCGGACCTGCACCTTGTTGAATTCGGCCTCGCTGAGGCGCTGGCGTTCTGCATTCAGCTGCTCGGAAGCGCCCAGCAGCGTCTGCACATGATGTCCCACCTCATGAGCAATCACATACGCCATGGCGAAGTCACCCGGCGCCTTGAACTGCTGCTGCAGCTCATCATAGAAGCTGAGATCGATATACAGCTTGGCGTCTCCCGGACAATAAAACGGGCCTACGGCTGAGCTTGCGGTTCCGCAGGCAGAGTTCACACTACCGCTGTAGAGCACAAGCGTCGGGTCCTGGTAAGTCATCCCCTGCTTTTTGAAGATATCGGACCAGACATCCTCGGTATCGGCCAGCACCACAGATACGAACTCGGATAGCTCCTTCTCCTGGGCACTCTGTTCATAAGGGACACTTGAGTTCGTACCCGAACCGGTTGAGGTCAGATTCCCCATAATATCGCCGATATTCCCGCCGCTCAGCAGCGTAACAATCACTATAATCACGATCCCGCTAATTCCGCCGCCGATCAGCTTGCCCCCGCCGCCCCCGCCGCGGCCTCTGCGGTCTTCCACATTAGAACTGCCTCTTCTGCCCTGCCATTTCATGGCCTTCCCCCCAGTTATGAATACTCACGAATACTGATGTCTTTGTACTTATTACTGTTATACCCATAATTGCAGGGGTGCCACTCTCTTGAACAGCGGAGCCGGTCTGGTGACAAATGGAAACCGCATAGCAAAACCCCTCCACAGCCGCAGCCATGAAGGGGTTAACATCGGTTAAATGATGGAACAGTTGTTTATTTTGCAGCCTTAGCTGCGCTTAGAATAGCCTTCAGGTAACCTTGGGTATCCACCAAAGTTGCACCGCTTACAGCATCAACGACTTGCTCTTTGCTTTTGTTAGTCAGTGTAGCTTCAAGGGATTTAATCGTTTTGCCAGTGGCGAATTTCTCGATCGCTGCCAGGTTCTTGTCATAGGCTACTGTCGATTTGGCTTCTTCCTTCATGTGCTCACTGTAGTATTTGGCATTGGTCTTCTTGGAGGCCAGCACCATGTTCGGATCTTTGTAGTTCTGGCCGAAATCCTTGTCCGAGTTCGGTACGCCAGTGGCTACATCGGTGCCCAGGAACTGATAATCATCCAGCGAAGCCGCAACGATTACGCCATTTTGTACTACAGCAACCGCTACAGTGAAGCATTTGGTGCCATGGGCAGCCGCTTCCACCCGGCCTACCTTAAGCGGTGCGCTCGCTGCCGAAGTGACATTGTTCAGGGCGCCGCTGTTCCCTACCCCGACAAGTGCCAATGAGATGCCGGCCACGAGCATTAACTTAGTAACTTTTTTCACAAATATTCCCCCAGTTCATGAAATGAGCTTCGCTTACATACTATATTTATCAATATATTGGAAGCCCGTCAGTTACAAATGTTACTAGGAATCTGCAAATATATGGATCACTTATAGATTAGCTGCAGTTTTGTTCGATTGTCACCTTGTCATTCGTAATAGCTTCAATTAATTAAGCGGAAAAAGGGCAACTATTGATCAGTAAATCTACGAATATCCAGCAATAGTTGGACAAACAACACTTATATAAGCTGAAAATAAACATATAGGGCATATTGAGAAAATTAGATGCCCTAAATCCACTTAGCGCTCCTCGGGGAGTAATGGTTCGTAAATTAAATAGCATAAATCCGCTTATTGTTCGATGTTCCGGCTGGAGGGAAGGTCGCCTGAACAACAACAAAAAAGCCAAGCCGCATCCTCCAGAGTTCAGAGAGACGCGGCCCGGCTGGGCATGACATCTATGGAGTTGTCTTAACTTCACAGGCTCCATTAGTTAATGGCTACTCCTGGTCTACGCCGCCGATTTGCCCGCGCAGACGGCGCATATCCTCCGGCCAGGGATCGGCTACTTCAATCTTGTTGCGGGTCCAGGGGTGGGCGAAAATCAGCTTCTCGCCATGCAGCGCCTGGCGGCCGGAGCTCTCCGGCTTTGCCTTGACTCCCGGCCTCAAGGGAGGAGCCGGCTGCTTGCCGGAGATTTGCAGACCAGGGGTAAGGCCTGCCTTCTCCTGCTCTTCGAACCAGGCCGTAATGGCAGATTTCACCTGACCAGGCTTCGTGCGCGGCTGCTTCTCATCATATAAAGAGGGAATACCCGCGGTATGCCAGCCCGCTCCGCCGTAGAGGTCATCCCCGAAGAGCGGATGCCCCGCGTGGCTGAGGTGGACACGAATCTGGTGCGTCCGGCCCGTCTCCAGCTCCAGCTTCACTACGGTTCCGCCGGGCAGGGCTTCGCGCCCCACAATCCGTGTTACCGCCGCCTGCCCTCCAGGGGATACCCGTCTGCGCGCCGCATGATGGCGGTCACGGCCGATGGGGGCATCAATCACTGTAAGCTCAGGCGGCACTGTGCCTTCAACAATCGCGGCATACAGGCGGGATACCTTCTTCTCACGCATATCATCATCCAGCACAAGCTGGGCGTATTCGTTCTTCGCATACAGCACAGGTCCGGTGGTATCCTTGTCCAGCCGGTGGATATGACGGACGGCAATGCCGCCGCCGGAAGCCGCATAATGCGCGGCTACAAGATGATCCAGCGTCACCTCCGTGCTGGTGCCGTCCGGATGAACTGCCATACCCGCAGGCTTGTGGACCACAAGGCAAAAGTCGTCCTCGAACAGCACCTCAGGCGCAGCTTCCTGCCATACCGGCTCTATTCCCGCTTCCCGGTGCGGGAACAGGGCCAGCCGCAGCCGGTCGCCCCTCCACTGGATGCCGTCCTCGAGGCGCAGCCGGGCATGCAGCTTCTCCGGCATGCCGGCTACGCCCAGCAGCCAGGCATCGATGGCTGCCGGTCTGTCGGCAGCCGACGTAATAACCCGGCCAGGCATGGCTTCCAGCCATTCCCCGCGCCGGGTCCACTTGCCGCCGCCCGCGAAGGGGGCGCTGGCGGTATCACTTCCGTCTTGGCCCGCGCCGCTGCCATGCTGGCCGGACAACTCCTCCGGTCCGGCCGTCATAGCGATTTCAGGGCCTGATAATGGCCCGCAATTGTATCGTCAATATCCTGCTCGCTATGCGCAGCGGATACGAACATTCCCTCGAACTGGGACGGCGGAACGCTGATGCCCTGATCCAGCATTTTGCCAAAATAACGCTTGAACAGCTCCAGGTTACTGGTCTTGGCCGTCTCGAAGTTAATGACCGGCTCCTCCGTGAAGAACGGACATACCATCGAGCCCACGCGGTTAATCGTCAGCGGAATTCCCGTCTCCTGCGCATTGCGCTTAAGTCCGGCTTCCAGCCTTGCGCCAAGCGACTCCAGATGGGTGTAGACCTCAGGGGTCAGCAGCGCAAGCGTGCTGTAGCCCGCCGCCATCGCCAGCGGATTTCCGCTGAGTGTGCCTGCCTGATAGATCGGGCCGGACGGGGCGATCTGCTCCATGATCTCTCTTTTGCCGCCATAAGCCCCTACAGGAAGCCCGCCGCCGATAACCTTGCCGAAGCAGGTCAGGTCCGGGTCCAGCCCGAACAGTCCCTGCGCACATCCCCGGTCCACACGGAAGCCGGTCATCACCTCGTCAAAAATCAGCAAAGCCCCGTACCCCGTAGTCACCTTACGAAGCCCCTCCAGGAACCCCGGAAGCGGAGGCACCACGCCCATATTTCCGGCGATCGGCTCAACGATGATAGCGGCAATCTCGTTGCCGTAACGTTCAAAAGCGGTTTTGACCCCGTCCAGGTCATTATAAGGTACCGTGATCGTATTCACCGCCACACCTTCCGGCACGCCCGGACTATCCGGCAGCCCCAACGTAGCCACCCCGGAACCGGCTTTAATCAGCAGGCTGTCGGCATGGCCGTGATAGGAGCCTTCGAATTTGAGGATTTTGCTGCGTCCGGTGTAGCCGCGGGCCAGTCTGATCGCGCTCATCGTCGCTTCCGTCCCCGAATTCACCATGCGGACAATGTCCACCGAGGCTACGCGTTCCACCACGGTTTTGGCCATTGCGGTCTCAAGCAGGGTAGGCGCGCCGAAGCTTGTCCCTCTGGCCGCAGTCTCCTGCAACGCCTTCACCACCTCAGGATGGGCATGCCCCATAATCAGCGGTCCCCACGAACATACGTAGTCAATGAAGCTGTTGCCGTCAATATCGTAGATCCGCGAGCCTTCGCCCCTCTCGACATACACCGGGGTCAATCCTACGGATTTGAATGCCCGGACCGGGCTGTTCACCCCGCCGGGAATATATTGTTTTGCCTCTTCAAAAGCGGTGCGGGAAGCCTCTTCCCGGCGGTTCAGCGGTATATTGCCCATGCTTGTTCCCTCCTGATCCTAGCCGCGCAGCCAGCGGGCTGCGTCCTTGGCGAAATAGGTAATGATTACATCTGCTCCGGCGCGCTTCATGCCGGTCAGCATCTCCAGCACAACCGCCTGCTCATCGATCCAGCCCTGCTGCGCAGCCGCCTTGACCATCGAGTACTCACCGCTGACATTGTAGGCTACGAGAGGCAAATCGAACTGGTCGCGGATCGTACGGATTACATCCAGATAAGCCAGTGCAGGCTTCACCATCAGCATATCCGCGCCTTCCAGCACATCGGAATCCGCTTCGCGGATAGCTTCCCGCAGGTTGGCCGGGTCCATCTGATACGTCTTGCGGTTGCCGAACTGGGGAGCGGAATCCGCTGCTTCGCGAAACGGGCCGTAGAAGGCGGAGGCGTATTTTACCGAATAGGACATGATCGGCACCTGCTCGAAGCCATTCGCATCGAGTCCGGCACGGATCGCCTGCACGAATCCGTCCATCATGTTGGACGGCGCGATAATATCCGCCCCTGCCCGGGCCTGTGAGACCGCCGTGCGGGTCAGCAGTTCAAGCGAAGCATCGTTGATTACATCCCCATGCACCACACCATCCACCGTATGGGTATGCACCATGCCGCAGTGGCCGTGGTCAGTGAATTCACACAGGCAGGTGTCGGCGACGACCAGCAGGTCGGGATACCATTTTTTGATCAGACGCGTGGCTTCCTGCACAATGCCATCATCTGCGAAGCCGGACGAGCCAACCGCATCCTTCGTCTCGGGGATACCGAACAGCAGTACCGCCGGAATGCCCAGGGAAGCAATCTCATCCACCTCCGCCTTAAGCGTGTCCAGCGAGAAATGATACACGCCGGGCATGGAGCTGATCTCATTCTTCACACCGGTTCCATAGGTTACAAAAATCGGCTGGATGAAATCCAGCACATTCAACACCGTCTCGCGCACCATGCCGCGAATACCGGCCGACCCGCGCAAACGGCGGTGTCTGGTTATTGGAAAGCTCATTGCTGTAAACCTCCTGTTCAGTAAGTAGTTAATAAGCAGTTAAGTAGATACGCACATCTAATCGTCTTAAGCCGTATTGAGATGTTAAAATTAACGAAGATAATAGGCCGGACCCGATTGTAACGCTCAAAGGAAGCGCTGACAGATCTGGAAGGAACAGGCTATCTCAGCCTTGTCGTTTCATTCCAGCGGCACAGCTCCTGCACCAGTCCTTCGATGGTGGCTTCCTCCGGGAGCAGTCCCGGAGTGAAGCCTGCTTCGACTGCGGTCTGTTCGGTAACCGGACCGATGCAGGCAATCTTAACGCCTGCCAGCAGCGCCAGCGGATCTTCCAGGCCCATCCGCTTCAGGATGCCGAGGAAATTGCGCACTGTAGACGAGCTGGTGAAGGTCACCGCATGAATGCGCTTCTCCTCCAGCAGCTTCACCAGTTCAATATCATCCTCGCCGGTGACCACCGTCTCATACGTATCCACTTCCGTCACTGCAAGTCCCAGCTCCCTCAGCTTGCCGGGCAGCCATTCGCGCGCCAGATCGCCGCGCGGAAGCAGCACCTTCTGCCCTGGCTTAAGCTCCGGGCCGAACGCTTCAATCAGCCCTTCCGCCTGGAAGCGGCCGGGCAATTCTTCGGAGATCAGCCCGCGCTCTGCGAGCGCTGCAGCCGTACCCGGTCCCACTGCGCATAGACGCGCCCTGTGCAGGCTGCGGATATCCAGCTTCTGTTGCGTCAGATGCCGCATGAAGAAGTCTACGCCGTTCGGACTGGTGAAGAACACCCAGTCATACGCCGCAAGCCCGCCAAGTGCCGCAGCGATCTCCGCCTGCTTGTCCGCATCCCGCTGCATCACCGTCTCAATGACCGGGAACTCATACGGCTCGCCGCCCAGCTCCTCGATCCGGTCCACCAGTTCGCTTGCCTGTGCGCGCGCCCGCGTCACTACAATCCGCTTGCCGAACAGCGGCAGCGCCTCGACCCACATCAGGTGCTCCCGCTGGAGCACAACGTCACCGACCACAATAACCGCCGGCGGCTGAAAATCGGCCGCTGTAACCTTCGCCTCAATATCGGCCAACGTGCCGGTCAGCGTCTCCTGATCTGCACGGGTCCCCCAGCGCACCAGCGCCACCGGAGTCTCCGGCGGACGGCCATGCTTCATGAGCTGGGCGCTGATGTAACCGATTTTGGCGACACCCATCAGGAATACCAGCGTGCCTGTCGCATTCGTTACTTTATCCCATTGAATGGAATGATCCAGCTTATCCGGGCTCTCATGGCCCGTAATAATCGACAGGGAAGACGACGCCTCCCGGTGGGTTACCGGAATACCGGCATACGCCGGGACGCTGATGGCTGAGGTAATGCCCGGCACAATCTCATAGTAGATGCCATTCCTGCGCAGCAGCTCTGCTTCTTCACCCACCCGGCCAAAAATCACAGGGTCCCCGCCCTTCAGCCGCACCACCGTTTTGCCCTCAAGCGCGAGATTCACCAGCAGCTGATTAATATCCTCCTGCTTCATCGTATGGCGGTCCGAGAGCTTGCCTACGTAAATTTTCTCACCGCCGGGCTTCATCCATTTCAGCAGCCTTGGACTGGCCAGTCTGTCATAGACCAGCACATCGGCCTTTTGGATACACTCCAGCCCCTTAACCGTAATCAGCTTCGCATCCCCCGGACCTGCACCTACCAGATATACCTTCCCCGCCATCTCCGTCATCCCCTTATCCCTATACACATACTATTCAGGCCTGCATAAGCTTCTCGGTAACCTGCGCTGCTCCCCTGTATAACCCGTACCCCATGTACTCCTTATTCCCTTACATCGGCCAAAATCTTCTCCGCACCTCGGGCCACCAGCTTCCGTGCAACCTCCGCACCCAGCTCCACCGGATCTTCACCGGTGCAGGTCTCCTTCAGAATGACTGTGCCGTCCGGTGTTCCGACCATTCCGGTTAACGTTATGGACGGCCTCGCAGCTGTTCCGGCTTCTGATTCAAGTACCGCATAGGCGCCAATCGGCACCTGGCAGCCCCCGTTCAGAGCGCCGAGGAAGGTCCGCTCCGCCGTAACAGTAAGCGCCGTGCGCTCATCGTTATACAGCGCCAGCAGCTTGCGCAGCTCGTTGTCGTCCTTGCGGCATTCGATGCCGAGTGCGCCCTGGCCGACAGCGGGCAGGCAGACCTCAGGCGGCAAATATGCCGTAATCCGGTCCTGCCACCCCATTCGCGACAGCCCCGCCGCTGCCAGCAGAATCGCGTCATATTCGCCGCTCTCCAGCTTCTTCAGCCGGGAGTCGATATTGCCGCGTACCGGCTCAATGAGCAGATCCGGTCTCAGCGCAGCCAGCTGGCTGGAGCGCCGCAAGCTGCTGGTGCCTACGCGCGCGCCTTCCGGCAGCTCCTCAAGGCCCGCTCCGCTGCTTGAGATCAGCACATCGCGCGGATCTTCGCGCTTCGGCACCGCTCCATTCATTAAGCCTTCCGGCAATTCGGAAGGCATATCCTTCATACTATGTACCGCCATATCAATGTCCTTGGCGAGCATCGCCTGCTCAATTTCCTTGACGAACAAACCTTTGCCGCCCACTTTCGACAGGGTCACATCGAGAATCCGGTCACCCTTGGTCACAATCTTATGCACCTCAAAAGTAAAATCAAACCCATGCGCTCCGCTAAGCCGCTCCAGATCGGCAATCACATGCCCCGTCTGCGTTAAAGCCAGCGCACTTTGTCTGCTGCCCACGATAATCTTCCGCATGCCCAATTCCCCCTGTTTAAGTCAGTCCCTTATTCCAGCCGCCGCCGTGCAACTCTCCCGTGGATAAACACGCCCGGGCCGCCTCGGTTGAATTCAAGGGTATTTATACACCTCATTCGCTCGATTGAGCCACTTTCGCTGAATTCAAGGGTATTTGTACACCTCATTCGCTCGATTGAGCCGCTTCCGCTAAATTCAAGGGTATTTATACACCTCATTTGCTCAATTGAGCCGCTTCGGCCGAATTCAAGGGTATTTATACACCTCATTTGCTCAATTGAGCCGCTTCAGCCGAATTCAAGGGTATTTATACACCTCATTTGCTCGATTGAGCCACTTTCGCTGAATTCAAGGGTATTTGTACATCTCATTCGCCCGCCTCAGCCACTTCCGCCGCCTATTCCTCCCGGTTGCGCGCCACCCAAGCCTCAATCTCCCCGCGTGTCCATGGTATAAAGGTGCCCTGCCGCAGCTCATTCAACACATCCAGCTTCCCCAGCCGCCGCAAGAGCCGCGCCCGGGTCTCTGCCGCCGGCTCCAGCTGCTTAATCGCTGTCCGCAGCTCATGCAGGAAATCCAGATACGGCTCGTATTCCTCGCCGAGCAGCCCCGCAATCTGCTGCGTAATCTCCGCAGCCGCCGACGGTCCCGCCCCGGAGGTCGAGACCGTAACCGTCAAGCGCCCGCGGCGGAGCACGCCGGGCGTAATGAACGTGCCCGCCTCTGCATGGCTGGCCACATTAACGGGCAGCCCCAGCTGCCGGGCTTCCGCGGCAACGGCCTCGTTCACCGCCCTGTTATCGCTGGCGGCATAGACCAGAACAGCTCCCTGGAGATCCCCGGGAGCATAGGGGCGGCTGATCCATTGCAGCCGCCCCTCATCAGCCATCGCAGCCAGCGTCCCGCTGAGCGAGGGGCTGATCACCGCCAGCTCCGCACCCGCTTCCAGCAGCGGAGCCGCCTTGCGCACAGCCACCGCCCCGCCGCCAACGATCACCACCCGCCGTCCTTCCACATCCAGCATAATCGGCAGATACTTTTTCATCCCACTCACTCCAGCTCCCCAGCACTTTCAACTCGCTCTCATCCATCGTCCATCCCACTGGCAAGCTATTCTCCATCCCGCTCACTCCAGCTCTCCCCAGCACTCCAACTCGCTCTCATCCATCGTCCATCCCACTGGCAAGCTACTCTCCATCCCGATAACTCCAGCTCTCCCCAGCGCTTCCAACCCACTCTCATCCATCGTCCATCCCACTGGCAAGCTACTCTCCATCCCGCTCACTCCAGCTCTCCCCAGCACTTCCAACTCGCTCTCATCCATCGTCCATCCCACTGGCAAGCTACTCTCCATCCTGCTCACTCCAGCTCTCCCCAGCGCTTCCAACTCGCTCTCATCCATCGTCCATCCCACTTCATTCCCCGCCCCAGCCATGGAACTCCGACCAGGAATTCAGCAGGAAATTAAGAATAATGAAGCCGTACCCCGCAATCGCCCAGCGGGCCATGACTGTACCGCTTCGGCGGCCGGAGAACTTCAGCACAAGGTAGACGATGTAGACGCCCAGGCCCGTAAGCGTAGTCAGGACCTTCGTATCCTGAAACAGCGGTGTCCGCCCTTCCGCTACAATCGACAGACCCGCCAGAATCAGCGAGGCCAGCAGCAGTGGTACTCCGGCCAGGATCGCCGTGTAGGAATATTTGTCCATCGTCTCCAGGCTGGGCAGCCTGCGGACGCGGTCATCCCACTTCTTATTCTTCAGCTTCGTATGCAGGAACAGATACATTATCGCAAATACCGTCCCCAGTGTCAGTGCGGCAAAGCTCAGATTCGCCAAAATGACATGCATCGCCAGCCACCCGTGCACCGCACTCCAGCTCTGCAGCGTATGATCCTCTGCCGTCAGCCATACCCGGTTCAGCAGAAATACGCTGAAGCCCGCCATGCTGAGCAGCAGCACCGTGAACTCACCGCCGCGTGTATACGTCACGGCAAACGAGGTAACCACCATGCTGAAGGAGAACCAGAACAGGAAATCATAAGGCGTGAAAATTGGCAATCCGCCCTCCTGGGAGAAGCGGATCGCAAGGCCGGTCAGCTGAAGCAGGCCTACGACAGCAAGAAGCCCTGTGCCCAGCCGCTTTCCGCCCGGATTACGCCGAAGGCAATCCGAGAAAACAAACAGCAGGCTCAGGGCATATAGCAGCAGAGCGGCATCATATATTCCGTTCAGCAGTAGCATGTGGCTCACCCGCCCAGCAAACCGGCTGGGGTAAGCACCGCTCCCGGCACACGGATCTCTCCGCCGGAGGGCCGTTCAGCAGCGCTGCGCTGAAGCGGTTCAACACTTTCACCGGCCGGACCTGCATCCAGCTGCTCCTGCAGGGCGAAGATTTGAGTGAAATATTCCAGCGCTTCATTCCCCTGCTTGCCGCCGGACATCTCCTTAATCACGTTGATCGGATCGTGCATCATCTGGTTGACGATGCTCTTGGTCAGCCGGCGGATCACCTTGCGCTGATGCTCATCCAGCTCAGGCAGCTTGTTGAACAGACTATCCATCGTTTCTTCATAAATTCCGTTTGACTTGTCCTGCAGCGCACGGATCACCGGTCTGACTCCCAGCGTCTTCAGCCATTGCTGGAATTCCTCCATCTCACCTTCAATCATAACCTCAATCTTGGCGGCTTCACTGCGGCGCATCTCCAGATTGCTCTCCACAATGCCCTCCAGATCATCAATATCATAGAGGAACACATCCGGCACACTGGCAGCGGCAGGATCAATATCCCGTGGCACAGCAATGTCGATCATGAACAGCGGCCGTGAAGGGCGGCGCTTCATGCCCTCGGCTACCTGGGCTGCCGTCAGCACATAGCCGTCCGCACCCGTGGAGCTGATCACAATATCCACTTCATCCAGAGACTTCAGCGCCTCTTCAATCGTGCGGGGTTTACCCGAGAATTTCTCGGCCAGCTCTACAGCACGGGACAAGGTACGGTTGGCGACAATGACTTCCGCCGCGCCGCTGCTGTAAAGATGCTTGACCGTCAGCTCGCTCATTTTGCCGGCGCCGAGAATGAGCACTCTTTTGCCGGTGAACATGCCGAAGATTCGCTTCCCCAGCTCCACTGCCGCATAGCTGACCGACACCGCACTCTCGCCGATCGAGGTCTCACTATGCGCACGCTTGCCGAGCGTCACCGCCTGCTTGAACAGCCGGTTGAACCAGGTTCCGGTAACCCCTTCCGCCTGAGCCGTCAGGAAGGCGCTGCGCACCTGACCCAGAATCTGTGTCTCGCCAATCACCATGGAATCCAGACCGCAGGTGACACGCATCAGATGGGCAATCGCCTGCTCGTCTTCATATATATACATATGTTGCGTAAATACATCACTTCTTACTCCGAACCACTGCTCCATGAAGCTGCGGATGAAATATCCGCACATATGAAGGCGGTCCACGACCACATAAATTTCCGTCCGGTTACAGGTGGCGACAACGACCCCTTCCAGAACGCTCTTCGTCTGCAGCAGCTGATGAAGCGCAGCAGGCAGATCTTTCTCGGCAAAAGCGAACTGTTCCCTCACCTCTACGGGAGCCGTACGGTAATTCAGGCCAACGACGACAATATGCATCGCTTGTTCACCATCCTAATCTATATTCATTGGTGTAGGCGCTGTTACTGCTTATCAGCAAATAATAGAATCAATTTCACAAGATCTCAAAACGCTGTGTTAAGTATATCACATCAAAATACGGCTTTTAACAAAACCTTTGAACTATTTATGAATTGCAGATAATAATTATTATAAATAAGTGCATAAGTAATTAAATATAACATGTTGATGAAACATTGACACACTTTATTGCGGATGATAGCATATAACAAATGATCTGAGTTAACTTTTATAACATATGTAGCAAAAACGACCTAATTCTCCTTTCCCGAGTTAACATTGTGTCAGTTATGTCCTTTCAAACCTCTCTTGTATAAGCCCGTTAATCCGGAATGGGCGTATCTACAGGCAACCGTAAATTGCCCCAGGCTACAAGAGGCCAGACCCCTGCTGGATAAATCAGTGTGAGCTTACGGGTGAAACCGGGCTTTTCTCTGCTGATGTATCCTGCTCTGGACTGCGCCTCCTTTAGCCTGGGGTTTTTAGCATCCATTATAATAGAAGGAGTGAGGGCAAATGAGTGCATCCTACGCAAGCTTAAGTGAATCGATCCGTAAGGCCAGAAATGTGAGGATCAACAAGAACAAGGACACCGCCTATGACTTCAAGCTCTACCCCTTCGGAGAACGCGGAACGTATATCGCCCCCGAGCTGATCCGTGAAATCACTCACAATCTGGCGGATGCTGTAGCGGAGCAATTTCCCGATTTTGATTACATTGTCTCCCCTGAACCCGGCGGTCATACCTGGGGTATGCTGGCTGCCTACAAGCTGATGAAGCCGATGAATATTCTGCGCCTCAGTACGGAGCTGTATGAGAATTATGAGGTTAGTGTCCGGCGCGAGACGGCGTATAATGAGAATTATATCTATTTTGACGGCTTCTCTTCCGGTGACCGCGTGCTGCTGCTGGATGATGTGATTAGTTCAGGCGCTACGATCCGCTGCATTGCTGCTCAATTGTCTGTGATGAACATCGAACTTGTCGGCGTGCAGGCAATTCTGGCCAAAGGGGAGCATTACAAGCAGCTGGAAGCGGACATTGGAGCACCCGTCAGGTTCCTGTCCCAGGTATGAATTGTCCAAAAATAGCAGGGGAGTGACAAGCCATGGCTTATTATTACGAGCAGCCTTCAAGAACCTTCAGTGAATTCCTGCTGGTACCCAGCCTGACCACCAAAGATTGCATTCCCGGAAATGTGGATCTTAGCACACCGGTAACCAAATTCCGCCGGGGAGAGACACCGGCATTGACTATGAACCTCCCCGTGACTTCGGCGGTCATGCAGGCGGTATCCGACCACAACATGGCGATTGCGCTAGCCAAAAGCGGAGGCATCTCCTTCATCTATGGTTCCCAGTCTATCGGACAGCAGGTCGAAATGGTCCGCCGGGTCAAAAAATTCAAAGCCGGATTCGTTCTCAGTGACTCGAACCTGCGCCCGGAAGATACGCTTCAGGATGTGCTGGTGTTGAAGGCGCGCAGCGGCCACTCCACCATTGCGGTTACAGACAACGGAGAACCAACGGGCAGACTGATGGGCATCGTCACCAGCCGGGATTACCGCGAGAACCGCCTCCCGCCGGATTGCCCGATTACGGAATTCATGACCCCGCTCGCTTCGCTGATCTACGCCGAAGAAGGCATCACGCTCACAGAAGCGAACGACATGATCTGGGATCATAAGCTGAACTGCCTGCCGATCGTGAATGCCAGCGGCCATCTCGTGCATCTGGTCTTCCGCAAGGATTATGACAGCCATCAGGAGTATCCGCTGGAGCTGCATGACGACAACAAACAGCTCATCGTGGGTGCAGGAATCAATTCGCGGGATTACAAGGAGCGTGTACCGGCGCTGGTGGAGGCTGGAGCAGATATCCTGTGTATCGATTCCTCTGACGGGTATTCGGAGTGGCAGGCGGAGACTATTCATTATATTAAGGAGACTTTCGGGGAGAGCGTGAAGGTCGGCGCAGGCAATGTTGTCGACAAGGAGGGCTTCCTGTATCTCGTGGAGGCAGGGGCCGATTTCATCAAAGTCGGTATCGGCGGCGGCTCCATCTGCATCACCCGCGAGCAAAAGGGCATCGGCCGGGGCCAGGCCTCCTCCGTTATCGAAGTGGCGGCGGCGCGCCAGGAATATTATGAGCAGACTGGTATCTATGTCCCCATCTGCTCGGACGGCGGAATTGTTTATGACTATCATATTGTGCTGGCGCTGGCGATGGGCGCTGACTTCGTGATGCTTGGGCGCTATTTCGCCAGATTCGATGAGAGTCCCGGACGCAAGCTGCTGGTCGGCGGGAACTTCGTGAAGGAATATTGGGGCGAAGGCTCCAGCCGGGCCCGCAACTGGCAGCGTTATGACTTCGGCAATGCCGATAAAGAGAGCAAGCTGGAATTCGAGGAGGGGGTAGATTCCTTTATCCCCTATGCCGGACGGCTGAAGGATAATCTTGATCTCAGCATCAGCAAAATCAAGTCCACCATGTGCAATTGCGGCGCGCTAACCATCCCGGAATTGCAGCAGAAGGCCAAGATTACCCTGGTCTCCTCGACAACGATCTTTGAAGGAGGCGCACATGATGTTATGCTTAAGGAAAAGGACAGATCATCTTCCTGATCCCATCCTGATCCATAAGGAGCGTCAGTCATGAGCCAAATTACCAAAGTTCTGGTCAGCAAGGACCAGCTACAGCAGCGAGTACAGGAGCTGGGCGCTGAAATATCGCGCGACTACGAAGGCAAGGAGCTTGTCCTTATCGGTATTCTTAAGGGCGGTGCTGTATTCATGTCCGACCTGATGCGGGAGATTACTTTTCCGGTTGGCATCGATTATATGTCGGTCTCCAGCTACGGTGCCAGCGCCACCTCTTCCGGTGTCATCACGATTAAGAAGGATATCGACATTGATATCCGGGGCAAGCATGTCCTGCTCGTCGAGGATCTGATCGACACCGGGCTGACACTTCAGCATCTGCAGCAGCTGTTCGCCCTGCGCGAAGCCGCCAGCGTACGCATCTGTACCATCCTCAGCAAGCCTTCCCGCCGCCTGGTCGATGTCCCCATTGACTACAGCGGGATTGACATTCCGGACGAATTCGTCGTCGGCTACGGTCTCGACTATGCCGAGCAATACCGTAATCTGCCGGAGGTCTGGATCATCAAGACTGGTGAATAGGCAGCCACCGCGCAATGAAACACCCGCAGCAGGAGATCATCTCTCCGCTTCTGCGGGTGTTGTCTTGTTCTTTATAAATAGCTAGTAAGTGCGGCTATCCTGGACATGGATATAATTTACGCCCTGCGCCGTCAATTTGGAGCCGCTCGTATCCACGACACGGACCGCTTTCTTTCCTTTGCCGCTGAGCGAGAAGCTGATGTTATTCGCCAGCTTGTTCTCAACAATCTGCTCAAGCGCACTGTGGAAGCCCCCAACCGTCACTCCCTCCAGGTTCTCCAGTACCGGTTCTTTGCCCTCTTCAATCGTCTTGAGAATTTGATAGATTAACGACTTGCTACCGTCCATCCTGTTCGCCTCCTGCATCTATTGTGAGCGTTTACAACACATCCGCCTTGCATGCAAGCTTTTCCATCCTTATGTATATTCTCTTATTCGACAGCACAGAACAATTACCTCTTACCTGGAAACAATCTTCAATAAAATGTTTCATCTATATGTCTTCCGTACATGCTGCTGACTCCGATGAGTCTGAACACTCCATTCACTTTGGCATAGGTGTAATGCTGGTCAGGTTCATCCTTATACCTTACCTCCGCTTCATAATCGCCCGATTTCAGGCTATAGACTCCCCGGACCGCTTGAATATTTGCTTCGGGATATGCTCTGGTATGAATCAGGTAGGCTTTGACCTCATTAGCGATTTGACTTCTTTTATAGGGTAACCCGGTTAGCGACAGGTAGATCCCTCCTGCTAAGACAACGAGTACCACAACAGCAATTATCGTACCCCGGTTAGTAAGCCTCATGCGGATAACCTCCATTCAAAAATAGGATTTTAGCTGAGAGTGAGAATAACATATTTTTACATATGCCAGTTCATCTTATCACACTGGTGAATGCCGGCAAACAAATTGTATCCGGTTTTTCGCATACATTTCGGACTACTCCTATACTCTTTCAGCCTGCGTCCGGTGAAATCAGATATACTCCCACTCCCTTTGCCCTTGCTTCACTCTTAACGCAAAAAAGCACCTTCAAGGTGCTTCCTGCCACTAGCCACTTTTTCCTGCCATTATCCGCTTTCCCTGCCACTCGCCATCCTTACGCGTTCTGGCGGTATATTGGTGCGCCCAGCGGAGAGCTGCCCGCTCCGCCGTCGACGGCGATATCTGCGCCCTGGATATACGACGAATCCTCGGAGGCCAGGAACAGCGCTACCTTGGCGACCTCTTCCGGCACAGCCGCGCGGCCCAGCGGAATCGAAAGAGCCATGCCTGCCTCAACCTGCTTCCAGTTATCCATCGCTGATTCTCCCCAGATCGGAGTGCGCGTTACGCCGGGCGCAATGTTGTTGACGCGGATGCCCAGCGGGGAGAGCTCGGAGGCCAGAACTTTGGTCATGCTGCTAACCGCTCCTTTGCTGGCGGCGTAGGCCGAGTTCCCGGGTCTTCCGGCCTTGGCCAGTACAGAGCCGGTCAGAATGACGGAGGCTCCGGCCTTCAGATGAGGCAGCGCAGCCTGGACGGTGAAGAAGGTACCGGTCACATTGACCCGGAGCACTTCCTCGAAGGCGGCAAGCTCTGTGCTACCCAGCGGTGTGTAGCCCGCGATTCCTGCATTCGCGTAGACCACATCCAGTCTGCCGAAAGCCTCTATCGCTGCATTCACAGCCTTCACCGCACTCTGCGGATCAGTCGCATCCCCCTGCACAGCAACCGCATACTCCGCACCCAGCTCTTCTACCGCCGCATGCAGGGATACCGGATTACGGCCGGTAATGACCACTCTGGCGCCCTCCGCCACAAATAACCTTGCGCTAGCCAGCCCAATCCCGCTATTCCCTCCAGTAATCAATGCAACCTTCCCGTCAAGCTTCCCCATCGTTACCACTCCTTATCGTTTTTATTTGAGACCAATCGTTCTAATATTGTCAAAAAAATAATTTCTTTCGTATCAGGATCTTAGCATATTCGAGAACGATCAGTAAAGTATTATTTTTTACCGGACGTTCTCGAATGTCATCAGCCACGCAAAAAGCAGAAAATATCCCCCAATCCACAATAACGCTCCTATCATGATGAAGATTCCTATGTACCCCGCCCAGCCTGGCGGTTTCCTTGTGTACTTCAACAGAAGAAGCGATGCAACAACCAAAACCGCAGAGGGGATGCCTAATATCTGCAGCAGCAATATATTTATGACATCCAGGATGAACCCTTGGCTGAACCCTGGGCTCGTCAGCAGGACAAAGAGGGCCAAGCCTACAATATTCACCACAACAGCGCTGATCCACAGTATTCTCACAGGTCTAACCATGCTTCACCCCCTATGCTATCCCATTACCCGCTCCTCCCAAGTATTACACCAAAGCTAACGTTATTCTCCACAATACCTGTCATTCTGCTGCACCACAGTAGAAACGGCTTTCCCGTCCATTTTAAAGACGGTATCGTTTCAGCCGAACACAACGCATACTGTTTTTCGCATACATTCAGGCCGGTTGCCTGCTTGTGAGCACCGAATGTAATTGAAAAACCGATTACAACGGGTCGGCAAGCGGCGCGTGGGCCGAATGTAGTCGAAAAACCGATTATAATGGGACGAGGAGCGGCACGTGGGCCAAATGTAGTCGAAAAACCGATTACAACGGGACGGCGAGCGGCGCGTGGGCCAAATGTAATCGAAAAACCGATTATAATGGGACGAGGAGCGGCACGTGGGCCAAATGTAATCGAAAAACCGATTACAACGGGACGGCGAGCGGCGCGTGGGCCAAATGTAATTGAAAAACCGATTACAAAGGAACGGCGAGCGGCGCGTGGGCCGAAAGTAGTCGAAAAACCGATTATAATGGGACGAGGAGCGGCACGTGGGCCAAATGTAATCGAAAAACCGATTACAAAGGAACGGCGAGCGGCGCGTGGGCTGAATGCTCCTATTAGAATAAGCAAGACGGGCCCGCCCCCATAGGGAGAAGACCCGTCTTTGTCCTTGACCTTCGTCATTTGTCAGTCATCTTTGTCATTCATCTTCGTCACTCTTCTTCGTCACTCTTCTTCGTCAGTCACCTTCGTCATTCATCATTACCTTAAGAACAACCTACCGCCCTGCCGTCTCAAAAGAAAACCGCGCTGTCCAGGTAGCGCCTGCATCCTTCGTCACGTAGAGGGTGGAGCTGTTCATCCCCTTCACAGCCATCCAGCCTTGGTTGGCATCAGTGAACGAGATCGTTCCTTCGAAGCCGGGAACCGTCTGCTGATTCTTCCAGCTCTGTCCGTTGTTCTTGGTGACCCCGATACCCACTTGCTCTGCTGCCGGCTGGTATCCTGCCAGGAAGGCAGTCTGTGTGCCGGTCAGCACCATATTGCCGGGGGTGCCCGAAGCGGGCCCCTTCTTCGATACGGCTGCTCCGCTGCCCGGAGCCGGACCGCCGCCCGCGGTCTCCTGGGCAATCACCCGGGTCCAGCTGCCGCCGGAATTAGAGCTTCCGTAGAGGGAATAAGAGGTCTGCGACATGCCGACGCCGCCGTACAGCAGCGCATATACCTGACTGTCCTTGGCGTAGATCTGTCCGTAATTCGCCTCTGGGGTGGAAGCGCTAAGTACCTGCTTCCAGGCTGCTCCGCCGTTAGTTGTCTTCATTACCCGATAGCCGCTGCCGGGAACAACCACCACAGCCCAGCCGTTATTCCGGCTGGTGAATTCCGCTCCGCGTGTGTTGGCAGGCGTCTTGATCAGACTCCAGCTCTCCCCGCCATCCGTCGTATAATATATAGATGCGCGGTTGTAGCCGAAGCCCTGGCTCTTGTCCAGGAACTCTATCCGTTCAAAGGTTACTGCCTGGTTCGACAGCCTTGTCCACGTAGAGCCGCCGTCTGCCGTTCTTAGCAGGTATTTAGCCTGCCCGTCCTTGACGGCAGCAAGCGCCCAGCCGTGAACATTATCCGGGAAATCAATCTGCTGGAAGCTCCACTGTCCTTCATAGATCTTCTGGAAATGGCAGCCGCCGTCCGAGGTTCCAATCAGGAAGCCGTTCCCGGCGGCGCGCCCGACATTCGCGTTCAGAAACTCCACATCCGAGAAGGTGAGCGGAATGCTGTCAGCTCCGCTATGTGCCTTTTGCAAATCCTGAAGCAGCCCGTGATCTCCAGTCCCGCAAGCCGGTGCCGCGGCCGAAGCTGCCGCCGCCTGAACCGGGGAAGCCGCCGCTCCCCAGCCTGACAGGGCAAGTAGACCTGCGGTAAGAAGAGTTACGGTTATCTGCTCTAATCTGGTCGTTCTATTCATCGGTAACACCTCCTAAATATATATTACCCTCTCTACAGAACGTCACTCCGAAGGCACATGAATATGTTACTCCATCTGAGGCCGACTATTCAGGTGTGAAATGGTACAAAACTGTAACCAATTTTGCTGTTAAAATGTCCTATCCATGTTTAATAATAAGTATAGAGATTTACAAGCAATGCATTCAAGGAGGAAGTGGACGGTATGATTAAACAGGATATTCAGCATGCACTTCTCTCCAATCTATGCCAGCGTGTGCACTTGATCAGCGGAGAAACGTATACCGGAAAATGCCAAATCGACCACTCCGCAGATAAACTGCATATTGAAACGAATAAAGGGACCTTCACCGTCCCCTATTGGACCATCAAGCGATTCATCTAATCACATCACTACAACCAAAAAGACCTCACGGCCACATCAGGAGATGTGAATCATGAGGTCTTTCTTTTACACTCATACAACCGGATTGGGTGTCATAGTGCCGCCCCGGCAATGTTTCAGGTAATTCAATGCATGAACCTGGCCTGTCATTTCCAGCTCGTCCCGGTAGACCGGATCATGCCAGCCTTCAATATCAATCGTGCCCTGATAGCCGCCCTGCCGGAGAATCGTGATAATATCCGTCCAGTTCGTATCCCCGAAGCCCGGCGTCCGGTCCCACACATAAGGCTTCGGACCATGAATTCCGTACTCCTTGACTATATCCCAGGCAATCGTCGCGTCCTTGCCATGAACATGGAAGATCTTATCCACCCATTTGCGCAGTTGCGGAACCGGATCAATCAGCGCGGTCAGCTGGTGGGCAGGCTCCCATTCAAGACCCAGGTTATCTGCTGTAACCGCGTTGAACATTTTCTCCCAAGCTGTAGGGTTATGGGCGATATTCCAATCCCCCTTCTGCCAGCTCCCGCCCATCGCACAGTTCTCAAAAGCAATCCGCAGCCCCTTATCTGCTGCCCGCTTCGACAATTCCCCGAACACCTCGGCGAATCTCGGAAGCGATTCGTCAATCGACGAGCCGGGCAGCCGTCCGGTGAAGCCGCCGATAAGGTCCGTCCCGAACAAGTGGGCGTGCTCAATCAGCTGCTCCCAGCCTGCCAAGGTGGCCTCCGTCTCAGCCTCCGGCCCGCCGCCAAGCGGATTGCCGTAGATCCCGACAGCAGAGATGACGAAGTGATGCTCCGCCGCCAGCTCCCGGACCCTGGCTGCGGTCTCCACCAGATCGATTCCGCCTGTCGTCTGCCAGAAATTCAGTTGAAAGGATTCGAAGCCATGCTCCACAATCTGCGGAATGACCTGGACGGCTTCGCCGCCGCGTACAAGCGTCCCTATTCTCAGTGAATCTTGCATGTAGTTGTCAACTCCAGTTGATTTTATAGTCAGCGCCCTGCTGTTACCGGCCCTTAATCATCTTGCAAGAGCCCCGTTTGAGCAATACCGCATCATAGACAATGTGCTGATGGGAAGAATGTTTGGTAATCAGGTCGAACAGCACGCCCACACTGGACAGTGCCATTTCAGTGCCCGGCTGGCTGATCGTATCCAGCGCAGGATGATAGTACTCAGCCATCTCAATACCGTCGAAGCCAATGATGGAAATATCATCAGGGATAGATAAGCCTGCGGTAAGCACAGCTTTGGCCGCACCGATCGCAATCGTATCGGAGGCCGCAAAGATAGCGGTTACCGTTCTGTCACGGTTAAGCAGTCTGCGTGCAGCATTGAAGCCTGAGCTTGGACTGTATTCACAATCCTCTACAAATCCCGGATTATAAGGTATGTTATGTTCTTCCAGCGCCATTTTGTAGCCAAGAAGGCGGCGGCTGCCTGTGGTGTCTTCCAGTAAGGGGGATTTGGCGAGAAAGCCGATGTTCCGATGACCAAGTGAAAGTAAATAAGAGGTCGCCTTATAGGCTTCCTTGGATTCATCGATCGTTACGCTTGAGAAGATGGACGGGTCCACTTCCTGTGAGGTAGTGATGGTCGTAAGTACGAATGGAACCGTTAACTGCTTGAATTTCTCTTCGGAGTGATTATAGGTACCGCCCATGAAAATAATTCCGCTGAGATTCTTCTCCTTCACCAGCTGAATAGCCGCATTAATCTCATCGGTGCCGTCCTCAACCTGATGGATAAGAAACGGATAGCCGCGCAGATTGACCTGACGTTCAATCTCCTTAATCATAATGGAGAAGAACGGGTTAGTGATCCCTTTGACCATGAGTGCAATATTCTTGGATTGGGTTGTTTTCAGATTTCGGGCATTGGAATTGGGAATATAGTTATATTCCTTGACGACACTCAGTACCTTCTCCCGGGTGGCATCGCTCACCAGACCCTTGTTATTAATGACTCTGGACACTGTTGAGATGCCGACACCGGATATCCTCGCGATATCCTTAATGTTTACGTCCACTCTACTCCCCCATTTACAGGTAAGGGAGCTATAAGATATAGCTCCCCTGTAACCTATACATTCTTTTAGTTAACAGGTGTAAATTCTGCCAATTGTTTCTCTACTTCGGCAATGACCTTGTCAACTCCTGCTTTTTTCAGCTGATCGCGGTATTCAGCTACAGCCGTTTTTGGATCTTTGTTTGTTTTACCCAGCATGAGCTGGATACCAAGCTGTGCATTCACGTTAGAGATCGAAGCAATTTCAGTAGTTACATTAGCCGGGTCGAAGCTGAAGCCGTTGTACGGATCATCGATCGCTTCTTTATCCCATGCAGCGAACAGTTCTTTACGGACCGGGTTCTCAGTATCACTAGGGATCACGAACTTATCGTTTCTGAGCGACCAAGCCGAGAAGCCGCCGCCATCTGTTTTCTCATTGAAGCCTGGAGGCTGTTTCTTCACGCCGTCTTCAATGATATAGTGCTTGCCTTCAATACCGTACTGCATCAGATCGTAGTAGCTCTTATCTGTCATGAACTTCTCAATAACCATCAGAGAGCGCTCTGGATTATTGGAATTGGCGCTGATAACGGTTGAGTTGTCTACACCCATTTTACGTTTGATTTTCTTGTTGGCTTCAGCAAAAGTATAGAAAGCTGTAGGAGCATCAGGCAGCGCCTTGATATCTCCGCCATACTGGCCGATCCAGTCCTGGGCATGAGTCAGATAACCTGCAGAGTTCGCGGCTCTGAAGTTGTCTTTGCTGCCGAGGGAAGCAGACAGAACATCTTTACCCCAGTAGCCCTTGTCGCCCCACTCACGCATTTTCACAGCCCAATCCTCGAATTCCTGGGTGAAGGCCGGATGGAATACAGTCTTGTAATCCTCTGGGCTCTTAGTGACCAGGTTCAATTCATTGAGTGAGATACCAGGTGCGTTCAGCCACATGCCTGTAGTATCAACGAGCATTCTGTACATGTTCTGTGCATCCTCAGCCTTACCGTTAATTGGCGGGAAGGATTCATTGGCAACCACATTATCCATGTATTTAACCATATCATCAACAGACTTAATGTCAGTCATGCCGTATTTCTTCAGCAGATCGGTACGGTAGGCATAACCGGCAGGCGTATATTCACTGAAAAGACTCGGTACGCCGTAGATTTTGCCGTCCACCTTGGTGTTCTGCCAGGAGGATTCTGGAACCTCAGCCTTCAGCTTAGGCGCTACCTTATCCAGCATGTCGGTAATGTCAGTCAGCGCACCTTCAGTAGCCAGGGTGTAGTAAGACACAGGAGCACCCGGAGATGCATGCGACAGATCGAACGATTCGCCGGAAGCGAACAACAGCGGATACTTGGTTGCTACGTCTCCCCAGTCAATATATTTGATTTCAAGCGTAGTATTCAGATCAGCCTTAAGCTTCTTGTTAATCTCAGCCAGAATGTCTTTATTGGTAACTCCCTCACTGCCCCACAGGTAGTACGTCAGCTTCGCTTCCTTAGAAGTGTCTACGCCTCCGGAATTAGTGGAAGAGGATGGAGTATTCGACGAACCCGTATTTCCATTTGCATTATTGCTTGACGAACAAGCGGATAGCACTCCAGTAAGCATGAGGACAGCAGCTAGAGAAGAAGCAATCTTTTTACCTTTCATTCGGTAAGCCTCCCTTTTCTTTTCTATATTGGATCTTGCATCTATAACAAACACCCTTCAAATTGAAGCAGGCGTCCATTAACCCTTAACAGCACCGATGGTAAGACCGGTTACGAAGTAACGCTGAATGAATGGATACAGGAGAATGATCGGGCCTGTGGCCAGCACGGCTGTAGCCATTTTGATCGATTGGGTCGGCAGATCGGCTGTATTAATGACCGCCCCCGAGTTGATGAGACTGCCCATATTCGCCTGATTGATCATGCGCTGCAGGAAGTACTGGAGCGGGAATTTGCTCTGAGTGTCCATGTACAGCATCCCGTTGTACCACTCATTCCAGAAGCCCAGTGCCGAGAACAGACCAATCGTTGCCAGTGACGGAACCGCCAGCGGCATGAAGATCCGCCAGTAGATGCGGAAATCGCCTGCGCCGTCAATCGTCGCTGATTCATACAGGGAATCCGGGATTGCCTTCATGAAGTTACGCATCAGGAAGATCGACCACGCCCCTACCACCGCCGGCAGGATCATGGCGAACAGGTTGTCCTTGAGGTGCAGATGCTTAACCATCAGGATGTAAGTCGGAATCAATCCTCCGCTGAACAAGGTGGTGAAATAGATCAGGAAGGAGAAGAAGTTACGGTATTTGAAATCCTTGCGGTTCAGGACAAATCCGGCCATGGACATCATGAACAGCCCGAGCACCGTACCGACGACTGTGATAAAGATCGTTACCTGATAAGCATCCACCAGTTTGGAGGAGTTACTGAGCAACAATTCATAGGCCTTGAAAGAGACCTCATTCGGTATCAGCTTGTACCCCTCGCGGATAATCTCCTGCTCATTCATGAAGGAGGAAGAAATCATCAGCGCAAAAGGAAACACACAGAACAGGGCAAATACGGAGATGCAAATGTAGCTGATCACCTTAATGAAAATGCTGCCTGAATCCTGTTTAATAGTATTACTTGCCATATTAACACCCCTGTTTCTTATCTTGTCTTAGAACAACGCACTATCCGGCTCAACCTTGCGCACAATAAAGTTAACGACAAGCACCAGCACCAGACCGAATAAGGATTGGTAGAAGCCTACTGCAGCACCCATGGAGAAGTTAAATTGTCCCACGAGCGACCGGAAGACATACGTATCTATAATATCCGTCTGCGGATACAGCACGGAGTTTGTTCCAATCAAATTGTAGAAGAGGTCGAAGGAGCCTTTGAGAATTCCGCCCATACCGAACAGGAGGAGCAGAATGAAGGTTGGCTTCAGAATCGGCAGAGTCATATAACGGATACGCTGCCAGGTAGTGGCGCCATCCATATACGCTGCTTCGTAGAGATCATGGTTAATCCCCGTAATGGCTGCCAGATAGACAATCATACCGTAACCGGTACTTGCCCAGATCTTGAACGCTACAATGATGTATTTCCAGATTCCAGCGTCGGAGTAGAACTCAATCTTGTCTAAGCCCGTACTGGTAAGCATCGTATTGATAAACCCGGAGTTGAAATTGAACAGGTTATACGCGAACACGCCGACGATAACCATCGAGATGAAGTTCGGAAGCAGAATAACCGACTGGGAGATCTTCTTGAACCACTTGCCTGCAATCTCCGACAGCATGATGGCAAATACAATCTGGATGATGTTACCTAGTGCAAGGAACACCAGATTGTAGAGCAAAGTATTCTTGGTGATATTCCAGAGGTCTCCGTTCTGAATCAGGAACTCGAAATTCTTGAGTCCGATAAAGTCACTGCCGAAGATCCCTTTGTTGAGCTTGTAATCTACGAATGCAACGTAAGCGCCAGGCATTACCGCATAATGAAACACAGCAAAATACACAATGACAGGCAGCAGCATGAGATACAACACTTTGTTCTTCAATAATTCCCGGACAACATTTCCGCCCGATTGTACAAATCTTGCCAATGAACCCACCTCCAAATTAAACATTGCATTCCACTGCAACTAATTAACCCTTTTCGACCATATAGAAACGTTTCCATTATTTCTTTGTGTTTCCCCTTGCTCAGAGCATACTCCTTCCTTGTATACGCTGTCAAACATTTTTTATTTTTAAATAACAAGTAATAAAATTACATTTCGCTGTACATAATAGATGAAAAGGCGTTTTTTTTATAGATAATTGACTTTTTTCAGTCAAAAGTCTAAACTCGAAATGTATCGCCTATGGAAACGTTTCTATTTATTCTTTACATGGACATGTCAGCCCTTTTTGTGACATCTGATGATGAATTCCCCCGTTCTGATCGATTTCATGTCCTAACTTAAGCACTGGAAAGCGAGGCACGATATGATATTCAAACAACAAATGAACATGATTACCTTAACCCGGGATGACCTGTCGTATACATTCCTGCCTACAGGAGATATTTTTGAATTCACGCAGGGCTCCACTCTAATTAATCTGTTCCAGGGTAATCCGGCAGATGGCTCTTCCAATAATATCTATCTGCGCGTATATAAGGAGCAAGGAATCCAGAGCTATCCGCTGCTGGGTATTAAGGCGGGCTCCAAGCTGTCACGTACCGACGACAACCTGATTTTTGAAGGTTCTATAGAAGCAATCAGCTACCGCGTTACCTTCGCACCGGCCAAGGATGGCATCTGGTTCTGGCAGCTTCAGCTCTCCGGCAGCGGTGAGACTGTAGATGTAGTGTATGGCCAGGATGTCGGCATTGCAGACAAAGGCGGCATTCTCGCCAATGAGCTCTACATGAGCCAGTATCTGGATCACAGCATCTGGGAAGGCCCGCAGGGCTACGCCGTCTGCTCGCGCCAGAACCAGCCGCAGGGAACAGACTTCCCGTATCTCCAGCAAGGTGTAGTCGGCTCACGGGCTGTAGGCTATTCCACGGATGGTATGCAGTTCTTCGGCATTTCCTATAAAGGCAATTATGTGCCTGAAGCGCTTAACGGCAATCTGCAGAACCGTAATTATCAATACGAGCTGGCTTATACCGCTCTCCAGACCGAGACTATGGTCCTGTCGGCTCCGGTAGAATTCGCCTTCTACGGCCTATTCCGTCCGAATCATCCCGCTGCTGTAACTGAGCTTGAATTCCAGGCTGAGCTGCAGGCAGCTTACGCAGAGATCGACTGGAGCGGCAAGGAAGCCGTGCCAAACCGGGATGTCCCTGTACTGAGTGACGATATCGGCAAGCCTTATGTCTCCGCGCAGTGGTCACAGGCCGAGATCGATGCTGCCTTCCCTAACCGGAAGCTTGAGGAGATGGAGAACGGCCAGCTGCTCTCCTTCTTCACAGACGGGCATGTCCATGTGGTTCTGCAGCCTAAGGAGCTGCTGGTGGAACGTCCGCATGGCCATATCATCACCTCGCTGCTGGGCGACAAGCAGGTAGACAACAACCTGATCTCATCCACTAACTATATGTACGGTATTTTCAATGGGCAGACTGTGGTGGGGAATACCTCTTTCCATAAAGGGCTCTCCACGCCGCGCGGCCTGCTGAATATTCAGCGGAACAGCGGTCAGCGGATCTACGTCCGCATGGACGGGGTCTACCGGATTCTTACGCTGCCTGCGGCTTACGAGATGGGCGTGAATTTTGCGAAATGGCACTATCAGCTTGAGGATGATGTACTGACCGTTACCTCAATCGCCGCAGCGGGTCAGCCGGATGTTGCCCTTCAGGTTCAGTCGAAGCTGGGCAGATCCTATGATTATCTGATCACGAACCAGCTGGTCATGGGCGAGCATGAATTCCAGCATCCAGTACGGGTAGAAGAGAAGGACGGCATCCTGCAGTTGCTTCCTGATGAAGCATTACTTCAGAAGCTTCCTTATCCGGGCCTGCATTTCGATATCCAGCTGCCGGAAACTTCCTATACGTATAGTGACGACCGGATGTTCTATGCCGACAAACAGCCGCGCAACGGCACTCTGCTTACCTTGTCGGTAACGCAGTCCTCCGGCTTCCAGCTCGTGCTTCAGGGCAGACTTACAGCAGCAGAGGCTCTTCCGCTGACTGCCCCTTACACACTGGAGAAGGAGCAGGCACAGTATAACGAATTCTACGCTTCGTTCACTTCCGGCTTCCAGCTTGAACTGGATGGAGCCGAGCAGTCACGGATCGATATTCTGAATGAGACCGCATGGTGGTACACCCATAATGCGATGACCCACTTCATCATGCCGCATGGTCTTGAACAGCCGGGCGGAGCAGCCTGGGGTACACGCGATGTCTGCCAGGGCCCAATGGAATACTTCCTGATGACCCAGCATTATGAGCTGGCCCGCAATGTTCTGCTGAAGATCTATTCGCATCAGCTGTGGGAGAGCAAGGAATGGCCGCAATGGTTCATGTTCGACCAGCACCCGGTCCAGGCCCATGAATGGCATGGCGACGTAGTGCTCTGGCCGCTGAAATGCATCAGCGATTACATCATGGCTACCGGAGACTACGCGATTCTTAACGAAGAGATCGGCTATCACCATCTGGCTGACGCTCAGCCAAGCCAGCAGACTGAGACTGTCCTTGCCCACGTGAAGGCTGCCGTAGAGACCATCCGTGAACGCTTCATCCCGGGCACGGCCCTGATCAACTATGCCGGCGGCGACTGGGATGATACCCTGCAGCCTGCCAATGAGGCGCTTAAGACCAAGCTGGTCAGCGCCTGGACAGTAGCACTCGCCTTCCAGGTGATCCGCAATCTGTCCCAGGTGACTTCCGCCGATGCTGAATTCTCCTCCAGCCTGGCAACTATGGCCGAAGAGATGAAGGAATCATTCCGTACCCTCTTGATTAAAGACGGCGTGATCGCCGGCTTCGCTTACTTCCAGGAGGACGGCAGCATTGACTACATGCTTCATCCGCTGGATCAGCAGACCGGCATTCAATACCGGTTATTGCCGATGACCCGCAGCATCATTGCCGAGCTGGTTACACCGGAGCAGGCCGCAGCCAATCTGCGCCTGATCGATGAACACCTGAACTGCCCGGACGGCGTGCGCCTGATGGACCGTCCTGCCCGCTATGAAGGCGGCGTAAGCACCATCTTCCGCCGTGCGGAGCAAGCAGCCAGCGTCGGCCGTGAGATCAGCCTGCAATATGTACATGCCCATATCCGCTATATTGAAGCTTCAGCCAAGCTGGGCGAAGCGAAGCGGGCCTGGGACGGCCTGTTCCAGATCAACCCGATCAACATCCGGCAGAGCGTGCCTAATGCCCAGCTGCGCCAGAGTAACATGTACTTCAGCAGCTCGGACGGCGACTTCCCTGACCGTTACAGCTATCAGGAGAACTTCGACCAGCTGCGTGACGGCAGCGTTGAGGTGAAGGGCGGCTGGCGGCTGTATTCCAGCGGTCCGGGGATCTATCTCAATCAGCTGATCTCAGCCGTGCTGGGTATCCGCTTCAGTGAAGAAGAGCTGATTATCGATCCGGTCCTTCCGGCCAGCCTTGACGGTCTGCGCTTCACTTATGAGTGCTTCGGCAAGAAGATGACCTTCGTCTATCACATCAGCGCAGGTGAGGCCCGCACCCCGGAAGTGCAGGCAGCAGGCGTTGCTGTTACCGGCCAGGTTCTGCCGAATCCATACCGCCCGGGCGCGGTAAGCATTGCCAAGAATCACCTGCTGAGCCTGCCCGGCGATGAGCTGCATATCTATGTAACACAATAACTTTCAGTACGCTTACGAAGGAGTTAGCCATGACTAAACCGTTTATCCAGGATCTCGTGAACGATATGACACTAGACGAGAAGTTAGCCCAGCTTACCCAGCTTGGTCCGTACTATTGGGGTCTGGATGATACCGTGGATTTGACGGGTCCATTCAAAGAACTTAATATCGAGCCGCAGGTGATCAAAAGCATCGGAAGCGTTCTGAACGGCATCGGCGCACGGAACGTCATTGAGCTGCAGACCCGGCATCTGGAATCCAGCCGCCTGAAGATCCCGCTGATCTTCATGGCCGATGTCATTCACGGCTACCGGACCATTCTGCCGATTCCGCTCGCCATGGGCTGTTCCTTCGATCTCGATGCCTGCGAGCAGTTCGCTGAGGTAGCTGCGCGGGAGAGCGCTGCCGCCGGCATTCACCTCACCTTCTCTCCGATGACCGACCTCGTGCGCGATCCGCGCTGGGGCCGGGTCATGGAGACCTCTGGTGAGGACCCTTACCTGAACGCCCGGGTGACCGAGAGCATGGTCCGGGGCTACCAGGGCAAGGACCTGAAGGAGCCGGGGCGGATCGCTGCCTGCGTGAAGCATTTCGCCGGCTACGGCGCGCCGGAAGGCGGCCGTGAATATAACACGGTGGACATGTCCACCGGCGTACTCCGCGAGTTCTATCTGCCAGCCTATAAGGCGGCAGTAGATGCCGGTGTCGCTATGGTGATGGCTGCGTTCAATACCATTGACCGCATTCCCTCCAGCGGCAACAGCAAGCTCCTGCGCGGCATTCTCCGCGAAGAATGGGGCTTCGATGGCGTAACCATCGCCGACTTCAACTCCGTGAATGAGCTGGTGCCCCACGGCGCAGCGCAAGACGGACGTGAAGCAGCGCTGAAGAGTCTGGTAGCCGGACTCGATATCGAAATGATGTCCACCCACTATCTGAACCACGCTGCCTCGCTGGTTGAGGAAGGTCTTCTCGACCTCCGCCTCATCGACGAAGCGGTTACGCGGGTACTGGAGCTTAAGGATGCCCTCGGCCTGTTCGACAATCCGTTCAAGGATGCAGACCCTGTAGCTGATGAAGCCGATAAGCCAAGTCCCGAGCATCTTCAGGCAGCACGCGAGCTGGGCGCCCGCTCGATCGTTCTGCTGAAGAACGAAGGCGGAATCCTGCCGCTTACGCGCGGCATGAAAATCGGCCTCGCCGGTCCTTTCGCTACCTCAATTAATGTTCTTGGCGGCTGGGCCGGTACCGAGAAAGACCCGGCGGTCTCCCTCTACGAGGGCATCACCGGCAAAATCCCGGCAGCGGACCTGCTCACAGCAATGACCGGCGAGCTGGGAAGCATGCTGGAGGGTGTATTCGATGTGGAGGATGCTTGCGAAGCGGCTTACGAGCAGCTGAAGGACTGTGATGTGATTCTTGCTGCAGTCGGCGAGAATCAGCAGGATACCGGGGAAGGCGGCAGTAAAGCCAGCCTGCGGCTGTCCGCCAATCAGGAGAAGCTGATCCACCGTCTCAAGGCAACTGGCAAGCCGGTGGTCACCATTGTGTTCAGCGGCCGTCCGCTGGAGCTTGCGCCAGTGCTTGCGTCAAGTGACGCGCTGGTACAGGCCTGGTTCCTCGGCACCGAGTCAGGGAATTCCATTGCAGACGTGCTATTCGGCGACTATAACCCGTCCGGACGCCTCTCCATGAGCTTCCCTTACTCCGTGGGACAGATTCCGGTGTACTATAACGCTTATCAGACAGGACGCCCTTATGATCCCCAGTATCCGAATGTGCGTTATGTAACCCGCTATCTGGATATTCCGAATGATCCGCTGTTCTGCTTCGGCTACGGCCTGAGCTATTCTACCTTTGCTTACAGCGGCTTCACGGTAGAAGCTGCGGCAGACGGCAAGGTGCTCGCTTCCATCCAGGTGGAGAACACCTCAGAGGTTACTGGCAAGGAGACTGTTCAGCTCTATATCCGCGATGTTACCGCAAGTGTGGTCCGTCCCGGCAAGGAGCTGAAGGGCTTCAAGCAGATTACCCTTGCCCCGCATGAGCAGCAGACGGTATCCTTCGAGATCACCAGAGACATGCTCATGTTCTACGGCCAGGATGATCAGCTCGTGTTCGAGCCTGGAGACTTCGATATCATGCTCGGTGCAAGCTCCGGCGACCATAGCACGCAGCGGATCTGGATCGGCTGATCCTAGTTTTCGCTCCATGGGAAGCTACCCGATAGACATAAGTAGAAACGGCTTTGCCTTCCTTTTGAAGGGCGGCCACCCGTTTCAACAAGAAATAGCGCCAATCCTCCACTTCACAAGTGTAAGGATTGGCGCTATTTATAATGTGCAGCTCTGTGTTACGCCCCGGTCAGCAGCTCGATATCCAGCCGGGCAAAGGTATCTTTCCATTCCGCCGAGCAGCCGCTGTCGGTCAGCACCATGGAGATATGCTCGAGCGGAGCGATCTGGGCAAAGGTAGTCATGCCGAATTTAGAATGATCCGCGACCAGAATAGATTCCTCGGCCCGTTCCATCATTTTGCGGGAGATGAGGGCTTCTTCCAGGTGGTAGTCAGTAATGCCCTCCGAGAGCGAGATCCCTCCGGCAGAGATGAACGCCTTATTCACCTTGAACTGCCCCAGCAGATCATGCGCGGTGCCCCCTACTGCCGCCTGATACCCTGCATTCACCTCGCCCCCGGCAAAAATAACCTTCCCCGCAAACTGCTCCAGCGCACAATTCAGCACGGGAACAGAGTTCGTAATCACCGTCACCTGTGTACGGTCCTTCAGCGCGCGCATAATCTCAAGGGTCGTTGTCCCGTTGTCGAGGATGACCGTCTCGCCGTCTTGAATGAGTGAGGCGGCCAGCCCGCCGATAGCCTGCTTGTCTTGGAGATGTGTCTGGGCGCGCTTCATGAACGCAGGCTCATGGTTCTCCGAGCGGATTCGTACCGCTCCCCCGTACACCTTGCGCAGCCGCCCTTCCTTCTCCAGCCGGTCCAGATCGCGCCGGATCGTCTCCGTCGTCACCCCGAACCGCTCCGCGAGAAAATGCACCTGCACCTTCCCCGCAAGCTCCAGCTGGGCGAGAATCGTGTGCTTGCGTTCTTCATAGGTCAGCGACATCCATGCTTCCTCCAGTTCGTTGTGGATTTTATATAGATTGTACTTGAAATTTGTTCTGTATTGGGATGGCCGTGTCTCCAGAGAGCCGTGTCTCCAGAGAATAGTTGGCCCTCCAGCCACTTTTGTCCCAGATTCCCATGATTCAGCCACTTTTCGCGGGAGAAATCCGGTGACGGCTGCTGCACGAGGTAGACAGGGCAAATGTATGCGAAAAACAGCATACAACCTGCATACGCGAAGGTATCAGGCCTAATGTATGTTAAAAACAGCATACGATCCGTCTACGCGAAGGTAAGCAGGCCCAATGTATGCGAAAAACAGCATGCAATCTGCTGCACGAACTAGTAGAGCATCCGATTAAAAAGGATGGATGAGCATGTTAAACCCTATCCACCCAAAATCTAACGGACCGGAGAGATCTTATCCCCGCGAAAACGCCACTTTTTGCAGCTTAACGGACTCAGGCGACCTTATAGTCTCTCTATAAGACGTTTCGGAGCTGACGTGCAAAGAATAAGGCCTGTGGAGTCCGTTACTCGCCCAATTGGCGACTTTCTTCCCAAATAAGAGTACCTCAGTCCGGTACGCTAAGCCAAACGCCCTTAAGAACAAGGCCCGCTCGGAAAAAAGATGTAATTTGAAGAGGAATTGCGTCTGCTCCACTATTTTCGGTACTATTAGTAAATTCATTTTTTGGTTGCGTCTTCCAAAATGTTGTTTCTAGTGTATTGATGTTGTTTTCACCAGTATATGAATCTGAATTCCACTTGTCAATGCGAGACCCCTGCTACAGAAACATCCTTGGTAGATATGTGAGTTGATATGTGAGTTGATACATGGGTATGGCACACATTGTATTTTATACAGCAGATTACTCCAAAATCGTCCGAAAGGTAGCGCCTGCTGCACTTTGTACACTAGAATTCTGCTAAGAAGAGGTTTTGAAGCTATATTAGTAAAAACTATTGTATGAACTACAGCAGAATGAGTTTTTGCCTAATCTCGCGCTAATTCTATTGCAGAGAATACAATCAGCCATAAAGGAAGCTTGACAGAATAACCAAACGAGCCTAAAATCAACATGAAACAACACAAAGAGACACGAATCAACAACACATCAAGTCGACAACTCTGCACTATTAGATCACCACACGTATTACTGCCATACCCATAATCGGATTGAAAAGAGAGGGGATTTCCCGCATGAACAGTAAATTATCATTTCGGCCAGACGGTACCTTCACCATCGTACAGTTCACCGACCTTCACTGGATGGATGGAAGAGCAGAGGATCAGCAGACCCGGGAGCTGATGGAGCTGGTGCTGAAGGCGGAGCAGCCGGATCTGGTTATTTTCACAGGGGATACGATCTATACGGGTCCGGTCCGTGAAGGCGAGCTGCCTTGCCAAGACCCCAAGCAGGCCTTCCGCGATGCTGTGGCTGCTGTTGTGAATTCCGGTGTGCCGTGGGCGTTCGTATTCGGCAACCACGACACGGAGAACGGAGTGACCTACAGCGAGCTGATGGAGATTGCGCAAGAGTCTCCCCAGTGTCTGGCAGAGGCTGGTCCGGCGGAACTTGCCGGTTCAAGCAATTACGTCCTGGAGATTGAGGGCGCGGGCAACCATGCGGGAGCCATCCTCTATATGCTCGATACGGGTGCCTACTCTCCGCTGGAGCAGATTCCCGGGTATAGCTGGGTCCGGCGCAACCAGATGGATTGGTTGGCAGAGCAGTCTGCGCGGCTGAATCCCGGAGAAGATCAACCGAAGCGGCCTGCACTGGCGTTCTTCCATATCCCGCTGCCCGAATATGACGAGATGTGGAACACGAAGGTTTGTTACGGACACAAGTATGAACGGGTCTGCGCTCCGGTTCTGAATTCAGGGTTATTCGCTGCGCTCGTAGAGATGGGCGATGTGGCAGGCACTTTTTGCGGACATGACCATATCAATGATTTCACCGGCACACTGCATGGCATCCGTCTCAGCTATGGCCGGGCAACGGGCTATAACACTTACGGGCACGACAACCTCAAGCGGGGCGCACGCGTCATCCGTCTAGAGCAGGACCATCCGTCCTTCGATACCTGGCTCCGGCTGGCAGACGGCTCCCGTTGCACAGAACAGCCTGCCCATACACCTACCCCTACTGCCGATTCACAACACTAACTACTCTTGAGGGGCTGACAATCCATGCTGCTGCCAATTCTTTTGGTGCTGGCTTCCGGAATGTGCCACGCGGTGTGGAGCATGTTCACCAAAAGAAGCCTGAATAAAAGCATCTTCCTGTGGTCGATCATGATGGTCTCCACGGTGCTGCTGCTGCCGGTGCTGCTTATCGAGCTGTGGACACAGCCGCTGGCCGCCGGCGCTTACGCTCTGCTGCTGCTGTCTGTAGCGCTGCAGGCCTTGTATTCCTGGCTTTTATCCATAACCTATGAGATGGGCGATCTGTCCCAGATCTACCCGGTGATGCGGGGGACAAGCACGCTGCTTATCCCGCTGATCGGGGTTATTTTCCTGAAGGAATCATTGTCTGTCTATGGCTGGATCGGGATCTGCTGCATGCTCGGCGGCTTCGCTGTCCTCAGTGGAATAGGCGCAAGAAAAAGCCTCCCGGCTTCCTCTGGCTCCGGCCCCGGCACCGCCTTAGGCTACTACACACCGATACTCATGGCCCTCTGCGTGGGATTATGCACTACCTGCTACGTGTTCGTCGATAAGCTGAACCTTCAGCATATGTCGCCGCTTGCGCTGCTTGAGGTGACCAATATCGGCTTCGTTGCCGGACTGACCCCAGCGGTCCTGAGATCGCGGAAGCTGCTTGAAGAGTGGCGCCGGGGCACATTTACCATCCTGCTGGGCAGCGTGCTGAATCCGGGCTCCTATCTGCTGTTCCTGTTCGCGCTTCAGCAGGCACCGCTTGCCCACATCAGCCCGCTGCGGGAGATCGGAACCATATTCGCTACGCTCCTCGGTGTGCTGCTCTTGAAGGAGCGGCAGGGCCTGCGGCGGATGATATGCTCGGTTGTCATTTTTTGCGGAATTTTGCTAATTGGCATCTGGGGGTAAGCAGGATAAGGATCACAGATGTCGAATTGAAACCGTATGATGAAGATAACCTCGATGAGTACACACCTAATGAAGGCACGAGCCAGATTCAACCCCAAGCAGGCTCTATTGCTGCTTTTCTATCTAATGATTCTAATCAGTCTGCGCTATCTGTGGTTCAATGCCAATACCGCGTCTGAGCATCCCGAAGCACAGCAAGGTGTGCTGGATATGCGGGGCTGGGATTTCATGAATTCCCCGTCCATCCAGCTGGATGGAGAGTGGGAGTTCTATCCCGGCCAGCTCCTGGGCTATGAGGATTCCGCCCTACTTGCTGCGGGCACACCGCATGTGGTCCAGGTTCCCGGTGACTGGAGCAGCGGCTTCCCCGAAGGAGAGCAATCCTCTCTGGGCTATGGTACATACAAGCTGCGTATACTCGTAGACCCGTCACAGACCGAGTCTTACGGCTTCTGGATTCAGCGGATTCAGGCCGCCTCCAGCATTGATATTAACGAGCAGAGAGAGACCAGCTTCGGGAAGCTGGCGGTGAATAGCGGGGACTATATTCCTAAGGCGGTCTCTTACACCGCAGCCTACGAGAACCCGGGAAGGCAGGAGATTGTTCTCCTCGTCCGGGCAGCCAACTACGACCATCCGCTGGAGGGCGGGATTGTGAGGTCGATCCGCTTCGGCTCCCAGGCCGCGGTGGATAGCGAAAGGATGTATTCACTCGGCTTCCAGCTGGTGGCGTTCATGATCATGCTGCTGCATGCGCTGTATGCTGGGATTTTATTCTTTTTTAACCGGAAGCAACGGGCGTTCCTGCTCTTCTTCCTTCTGTTGATGGCAGTAGCAACCACCATTGTAGCCGATAACGATACGATTCTGCTGATCTGGTTCCCCATTAACTATACCTGGGCACTGAAGCTCAAAATGCTGGCCTATCCTGCGTTGTCTCTATTCATGTTGATGCTGACGCGCAGCTTCTCTGCCTACGAGCGCCCGGGCCGATTGTTCAAAATCTATCTGCTGGGTCTCCTGCTCTATACCGCCTATGTCCTGATCTTACCGGCACATTACGTGGTCTATGCCAGACTGTTCTTTTCCGTCTTCTACCTGCTTCCGGTAGCCGGAGTCATCTTCTATATTGGCCGGATGGTGATGCGGCAGGAACAGGATTCCTTCTTCCTGCTGTTTGCTGCCGCCGCTATCGGCTCCAGCGTTATTGGCGGGGCTATGGAATCCAATGCCAAGGGAAGTATCCTGTATTATCCTGTAGATGTCATTGCAGCCATCATTGGCTTCTCCTCCTACTGGTTCAAGCGGTACTTCCGCAATGCGGAGGAGAACCGGCTGCTCAACCTGCAGCTGAAGGAGAGCGACCGGAAGAAGGACGAATTCCTGGCGAATACCTCCCATGAGCTGCGGACACCGCTGCACGGTATTATCAGCATTGCCCAGACTGTAGCCTCCAAGGAACAACACATGCTGGACGAACAAAGCTATAAGGATCTGGAGCTGCTCATTACGATCAGCCGCAGAATGTCCCTGATGCTTAACGATCTGCTCGATGTGACCCGTCTGCAGGAGAAGCGGATTGTGCTGCAGCGTGAGCCGCTGGCCATGGGTTCACTGGTCTCGGGCGTACTGGGGATGTTCGAATTCATGATCGAAGGCAAACGCCTGCAGCTGCGTAATGAGCTGCCCGCTTCATTGCCACCGGTCTGGGGTGATGAGAAGCGGATTGTGCAGATTCTGTATAACCTGCTGCACAATGCCATCAAATACACGCAGGCCGGAACAGTCACCGTCTCCGCCGTTAACGACGGCAAGCTTGCTTGGATTAGTGTAGCCGATACCGGGGCAGGGATCGACAAGGAGACGCAGGCGCGGATCTTCTCGCCCTATGAACAGGGCAGCAAAGGCATCATTGACGGAGGCGGCATCGGTCTGGGCTTAAGCATCAGCAAGCAGCTGACGGAGCTGCACGGAGGAGACCTTACACTAGACTCTGAGCCGGGAAAAGGGTCCGTGTTCACCTTCACTCTTCCGCTGGCCTCCTCTGCTGGGGCCCGGGAGAGGACGGGTCAGGATACAGCCGCCGGGCAACCGGACAATCCTGATCTGCAGGGGCTGCTGCTTGAGGAGAGCCGGCTGCTATTACAACAGTCCGATATCCGCAATCTCACAGTCCCTATAGAGTTAACGGCTCCGCCGCAGATACAGGACGCCTCTCAGTCGGCCAAGTCTCTGATCCTGGCTGTCGATGATGATCCGGTCAATCTGAAGGTGCTCTCCAGCATGCTCTCGGCAGAGCATTATCAATTGGTCACCGCCACCAGCGCCGGGGAAGCCTTGGAGCTGCTTGGCACCGAGCCGTGGGATCTGCTGATCGCCGATGTGATGATGCCGTATATGTCCGGCTATGAATTAACACGGATAGTCCGGCAGCGCTTCTCCCTCTCGGAGCTGCCGATCCTGCTGCTCACCGCCCGCAACCAGCCGGCGGACATCTACACCGGCTTCCTGGCCGGAGCCAACGATTATGTCGCCAAGCCGGTGGACGCGCTGGAGCTGAAGTACCGGGTCCGCTCGCTGACCGGACTGAAGCAGTCCATCAACCAGAGCCTGCGGATGGAGGCAGCTTACCTGCAGGCTCAGATTCAGCCGCACTTCCTGTTCAACACGCTGAACGCGCTGATGGCGCTGAGTGAATTCGACCAGCCGAAGATGCGCGATCTCGGAGAAGCCTTCTCCTCCTACCTGCGCATCAGCTTCGATTATATGAACTCGCAGCAGCTCGTCGGATTATCCCATGAGCTGGAGCTGGTAGAATCCTATCTCTTCATTGAGAAGGCCCGCTTCGAGGAACGTCTGCAGATCGAATGGGAGGTTGATCCCGGCATCGAGCTCCTGCTTCCTCCGCTCACCCTACAGCCGCTGGTGGAGAACGCGGTCAGACACGGCCTGCTGAGCCGCAAAGCCGGAGGCAAGCTCCAGGTCCGCATTCGCCGCCAGAAGGGATACACCTCCTTCGAAGTGGAGGATAACGGCAAGGGCATGAGCGGGGAACAGGTGGCCCGTCTGCTCGACGACACCTTCCGGGCCCACCGCGGCATCGGCCTGCTGAACACCAATCGCCGCCTGACTCAGCTCTACGGCGAAGGCCTCGTCATCCGCAGCCAGCCCGAAGTTGGCACTACGGTATCCTTTGTGATTCCTGAGCGGAGGCGGGAGTGATCCGCCCGCCTGCTCTATAACGGCAGCACGAATAACCCGCAGTTCAGGAGAAGACTCCAGAGCTGCGGGTTATTGTTGTGAGCCTTATAATCTACTCTTTGTCAGGTTCCGGCGTATAAACCACCGTCTTCTCAACCGTAACCACCTTGCCGAAGCTGTTGGTCACCTTGAATACAAATGTATTGCTGCCCTCAGTCAATATCACCGACTCATAGAAGCTGCCATAGCTGCTGATCAGTTTGTCATTCAGATAGATTTTGGGGCTGCTGTCGTTCGCATCCGTGGCTTTCCCGGTTAAGGTTAGCTGCTTTGACTTGGTCGTCTCAGGAATGTAATCCAGAACCAGCACAGGCTCACTGACATTGAACGTAATGGTCTTGGTTACAGGCTCCGAGCTTTTGCCCAAGCTGTTCACAGCCTTGAAGGTGAAGGTATTCACTCCCTCTTTGAGGGTTACCGACTCCCTGAAGGGCCCGTAGCTACTCACCAGTACATCGTTCATGTAAATCTTCGGGCTGCTGTCATTCTTGTCGGTGGCCTTTCCGCTCAGTGTAACTGTCTGGCTGCTGCTGGTCTCCGGGATCAGATCAAGCGTCAGTACCGGGCCGTCTACTTTAAAAGTAATTGTCTTGGTGATCGCCTCCGAGCTTTTGCCCAGGCTGTTCACAGCCTTGAAGGTAAATGTATTCACTCCCTCTTTGAGGGTTACCGTCTCTCTAAAGGGCCCGTAGCTGCTCACCAGCTCATCGTTCATGTATATCTTCGGGCTGCTGTCATTCTTGTCCGTCGCCTTCCCGCTGAGGGTAATCGTCTGGCTGCTGCTGGTCTCCGGGATTAGATCCAGAGTCAGCACAGGGCCGCCCACATTGAACATGATCGTCTTGGTGATGACGGAGCTTTTGCCCAGACTGTTAGTCGCCTTGAAGGTGAACGTATTCACTCCTTCTTTGAGGGTTACCGTCTCTCTAAAGGGCCCGTAGCTGCTCACCAGCTCATCGTTCATGTAAATCTTCGGGCTGCTGTCATTCTTATCCGTCGCCTTCCCGCTGAGGGTAATCGTCTGACTGCTGCTGGTCTCCGGGATCAGATCAAGCGTCAGCACCGGTCCGCCCAGGGTAACAGTTATCTGCTTCTCGACTACCGCTTTTTTATCATTTTTATTGACTGCGGTCACGACAATCTTGTTAACGCCTTCCTTCAGCGTCACATCCGCACTGAATTCTCCATTATAAGATACGTAGGCCGTCTTATCATTAACTGTAACCTGCGGATTCGTGTCACCGCTGTCCTTCACCTTACCGGTAATCTTAGCTGTAAGCTGATTTGACGTCTCAGGAGCCTGCACCGTAAGCTGTGGCCCGGAGATCTGATAGGTCACCTGCTTCGTAACTGTATTCGAGCGTCCGTTCGGCAGAACCGCCTTGAAGACGAATTCGTAGACCTTCTCTCCCCCATCCAGATCATATGCCTCGGCAAAAGAGCCATCCACATTTTCTACTTCTTCATCGTTGATGTACACCTTGGCATCCGCATTCACTTTGCCCGTAAGCTTAACCGTTCTGTCCGACACCTGCGCCGGCACCTGTACGTCCAGCTTCACATCCTGTGTAGCGGTAGTATAGGAGGACTTCAATACACGGTACAGCAACGTAGCTACAGAAGCCCGGTTAATCGGACTCGTCGGTCCGAAGGTTCCATCCGGAAAGCCCTGAATCAGCTTATTCTCCACAGCAACCGCTACTTCCTTCGCCAGCTGAGGGGTCACATCCTCATAGTCATCGAATCTGTACCGCAGAATATTGTCCGCGTCTACACCATCCGTCTCCAGCCCCATCGCACGTACCAAGGCAACCGCCACATCTTCACGTGTAGCACTCGCCTGAGGATCGAAGAACGGCTTGCCCTTCATTGGAAAATATCCGGTGAGATAGTCTTTGGACGCTTCTACATATTTATAAGCCCAGGAGGAGGGAGCCACATCCGAGAATGTCTGCGTTCCATCCGAGACCAAATCAAGTCCAAAGGTCAATGTAATCAGCTTGGCTAGCTGCTCTCTGGTAATTGCCGCTTCAGGCTTAAAGGACCCGTCCGGGTTCCCCGTAATAATGCCTTGATTCGCCATACTTTGTATCGCTTCATTGGCCCAGTATGTGGTCTTCACATCCACGAATACATAAGATGACGTCTGTTGTACAACTGTTGCCGCACTAGCCACTCCCCCGAACAGCATACTCAGCAGCATCACCCATGCCGATACTACTCTCCATCTTCTCGCCTTCACACTCATCGCCCCCAACCATAGTAAGCAGCCCCGGCCGTCAACTCTTCTATTACTATACTAAGAGAACAGCCTGCTAGACTCGCAGAGACAATTATACCTCAATTAGTACCAAGGTAATAGTTCCTAAGACATAAACATTTTCCCATGAAAAAAGAGACCCTCAGGTCTCTTCAACTCTCCGTATTCTCCGCTTCGGAGCTTCTTACCAGCTGCCGCCGCTGCTTCCCCTTCTTGATCCACAGCCGGTCCTGGTCATCCCGGTAGAATCTGATCCCGAACAAGCGTAACGGGGTCCACACTTCCCTAAAATAATAATTAGGCATGGTCCATTTCTCCCAGACTATAAATAGATTTGCTCCTAATTATAGACCGGGATACCTGGTTTGTTTGTCGCATTGTGGAAGGAGAGCCTTAAGGTTACCGCCTATTTCCCAAAATCGCCTTATCTGCGGAACCAGCACATGATCTGCTCCAGCGAACCCTTCGCTTCAAATCAAAATAACGCTCCCGATATACCGGGAACGTCATTTACTCTGTATACTTACTTGAAATCATACCTTTACTGCCCGGTAAGCATCAACCACCACCGAAACCGTGCCCCATAGTTTGAATAAAAGATTGAATGCTGATGTTTGCTACAGGCTCAGCAGTACCAACAGTTATAATAATTGCAATAGCCAGACTACAGGAAGCTAGGAGTTTGAACAATTTTCTTTTCATGTGAGTCCTGCACCTCTCTAATTAGAAGTTTGTATTGCTCTTTCTCTTCTTCATCTGCCAGATGCCGATGCTGTTCGAATAGATCAACACATTTAATGATATTGCTCTCATCATTGATTCTAGCAGACGATTCCAAACTTTGCAGGATGAATCTAATACCTTCTTTACGCTCACTATGTAAATAATAGGCTGCTATTTCAGCGAGGAATTGAGTGTGTTGGTCTAACATGACCTGCCGGTTATAATCGCCGAATTCTGTAGAATATGTCCGGTAAGGAATATAGGAAGCAAATCGCTCCAGAATAGAATCAACATTCCAGTCATAGCGGTTAGCCGACGAGATAATATTGTATAATGCTATAAATATCTCATCTGACCGGTGGGAGATATAGTCAACATATTCAGAGAGCGACTCGTATTCTCCTCCCATCACCCGATAGAGCATTCTATTCGCAGTACCCCATTCCTGGAACTGAGCTACAGTCCGCTTTACTTCTTCATTGTCTTCCTGTATCCAACTTCCATCCATATAGAGGGACACCCAATCTAATGCCGAATTGTAGTCTCCTAATTCCTCGCATACAGTTGAACGGATAAGCTGTGCGTACAGGATATAGAAGTAAAGAGGTTTCTCGGTTTTTTTCTCGTTACTCTCTCTGCGGCCCGACTGGCGCTGGAGATTATAACGAAGAGTCGCTAATTGCTGCATTTGCTTCGCCAGTTCATCCACCTTATGCCACCGATGCATTGTAGCATAGACATGAGCAAGATGCTTCAATCCTTCCAATTGATCCGCTTCATCCAGCCGGTCGAGATAACATTCGAAGAGATGTGCCGCCTGTAAATTCCGCGTCTGGTCGTCACCAATGGCGATACGGAACAGACGGTATTGGCATACCGCAAGTCTCTCGGAATTCTGATACTTCTCACTGACACTCACATTCTTATACAGCAACTCGGCAGCTTGCCACACCCCCTCTTGAAACAGTCCTTCAGCCACTTCGAACAGCATGGGGGCATAGACCAGATTCTCCAGCAGATTCTGAACCACCTGTTCAACGCAATCCAGACGGCCCAGCTCAGCTGAGCGCACAAGAAAAGGCCGCAGACGCCGCCAGGTAGGTGACGAGAAATAGAAACATTCATCCACGTATAAGCTGTAGAAATGATCCTCCGGCAGATCCATTGCCTTGGTAATTCGCTCCAGATGGTTCATAGCAATGGGCTGGTGACCACTAAGTATCCGGCTGAGCGTTCCTGAATTAATTCCGGATTGTCCCGAGAATTGATTAATAGGCATTCCCTTCTGCGACAAATACAACGCTAATTGATCGCGAATCATAGTTCTAGTAGTAGGGACCACGCAAACACCACCTAACTGGAATCCAATATAATTTCTTTTATAGTTGTAATAATATGTCACATTATACCAATGGTCAATAACATAGAGTACTACAGATTAGTCTAATCCGTGAACTACAGGCAACCCGTTTGCCATATGAGGGCAAAAAAATAGAGACTCTAGTAGTCTCATAAGGTCTCTGTCGTCCCGATATCACATTTGCGAAGCCGCTGTCTCTGCTGCTGTCTCTGATGTTCCCCCCGCTTCACCTACTGCCGATCCGCAATATTCCGCTAGAACCGATCTGTATCCATCACGAAGGTGTCGTGCCTTATCGGCGGAACCAGCGCTTAACAGCTATAAAATAGCAGAGTAAAAATCTATTTAGAAGACTTTTCGCTCTGCCTTATTTTTAAATTAAGTGCTACTGGAAACCAAACAAAATTTACAAGACACTTAATTATATATCTCATACAACAAACAGGAGGTGTCCCGTTCAGCTTTATTATAGCTAAACGGGACACCTCTGAAGGATTAATCTGTTTTTCTTTTGAGATATTCATCTAAATACGATTGGGCAAATTCGTCCGTAGGATGTAGCCCTAAATTTTCATACTTCCAAATTGTAAATTGTTCAGCAGGGGAGAACTGAACTTCATCGTAACTATAATCAATATTAAATTTTCCGGATTGATCTAAATACATTGTAAGATTCGTCCAAGGTTCAGGAGAACTTTTAAGTGATTCTTGATTTAGCTCAACGAAATATTCTACCAACTCTCTGTCCAACCTATTATATATTTGATCGTCTACCCCATATATCTCAGGAATAGATTGACCAAATATCAACTCGTTTCGAGTGGTAGAATTGTAATAAAAATAGACTATTCTTGATCCTGGCAATATCTCAGCATAGAGATAAATTTTATCCCATTCATCAGGAATTATTCCTACGAGCTTATTCCCTATACGCTGATACAATTCTTCAATCTTATTCACAGATAGGTTAACCTCCAACTTGATTTAAGATTGTTACTTTAGGATATGCAACATTATTAATCTTATATATAACTTCAAAAGAAGATGGTCTTTGTGATATAGCAGAATAAATTGGCATTATTTTAACATTAACACTCCCATTTGATTGTAGCGCTTTCCTCCAATCTTCCTCCATTTTGTACCACTTTCCTGATGCTCCATTAATTTGTGCATTCATAGCAACCAGATTATCCAATTCACCAGATCCATTAAATGAAGAAGCTATTAAATGCCCTCCTACATCAGGATTATCCAGTTCTCGTACACGATCTTGTCTGCCCACTATACCTTGGGCATATTCATTTCTTGGCGCTGCTTTTAGTACAAGATCTCCTTCTACTTTAGCAATTCTACCAAGATTATCAGTGGAATAAGTATATCCATTTACTTTATAAGTTGTACTCGCTTTAAGCACTTTGATTCTACCACTCTTCGTAAAATGCTGTCCAGTCATTGCATCTTCATAAGTTGTATTAATTTGTGGAGTTGTTTCAGCCCATTTTGTCTCTAAGAAGTTTTTATATCTAGCCTGTGCAACTTCATTAGTTCCTTCAATTAATTGAGCTTGATTAAAATTCATTCGTCCAACGTCAGCGAACTCAAGTTCTATTCTTCCATTATACCCTGAGTAAACATTAGTGATTAATGAATTCAAGTCACTTGACGTATTTTTTATGGCCGACTTTAAATTACTTATCGAGCTTCCTGCTTTTTGTAGAATCGTATTCACTTTTGTTGAGTTATAAACTCTTAGTATAGCGCTTCCTGCATAGTTGGTGAATTTCCCAATGACTGGACCAGCAGCAGTAAAACCAGCCGCAAGAGCAGCATCTTTTGTGTTTCCTGATACGAAACTAATGATTATACTTCCACTTCCCGCAACAACACCAACTAATGGAAAAACAGAAATTAAATCAAGACTTTTCTGAAGATCTCTTAACGCATCTGAATTGGTATAAGCAAGATATTCTGTTTCCCACAAGGGGCCCATGGAATTTATAAAAGTATTGATATCAACCGAACTACCATTTCTATTACCACCAAAAACGTTAAATTGCGACATACCATCTACCTTATAGAAAGTCCCTGACGATTCAGCCCCCCATTGTCTTACATAGATACCACTATTCTTCTTCTTTTCAAAGTATTTTGCTAATGCTGCTTTAATACTCTGCGGGGTAGCAAAATATCCTGCTTTGTATAGAGTCATCTCCATAGGTATTGTGATATCTTCATAGGTTTTCCCTGTGAAAGTATTATTAATCCAAGCTCTTATAGTAAGCTGATTGTTTCCGACAAATTGAACTTGTCCCCAACCATTTTTAAATCTATTGATTGAGAGATACGTTCTGATGTGTACCATTCCTGCTGGAGCTTGCTGAGTTGATGTCTTTTTTCCCGTCGTATCTGTTTTCATATGTTTCGCAGACATTTCGATATTATCATAAGGGTTAATTGTTGCACCCATAGGAGTGATAGTATTTAATGAGTTAAAAGTTGCAGCCTGGGTTTGTGATGTAAACATTGGCTCATTATCTATTCTTTTTAATTCTCCATTATCTAAAGCTCGTAATACTTCGTCACGCAGCACAGGCATATAAAAGATAGATAACGGTAAAGGTTTACCATTCAAACTATTTACATATTTAAGCCCAATCATTCTTCCTGCAAAGTTATTATATAAATCCATTATTTTCTGATCTTCAGGATTATTAGGTTCTCCCAACTCATGGGCTGTGCCCCATCTACCTGCCCAATTGTAGTTAGTTTCTACTACCATTAGAGCTCCCCAAAAAGCATGCCTAAATGCATCTCCATTGCCGTCAGTTAATTCATTTTTATCAAACTCACTTAGAGAATAAGCGTATGCCCAAAAACCTGCCCATATAGATCCGGATGCATTATCATAGTTATCATTCATTAGAGCCAATTCTTGAGGGTTTAACTGAGGATCAAATTCATCAGGGTCATAGCTACCGGATGATGAAATACTCTCTGTATTAAATGAACCTGCGTTCATTTCAACATCTTCATTTATCTCTGTAATTTTTGATCTAGAGTTTTCTTTCGCCAAAATAGATTCATAATATTCTTGCACCTGTTCCATTTTGAAATCGGGATGTTCATCCAAATAGGCATACATTTTCTTGACTTTATCGATATCATCGAACGTGGAGACACTTGTCAAAGAATAAACACTTTCAGAGACGCTTGTAATATTATAAACGTTTTTGGTAACAGATAATGAATTCACTTTATCCATAGGTGCAACTGGTTTTGAAGTAAATACTACTTTGTCACCTGTTACAGTTACATTCATCCGTTGTGATAAATAATTTGTCGAGTACCAGTAATCCGTACCTTCTTTAATGTAATCATTACCTTCAACTAAAACATCGACATCACCTGATAAGCCAGAAATCATTACAAATGTTTTACCGTTCTGGTAGGTTCTCGCGTTATAAGGCCCCTCATTAGTTAAGAGACCATTCTCAATAACCTCTATACTTTTGTTAATATAACCATCAGTCGTGACTTGAAGTACTTCACTAGTATGTGATCTATTCCCTAGGAGGTCAAATGCAGTTACTGCATAGGAATAGGTTGAAGAACTTTTCAAATCATTGATGGTGTATTTAGGTTCAGTTGATATGTATGCTTTGCCTGTCTTTTGATCATGAATTATATATTTACTAATTCCCGAACTATCAGTTGATGGTGTCCAATATAATGTAACACTATTTAACTTAACATCTCTATAAGCTAAATTGGTCGGTGTAGTTGGACGCGTGGTGTCGCTAAAATCAATAATACTGATATTACTTGCCAAAGATATATTATTTGCTTCATCAACTGCCTTTACCTTGAATCTGTTGATAGATGGCACACTAATGTTAGGGACTAAAAAATTCGTATTTGGTGTCACCCCAATCAATGAGTCACCATTGTAAATGTTATACTGCTTTATACCTACATTGTCTGTCGCTGCATTCCAAGATAGGTAAACGTTAGTATAATCAAAGGTTTCTGACACTAATCCCGTTGGAGCACTTGGAGCTTCTGTGTCTCCATAAGAAGTATTTAAAGTTATAAGTTTCTCATGACGATTCCAATCACTAGTACTATCTGCATACCACACCTGCTGAATTGTGTATATAGTGTTAGGCTTCAAGTCATATATTTCATAAAATCCGCTAGAAACGCTCCAACTCTTACCTATATCAGACCAAGTATTTGTACTATGGTCAAGTAGAAATAACCCATTTCCGTGCTGATTTGGTATGGGATAATTAACGAAAACAATTAATGAAGTTGAACTAGAACGCATTACAATTAATTCTGGAGCAATAGTCTTAGTTTTTGCGTAAGCAAAATTCTCTTGTCTAGTCCAAGAGTGTGTGTCATCTGTATACCAATACATCTGTGCAGCATAGGATCTTCCTGGGATAAGACCTGTAACCTTATATGTACCTGTTTTGGCATAATAAGAACCATAAACATCTTTCCATTCCATTGTGGTTTGATCTTGAATTGCCAATCCATTTCCGAACTGACCATCAATTGGATATGTTACATTAATATTAAGGGAGTACTCTGTTACATCACTTACACTTATTGTTGGGGTGGATTGTAAAGTAGACACTCCTTTTAAAGACATTTTTTTCACAATATTCTTCGGTTTAACTGGAGCACTCAATGGCGCAGCCGTTTCAACCTTTTTTTTCGCTTCCTGTTCAGCTTTTTTTAGTCCATCAAGAATTTCTTTTGGATACTCAGGGAGGCCTGAAGTGGGGAGGTCCGAGGACGCATTTGCCAAGTTCGGAACAATAAGCATAAATACCAGGTTCAATACTAAAAGTACTTTTAATAATTTAAAATTTCTATTACCTTTTTTAAATTCCATTTACAATCTCCTTTTATATGTTTTTAACAAATCAAAAGTCAATAGTTAATTACTCACTAATATCTCCTCCTTTAGTATCCATTAGGCCAACTTTTCCAATATACAGCATAGTATAATTTTTAGTAAAGAGTTTTTTTACATATCTTTTGTATAATTTCTTTGATAATTAATAGTATTTATATTAATCATTCGTCTTTTGTAAATCCAAACCAAGCTAACATGGTGGCAAAAAAATAGAGACCAAGTGGTCTCGTAAGTATCCATCGTCTTGATATTACGTTTGCGAAGCCGCTGTCTCTGCTATTTCCCCCGCTTCACCCAACGCTGATCCGCAACTTCCCGCTAGAACCATCCAGACTTCTTTTGTTGTCAGAACTACCTTACCTGCGGAACCAGCGCTTAATCTGCTCCAGCGAACCCTTCGCTTCCGGGCCATTATAGCCGAAGGCATTGCCAATCATCTTAATATATTCGTTAAAAGTCGTCTCCCGGCTATACCGGTCACTCCACCACGCCTTCGCGTTATAGCCCGAGTCCGCCCCGATATAAGTCAGCTCAATCCCCGACTTCTTATACACATGATCAAATATAAACTTCACCCGCCGCATATGAAAATCCGACGACACCACGATCGCCGACTTAAAGCCATGCTGCTTCATGATCGGGAGCGTAAGCTGGGCGTTCTGGTAAGTACTCTCGGCAGCGTCTTCCGTCAGAATAGCGGATTCCGGGATGCCCAAGGAAAGGGCTGTTTCACGCATGTCACCTGCGGGGCCGGTGATCTCTTTAGCGTTAGACAGCAGGAGCTGCGGCGCATAGCCTTCTTTATACAGCTTAACCCCTTGCTCCACCCGCCCTCCCCCGCCGCTGAGGATGATGATAACATCTGCTTGCTTCGGAGACTCGGATACGGGAAGGAAACGCCCGGCGCACAGGAGCAGCAAGACGATTAACAGAAGGGGCAAGTACAGAAAGAGAATTCTTTTTCTGCGCTTGCCCATCTTAGTTCTATTTAGGTTACGGCTCATAAGCTACTTCCGGTACTCGCCGCTAAGAATCTGTTCCCACCACTGTGCATTCTCCGTATACCACAGGATGGTCTGGGCAATTCCGGTCTCGAACGTATACGTAGGCTTCCAGCCCAATCTCTCCAGCTTAGCCGGATCAATCGCATAACGTTTATCATGACCCAGCCGGTCGGCAACGAATTCAATCAAATCCTCAGATTTCCCCAAGGTATGAATAATCGTCTTCACAACCTCAAGATTGGTGCGTTCATTATGCCCGCCTACGTTGTACACCTCACCGCTTACGCCCTCATGCAGCACCAGGTCAATCGCAGCACAATGATCCCACACATGCAGCCAATCGCGGATATTCGCGCCATCTCCATAGACAGGAACCTTCTGTTCATTCAGGACCTTAGAGATCGTAAGGGGAATGAGCTTCTCCGGGAAGTGGTACGGGCCATAATTATTGGAGCAACGGGTAATGTTCATCGGCAAGCCAAAGGTCTCGTGATACGCACGGACTAACAGATCGGACGACGCTTTGCTTGCGCTATAAGGGCTGTTAGGCTGCAGCGGGGTCTCCTCCGTGAAGAATACAGCAGGGTCCCAGTCCAGTTCGCCATACACCTCATCCGTAGACACATGAACGAACTTGGTCACTCCAATCGCACGGGAAGCATCCAGCAGCACCTGGGTTCCCATCACATTCGTTCGGACGAATACCGCCGGATCGGTAATAGAGCGGTCCACATGACTCTCGGCTGCGAAATGGACCACATAATCAAAGCGCTCTTGTTCAAAAAGAGACTGAACAGCCTCACGGTCAGCAATATCCGCCTGGATGAAGTGGTAGTTATCCCGATCTTCAATCTCCTTGTGCTTGGAGAGGTCACCCGCATAGGTCAACAGATCCAGGTTATAGACATCGTAATCAGAGTACTTATCGATCATGTACTGTACGAAATTCCCGCCAATGAAACCGGCACCTCCGGTAACCAGCAATTTCTTTCTATTCATCAATTACACCTCAGAATCATTCAATTTGATTTCGACCTGCTTCAGGGAGTGTAGGTAAAATTCAGAACAGCGTCTTGCAGCAACGGAGCCTGCTCATCTTTGCCAGAGAGAACGGGTGTAACGTGAAGGGGCCAGTCAATCCCGATAGCCGGATCATTCCAGAGAATGCCGCCATCACAGTCTGGAGCATACAGCTCATCACACTTATACTGAACTTCAACATCCTCGGTCAGCGTCATGAACCCGTGGGCGAACCCTTTGGGAATCAGCAGCTGCTTCTTATTCTCTGCGCTTAGTTCAACACCGAACCACTTGCCGTAAGCGGGACTGCCTGCTCTGACATCCACGGCCACATCAAAGATGACTCCACGGGTGCAACGCACCAGTTTGGTCTGAGCTTTGGGATTGAGCTGATAATGCAGGCCGCGCAAGGTACCCTTAACCGCAGAATAGGACTGATTATCCTGTACAAAAGCAATATCGATACCCTGCTCTCTGAACTTCGCATCACTGAACGTCTCCATGAACCATCCCCGGTGGTCCCCGAATACCGCAGGTTCAACTATATACACGCCTGGAAGCGCTGTTTCTGTTAACTTCATATCCTCTACACCTCTACTGCTTAATATTGAATTTTCCCGGTAGCAACCTTGATCAGGTACTGGCCGTAGCCCGTCTTGCTTAGCTTCTGCCCGCAACTGTGCAGGTGCTCCTTCGTAATCCATCCGTTAATATATGCAATCTCTTCAAGCGCGGCAATCTTAATCCCCTGATGATCTTCAATCGTCCGGACAAAATTAGTGGCATCCACCAGACTCTGATGAGTCCCCGTATCCAGCCAGGTAAAGCCGCGGCCCAGGAGTTCCACATCCAGTTCTCCCATCTTAAGATATGCTTCATTAATAGAAGTGATCTCAAGTTCCCCCCGGGAAGAAGGCTGCACGTTCTTGGCAATCTCCACAACACGGTTATCATAGAAGTAGAGACCCGTAATCGCATAATTAGACTTAGGCTGTACCGGCTTCTCTTCCACACTCAGTACCTTGCCTTCATCATTGAACTCCACCACACCGAACCGTTCCGGATCATGGACATGATACCCAAACACAGTCGCCCCCTGCGCCTTCCCGGAAGCACGTTGAAGCATCTTACGAATGCCATTCCCATAATAAATATTATCGCCAAGAATCATTGCCACAGCATCATTCCCAATGAACGATTCGCCCAAAATAAAAGCCTGAGCCAAACCGTCAGGACTGGGTTGTACTATGTATTGTAGAGATATCCCGAACTGAGAACCGTCCCCCAAAAGACTCTCAAACCTCGGAGTATCCTCAGGTGTAGAGATGATAAGGATATCTTTGATTCCCGCAAGCATTAGAGTGGATAACGGGTAGTAGATCATGGGCTTGTCGTAAACGGGTAGGAGCTGCTTACTGGTGACCATGGTTAACGGATAGAGCCGGGTGCCGGAGCCACCGGCTAGGATTATGCCTTTCATAAGGTTCACCTCACTTATTATTTGGCTTCATAATATTTAACATACCAGTCAGTAAATTTCTGCAATCCTTCTTCAATAGATGTGCTCGGCTTAAACCCCACCGCGGCTTGCAATAGCTCAGTAGATGCATAGGTTGCTGGTACATCTCCAGGTTTGATGGGTTCAAATATTTTATTAAATTCAACCTCTCTGCCCAGACTCTTCCCTAAACACTTCTCTAAGGTCTCTATGAAGAACATCAGCTTCTCAGGATTGTTATTACCTATGTTAAAAATCTTATGTGGTACAGCATCCTCAGGAGCCTTACTCAGAATTCTGCGAATCCCTTCAACAATATCATCAATGTATGTAAAGTCACGATACAAATCATGGTTGAAATCTCCGTTATTAAATATTCTTATCGGTTCTCCATTAAAGTATTTCTGGGTAAATCCGAAGTAAGCCATATCCGGTCTCCCTAATGGACCATAGACAGTAAAAAAGCGCAGGGCTGTTGTTGGTATTTTATAGAGGTGACTATAGGTATACGCCATTAATTCATTCGATTTCTTAGTAGCAGCATATAAAGATTCTGGATGATCTACTACATCCGTTTCTTCAAACGGGACCTTCTCATTCGAACCATAAATAGAACTGGATGAGGCGTATACCAGATGATTGACGGGATTATATCTACAAGCTTCAAGGATATTAAAAAAACCTACAACGTTACTCTGAATGTATACATCCGGATTATCTATGGAATGTCTAACTCCAGCTTGAGCTGCCAGATTAATGACAATGTTGGGCTTATGCTCTTCAAATAGACTTAATATCAATTCTTTATCAGCAATATCACCTTTAATAAAGCTAAAATCCTCATAAGGTGTAAGTTGCTCAAGCCGTGTGTACTTTAGATTGATATCATAATAATCATTGATATTATCGATACCAATGACCTGACACCCGTGTTCAAGAAGTTTCTTAGCTAAACTTGATCCTATAAAACCTGCTACTCCGGTTACTAAGTATTTCTTTCCTGTATCTAAAGGAATATAGTCCAACTAACTCGTCTCCTCTATATTTATATGGATTCATGCAAAGGCTGATTACCTCCCGATAGAGTAGTATTCAATACCTGCTTCTTTCATCTCATCAACATTGTAAATGTTTCTGCCATCATAAAGCAGTGGTGTTCTCATCAGCTTTTTAAACTCTCCAGGTGGAACAGCCTTAATTGATGCCCATTCGGTCATAATGAAGCAGACATTGGCACCATCAAGTGCTTCATCAATATTCTCGACATAGTGGATCTTTCCAATTCCATGGCTACCTTCAGGATATTGTTGAGCAAAATTATCTTTCCCCACAGGGTCATATGCATAAATATCTGCACCTTGTTCTAGCAATAAGGGGATATTCTCTAATGAAGCAGCCTCTCTTAAATCATCTGTTCCTGGTTTAAAGGTAAGTCCCAGCACTGCCACTTTTAGGCCATTAAAGGTAATCAGCCTTTTAGATGCCTTCTTAAATAGAACGGTTTTTTGACTAGTATTCACATCTATAGCAGCCTTGACTGTCTTAAGCTCATACCCATGTTGCCGGGCAAGATACTCCAGAGCCTTCGTGTCCTTAGGAAAGCAGCTTCCCCCGTATCCGATGCCCGCATTTAAGAACTTGCTGCCGATGCGCTCATCAAAAGACATACCTCTGGCAACATCCTGAATATCGGCACCTACTAACTCACAGAGATTGGCGATATCATTCATGTAAGATATTTTCAATGCCAAAAAGTCGTTAGACGCATACTTGATCATCTCTGCCGATCTACGTCTTACAGGAACAATAGGGATATTGAATGGCTCATAAATGCGCATTAAAATATCTTCTGCCCATTTACTTTCAGTTCCAATAATAATCCTTGCAGCTTGTAGGGTATCCTTGACCGCTGTACCTTGAGCAAGAAATTCAGGATTAGAGGCCACTTCTACTCTGATCTTCTGTCCAATTCCATTACCAATCAGTTCTTCACCATTATGTGGCAGGAAGTCATGAATGAATTGCTCTACCTTATCATTAGTTCCAACAGGAACTGTAGATTTCACTACAACCAAACAATCCTTCTCTATGGTTTCTGCAATTTGTCTGGCAACAGTTGCTATGTATGATAGATTGGCTGATCCATCCGGTTGCTCAGGCGTACCTACACCTATAAAAATAGCATCTGCATTTTTATATGCTTCAGCATAATTAGTAGTGTAATCGATTCTTCCAGCAGCGTAATTCTTCTGCATAAGTTCTTCGAGATCAGCTTCATATATGGGCGAAACTCCAGATTTCATAAGCTGAACCTTATCTTCATCAATATCTACACATACGACTTGATGGCCCACTTCTGCGAAGCATACGCCGGCTACTAAGCCGACATAGCCAGTTCCGGCTACTGCTATTTTGTACATGACTTATTCCTCTCTTTAGTAACAATCTTTTCCCTATTATTTTCTGCTATTAAACTATCAGTTTGAGTTAAACTGAGACTTTAGTAGGATTAACAATTTATTTATATCCTTCTTTTTTAAGAGCATATAAATTGTGTAAATAATAACATATACAAAAAATCCGCTAATACTGTTTAAAATCCAGCCAACAAGCATAAAAGTAATAGTCATAAATAATTCTAAGACAATATCTTTTTCTACTGATATTTTTAAGTATCTTGCTAATAATATCTCCGAAACAATGCATCTAAATGCGAGTAAAAAAACAATTGAAATAACAGTAGTTGTTAAATCATTTAGTAGACCTATTGTTATCGCGATTGATACCACTGTTAAGATTAACGTATAGATATTTGCTTTTAGAATTAACTTTTCTTTACGTAAGGTCTTTAGATAAGTGTTAATTAGTAATGCCACTTTACTCTCAAAGATACACATAGGAAAAAGTAATGCCATGTATTTTAGACTTTCAGCATAATGAGGCAACCAGTTTGTAAGAATTTCCTTCATAGGATAGTACAATACAAAAAGCGAGAATAAAGGAATCATCAACATGTCTCGCATAGTTTTATACATTTTTGGTAGTTTTCCCTCAGGTATTTGTCTTAACAAGGGGAACATAATAATTCCAGCAGCATTAATAAAAACCATAAATAGATTAGATATACTCATAGTTAGAGAGATTTTTCCAAAAGTTTCAATATTCCAATTTCTTTCTATCCCTAACCGCACTAAACCAATAATAAAAAGACCAACTAAATTTGCAATTAGCAACTTAATTCCAACCTTTATATTATCAAAAGTTTCTCTCAAACCTTGTTGCAATGAAACAAATTTCAAATTAATAATTTCTTTACATATTATTAATGAGATAATAGTAGTAATTATTTTTGAGATAAGATCTATATAGATCAAGCTTTTATAATTGACAAAGTTAAAAGCAAATGCTAGTACTAAAAATAGACAATAGAGTAATCGATCTAAGATCATTATTTTAGAAAACTTTTTTATTTCATTTGTAGCTTGTAAAACAAACAATAAAAACCCTCTTGGTACAGTCAATAAAATATAGATAGAAACCATATACATTATAAATTTCTTATCGAAATTATCCATCCTAGCATATATATAAAGAACTAAAATCAAGCTAATTACTGCAATATAAATTGTAAAATACCAAAATTGTGTGCTAAAGATTCTTTTATTTAGATCGGAGTATTTTAATCCGCCATATTTTAAATACACTCCCTCAACCCAACCTATATTAAACAAACCTACATAGGATGTATAAAAAATAAATAATTGCCAGTAACTATAATCTCCTAAATTTATTATTTTCGGAATAAACAATACCATTAATACTGATATAAGCATAGAAATAAGATTAGAAGTAAGTGTGTATGAAAAATTTTTAATTATCTTGCTAATTCTATTATTCATATTTCTCATACTCTTTCATATACTTTTGCAACCTAGGGTCTTTCAATTTTTCATCATCTAAATTACTATAAAATAAGTCTTTATTTTCAATCACAAAGTTAAAATCTAATTTCGAGAAATCAAATTTAATTAATTGTTTAATTATTTCAGTTGAGAATCTATATTTTATGATCCTATTTGTGGCGTAAACAGCATAAGGAGGAACATCTTTAACAACTGTACTTCCGGCAGCTATAATAGCACCTTGACCAATATTAACACCTGATAGTATCATACAACCTGCTCCAATCCAAACATCATCAGAAATAACTATTGGCCCTTTTGTAGCCTTATCTTCTAGTGGATTATTTTCTGATGATGAGAAAAGCATAAAAGGATAATTCGAAATAAATAATGGGTGATGTTCTCCTCCCAATATAAAAGTCACATCATCTGCAATAGAACAATAATTCCCTATTATCAATTTCTCAGAAGGATTACCATAATGCTTTATCTTTAAAGCGCCATATGTAAAATTCCCAACATTCACAGTATTAATAGGGAAAATATTAATGGCTTTAGTATAATTATGTTTATTTTTTGATCTCCATTTATATTTATGAACATAACTTTGTATTACATAGTTTAATTTACTCCATAGCATTTTTAATAACGACATTTTGCCTCCTAGGTACAAATAAAATTAGTTCTCTTATCTTTTGTTAAGGGCTAACAGAAAAAAATACAACGATGTTAATTGTGTTACTGAAAAAATTGCAGCTCCAAACATATTTATTATAAGTGCTACTGTCGTAATAAACGTGAAAAAATACACTTTTTTCTCTAAATCATCTTTTTCCTCTCGGAATAAACGGAACCTTGTAATTAGCAAATAGAACAAAAGAATTAAAAATAATAAAAAAACCAGAACTCCTGACTCCATTAATAACTTCCCATATTGGTTATCAATCGAACTATATGCATCATTTTCTGGTCCTACACCCATTAAAGGATTTTTCACAAAAAAATCCAAAGCCCCTTGTGTCATATTAATTCGTCCTACAAAATTCACTTTAATATTTTCATAATTAAAAAATCTTGTATTCAAATTACTAAATGTCAAGGTATCTAAATTTGTTGTTAACAAAAAAGAAGTTAAGAAGACACTTGCTATTATTAAAAAGAATATACTTAAGTTTTTCAAACTGATACTTTTCTTTTCATTTAAGAAAAAAGATATAAATAAGACTAAAACACTTAAGAAAACAAACGATATTAAAGCACTTCTTGATCCACTTATATTAATTAAATATATAATCACAAATAGATATAATAAATGTGAAATTTTTTTCTTTTTTTCATTTAATAATTTTATAATTACAAATGAACCAATAACCGAAAAAAACACTCCGAAAAAATTAGGATTTGAAAAAGTTCCTGAAAATCGCTGATATGTACTACCAATAATAGCTGTTTTAGATGTTTCGAATAAAACATTAAAGATATTAAAGAGACTTTCATTCATATAAGATAACAACGAAATAGCTATATTTAATATAATAATTAAACTAAAACAGTTAAATATACGTTTTTTATCAAGATTATTATTTTTTAGTATATTTACGATAACTACATATAATAAAAAATATAGTAACCAATTAAACTGTTCTTTAACATCTATTTGAAATCCAAAATATAATCTTATCCATAACAACTGGGATAAGAATATTAAAGTCAATAACATCCATGCGACTTTATTCAAATTATACCTGAACTTCATATTAACAAAACCCATAACTATAAGACTAAGGAATATAAATATCTCTGTAATTGTATTAGCCCATTGATCTCCTATAAAACTACGTGGGGTAAATTTAAAAACCATAAGAAAAAATATTAAAATCAGAAAATTTTCATTGATCAATCTCTTACTAAGAATATTTATCACCTATCTTTTTTAATAATATATAAAGTGATCATTAACATGCTATAAATGGAATACTTATTAAGCTGAAAATTTTTAATAAAGAACTTTTTATTTGATAGATATAATCCTTTAATATATTCACGATTTTTATTTTTTGTAATGTCACCTTTCAACCATATCCAAAAAAACCTTTTTCTCAATTTATTATTTTTCTCATTTTGATTTAGCAACCAATAGAGGGAAGGTATTTTAGACAATTCGCTCTTGTTGGTGTTTGTCTTAAAAGTAGAGTTTTTATCATAATTAATAAATATAGTATCTTTAGAATAATAAAAAACTTCAGTTATTAAATAAATACTCATAAAAAAAAGCCAATCTTCAAAAAGTGGTTCATTTTGATCAAATCGTGCATTCTTAATACATTTCACTGAAAGAACTGCAGACCCACTTCCTCCAAATGGAAAATTATTTTCTTCAGCAAATAGTTCTTTCTCTCTTATTTTATAAAAATCCGTCTCTAGTTCATCAATATTACCTGTTAAATGTGGGCTTGGTTTTAATACTTTCCCATAATAATTTCTTGTTAATAAAATATAATGAGCTCCATATTTTTCTATAAAAACATTTATACTTTTGAATAGATTTTCATCACTAATTTCATCATCAGCATCTAAAAAAAATATGTAATCTCCATTTGCTATTTCAATTCCTTTATTTCTTGTATAACTTACGCCTTTATTAATTTCATTTTGATATACTTTAAATGAGCTATCTCTAGCTTTCCCTGATTGCTGAACTTGACATGCTTTTAGGTATCCATTATCAGTACTCATATCATCAATTATAATAATTTCATAATGTTTATACGTTTGATTCAAAATACTCATTATAGTTTTTTCTATATATTTTTCTTTATTATAAAGCGGTATAATCACGGTTATAAAATTCCCCATACAAACCCTCCCTATAAGCAACAAATAAAAAAATTAACCTTAAACGTTAACTTTTTTGGTTAATTCCATCTTTACCTCATTAAATTCTTTATTATCAACAAATTTCTTATTCAAGTTACCTTTATAATATTCATATAACATCTTTTTAAGTTTATTATTATAAATTGTATTATTGTATTTTTTCTCCAACCTCTTAAAAAGAACAAATTTAATATACAACCTCGACAGCCCCTCCCATATCTTAGCTACTAAATAACCTTCATTAGATACTGTAAGAATATATTTATTTCTCATGCTATTGTACACGTAGATGAGATCTCTTATATTGTGACTTGATCCATTTCCATCCATTATTTTAACTTTATGATATATTTTCGAATCAGGTACAAACTTTAGCCTATAGCCGAATTTAGTCAATTTAATACTATAATCATATTCTTCAGTCCCAAAGAAGTATCTTTCATTTAAAAGTTGAATATTAATTAATGCTTCCCTTTTAAACATTACATAACATCCAGAAAGAAACCTAGTATTTTGTTTTTTTAAGTTTAATTCATTATAATTTTTTCCATAATGGTAATGAACCCCTTTTGCTCTTAGTCTAGAAATATGACCTCCTGCGTACCAAACTTTTGATTTTGTTGAATTTTCAATTATTAATCCTGATGCAGCACCGACATTTTCCTCAGAAAATCCTTTCAACAATTCAGTAATACTATTTTTCTCTAAAATGGTATCATTATTAAGAAGAAGATAGTAATCTACTTCAAAATACTCTTCGGCAAATCTGATGGCTTTGTTATTCCCTGCAGCAAAACCTATATTTAAATTACTTTTCAATAAAAAATATTTACTTTTTTCATCAAAGATATCTGGGTGATATTTTTGGTTTTCTTTTAAATAATTTTCTAAATTGATAATATTTTCATTTTTGCTATTATTGTCTATAACAACGACTTTTAAGTTAATACCACTATGATCAGTTTTTTCTATGCTTTCTATACAATCTATTGTATCCTCAGTACCATTGTAATTTAGAAGAACTAAACAAATAGTTACCATAGTTTTTCACTCCATTATTTCGAAATCGCAGTTCCACTAATTTTATCAATTAATTCCACATATTCTTTAATTACAATTTCCCTATCAAAATCTCGCTCAACCCTTTGTCTTCCAGCTAACCCCATTTTCATTTTTGAATTAGAATCTAATTCCAAAAACATTTCTATTTTCATTATCAAATCATTGCTGTTTTTTTCTTCAATTATATATCCACTTACCCCCGGATCTACAATTTCTTTACAACCTGCTCTATTTGTAGTTATTACAGGTTTTCCACAAGCAGCACTTTCAAGCAAAACATTTGACATCCCTTCCGGATAATACGTAGGATGAATGGTACAATGAGATATTTTATGAAATTCTAAAATATCACTTTGCATACCATGATATAAAATAACCCCCTTATCCTGCATCTCCTTAAGTTTCCTTTCATAATCTTCTTCGCAAAAGCCTAACACATGAAAAACAGTGTTAGGATATTTACCTTTTATGTATTCTGCTGCTTTTAAATACTCGTCTATCCCCTTCTCTTTCATTATTCGAGCTATAAATAAAAAGTTCACTTTCTTATCATATGATGGATATTCTAAAATTCGAAATTGATTTAAATTCACTCCAGATCCCGGGATAACCTTGTAATTTTTTGAAACAATTTTGTTTTTCACAAAGAAATCCTTATTCTCATTATTTTGAAAAAACACACATTCGGCTCTTTTTAATGAGATTCTATAAAGAAATAATGTGATTTTTTTAATGAAACTTTCGTTTTCTATTGCTGAACCTAGACCAGTTATATTAGGTATAAAAGGAATTTTTCTGAGTCTACATCCGATTCCTCCATATACATTAGGTTTAATAGTGTAAGATAGCACAACATCAGGCTTAATTTTTTTAAGCATACGTCCATATTTTAAAAATAATTTCAGATCATCTAGAGGGTTGATTCCTCTTCTATTGACAGGAGTATCAATAAAATTGCACCCCATCTTTTTTAATGACGAAATATTATTTCCATCTGGTAAAGAAATGTATACTTGATGAGTTTGAAGTAATTTTTGAATTAACTCTTTTCTGAAATTATATAAACCAATATCACTATTTGCCAAAATTAAAACAGTAGCCATAACGAATCTCCTTAATTAAAATCATAAAAATCGTATTTAATTAAAACTTCATAATATTTATAATGTTCAATAAAATCCATTAACTTCCTAACTCTTCTGAAATAAGTTTAGTAATTAAATTCAGTTGTACTTCGTTCAGAGTACTTCCAGATGGCAGACAAACTCCAAGTTTGAATAGCCTTTCTCCTACAAACTCTTTTTCTGAGTGAGAAAAAAATCCACTTTCGTTAAACAACGGTTGAAGACTCATTGGTTTCCAAACAGGTCTTGATTCTATATTCCCCTCTTCTAGTTTCCCAATAATATCAAAGGGTTTAACAGTTGCGTTTGATCTTAACAACATTACTGTCAGCCAGTAGTTAGAATCGCTGTTATCAGGAATAGGAATAAACTCTATTGGAAAATCCTTGAGTGAATTAATGTAAAAATCTCTAATCTTCTTTTTCGATTCAATGCGCATGTTTAAATTCTCCAGCTGCCCCCGCCCAATCCCAGCACAAATATTAGACATCCGGTAATTGTATCCTACCTCTTTATGCTCATAATGCTTCGCTGGCTCTCTAGACTGTGTCGCCCAGAAGCGCATCTTTTTAATAGCCTCTTCGTCATTAGAAACAATCATTCCACCGCCAGAGGTAGTGATAATCTTGTTCCCATTAAATGAAAAGATACCAATGTGACCAAATGAGCCGCATTTCTTTCCTTTATATGAAGCTCCAAGTGCTTCTGCTGCATCCTCTATTACGGGCACACCATAATGCTCACAGATCGGAAGTAATGCATCATAATCTGCGCTTTGACCATATAAATCTACTATAATAACTGCCTTCGGCATTTTATTTTCGTTTTTGGCCCATTCAAATGCTTTTTCTAAAGCTGTGGGTGACATATTCCAAGTTTCCGGTTCGGAATCAATGAATACCGGATTCGCATACTGGTAAAGAATCGGATTACAGCTTCCTGCAAAAGTTAAATCTGAACAGAATACATAATCACCAGGACCTACCCCAAAGTATTTCAGTGCCAGGTGAATTCCTGCTGTACCTGATGACAAGGCAAGCCCATGCTCCATGCCAACATAGTCACAAATCTCTTCTTCGAACTTATCAACGTTAGTACCTAAAGGGGCTATCCAGTTACTATCGAATGCCTCCTGTATGTATTTCATTTCATTTCCACTCATATGTGGAGGTGACAAATAAATACGTTCCTGCATTACGATTCATCTCCAAAGCATTTTTTTGTTTGTGCTGGTACGCCTGCTACCATTACACTATCAGGAATATCATTAATTACTACAGCGCCAGCGGCAACAATCACATTGGAGCCTATAGTGATATTATTTACAATTTTCGACCCTACACCTAGCCAAGAGAAATCATTAATTGTAACTGTTCCGCTAATATTGGTGCCAGGAGAAATATGTACCCCATTCCCTATCACACAATCATGATCAATAGTACTTGAAGTATTAAGGATGCATCCCTTTGCGATCCTAGCGTTTGCATTGACCACAACACCCGCGAGAACTACAGTACCGGACTCAATTTCACAGAATCCACTTAATATGCTGGAGGGATGAATTATTACAGGGATTTTGTAGCCTGCTTGTTCAAGTGTAGTAAGCCAAGTCAACCTATTGTGATTATTCCCGATGGCAACGATCGCATTAGAATATGTCTCTTTATGGTTATGATAAGTATCGAAAGTTCCAATAACAGGAATCCCTATCACCCTATTAAGAGTACTATCATTGTCCAAAAAAGCTATCTCGTCCCATAGACCAGTAAGCATAGCTGTTTCTGCGACAACCTTACCATGTCCTCCAGCCCCCAAGATCAATAACTTTCCCAATGAAATCACCTGGCCTTGATAGAATAATCAACTTTCAAATGTCTTGCCACCAGTAAAGACTGGCATCGTATCTGTCTGAGAATTGTTAACCCCTTCTCTAATCAAAACATTCTTAACCGTTTTCCAGAAAATTTTCATATCGAGCTTTAAATTAATATGATCAACATACCAAACATCATAATCAAACTTTTCTTCCCAGCTGATTGTGTTTCTTCCATTCACTTGAGCCCATCCTGATATCCCTGGTGTAACTTCATGTCTACGGTTTTGTTCAGGCGTATAATATTCAAGATATTTGACTAGCAGAGGACGCGGTCCTATGAAGCTCATATCCCCCTTAAGAATGTTAAACAACTGGGGCAGTTCGTCAATGCTCGTCTTACGCAAAAAAGAACCTACCTTAGTCATTCTTTGAATATCGGGCAAAAGCTCTCCGAGCTCATCCGTCTCTAAAGACATTGTCCTAAACTTGTAAACCGTGAAGATTTTGCAGTTTTTCCCTGGGCGTTTTTGCTTAAACAAGACAGGCCCCTTAGAGCTAATCTTCACAGCTATAATTGCTGCTATCATAAAGGGGGAACTTAATACAACAAGCACACATGCAATGAGCCAATCAACAACCCTTTTTACTACTACGTATGGCCTCATTCACTATCAACCTCTGTTTTCAGATAATGAAAATAGCGGATGTTAACCCGCCATCTTCTAGACAATGCCTCTTTTTTGTTAAAGCTTTTCAACGCCTATTATTTCCCCAAACCCTCAGCCGCAGCTCTTCCATTATCCAATTCAGCCTCAAAAGCTGCTCTATACTGAGCAATAATAGCTGTGCTATATCCATTAGTGTTTAGTTTTTGTTCAGCGTCAGCGATTATACTGTTAAATGAGGCTTTAAAAGAAGCTAGTTGCTCTATCCCTTTGGCCTTGATACTTTGCTTAGTTGCAGCATCTGTAGCATTCACATATTCCAAAGCAATTCCAAACAAAGTAGAAGTACTTTGTGATTTTAGCGCATTTAACTTCGCCTCAGTCTCACTAGTGATACTCTCATAAGAAACCTTACCCGACCCTGTTCCTGCCGCTCCTGAACCGCCTGCTGCTCCACCTGGTTCAGCCGCTGGGGTTGCTGCTGGTGCCGGTGTTGCACTTGCAGATGGACTAGTTCCCTTGTCGGTTGGTTTCGCAGAAGCTGTATTTTCTTCGTAGTTCTTGGAATTTGCAGTGATGGTTTTTGTTTTCGAATTCCAGCTAATGGAATTTCCTGCAGATTCCGATAAGAATCTTAGGGGGACATAGATGGAGCCGTTCAACAGGTAACTGGACTGTCCTTTGGGTAACGCCTTGGTGCTCCCGCTAAATACATAACTTGCATTAACGTTGTTGAGGGTAATATTCTTAGCTGCAAAAGAAGGACTGGAAGTCGCATTCATCAGGTATTCCTTGATGACTACCATCTCTGAGCTGCTTGGCTCAGCTACGGTTACCTTCAGATTCTTGGCATCCCAGCTCACGCTCTTCTGCAAGGCATAAGACATGAAGCGCAAAGGAACATAGGTAGTGTTATTGTACATGAACACATGTTGTCCAGCTGGCGGCTGTAGTGCAACACCATCGAATAGCATGGTTACATCCACATTCTGAACTTTGATAGAATTGGATGCTTTGATAGGCGCTGCTGTTGTAGTTGCTACAGGGGTAGCAGCTGCTACGGTGGTAACTGGAGCCGATGCTGTCAGAGGCTCACAGCCCATTAAGGCTACGCTCAGAAGTGCTGCTGCGGGAATCTTGATCTTGAACATGCCTATTCACTTCCTTTTTCTTGGGCTTTGAGTTGTTCTTCTTCAGCTAAGATCTGATCCCGGGTCTTGCCTTGGCTGACGCCATACTTCTTGGCAATCTGAGCAAGCTCGTTATACTGCTCTTCTGAGACCTTACCGAGGAGAATACTGCGGGCTTCCCGCTTCTCTTCTGTTGTTAGACCGCCTTGTGCTAGCTCTTGCAGTCTCTTGATATCTGATACACTCAGCTGCTTGGCTACGATGGCTGCCACATTCGCTTTATCTGTGATCGTTACGTTCTCTTGAACTTCCTTGGCCTTGTCCGTTGAAATATGGGCTAATCCATCCACACCCGCAGGGGTTGGCGCAGGAGTGCTTGCAGGCTTGTCCTTACTTCCCGGATTGTCCGTGCTGGCGGCTGCCGGCTTGGCGTCATTATCGGATGCAGTTGTACTCTCTGGTGCAGCACTTGTAGCCGGGGTAACAGAAGCTGCTGGCTCCGCAGACGGGTCGCTATCTGCTACCGCAGGCTCAATCACTTGTCCCTGAGGTACAGGGGACGTATTACCGGCTTCCACATCGAAACCTCCTGCCATGGAGTTCATCAGCTTATCGACAGCATAATTGGCCGCGAATGCTCCGCCAACACCCAACACCACGATGACCGACAGCGTCCAGATCAATACTTTTTTCCATCTTTTCAATTCAGGTACCTCCAACTCTCTATTTAGCTAATGGCTGCCTGGATGACTGGCTGCATCGGTACGATCTGGTTGATCACTTCACGGATGGCTTCCGCATCTTCAGTGACCACCCGTTCTAACCGTTTGAATTCAAGCTCCATCTGGCTCCGGGTGAAGACATTAGGTCTGCCGATGAAGATCCGGTCATGCTGAGTAGAACCCAGGTTCTCCTCATCGGTCAGCAGTTCTTCATACAGCTTCTCGCCTTCACGAATGCCTGAGAAGGTGATGTCGATGTCCTTGTAAGGCTCATAACCGGACAGTGTGATTAAGTCCTCGGCCAGAGCGAGGATCTTAACCGGTGCTCCCATATCCAGGACAAATACTTCTCCGCCATTCGCGAAGGAGCCGGACTGGATCACCAGTTGAACCGCCTCAGGAATAGTCATGAAGTAACGGACCATCTCTGGATGCGTGACGGTGACAGGTCCACCGGCGGCAATCTGCTGCTTGAAGGCGGGAATGACACTGCCCCGGCTGCCTAATACGTTACCGAAGCGTACCGCAGAGAACTTGGTAGGGCTTGCTACATTGAGACTCTGCACATACATCTCGGCAATCCGCTTCGTAGCCCCCATAACGCTGGTAGGGTTCACGGCCTTGTCAGACGAGATCATCACGAAGCGCTCTGCACCATACATGTCTGCACAGTCGGCTACATTGCGTGTCCCGAAGACATTATTCTTGATCGCTTCGGAAGGATTGCGCTCCATCAGAGGAACGTGCTTATGTGCTGCCGCATGAAAGACCACCTGCGGCTTGTAGCTCTGGAATACATCCATTAACCGGGTTCGGTCCTGAACGTCAGCAATCACGGTCACGATCTCCAGGTAAGGGAAGCTCTTGCGCAGCTCCATCTCAATCGTATAGATACTGTTCTCACCGTGCCCTAGAATCATCAGCTTGTCCGGTGCAAAAGGAGCGATCTGGCGGCATAGCTCTGATCCGATCGAACCGCCCGCGCCCGTAACCAGCACGGTCTTGTTATGAACATAGCCTAGAATACTGTTCATATCTGCAACAATCGGCTCACGGCCCAGAAGATCCTCTACGCTGACATCGCGGAGCTTCTTGACAGAGATCTTGCCTGCGATCAGGTCATTCAGAGCCGGGATAATCTTCAGCTTCGCGCCTGTAGCCTTAGCCAGATTAATAATCTCGGATATTTGGGTTCTGGAGACCGAGGGCATGGCGATAATAATCTCGTGAATCTCCTTGTCCTTCACAAGCCGCGGAATGTCATAACGGTTACCCAGTACGGGTACACCCAGAATGGACAGGTGATATTTATCTGCGCTGTCATCAATGAATCCAACCAGCCGGGTGCTTGCGAAGGACGGACCCATCATCTCTTTGGCAATTAGAATTCCGCAATCTCCGGCCCCTACAATAAGTGTATGAGTCTCCGTGTCCTTATTGTTGCTCCGGTCATTGCGGAAGACTCTCCAGAAGAACCGGGCTCCCCCAACCAGTAACAGAATCGTCTCCATCGACCTTATTTGTATACTGAAGGGTACACGCTCCGGCAGAATGATATAGGCTGCTGCAAAAGATAGTACTGAGCCTACCACAATAGCTTTGAGGACGGATATAATCTCGTTAATACTGGCATATTGCCACATTCTGCGGTACAGCCCGAAGTAGACCAGGCTCCCACCGATAGCCGCTGTTGAGATCATTCCGAAGACGATCATCTGCACCACGTAGTCCGGTGGAATCTCATTGTAGAACCGGAACAGGTAAGACGTCACGATGCTGAACCATATGATCGCAATATCGATCATGAATAAGACCAACACTCTGGTTTTTGCTGTCATTTTCAGTGCCTCCAAAAATAACATTTTATCTATTAAACAATTCAATTGCCATAGTAGTAATAGTAGTAGCCCTCACTGGCCTTGCGCTTCACGTTGTTAAGGACCACGCCCAGCATCTTAGCCCCGACCCGGTCCAGATTGTCCTTGGCCTTCGCTGCAATATCGCGCTTCACTTTACCGTAGCTGACCACCATGATTACGCCATCACTCTTGGACGCAACAATCTGTGCATCTGTAACAGCCAATAGCGGCGGAGTATCAATAAGAATTACATCAAATAACTGGCGCAGCTCCTGAAGCACCGCACTCATCCGGTTGGAGGCCATCATCTCCGCAGGGTTCGGAGGAATCGGGCCGGAGGTCATCAGTGAGAGGTTGTTCACACCGGATTCCTGAATCACCTCGGACAGATTCGCCTGCTGCGAGAGCAGGGAGGACAACCCGTACCGGTTACTCAGAGAAAAAGTCTTATGCGCCGTTGGCTTACGCAAGTCACCGTCAATCAGCAGCACCTTCTTATCGGCCTGCGCGTATGCAGCCGCCAGGTTAGCAGTAACGGTTGATTTTCCTTCCTCCGGTCCGGAAGAAGTGACCATAATAATCTGGATCTGTTCATCTACAGAGGAGAAATCAATGTTCGTACGCAGTGCCCGAAAGGCCTCAGATACCGGCGAACGCGGGTTGGTCACGGTGATCAGATGGCGCTGTTTATTTGGCTGCTGTGACATGCTCTAGTTCCCCCGCCTTTCTGCTCTGTGTCTGAGCCTGCTGCCCGGTAGTCTTGGTTTCTTCCTGGCCCAGCCGGGTAATCATAGCTATAGTCGGAAGTCCAAGGTATTTCTTAATGTCGTCTTCTGTCTTCAGCGTATCATCGAGATACTCCAGCAGGAAGGCAATCCCCAGGCCGATCATCAGGGATACGATAAAAGCAATCGCGAGGTTCATGACCACATTCGGCTCTACCGGTCCGGGTGCGACTGGCGGATTAAGCTTGGCTTCGTTGAGGATGGACACATTCTGTACGTTGAACAAGGACGGAATCTCCTGCTTAAATACAAGTGATATGGCATTCACGATCTCTGCGGCTCTCTGGTATGAATTATCTCGAACGACAAGTGTCATCACCTGCGTATTATTTACAGAACTCACGTTAACCTTCTTCAGCATTTCCTCTGCCGTAATCCCGAATTGCGGATAGTTCTTGGCCACAACATCGAGGATCGCCGGAGTCTTGATAATTTCCTTGTACGTATTGATCAGCTGAATGTTGGTATTAATCTGATTCAGATCCAGCTGCGCCGCCGTAGCTTGGGTAGGCGTCTGATTAACAATGATCTTCGTTGAAGCTTCATAGACCGGATTCTTGATATATAAGCTGTAGATCCCGGCAAGAACACAAGCCACGATAACAATGCTGATAATCATCCACAGTCTCTTCCTGACAATCTGGAAATAATCGCGCAAATCCAATTCTTGTGCTGACAAGTGCATTTCCCTCCAAGCTGTAAATTCTTATATTCTCCAAAAAAGTGCCCCCTCTCTAAACGACGAGAGGAGGCTCTCCACAATACTATTTACTTACTTGAAGTTGATGGTGCGGTAGATAATCACTGCAGCTTCAGCACGTGTAGCTGTGTTGTTAGGGTTGAACTTGCCGGCGTTGCCGATAACCAGGTTATTGCTGGCAGCAAAGGCTACTCCGTCTTTCAGGGAAGCAGCGATCTTGCCTGCATCGGAGAACTGGCTCAGGGAGCTGACACTAGTTGCAGCATCTGGCTTCTGCGACTTCACGGCACGGGCAATCATTGTTGCCATTTCTGCGCGCGTAATCGTTGCACTAGGATCGAACTGGGCTGCACTGCGTCCAGTAATGATGCCCTTCTCAGCAGCAACAGCTACATAAGGAGCATACCAGGCAGTGGAGCTTACATCGCCGAAGCTCTGCTTCGCGGAGTTGTTCTCCAGGTTCAGTGCGCGGATCAGCATCTTGGCGAATTCTGCACGGGTTACATTGCTCTTCGGAGCAAAGTTACCGTTGCCTACGCCTTCAATAGCGCCCTTAGCTGCTACAACCGAGATCTGTCTTCCAGCCCAGGCTTGAACACTTGCAACATCCTTGAAGCTGACTTTGTTCTCCAGTACAGCGTAGGAGGAGAAGCCGTCACGCGGTTCAGTGATGTAATCACCATCTACAACACCGCCCTGGTATTGCAGTTCTTTGTAGACTACCTTCGCAACGGACAGCAATTCTTTGTCAAGGCCTTCTGTATTCTTAAGCGGCAGCTTGATGATGATTGGCTGCTTGAAGGTGGATGTAACCACACCGCCCACAGTCAATTCGAAATCATACACGCTGGATGCCAGCTTCATGCTGGACAGGGAAGTTACGGTTGTATCTGCTACAGTGGAAGTAGTCAGTGTAATAGCTTCACTGAACTGTCCTACTGGAATCGTTACGGTCAAGCCGTTGAAGGTAATTGCAATGTTGGCAATGCCTTTGGCCTTGGCTGCTTCGATGATTGCTTTGGACAATGGTACTTCTACTGTTGCCGCATTCACTGTACCCAGGTTCAGGGTCAGTGTAAGACCTGTCTTACCGGCATTAGCTGCAACCAGTGCATCAAAGGCTTTCAGTACGTCAGCATCTACGAGCTTCAGGGTTGCTTTGTCGCCAACAATCGTTACCAGCTTGGATACATCGTATACTCCTGGTGTAGCTGTAGGGTTCGTAACTGGAGTTGTTACTGTGCCGTTGCCGCCGCTAGTATTACCACCAGGGGTTCCCGGCTCAGTAGTTCCGCCACTAGTCGGGTAAGCTCTCAGATAAGCTAAAGCAAGGGCCTTCACAGCAGGCGTAGTTGTTGGAACTGTATCCTTCAGGTTCTTCAGACTGCGCTTAATATCAGCAGGAGTAATATTCAAGTTGTATACCACTTGACTTACTGTTAGTCCACCCTCAACTGTGTTATGGTTCAGAACTTTGGTGATGGCTTCATCCAGCAATGCATTGAAAGCCTCATTAGTGCTGGAAGCATTCGCAAGCAGGTTCACCAATTCGGCACCGGACTTATTGCTAATCAATGTACGAAGTTCAGCTTCAACACCTTTGTCGCCGAACAGGAATTCAGTGAAGTCTTCAGCTGTAAGATTCTTTACGCCAGCCTTATCTGCAATCTTCTTCAGCAAGGTAACGTTGTCCACATTGTAGCGGATTTCCTTAATTGCAGTGTAATCCTTGTCATACACATCATAAACTACACTGGATACGCTCGTGAACGCTTTATGGGCAGTTGCTAGATCAGCAGTATCCAAGGCAAGCTTGGAAAGCACTGGTTGGAAAATCTGTTCAAAAACTTCAGCGCTGATATTGCCTGCTTCCTTCTCGTATGCAAGAAGATCTTGTCTCTCTTTTTCTGTCAGCTGAGCATAAATCTTCTCAACCTTCGCCTTCACATCTGCCTGCGATACTGCTGCTGCGGAAGCTGTACTCACTCCAAAATGTTCAGCCAGCCCCTTGCTGCTGAACGGGAATCCGGCAACGGATGCCGCTGCCATGCTTACTGCTAGTGTAGATACTGCTAGTTTTTTCTTCAAAGTCACTTGTCATCCACCTCTTATTATGTATTTGTATTAATACTAGTGCAAGAATCCAGTAATACCCATTCTACCATTAATGACACAGCAGGTCACCCTTTACGAGAAAAAAATCCGAACAATCTATGAAGTTTGCTGTTAGATTGAATAGAATTAACTCGATTAATCTCCTTATTTGCAAGGATATCGCGCGAATTTTGTAGAAAAAAGTCGACTGACTCTGCTCCTAATTCCCGCCGCACCACCTCGTAAGCCTGGCTTAATCCAAAGGGACGGTTCACAGAATCATGCGCATCGGATGCAATAATATGCACGGCTTGCTGCCGACATAATTCGAGCGACAGCTTCTGCAGCTTACTCCCGAAGACGCCGGCTATACTCTGTGCAGTGACCTGTCCCATGGCACCGAGCTCTATTAACCGCAGCAGCTTGGACGGATCGGCAGCAATCTCCGCGTTACGTTCAGGGTGGGCGATAACCGGCACCATTCCCTGGATGACCAGCTCATGGCAGGTCTCTTCCATCGTGCGGGGCACCCGGGAAGAGGGCATCTCCAGCAAAATATACCGGGAACCGGCAAGCGCCAGCAGTTGTCCGCGCTCCAGATCATCGAGCAGTTCTCCGTAAAGGCGGATCTCCTGCCCCGGCAACACCACCAGCGGATTGCCTGCCTCCTGCAGCTTCGCATTCAGCACCTTCACCGCCGCTTCAATCTCTGAAGCCGGATTCATATAGACTCCGTTCGCATGGTGGGGGGTAGCTACTACAGTTGTAATACCATCGTTATGGGCGTCAAGCGCCATGGCGAGAGCGGCGTCGTAATCAGCGGCTCCGTCATCCATGAAGGGTAGAATGTGGCTATGGATATCTATCATATGTTGTTTATCGGTCCTTTCGTAGAGGATATGTATAGTTTTCGCAAAAAAATACAACCATTCCACTAGGAAATGATTGCCATATTTTAAAACAATATCACCTACGCTTCCAGTCGGAACAGCCGGCCGGCCGCCTCTGCAAGTCTCTCATCTACTTCATTAATCACTGCCTGTTGTTGGCTACGGTTGCGCAAATCGAGCAGTCTATTAATCTCTTGACGGAGCTGCTCAATCTCACCTTCTACCCTCTGACGCTTGAAGACAGCCAGCATCTCTGCCACTGAATATTTATGCTGATAGATCAGCTTGATGCCTTCCGGCCTCACTTCCGAGATCCGGCGCACCGAGCCGCCTTCATAGTAATACATCATCGTTAGATCCTTATAAATGCGGTTTACGGTTCCCGTGCCCTTATACATGAAGAATAATTTGCGGACTGCATTAATCAGATGAGGATTCACCACCCTGCAGGACAAGGAACCCATATAGATGCCGCCTTTGCGTTCAAAAGACAGATGGACCTCCTCGCCTCCGGCCTCCTCCAGCACAATCTCCTGTTCGCCCGCGCCAAGTACCTTGACACGGTGACTGATATAGCTGGTATCGGCGGTCAGCAGGAACTGGTTCAGCTGAAATTCGGTCATTTGCATCGTTGCATTCACATATTCCATCGCCAGACGCTGAGCCATAAACATCCCTCAATTCTTAATGACAAACCCTTAAGTCTCGGAAGGCGCTTCGTGCTGCGGTTCATCCCCGGAATTCGGATCATCCGGTTCTGCCGGAAGCTCTTCTTCGGTGGGTAGAGTATGTCTATCTATAAGTTCCCATAATTCGTCTTTGCCAAGTCCAATCTCTGATGAATACGCAATGAAGCTGTCTCCCGGCAGCACACCGAGCTCCTGCTTCATTACCTTGATATGCTTCGGCCAGCGGGTCTTCGGAATTTTGTCCGCTTTGGTAGCCACTACGCAGAGCGGCAGATCATAGTGCTTCAGCCAGTCAAACATCATTTTGTCATTGGCCGTCGGCGGGTGGCGCAGATCCACGATCAGCAGGACCATCTTCAGCGTCTCGCGCTCCGCCATGTACTTCTCGACCATTTTGCCCCAGGAGGCGCGCTGTGTCTTCGAGACCTTGGCATAGCCATAGCCCGGGAAGTCAACGAAATACATGCTCTCATTCACACGATAATAGTTCATATGCTGCGTCTTGCCCGGTGTAGAACTGGTACGGGCCAGATTCTTGCGGTTAATCATCCGGTTGATCAGAGAGGACTTCCCTACATTGGAGCGCCCTGCCAGAGCAATCTCCGGCAAGGCATCCACAGGGTATTGGTCAGGGCCTACGGCACTGATAATAAATTCGGAGCTAATAACTTTCATAGGACTTCCTTTCTAATGCACACTACTCGGCGCTTCAATGCTTATTTCTGTATCTGAGTCTGAATCGGTATCGATGCCTTCTTCATGATCTACGAGCGCGTGCTTCAGCACCTGGTCCATATGGGATACCGGCACGAACTCGACATCACTCCGAACACTCTCAGGAATATCCTTGAGGTCGCGTTCATTGTCCTTCGGGATCAGAATCTTCTTGTAGCCTGCACGGTGGGCTGCCAGCGATTTCTCCTTAAGGCCACCGATAGGCAATACGCGTCCGCGCAGCGTGATCTCGCCGGTCATGGCCACATGCTTGGAGACATAACGCTTGGTGAGCGCAGAGATCAGCGCCGTGGCGATTGTAATCCCTGCGGACGGGCCGTCCTTGGGAATCGCACCTTCGGGAATATGGATGTGAATATCGTTCTTCTCGTGAAAATCAGGGGCAAGCCCTAGCTCCTCCGCCTTAGAGCGGGTATAGCTGAAGGCGGCCTGCGCCGACTCCTTCATCACATCGCCGAGCTGTCCGGTCAGCGTCAGCTTCCCGGTGCCCTGGACTACCGTTACTTCAATCAGCAGCGTATCGCCGCCAACCTCTGTCCAGGCCAGCCCGGTAACGGTCCCGATCTGATCCTCCAGCTCTGCCATTCCATAGCGGAACTTGGAGGCTCCCAGGTAATCCTTGATCTCCTCCGGAAGAATGCTGACGCGTTCCTTCTCTTCGGAGACAATCTGCTTCGCCGCCTTGCGGCAGAGAGCAGCAATCTGCTGCTCCAGATTCCGCACACCGGATTCGCGGGTGTACTCGCGGACAATCTTCAGCAGCGTATCGTCGCCGATGGACAGCTGTTCTTCCGCAAGGCCGTGGCTCTTACGCTGCTTCGGCAGCAGATAACGGCTGGCAATCTGAAGCTTCTCCAGTTCCGTATAGCCGGGAATGAACAGCATCTCCATCCGGTCCAGCAGCGGACGCGGAATGTTGTGTACGGCATTCGCCGTAGTGACGAACATGACGTTCGACAGGTCGAACGGCAGCTCTACGAAGTGATCGCTGAACGTATTGTTCTGTTCCGGGTCCAGCACCTCCAGCAGGGCCGCCGACGGATCGCCGCGGAAGTCCGCCGCCATCTTGTCGATCTCATCCAGCAGGAAGACCGGGTTGATGCTGCCTGCCGTCTTCATCCCCTGGATGATCCGGCCCGGCATTGCGCCGACATATGTCCGGCGGTGACCCCGGATCTCCGCTTCATCCCGCACGCCGCCCAGCGAGATGCGGACGAACTTGCGGTTCAGGGAGCGGGCGATGGAGCGGGCGAGCGAGGTTTTTCCGACACCCGGAGGACCTACCAGACACAGAATCGGCCCCTTCAGCCCCTTGACCAGCTTCTGCACGGCCAGGTATTCCAGCACCCGTTCCTTCGGCTTCTCCAGACCATAGTGGTCAGCGTCCAGCACCTCTTCGGCCTTGCGGATATCCAGATCATCTTCCGTGGCTTCGCTCCAGGGCAGACCAAGCAGCCAATCCACGTAGTTGCGGATGACGCTGCCTTCGGCCGAGCTTGCCGGCATTTTCTCCAGACGGTCGATCTCCTTCAGAATCTTCTCCTGCACCCGCTCCGGCAGATTCTTCTCTTCCATCTGGGTGCGCAGCTCATCGGCTTCACCGGCCCGGCCTTCCTTCTCGCCAAGCTCCTTCTGGATCGCCTTCATCTGCTCGCGCAGGTAATATTCCTTCTGGGTCTTCTCCATCTGCTTCTTCACGCGCTGGCTGATCTTGCGCTCGAGCTCCAGCACTTCGCGCTCATTATTGAGGATATCGAGCAGCTTCTCCAGACGCTTGCTGACGTCAATGGTCTCCAGAATCTCCTGTTTGTCCTTGATCTTCAGCGCCAGATGACTGGTGATAACATCGGCCAGCCGCCCGGGCTCCTCTATATCAGAGACTGCAGCGAGTGTCTCTGGCGTTACTTTTTTGGACAAAGTGATGTAGTGTTCGAACTGGCTCAGCACGCTGCGCATCAGGGCATCGCTCTCCTGGTCCACATCCTCCTGCTCCGGCAGCTCACGCGCCATCACCTCATAGTACTCCTCGTTGTCCGTATAATGAATAATCTCGGCCCGCTCTACGCCCTCCACCAGCACACGAATCGTACCGTTGGGAAGCTTCAGCATCTGCCGCACATTCGCCACCGTACCCACGCGGAATATATCCTCTTGCCCCGGCTCCTCAATATTAACTTCCGACTGGGAGCAGAGGAGAATCAAATTATCTTCAACCATAGCTTTCTCTAATGCCCGGACGGACTTCTCACGGCCTACATCCAGATGCAGAACCATACTGGGATATACAAGAAGACCTCTAAGCGGTAATAAAGGAAAACGACGACCTTTGGATTTACTTTGTATCATCGCTTTCGCACCTCCCATGGTTCATAAGTAGTGTCATATGCATTCATTCTAACAAAAGCCGCATGAAAACACCAACAACCGTGTCCGCAATTGGCGTTATTGGCACGCTCACCCATCGGTAGGTAGTATTCGCTGAACAATCCTGTCCTATGCCGCTGCTCCTCCCTCCTCCTCCACTAAAAAAATCCCCCGGCAGCTGCCCGCCAGGGGATTCCTTCATACCATGCCTGTCTTAACCGGGCAACCCCTCGCCCGAAGCGTCCGCCTTCAGCAATGAAGGCGCTGAAGAGAAGGTCTCGCCGGATACGGCGGGCATTCTGATGTCTGCCGTATCGGTGCCGAACAGGTGGCGGAAGACCTCCTCCACCGTGTCCACCGGGATCACCCGCAGCGCACCGAGATCGGCGAACAGCGACTGCCAATTCTCCTTCGGGATCAGCACGGTCGTTGCTCCCGCCTGAAAGGCCGCCTCCACCTTAGCGACCACGCCGCCGACCGGCTTCACCCGCCCATGGATGCCAACCTCCCCGGTGATTGCCACCGTGTTGTCCACCGGCAGCTGCCGGATGGCCGACACGATGGCCACCGCCATAGCCACCCCGGCGGACGGCCCGTCAATCGGCGTCCCGCCGGGGAAGTTAATATGCAGATCATACTTGTCCGGCTCCAGCTTCATGGAGCGCAGGACGGTCAGCACATTCTCAATCGAGCCCCGGGCCATGCTCTTGCGGCGCACAGTCCGCGAGCCGCCGCGCGTCTCCTCTTCATCGACTACCCCGGTGATATTCAGCCTGCCCGGTCCGTTAAGGGCAGGTGCAGCCGAGACCTCGATCTCCAGCAGCGTGCCCATGCCGGGTCCGTAGACGGCAAGGCCGTTGACCAGCCCGACCTGCGGGGCGGAAGGGATCTTGCGCTCGGTCCGCAGCGGCAGCTGGCTGCTGCTGGCGACCCATTCCACTTCCGCAGCGCTCAGCGTGTCCCGGCCTTCGGTCAGCGCAAGACCCGCCGCCAGCTGAATCATATTCACCGCCTCGCGGCCGTTCGTAGCATACTGCTGCACGACCTCGACCGCTTCCGGGCTTGGCTTCAGCCCGATCTTCTGAACGGCATCCCGGCCAATCACGGCAATCTCCTCCGGCAGCAGCGGACGGAAATAGATCTCCATGCAGCGCGAACGCAGCGCTGGCGAGATCTCGTCCGGTGATCGTGTCGTGGCTCCTACCAGCCGGAAATCGGCAGGCAGGCCATTTTGGAAGATATCATGGATATATGCTGGTGTATTGCTGTCCTCTGAGTTGTAATAGGCGCTCTCCAGCAGCACCTTGCGGTCTTCCAGCACCTTCAGCAGCTTGTTCATCTGAATGGGATGCAGCTCACCAATCTCATCGAGGAACAGAATTCCGCCATGCGCTTTGGTCACCGCTCCCGGCTTCGGCTGCGGGACTCCGGCCACGCCCATGGCCCCTGCTCCCTGATAGATCGGATCATGCACGGAGCCGATCAGCGGATCGGCAATTCCGCGCTCGTCGAAGCGTGCCGTAGTGGCATCGATCTCGGTGAATTTGGCGTCACGCTTGAACGGCGACAAGGCATTCTTCTTCGCTTCCTCCATAACCACCCGCGCCGCTGCCGTCTTGCCCACACCCGGCGGCCCGTAGATAATCACATGCTGCGGATTGGCGCTGCATAGCGCGGCCTTCAAGGCGCGCAGCCCGTCCTTCTGTCCGACGATATCGTCGATGGAGGCGGGGCGTGTCTTTTCTGAGAGCGGCTTGGTCAGTGAGATCATCCGCATCTTCCGCAGCTTATCCAGCTCCTTGCGCGATTCCCGGTCCACCGCCGTCTTGTTCGTCTTCTGTCCCCGCAGCAGATTCCAAAAATAAACGCCGATGACCAGCGCGAAAAAAAGCTGCACGACCATCAGCAATATACTTAGTTCCATAGGTCACCCTCCTGTATCCTTCCGTCTATCTGTTCTGAGCTACTACTAGGTAGTATAGCCTTTTCAACCATTCGTAAACTCCGGCGGCAAAAAAACAGAACCCGCACCGCCCTGCCGGGCAGTCTATTGCATATGATTTTCCACAACCGGAGAGACTATACGCGATGACAGGAGGCGAATTCATATGACACAACTAGAGAACGCAGGCTCGCCGCAGGAGAAATTGCCGGACTCTCTGTCCGCTTTTATAGAGGGAATCAAAGTCCGTCTGGGTACAAGCACAGATATCATCTACCGGTTCATTACACTGGGGACCTTGTCCGCAGTAGTTATCTATATTGAAGGAATGGCTGATCCGCAAGCCCTGATGATGGCCATTCATGAAGATGCCGGCTATTTCAATGCCCTCAGCGAACCTCAGCCGGAGGTCTGCCTGAAGCTGCTGCAGGAACGAACACTCTCCCTAGGCAAGGTTGGGGGGATCACGAATTATACGGAGATCGAGACGGAGCTCCTGGCCGGCAACTCTATCGTATACATTAACGGAAATGCGCAGGCGCTGTCTGCCGGTACAGAAGCGCTGAAGCAGCGTGCAGTGGAGGATGCCGTCTCGCAATCCGTAGTACGGGGCCCTCGTGAAGGATTCACCGAATCTCTCCGGGAGAACAGCGCTCTGATCCGCCGGAGAATCCAGAACCCCAAGCTGCGGGTAGAACAGCGGAAGCTTGGAACGCAGACCCAGACCAACGTCGCGGTGATGTATATCGAAGGCAATGCCGATCCCGAAGTGCTCCAGGAGCTGCGCAGACGGCTCGATGAGGCGAAGCTCGACAGCGTGCTGGAGAGTAACTACGTTGAAGAGATGATTCAGGACCGGCGCTATAGCCCCTTCCCAACCGTTTATAATACAGAACGCCCGGACGCTACCGCCTCCGCACTGCTGGAAGGCCGGATCGCCATTCTGGTAGAGGGCACCCCATTTGTCCTGGTGGTTCCAGCACTAATGGTTCAGTTCTTTCAGTCCAGTGAGGATTATTACCAGCGGAGTGATTTTGCCAGTCTGGTCCGGCTGCTCCGGTTCTTCTGCTTTGCCGTCGCTCTGCTGACCCCTTCCTTCTATATTGCGATCACCACCTTCCACCAGGAGATGATTCCCACCACCCTGCTGATCAGTCTGATCGGACAGCGCGAGGGGATTCCTTTTCCCGCCTTCCTGGAAGCCTTCATCATGGAGATTACGTTCGAGATTCTGCGTGAGGCCGGCATCCGTCTGCCCAAATCCATCGGCCAGTCTGTGTCCATCGTAGGAACACTGGTAATCGGTCAAGCGGCGGTGGATGCCGGACTCGTCTCGGCGGCCATGGTCATTGTCGTATCCATTACAGCAATTGCCAATTTCGCCCTGCCTGCCTTCAATGTAGGAATCTCCGTGCGGATGCTGCGATTTGTCCTGATGGTGATTGCGGCCTCTTTCGGCTTGTTCGGGATGATTATTGCGCTCATTATTCTGGCCTTACATCTGTGCAGCCTTGAATCTATGGGCATTCCTTATATGACCTCCTTCGCCCCGATCCGCTGGCAGAGCCAGAAGGATACGTTCATCCGCTTGTCCCGGCGCACTATGAAGAAGTATTTCGGGCAGAATTAGCAGGGTGACATGAACTCTCTTAACGAAAGGAGTGCTGGCCATGTGGAGAAGATTCCTGTGTATCCTTCTGATCATAAGTCTTATCCCGCTCAGCGGATGCTGGAGCCGTAAAGAACTGAACGATCTGGCCCTCGTCATGGCACTCGGCATTGATCTCGTGCCGGAAGGCTATGCCGTGACTGTTCAGGTTATGAATCCCGGGGAGAGCGGCAACCAGAAGGGCGGTGCCTCCGGGGGGATGCCCGTTGTTACGTACCAGGCTATGGGCAGAACCGTTCCCGATGCGCTGCAGCGTATGCTAAGCGTGACTCCGCGTATACTGTATCTGGCTCATATCCGTGTGTTGGTTATCGGGGAAGCGCTGGCCCGCAGCGGGGTCAGTGATGCGCTGGACTTCATCTCACGGGACCATCAGCTGCGTACAGATTTCTTCCTGCTGGTCGCCAAGGATTCCAAAGCTTCGAAGATACTGGAAATCATCACTCCCTTCGAGCATATTCCTGCGAACTCCCTGTATTCTTCTATATTGGCCTCCCACAAGAAATGGGCTGCTACCGGAAAGGTTACTCTACAGCAGTTCATTACCGAGCTGGAACGTGGCGGCTCCAACCCCGTGATGTCCGGCGTGCAGTTGAATGGGGACTTGCAGGACGGAGGCTCCGTGAACAATGTGGATAGCATCCGCCCGAAGACTCTGGTCCAGCATGCGGGAATCGCTGTATTCAAAAAAGACAAGCTGGTCGGCTGGCTGGGCGAATCCGTCAGCAAGACGGTCAACTATGTTCTGGATGAGGTGGACTCTACCGTCAGCAATGCCCCCAGCCCCGGAGGCGGGCTTGCAGGCTTCATACTGACCGGATCAGACAGTACGCTGGATGTCCGGATTAATGCACAGGGCAAGCCTGAATTTACGGTGAAGCTCAATATGCAAGCCAATCTGACCACGATTCAGGGCAGGCTTGATATGAACAATCCGGCCAGCATCGAAGACCTCCAGAAGAGTATAGAGCAGCGCTTCGACCTCAGGCTTACACAGAATATCCGGGAAGTTCAACAGAAGTACGGTACTGACATCTTCGGCTTCGGCGAAGCCCTGCACCGGAAGTACCCCCGGCTGTGGCGGACGTACCGGGAGCATTGGGATGACAGCTTCAGAACCGCCAAGGTTAATGTACGCTCTAACGTTGTGATCCAGCGCATTGGTTCGGTCATCCAACCTATGAAACGGGAGATGGAGGAGAAATGAACTGGAACCTGATTCTGCTGTTCTTCCTGTTGTTTGTATTGATCCTGAAGACACCTGCTGTAATTAAGCTACGTTCACCGCGGGATGCGGCTGCTTTCTATGGCGTCTGGAGCCTTACTGTTGCGGTGACCATACTTGACATGGCAGACCTGCCCCAGTTCAGGCCGCTCGACTGGGTACGCAGCCTTATGCAGCTTCTGACCTGAATAACTTCAACAAGAGAGGGAGTGCATCATCAGTGAAAGATCGTTCGGGGATTTCCTTACGGCAGTTCTATATCATGACCTTTGGACTCACCATCGGGACCTCCATTCTGGTTATCCCGAGCGGACTTGCGCATACCGCCAGAGAGGATGCCTGGATCGCCGCACTTTGCAGCCTCCTGATCAATCTGGTTATGGTCGTACTGTATCTCGCGGTAGCCCGGCTGTATCCCGGCAAAAACCTCTATGAAATGCTTGAAGCCGGCTTCGGCCGGTGGCTTGGCAAACTCATCTCGCTGCTGTATCTGTTCTATTTCCTGATTCTCACCGGCACACTGCTCGGCGACCTCGGGTTCTTCATGACCAGCGAGATTCTGCCTGAAACCCCGGTTGAGGCGATTCAGATCGTCTTCCTGACCGCTGCCGTAGTGTGTGCCAGCCTGGGGATCGTCGTGCTTGCCAGAGTAGGGGAATTACTATTTCCGTGGGTGCTGTTTCTGTTCCTGATTCTTGTACTGGCCCTGATCCCGAAGATCGAATGGAATCATATCAAGCCTGTCCTGGAAGGGGGCTTCCGCCCCGTGCTCCTGGCCGCCTATCAATCCTCCATGTATCAGGAGCTTATTGTGCTTTTGACATTCCTCCCCCTAGTCAAGAAGCCGCGAAGCGGAGAGCGGGCCTTTCTGCTCGGTACGTTCGGAGGCGGCGTGATCCTTACCGTCATCGTGCTGCTCAGCCTGCTTATTCTTGGTATTGAACAGACGGAGAATAGCACCTTCCCCGCCTATGCACTCGCCAAAACGATTAATATCGGGAATATTCTGCAGCGGGTTGAAGGGATTCTGATTACGATTTGGGTGCTGACCTTTTTTATCAAAATCTCTTTGCTCTACCTCTCGATCCTGAAAGGACTGCAATCCGTCTTCCATCTGAAGAAGCAGGACTATCTAATCTATCCCCTGGCTGTATTGTTCGTCATCATCGCCTGGAACACCTATATCAACACCGTGTATGTCAACGAAATCATTGCAAAGGTATGGGGGAATTTCGCATTCATCTACCTCGTATTTTTCCCGCTGCTGGTATATGGGATTGCGCTGATCCGGCGCAAGCTGGCTGCCTCCGCAGCCAAATCATAACGTTACATAGCCGGGATTTGAGTACCCCACTGCTCTCCGTTCACCGTTCCGGTGAAGTTGTAGACCGGCTGGTAATATCCTTTCGAGTCATAGGTGTACGCGAGATCAACTTGTTCAATGCGCAGCACATCGCCTTTCTTCAGATCCATATACATGTTGAAGTTCCCCTGAAGGACTTCCTCATAAGCCTGTGCGGGGCTGATTAACTCCACTTTACGTACATACTTATTCTCGTTTACAGCATAGAACAGATCCAGAGGAGCCTGCTGACCCTCAGAAGGCGGAACCAGCATGATCATTCCCTTCGCAAAATCCTTCGCGTTCTGCGCGATCCCCGCCACAGGCTGACTAAGCTCCCATCTCAGCGTATTCCCGTTCTGTATGCTGAAAACGGCATCCGCCGGAAGAATATGGTTGGACAGCATCCAATCTTCATAGAATTCTTTATGCTTCGCAGCTTCTTCTTCACTCAATGTGGAATTCCGATCGCCCTCGCTATACAACTGCCATCCGCCGTCCATTAAGTTATAGTTGAAGGTGTATGGAATTCCGTCACGGTCCACGAATGACCAGATCCGGTTCATTCCATCTATTCGATTCCCCTCCTTGCGCTGCAGATCAAAAGACCGCTCGACAAGTGCCGCTATCTCCTGTCCATACGCCAAATCATAGATCCTTTCACTGACATAAAGGGATGCTGGCTCAACCTCTTTCGGAAGCCCGGCACTAAGTTCCACCTCAACACCGCGCATATCCTGCTTAATGGCCGGACGAATAGATAGATTTCCAAGCTCCTTGGACTGATAAACGGCCAGCGCACTGGTGAACAATAGAACAAATATCAGTGGAATACATAGCGCAAGTCCTGCCGAACGAAAAGCCAGCTTTCGCTGCTCCACACTGTCTATTATCGCGTTCATTATCAAGTAGCCTGCTATACTGCCGATTGTGTTGTGCAGGATATCATCCAGCTCAAATATACCTCTGCGGCTAATCATTTGGATAAGTTCAATCCCGATGGTAACCGCCAGAGAAGTCAGAAGCACAGGCATAAAACGCCGGGTTCTCTTCCCGAGAAGCGGAATTAGAAATCCAAGCGGCAAGAACATCAGCATATTAAAAATAATGAGTTGAAACTCGCTTAGCGACCATTGATGCCAGGCGCTCAGGTAACCGCTGAACAGCCGCAAATTAATCCAGCCCTCAAAGTTCTGTCCCCTGCTGAAGGTGGTCAACACCATTACGATGCCAAACCACATGATGAGCAATAGAACCGTTATGCCCTTCTTTAGCGGGAGTTTTCTTTTTCCGCCTTTCTTGCGATATATAGCATAAGAGAGACCAAATGCTCCTATAACCGCTAGCCCGATCATCAATACCTTGGACAGGATCGGCAGCAGCGCGCTAGTTATACCTTGAAAATCCATGTTATATTACCTCCATCTTTGCGTAGGACTGGTCGTATGAGATTCTTCATTAAGAAACCTACTATATAAAAGACAGAGATAACTCGGATTATGTATCATTCTTTGAATGAATTTTTAGCACATAAAAAAGCGCCCCTTATGCAGACAGTCAAATAGAGCTGACTTCTGCGTAGAGGCGCTTCGTCTATACGGGAGCGCAGGTATTATTAGAAATTAGGCCGGAATGTGATAGATCAGTTCGGTTCCTTACCGCTCTCTGAATTCCCTGCGGTTACTGCCGGAGCCAGTCCGGCGTGGCTGCGGCCGGGAATCTCGCCGGTCGCCTCGAAATGCTCGACAATAATGTCAATCTCCTTCTTCAGCTCGGAGACGAGCTCTGCCTCAGGCACCTTGCGGATCATCTTGCCGTAACGGAACAACAGCCCTTCTCCGCGCGCACCGGCGATGCCGATATCTGCTTCTCTGGCTTCCCCCGGACCATTCACCGCACAGCCGAGAACGGATACCTTAATCGGCACCTTCAGCTTGGAGATATACTCCTCCACTTCATTCGCAATCGAGAAGAGATCAATATCCAGGCGTCCACAAGTCGGGCAGGAGATCAGGGTAGCGGCATTCGAGATCAGACCGAAGGTCTTCAGCAGCTCGCGAGCTACCTTCACTTCCTCTACCGGATCGGCACTCAGGGAGATGCGCACGGTACTGCCGATCCCCATAGAGAGCAGCGCGCCGATCCCGGCGGAGCTCTTCACTGTTCCGGCGAATAGAGTACCGGACTCGGTAATCCCCAGATGCAGCGGATAAGGAATCACTTCTGCCGCTTGACGGTAAGCCTCGATGGCCATCGGTACATCGGATGCCTTCAGTGACACGATGATATCGTGGAAGTCCAGCTCTTCGAGAATGCCGATATGGTACAATGCACTCTCAACCATAGCCTCCGGTGTAGGATAACCGTATTTCTCCAGCAGGTGATTCTCCAGTGAACCGGCATTCACGCCGATCCGGATCGGTATCCCCTTGTCCTTACAGGCCTTAACGACAGCTTCCACCTTATCACGGCGTCCGATATTGCCGGGATTGATCCGCACCTTGTCGATGCCGTTCTCAATCGCCAGCAGAGCCAGCTTATAATTGAAATGAATATCCGCTACGAGCGGGATATGAATCTGCTTCTTGATTTCCTTAATCGCTGCTGCCGCTTCTTCATTGTTGACCGTTACGCGCACGAGCTGACAGCCGGCTTCCTCCAGCCGCAGAATCTCGGCTACGGTTGCCTCCACATCGGCGGTCTTGGTCGTACACATGCTTTGAATTGCAACCTCGTTGTTACCCCCGATAATCACTCCGCCAACATTGACGGGACGGGTCTGGTGTCTCAGGAACATGATTTTTCTCCCCCATAACGATCAAAGCTCCACCCTCTCCGCCCCCGCAGGTCATGCGGGATGTGCGGGAGAAAGTGGAGACCCTGAGCTGTATTGTTAAGCCGGGTCAGGCCGGGTAATGAAGCCTGACTTACGCGCTTTCTTCTTTTTTCTTATCCTTCTTGAGACTAAGCTCCGGCAGGGACTTCTCGTTAACAACCTGCTCAGTAATGACACAATCCTTTATGTCATCACGTGAAGGCACCTCGTACATCACATCAAGCATAATGCTCTCAATGATGGCACGCAGTCCGCGGGCACCGGTGTTGCGCTTGATCGCTTCCTTGGCAATTGCTTCAAGAGCAAGCGGCTCGAACTTCAATGCTACATTATCCATCTCCAGCAGCTTCACATACTGCTTCACGAGCGCATTCTTAGGCTCGGAGAGAATACGCACCAGTGTTGCCTCATCAAGCGGCTCCAAGGTCGAGATAACCGGCAGACGGCCAACGAACTCTGGGATAAGGCCGAACTTCAGGAGATCCTCAGGCAATACCATGGACAGGTATTCACCCGCCTTAAGATCCTTCTGTCCTTCAACCGCAGCGTTGAAGCCGATGACTTTTTTGCCGATACGGCGCTTGATCATTTGCTCCAGGCCGTCGAAGGCACCGCCCACGATGAACAGGATGTTCGTTGTATCGATCTGGATGAATTCCTGATGAGGATGCTTGCGTCCGCCTTGCGGTGGAACCGAAGCAACCGTACCTTCCAGAATCTTCAGCAGCGCCTGCTGAACGCCTTCACCGGATACGTCACGGGTGATGGACGGGTTCTCGGATTTACGCGCTACCTTATCAATTTCGTCTATATAGATAATGCCGCGTTCGGCTTTCTCCACATCATAATCAGCCGCTTGAATCAGCTTCAGGAGAATGTTCTCGACGTCTTCACCCACATAACCGGCTTCCGTCAGGGAAGTGGCATCTGCAATGGCAAAAGGCACGTTGATAATCTTCGCCATCGTCTGCGCCAGCAGGGTCTTACCTGAGCCTGTAGGTCCGAGCAGCAGAATGTTGCTCTTCGTCAGCTCCACATCTTCAATCTTGCTCTGGCTGTTCACACGCTTGTAGTGATTGTATACAGCAACGGAGAGCGATTTCTTCGCTTGCTCCTGGCCGATCACGTATTGATCCAGAATATCGCGGATTTCCTTCGGTTTCGGAATATCCTTCATATCCAGCTCTTCTTCGTGGCCCAGCTCCTCTTCCACAATCTCCGTGCACAGCTCGATGCATTCGTCACATATATAAACGCCAGGTCCCGCTACGAGCTTACGAACCTGCTCTTGTGATTTGCCGCAAAAGGAACATTTCAACTGCCCTTTTTCATCATTAAATTTAAACATCTTACCACCCCTTTAAGATATGATCGGTGAAGAGAGAACCTGGTCAATGAGCCCGTATTCCTTCGCTTCTTCCGCGCTCATGAAGTTATCGCGGTCTGTATCCCGTTCGATTTTGTCAAGGGGCTGACCTGTGCGCTCTACATAAATCTGATTCAGCTTCTGCTTCGTCTTGAGAATCCAGTCGGTGTGAATCCAGATGTCGGACGCCTGCCCCTGAACGCCGCCGAGCGGCTGATGAATCATGACCTCGCTGTTGGTCAGCGCATATCTCTTGCCGGGCGCTCCGGCTGTCAGGAGCAATGATCCCATACTGGCTGCCATCCCTACGCAAATCGTTGAAACATCCGGTTTGATATATTGCATCGTATCATATATACCCATGCCGGCTGTAACAGAACCACCGGGCGAGTTGAGGTACAAGTGAATGTCTTTTTCGGGGTCATCTGCTGCCAGGAACAGCAACTGCGCAATAACCAGATTGGCGACATCATCGTCAATCGCACTGCTCAGGAAGATGATGCGATCCTTGAGCAATCTGGAATAGATATCGTATGAGCGTTCTCCCCGGCTTGTCGTTTCCACAACCATTGGTACCAGACTCATGCCACCAACCTCTTTTCTCTATACAGATTAGTCTTTCCGTTTCAGAAATATTTTAACACGTTCAAAGCGGGATGTCATTTATTCACTGTGCCATTAAACCGCATTGCTCATGTGCATGCCATTATAACGCAATTCCGCGGACAATGCCAATTGAAGGGTTCATGATATGTACTGATAAACGCCCGGCCCCCGATAAAAATAAGGCACGTAACAAAAACTTACGTGCCTTATCAAATCTCTATGGAGGCTAATGGATAGCCGTTCTAGGTAAAGGAATGAAGCTTACTCAGCCTTTGCTTCTTCTGCTGCCGCTTCTTCTGCAGGTGCTGCCGGTGCTTCAACTTCCACGCTGTTGCTAACGAGGAAATCGATTGTCTTGCGCAGGGAGATCTCATCATTCAGGCTGCTCAGGGAACCATTGGCTGCCAGGATGCTGCGGATTTCTTCAGGAGTACGCTTGTAAGCTTCAGCCATAGTAGCCAGCTCTTGCGTAACTTCTTCTTCCGACACTTCGATGTTCTCTTCCTTGGCAATAACTTCCAGAACAAGATTGTTACGAACGCGCTTCTCAGCATCGCCCTTCATTTGTCCCTGCAGGTCTTCACGGGTCTGGCCGGAGAAGCTGAGGAACATGTCCATGTTCATGCCCTGCTGGCGGAGACGGGTATCGAAGTCACGAACCATGTTCTCCACTTCGCTGGCGATCATCGCCTCAGGAATTTCCACTTCAGCATTTGCTGCTGCTGCGTCAACTACTGCGGATTCACGAACGCTCTTCAGTTCTTCCTGCTTGCGGGATTCGAGCTGTGCCTTCAGGTCTGCTTTGTATTCTTCCAGTGTATCGAATTCACTAACGTCCTTGGCGAATTCATCATCCAGCTCAGGAAGCTGTTTGCGCTTGATTTCATGCAGCTTCACTTTGAATACAGCAGCTTTGCCTGCCAGTTCAGCAGCGTGGTAAGTCTCAGGGAAGGTTACTTCAACATCCTTGAAGTCTCCAGTGGACATGCCCACTACCTGCTCTTCAAATCCTGGAATGAAGGAATTGCTGCCCAGCTCCAGGGAATGACGCTCAGCCTGTCCGCCTTCGAATGGAACGCCGTCAACCGAACCGTCAAAATCAATGATAGTGATGTCGCCGTTCGCTGCTGCTCCTTCTTCGATAACAACTAGCTCAGCGTGACGCTCTTGCAGACGCTTCAGTTCGGCATTCAGCTCTTCGTCAGTTACTTCTGCCTTCTGTACTGGTACTTCCAGACCTTTGTACTCGCCCAGCTTCACTTCCGGCTTAACTGTGATCTTCGCTTTGAAGATGAACGGCTGGCCCTTGGCGAATTGCTCGATGTCCACTTCCGGACGGTCTACAGGGAAGATGTCAGTCTGTTCAACGGCTTCGCCGTAAGCTTCAGGAAGAAGAATGTCGATAGCATCCTGATACAGGCTTTCAACACCGAAACGGGATTCAAAAATCGGCCGTGGCACTTTACCTTTACGAAATCCAGGAACGTTTGCTTTCTTTACCACTTTATTAAAGGCTTTGTCGAGTGCTGCAGCTACGCGTTCCGCTTCAACTTCGACTTCAAGAACTCCGAGGTTCTTCTCTATTTTTTCCCAAGTTGCTTTCATAATATACTTTTCCCTCCAAAAATAGGTTACATGTTTACTTAAATAGTCCAACATTTCACGCACAGAATAACCACTATATTATATACAACATTACTTTATTTATCAAGTAGAGAACTCTTCACGAATCCCCTGAGCGAACGGTAAGCTCCCTCAAATTGGAAGCGCATGCTATCGGTGATGCCGTACATACCCCGTGTTTCCTCTTCTTTGCGGTCCCCGTTCAGGCTCTCCGACACCATCTGATGCAGGGCTCCCGCCCAAATATCCAGCTGCGAATACTCCCCGTCCAGCAGCTTGCGGTAATCCGCCGTCCCGTAGATGGACATGACGAACTGCCCCCACAGCTCCTGGGCAAAATAATACAGCGTCGGCTCATGCACCTCCGCCTGCTCGGCCACCCGTTCCAGCACCTGGCTGATCTGCGGCGGGAACTCGTCGTTCTGCAGCGGCACGGTCTCGATCTCCACCTCAGCGGCCTCATGGCCCCGGCTCAGCCTGATTGCCCCCTGCGCCCCTCTGCGCCGCAGTGTCTGCAGTGTACGGAATTGCAGCAGCGGATGCACCTCGGCCTGCTGGAGCCACCCGGTCAGCGCTTCATCTACCCCGCTCCCCTCCAGGTAGGAGAGCTGCTCCAGCGCCAGCACCGTCGCTTCGGACAGTGGTTCATTCATGACCCGCTTCAGCAGCTTATCCGGGTACTCCGCATCCTCCTCCAGCTTGGATCTGGCCAGAATCCGGGCCATATCCTCTTCCCCCAGATCCATCTCCTCCGCATCCGGGGCAACGTTCCCTTCCCCGCCCTGCGCCGCGTGAGGGAAGGCCGCCACCAGCCATTCCAGCAGCGACCGCCATTCCTCGTAGTGCCGCTCTTCCTGTCCCTGGCACTGCAGCAAAAAACGCAGCAGCTCCATCGCTTCCCCGTAGCGTTCACTCTCCAGCATAACTGTGAGCTGAATCTGATAGTAATCCAGGGTCTTGGGAAACAGCACGATGTTCTCTTTGGCGGGGGAATTGAATTGATTCATGAGGGCACCTCCTTTTCTCCGAACTGTAATCGCTTCTGAACCTTAATCAATTGTAGATTATAGCATATCCCTGCACGGTTTCAAAAAAACAAGTTGAAAAAGTTAACTATGTATGATAACATAATTTTTGCTTGCTTTTCAGTCAGTCTTCATGTCCCGGTAGCTCAGTTGGATAGAGCATGCGCCTTCTAAGCGCACGGTCGGGGGTTCGAATCCCTTCCGGGACGTCAAAGAAACAGCCTTCCTTCGGGAGGGCTGTTTTGTTGTCCGGAGGATGAGAACCCGGCGCGTCAGCGAGGGGACGTTGGAGCATACACTTCGACAGCATTACTTCGCAATCAGCCCGAATGGGCTGCATCCCTTCCGGGACGTATACGAAACAGCCTTCCTTCGGGAGGGCTGTTTTGTCGTTCGGGGTGGATTTTTTTGAGTACGATCCACTTGGGCGCTTGGGTGGACGCTGCGCGAACGGACCGTTGTTCCAATCGCTGTGTTTTCCAGATTTTTTTCATTCCCCTTAGCGGTGAAAATCCGGAAACCAAGGCGAACGCTATCGCTTTTACACAATCGTTCCATCCTCTCCGCTGTTTGAGCGGGAAATGAATTTCCAAAGAAACCACTACTCTCTTAGTAGTGGAAGAGTGGAACCGTGCACGTACAATGCGGACTGGAAATCCCTTATTCCGGCGGATCACTCCTGTCCGCAGGGTCATGCGGACTCAGGGGCCGTTAAGTAACCCGATTCTTCGCTTTTTCTGCTCGACTGCACAGTTTAACGCCCTCTGAGTCCGCTAAAGACAGAAAAGTTGGTTTTTTCGACGAATAGCGTATCCTCAGTCCGGATAGCTCTGCTGGTGGCTACATTCTATCCGTTCACCTTGTCGTCCACGTTGAATCGGCTACCTGGGAAGGATGTCCGAGTAACAGCGAACCCTGCACGAACCCTGCACGTACTATGCGGACTGGAGATCCCTTATTTCGGCGGAGCACGCCTGTCCGCAGGTTCATGCGGACTCAGGGGCCGTTAAGTAACCCGTTTCTCCGCTTTTTCTGCTCGAATGAACACTTTAACGTCCTCTGAGTCCGTTTAAGAACGAAAAGTTGGTTTTTTCGACGAATAGCGTATCCTCAGTCCGCATGCCTCAGCTGGGGCTACATTCTATTCGTTCACCTTGTCGTCCACATTGAACCGGCTACCTGGGAAGGATGTCCGAGTAACAGCGAACCCTGCACGAACCCTGCACGTACTATGCGGACTGGAAATCCCTTATTCCGGCGGATCACGCCTGTCCGCAGGGTCATGCGGACTCAGGGGCCGTTAAGTAACACGTTTCTCCGCTTTTTCTGCTCGAATGCACACTTTAACGTTCTCGGAGTCCGTTTAAGAAAGAAAAGTTGGTTTTTTCGACGAATAGCGTACCCTCAGTCCGGATAGCTCTGCTGGTGGCTATATTCTATCCGTTCACCTTGAACCGGCTCAAGTCACGCTATTAAGCGTCTGCGCCTCAGTATTTGCTGCAGCATTTTTTGAACTTTTTCCCGCTTCCGCAGGGGCAGGGGTTGTTATTACATAATGTGTAGTTCAAGCAGCTTCTTCTCCTTCGAGCCCTTCAGGATTTTGGCCAGAAGCGTACGTCCCCCTTGCGCGATAATCTCATCGGCTGCCTGCAAAATGGCTAGCATCTCCGGCCTTGGCAGCGGGGTATTCAATGGATACGCGGTCATCTGCTTCCGGTTCGGCGACGGTTCGGCTTACGGCGGTTCGGCTTACGGCGGTTAGTCTTCTGCGTGCTCACAGCGTTCTGCTTCCTTGGTCTTATAATTAAGATACAGGCTAGTCCAACATGCACCTATTTAGTAAAATCATAACATATCAGGGCCGGGAAACAGGAAATTCAGAGGTGAGTTACAGCGCTTCCCTGAGCACTCCGAAGCTCCCTCCATTACACAGCAAACAGGCTGCACGCCATGGATTGTCCATAGCAGAGCAGCCTGTTCTTACAGGGTTATAGCGATAGCGTGAATCCGCGCATCCGTATCCGTCTCAGCGCCCCCGGCGGCGGTTGCCCAGCCACAGCGGGAAGCGGAACATAAAGTTGATCAGCAGCACGACAAAGACCAGTACGGCGGCGGACTTATCCGCGATTTGCCGCGCATCCTCGACAATGGCCTCAGACTGCACGTACCACAGATGAACAGCCAGAGTCTCACCCGGTGAGAACAGGTTGAAGTCCCACATCTCGCCGGAGGTGCTGAGTCCGGCGGTCAGGATAATGACCGCCGACTCCCCGAAGGCGCGTCCGGCCACCAGGCAGACGCCTGTGACGATGGCCGGAAGGGCTACCGGCACGACAACCTTGCGGATGACATGGAACTTCGTCATGCCGAGGGCATAGCCGGCTTCACGGATCTCGCCGGGCACCGCGCGCACCGCCTCCTCTGTGACGCGGGCCAGCATCGGCAGATTCAGCAGCGCCAGGCTGACACCCCCGCCGAGGATCGTCAGGCCGACGCCGAAATATTCGGCGAAGATCGCCAGGCCGAGCAGGCCGAACACGATGGACGGCACCGAGGACAGGGATTCCACGCAGATGCGCAGCGCACCCGTGAAGGCATTATCCGGCGCATACTCCGCCATATAGATTCCTGCCCCGATCCCGATCGGAACCGAGATCAGCAGGGAGATGAACAGGATATAGAAGGAGTTGAACAGGACGGGACCAATCCCGCCGCCGGCATCGATCTCCTCCGGCTGCTTCAGCAGGAAGTCAGGACGGAGTGACGGCAAGCCTTTGCTCAGAATGGTGAACAGCAGCCAGAAGATCAGCAGCATGACCAGAGCGCCCAGCGTATAGAAGCCGATAGTCGCGAGTTTATTGCGCCGCTGGGCTCTGGCCGTATGACGTGTGCGTGTAAATCCGTTCATCAGGCATCCCTCCGTTTGCGGCCCAGGAGCCGGATAATCAGAATCAGTACAAACGAGATCAGCAGCAGCAGGAAGGCCATCATGTGCAGGGCATAGTTCCAGGTGGAGTCGAACTCCACGTTGGAAATCTGCATCACGATATTACTGGTCAGCACCGAGGTGGGTGCGAACAGGCTCTTCGCCAGCTGCGGCGTATTGCCGATAACCATCACCACCGCCATGGTCTCCCCGACTGCGCGGGTCATGCCAAGAATCACTGCCGAGATAATGCCCCGGCTGGCAGCGGGCAGCACGACGCGCATAATGACCTGAAGGCGGGTGGAGCCGAGCGCATAGGCAGCGTCGCGGTATTTGCGCGGAACAGCAACGATGGCATCATCACTGATCCGGCAGATGGTCGGCAGTACCATCAATGCCAGCACGAGTGCGGCGGCAAGCAGTCCGTCCCCAAGACCTTCCCCGCTGATTCTGCGCAGGAAGGGCAGCAGTACGGTCAAACCTAGATAGCCGTATACAATAGAAGGAATACCGACCAGCAGATCCAGCACCGGACGGATGAAGCTCTTCAGCCACTTCGGCGCAATCTCCGCACAGAGCACAGCCATCCCGACTGAGATAGGCACGGCAATGACCAGGGTCAGTGCCGTGAGCGATAATGTATTTACAATGAAGGCTGCTGCCCCGAACATCTCCTCTTCCGGCGACCAGTTGAACGAGAAGAAGAAGTCCATAGGCGAGATTTGGCTGAAGAGCAGCAGCGCCGTTTTGCCGATGAATACAATAACTAGTCCCAGCACAAGACAGAGCGCAAGGATGCTGAATAAAAAATAATAACGGGAGATGCTGTTGCCGAGCAGATGTCTGCGGTGCCGCTTGGTGTTACGTTTAACTTCCTCCAGGCTTGTCTGTGCCTTAACGCTCAGGCCATGAACCGGTGCCCCCATACTTTCCCTCCTGTAAGAGGCCAACCCCGAATATCCCGGAGCTGGCCGCTGTTACCTATCAATCTATTGTGCTTGCTTCGTTCAAAGATCTTACGATTGCATAGCAGAGATTGGAATGAACTTAAGCTTCTTAAGCGAGCCCTGCTGGAACTTCTTGCTCTGTACATATTCGATGAATTCTTTGGTCGCACCGGTCGGCTGGCCCTTTGTCATATAGTAGCCGTAAGCCCAGATCTTGTACGAGCCGTTGATTACGTTATCCGTGTTAGCTTCCACACCGTTGAACTTCACAGCCTTGATATCGCCGCCCGTTACATAGACAAGGTCGATGTATCCGATAGCGTTAGGCGTTGTACCTACAGCTGTTTTCATGTCGCCGCTGGAGCCGGTTTCCTTGTAGTTTTTCTCTTTCTTCACGATATCTCCGCCGCCCAGCGCCTTGGCCTGATAGTTAACGCGGGTACCGGAGCCGAAGGCACGGGTGATCACTACGATATTCGCATCTGACCCGCCGACCTCTTTCCAGTTGGTGATTTTACCGGCGTAGATGCCTTTGAGCTGCTCTGTAGTCAGGTTGTCGACTCCGACATTCTTATTAACGATGGTTGCAAAAGGAATCACAGCGACCTTATTCGCCACCTGTCCGTCAAAGGCCTTGAAGCCCGGAACATCGATGCTGGCATCCCAGTCGCAGGCTCCGATATCGGCAATCCCCTTCTTCACGGCCTGTGGTCCGGTCACGGAACCCTTACCGGAAGCGGCGATCTTCACTTTAGGGTGAAGCTTCTGGAATTCCTTAGCGGCCTGCAGCGTCAGCGGAAGCAGGGCCGTAGAACCGTTAACGGTGATTTTACCCTTGAGGCTGTCCGCTGCTGCGGCTACCCCTGCAAAGGATGCGGTAACCGCGATCACCGCGGTGAGTGCTGTAACTGTGAATTTTTTGAATAGCTTCATATCTGAATTCTCCTCCCGGCGGTGTGCGCCGATAAATGTTGTAATTAATTTGCTACTTCCGGTGAGCCTGACAGTTGCAGCGCTTTGCCGTTCTGAATGACCAATACCTTGCCGTCGCTGATGATCGCCAGCTTGCTCCCGTCTGCCGATACTGCTACTTCCGATACGTCTTCGGCTGTCCGGTACAGTTCAGCCGGAGCTGCGCTGCCCGCAATAGAATAGATTACCGTGCTGCCATCCGCTGTAGTTCCGGAGACTACAAGGCCCGTGCTAACTCCTGTGGACCAATTCACCTCAGCACCGAGGGCAACATCTGTGCTTTTACCGTCTGCTGTGATCAGCTTCAGCGTGTTAGCCGCATTGCCGTCTGCATCCGCACTCAGGTAGGACACGCTGCCGCCAGCCAGAATCTCTGGATACAGCTTGTTGTCAGGTGTAGTAGTCAAGGCGACTGGCTTAGCACCTTTGGTGGTAAGATCCAGCTTATAGAGCTGTTCTCCGGCCTTGCTGAAGTCTACGGTAAGTGAATCTTCTGTGCTATCGGCATCATTCTTCGCAGTACCGGTGATGTTGACAATGTACACTGCGCTTTTGCCGTCTGCCGATATGCGGAGCTCCGACTTGTTCTCTACTTTATCTTCAAGCAGAGCCTTAACCTCTCCGGTCTCTACTGAAATCTGTGCCAGCTTCTCCTGCTTGTCGCCCTGGACGAAATAGAGCGTCTTGCCGTCACTGGACCACACGATATCTGTCTTCACGCTGGTATCCTTGCCGAGCGGACTGATTAGGCCGGTGGACAGGTTGATCAGCTTCAGCTGGCCGGTCTCATCGCTGAATGCGCCCCATTGCTGGTCGGCGGAGACTGCGAAATCCACCGCACCTTCGCTGGAAGAGAACAGATCATAGTTACCTGGAGTCAGGGTGAATTTATAGAGCAGGGTGGATTCAGCGTCGCTCTGATTCGCAATCAGACCGCCGTCGGCACTCCAGTGAAGGGTATCGAATGAACCGGCCGGCCGGGCGAAGCTCAGGATCGTGTGGGCATCGGGCTCCAGCTCACCGCCAAGCGCGGTAACCAGCTTCGTCAGCTCCACATACGTTTTGCTGTTACGCACGACGGGGGCCACTGTGAATTCCAGGGTTTTGCCATCCGCCTGATAGCTTTTCACGCCTGCCTGGATTTGCACATTATGTAGACCTTTGCTGTCATTTAGCTGGATTCCGCTGCTGCTATGCACAAGACCTGCTCCCAGCTCTGCGGCTACCTGGCTCAATGAATAGAGCTTGTACCCGCCGCTGTTGATTGTGCTGAGTGTAACCGGCGTACCGTTGATGCTCCAGGACATGCTGCCCTCTACAGCTGCTGCTGTGTTGACTGCTGCGGCACTTACTTGGCTGCTTGTCGCCAGAACACTAACAGCCCCGCCTGTTACGAGAAGTGCAGAAGCCAGAGCCGCGCCGATCCATTTACTATTCTTCAATTAGATTCACCCTTTTCCTATAGGTAACTGCTAATGTTATTTTCGTCTACGAGTGTCAATTCTGTTGCGCAGGAATGTTATGGAAATATTAACTGTAAAAATAATTACAAGCCCAAACCAAAGAAGACCCGCCCGGGAACCCTCCCGGACCGGCCTATTGTAAACCCTCTGTTAATTCACAATCCACGTCACGATAATCTCATTCCCGCCGCGCTCTGAATCCGAGGGGCTGCCAATAATAGAATACGAATAAGAGCCATTCACTTTGCCGTTAATCAGCAGGTTGCGGCTGTCCATTATCTCTGTCCCGCGTTCCAGCTCCTTCTCTCGTACATACTTCTGATATGTAGTTCCAAGAGCGGCCATACTCTCCTTCGTCTGATAGATCAGCATCGAAGATTTCTTCCCCTCTGACTGTTCACCTTGGGTAAAAGTAATACCTGCCCCTTCAGGAATCGGCAGATCCTCCGGCAGATATTGTTTTGCCTCCGTCTTCTCGTCCGCCAAGGTATGAAACCGTCCGCCACCAGCTGAATGGTCTGCACCGCCGCAGCCGCTAAGTCCAGCCGCTGCCAGCAGCACGCCTAGAGGAAGGAGCAGCTTATGTCCTGCCATAATTTCACCGCCTTTAGTGAATTGGGTCTCAGGATGCCGGTTCACATAGGATGTCCCTTTTATTACCCGGATCTGGAGTGGAAGTAACGGATAATCCTTATAATTTTATTTACTTTGGAGCAAGGAATCATTAGTATAATGAGTGAGCACTCACTCATTATGAGGAAAAACGGAGGAGATTACTATGGATGAGGGGAAGCCAGTCATTGCGGTTACTCGTGTGAACCGGGCTTTTGGCAATAAAACAGTGTTGAAGGATATTACGCTTCAGGTGAATCAGGCAGAGACCTTCGGGATTCTGGGTCCATCCGGCTCCGGCAAAACCACGCTGGTCAAGCTGCTTACGGGTATAGACGAGGTAACCTCCGGTGAGGTCACCGTGCTCGGGGTGCGGATGCCGAAGCTTGCCATGCTCCAGCACATCGGATATATGGCCCAGTCGGATGCCTTGTATACCGAGCTTAGCGCCAAGGAGAATCTGGAGTTCTTTGCTGCGCTCTACGGACTGAAGGGCGGTAACCGCACACGGCGGATCGGGGATGTGATGGAGCTGGTGAACCTGCAGGAGCATCTGCGTAGACGGGTGGATCAATATTCCGGCGGCATGAAGCGCCGTCTGTCCCTGGCGATCGCCCTGCTGCACGAGCCGCCGCTGCTGCTGCTGGATGAACCGACTGTCGGCATCGATCCGGTGCTGCGCCAGTCCATCTGGAAGGAACTGAAGGCGCTGAACCGTAAGGGAACAACGATTGTCCTGACCACGCATGTGATGGATGAGGCGGAGAAATGTGACCGGCTGGCAATGATCCGGGACGGCGTGCTGCTGGCGGCCGATACTCCGGCTGGACTGCTTCAGGCTACCGGCAGCGCCAGCATTGAGGAAGCCTTTCTCTATTATGGAGGTGCACGCCGATGAGAATCCGGGCCATTACCCTGAGAATTCTGCAGCAGTTCATCCATGACCGGAGAACCATGGCACTGATGTTCATCGCTCCCCTACTGGTGCTTAGTCTGATGAGCCTGGTGTTCGGCAGCGATGCCTATGAGCCTAAGATCGGTGTCTCCGGTGGCGCAGCAGTGTTCAGTTCAGCGCTGGAAGCCCAGCAGGCTGAGGTTACCGGCTATGCCGATGAATCAACAGGTCAGGCCGCCCTGAAGGCGGGAGACATTGATGCTCTCCTTACAATGAAGGGGGACGTACCCGCTGTTGTCCTTGAAGGCAGCAATCCGGCGGCTAACCGCGCTGTGATCATGGCGCTCCAGGAAGCTGCGCAGAGCCTCCGGCCGCAAGCGCCGGGCGGCGGGCAGCTCCAGCCGCAGATCAGCTATCTCTACGGCGCGGAGGATATGAAGACGATTGACCGCTTCGGCCCGATTATGATCGGGGTGTTCGTGTTCTTCTTTGTCTTCCTGATTGCCGGGGTCTCCTTCCTGCGCGAACGGACCACGGGCACGCTGGAGCGTCTGCTCTCCACCCCGCTGAAGCGCTGGGAGATCGTCACCGGATATGTCTGCGGCTTCGGCATCTTCACCGTCTTCCAGGCCCTGTTGATCTCCTGGTTCTCGATCCAGGTGCTGGGGATTATGATGACAGGCAGCTTCGGCTACGTGCTGCTGATGACGCTGCTGCTGTCGATGTCGGCGCTGACCCTCGGCACCCTGCTCTCGGCATTCGCTGCCAATGAACTGCAGATGATCCAGTTCATCCCCCTGGTCATTGTGCCGCAGATCTTCCTGAGCGGATTATTTCCGCTGGATACCCTTCCCCTCTGGCTCCAGCGCATTGGACTCGCCACTCCGATGTACTACGGTTCACAGGCACTGATGGATATCATGGTACGCGGCAGAGGCTGGAGCGATATCGCCGGGGATGTGTTCATGCTGATCGGCTTCTCCCTGCTGTTCATGCTGCTGAATGTGCTGGCTCTGCGCAAGCACCGCAGAATGTGAAGGGTGAACGGGCTATGGTACACTAGGAGGAACTGCAAGAGTCTGGAGGTTCTATTGATGGAGAATAACCCTGCTGCCGATCAGGAGCAGCTGGAGCAAGACCAGTGGGTTCAGGAGTTGCTGGATCTCAGCGAGAAGGAGCAGGTCACACCCAAGCAGCTGTCCATTCTGCGGGCGGCGATAGATGTTTTTGCAGAGAAGGGCTTCTCGGCGGCTGCCACCAGTGAGATCGCCCAGAAGGCGGGCGTGGCCGAAGGCACGATCTTCCGTTATTACCGGACCAAAAAAGATCTGCTGCTCGCCATCATGGTCCCCACCATGAGCCGGATGATCGCCCCGTTCGTGCTGCGCAACTTCAGCGGTGTGCTGGATGTGCCGTTCGGGAGCTATGAGGATTTCCTTAAGGCCTTCATGGTGAACCGGCTGGAGTTCGTCCGCAGGAATCTGAAAATCGTCAAAATTCTCATTCAGGAGATCCCCTTTCAGCCTGCGCTGAAGGAGCAGCTGACCGAGAATATCTTCGAGCAGGTCCTGGCCCGCGTCACTGCAATTACTGAGCACTTCAAAGCGGAAGGTGAAGTGATTGATGCGCCCACACCTGCAATTATCCGCTTCACGATCTCGGCGATTATCGGATACCTGCTGACGCGGCTGGTGCTGATGCCGGAGCAGGACTGGAATGATGAGGCTGAGATTGAACAGACTATAAGCTTCATTCTGCACGGGATCGGCGGGAACAAATAATCTTTAAGTACGGTATTCCCCGAAGGGGCGGCTTAGACAGAAGCAATAAAAGGAAGTGAGTATAGGTGGGTTATCAGGTGCCGGAACGGGTAATCAAGCTGCTGTGCGGCAATGCCGCTTTTGATCAGGGAACGGCTTATTATCATGCCCATAAGGTGGACCTAGTCTACACGGAGCATAATGAGGAAGAGGAATATTCCAAATACCGCGCTGAGGTTCATGGGCTGGACAGCCATGAGATTGCGCTGATTATCGACAGTGACGGGGATGTGCAGGGGGAATGCACCTGCCCGGCTTACTACCGCGGCGGACCCTTCTGCAAGCATATTGCAGCTGCGCTGGTGGCGGTCCTCTACCGCAGCCGGGCGGCCGGAGCTGAACAGGCTGAAGATAGGCAGGCAGATGCGGAGGAGGCTTACCCCGCAAGGGACGGCAGTTTGCTGCTGGCACAAGGCAGCTCCGGCCCCTCCGGGGCGGAGCCCAGGGAGCGCAGCGGAGACCGGCAGCTGGTGAGCAGCATGCTCGGGATATTCACCGGAGGACGGCAGCGGCCAAGCGGTGCGGGCATGTACATCGATCTGCGGACACCGCTCCAGGTCGAGTTCATCTGCCGGCCCTTCAACTTCAGCTACGGTAGTACCATGCTTGGGATGGAAGTGAAGCTTGGTCCTAAGCGCCTTTATATCGTGCAGAAGATCAGACCTTTTTTGGAGCAGGTGCACCGGGGTGAGCCTTTTGAATTCACGGCGCATTTCAGCTATGATCCTGCCCTGCATAGCTTCTCCAAGGAGGATAATGAGGTCCTGCAGAAGCTGATTGAGATCATGCTCAATGAGAAGGTCTACAATAGTCTCACCAGCCCGTATGGTTCCCGCACTAACCCTACCGGGAATGACCGGCTGCTGCCGGTTGCCCCTTTTTTCTGGGAAAGTCTGTATCCCCTGCTAGAAGCAGCGCCTGCCGTTCGCCTTCAGCATGGACAGCTTCTGATGGAACGCTTGTCCCTCTCGGAGGAGCTGCTGCCGCTCAGCTTCCAGTTCGACCAGGCACAGGAGGACGGCTACCGGCTGGATGTCCGGGGACTTGAGCAGCTTACGATTCTGGAGAGCTACGGGATGGTCTTGACCGAGGGCAGGCTGCTGAAGCTTCCGGCGCAGGAATGCGGGCGGCTCTCCGAGCTGAAGCGGATGCTCAGCGGCAGCCGGCGGGATAGCCTGGCGATTGCGCCTGAGCAGATGGAGCCCTTCATGGAAACCGTCATTCCCGGGCTGAAGAAGCTGGGCAGGGTGAGCATTGCCGACACCATTGCGGACCGGATTGTCCAGACCCAGCTTCACGCGAGACTCTATCTGGACCGGGTAAGGGACCGGCTGCTCGCCGGGCTTGAATTCCAGTATGGCGGGATTGTCATCAATCCGCTGGAAGAGAAGGCGCATGAGCGGAGCAGCGAGGTCATTCTGATGCGGGACGGAAAAGCCGAGCGGCGGATTCTGGACCTGATGGCCCATGAGTCCTTCTCGCGGACGGAGAGCGGATATATCATGCGTGACGAGGACGGGGAATTCGACTTCCTGCATCATACCATCCCGCTGCTGGAGCCGCTGCTTCAGGTCTATGCGACCACTGCGGTCAAGGATCGGGTGCTTACGGAGCATGCAGCGCCCAAGGTCAGCCTGAGCTGGAACGAGAAGACTGACTGGCTGGACTTCAAGTTCGCCATGGAGGGCATCACGGAGAAGGACATTACCCAGGTCCTTAAGTCCCTCCAGGAAAAGCGGAAATATCACCGGCTCAAGGACGGAGCCCTGCTCCCGCTGGACACCGCAGAGTTTCAGGAAATTATCGCGCTGATGAACGAGCTCGGCGTCCGCAGCGTGGATATCCGGAGTACGGAGTTCTCCCTGCCGCTGGTCCGCGCTCTCCATCTCCATGCAGGCACCTTCCAGGGTCAGACCATCGAGACCGGCCGCTCCTTCCGGCGGCTGCTGGCCAATATGGCGAGTCCCGAGAATCTGGACTTCCCGCTGCCGGAGAGTCTTGCTCCTGTGCTGCGGGACTACCAGCAATACGGCTTCCAGTGGATGAGGACGCTGGCCCATTACCGCTTCGGCGGAATTCTGGCGGACGATATGGGCCTTGGCAAAACACTGCAGAGCATCACCTTCCTGCTCTCGATGCGGGAAGACATCCGGCAGAGCGGTGTGCCTGCCCTTATTGTGGCACCGGCCTCCCTGCTCTATAACTGGCTTAACGAGCTGAAGCGCTTCGCGCCGGAGCTGCAAGCGGTCATTGCCGACGGCAACGCCGGTGAGCGCAGCCGGGCCCTGCGGAACACGGCCGGGCATGATGTCATCATCACCTCATATCCGCTGCTGCGCAGAGATGTGGATGAGTATGCCAAGCGGTCGTTCCATACGCTCATTCTGGATGAAGCGCAGATGATTAAGAATCATGAGACTATGACTTCACAGGCGGTCAGACTGCTTCAGGCCCGCTACCGCTTTGCGCTGACCGGAACACCGGTGGAGAACGCGCTGGAGGACCTGTGGTCGATCTTCAGCGTCGTCTTCCCCGGCTTGTTCCCCGGGAAGAAGGCCTTCCATGACCTTCCCCGGGAGACGGTCGCCAGGCGCGCCCGCCCCTTCCTGCTGCGCCGCCTGAAGAGCGATGTGCTGAAGGAGCTGCCGGACAAAATCGAGTCCCTCCAGGCCTCCGAGCTGCTGCCGGAGCAGAAACGGCTCTATGTCGCCTATCTGGCCCGCCTGCGCAAAGAGGCGCTCAAGCATCTGGACAGCGACAGCTTCGGTAATGGCCGGATCAAGGTGCTGGCCGGACTGACCCGGCTGCGCCAGCTATGCTGCCATCCGGCCCTGTTCGTAGACGGATATACCGGAGGCTCCGGCAAATTCGAGCAGCTGCTGGAGATTATCGATGAGTGCCGCAGCTCCGGCAAACGGATGCTGATCTTCTCGCAGTTCACACAGATGCTCGGTATGATAGGGCGCGAGCTGGCGCTGCTTGGGATTCCTCATTTCTATCTGGACGGACAGACTCCTGCCTCCCAGCGGGTTGAGCTATGCAGCCGTTTCAATGAAGGCGAGCGCGAGCTGTTCCTGATCTCGCTGAAGGCTGGCGGCACCGGCCTCAACCTGACCGGTGCCGATACGGTCATTCTTTACGACCTGTGGTGGAATCCTGCTGTCGAGCAGCAGGCCGCCGACCGCGCCCACCGGATCGGGCAGAAAAAAATCGTTCAGGTTATCCGCCTGGTAGCCCAGGGTACCGTGGAGGATAAGATGTACGAGCTGCAGCAGAAGAAGAAAAACCTGATTGACGAGGTGATCCAGCCGGGGCAGGAGGCGTTGTCGAGCCTGAGCGAGCAGGACATCCGCGAGATCCTCTCCATCTGAGGCATCTGCGATAATGCCAGCCCCAGGCCTGGGAGATTTTCTGCTGTTCTGCTATTCTGCTGTTCTGCTGTTCTGCTGTACTTTGTACACTAGAATAAGGCCATATTGGCTGAGAAATCGGATCTGCTGCACTTTGTACACTAAATTCTTACGTATCTGCTGTTTTGAAGCAGAAATTCAAAAATCAAATGTATGAAATGCAGTAGAATGGTTTTTTGCGCCCAAAAGTGCAGTTTCTATTGCACAGAATACATTTACCAGGAAACTGCGTGCGTTGAAGACGGGACAAGGTCCTGAAGCGGAACCTGGTTGGGAAGCATCCGGCAAGTCCGGTATATTCTAAGGGAGGGCACTGGATGCCCGCCGAGGTTTGCGATTTGGTATAACCCCAATTCAAAACAGGGACCTTCTGAGCGAGTAGCGCTCTAAGGTCCCTGTTTCATTTTACATCCGGGAAGTCCAATTTATTACCCTGCCACTCTATACGTCGGAACTTAATTTCTCATGCGTCACTACACGGTGTGCATTCACCAGCTGGCCGGTTGATGTCTTGCCCCACACGGATATTCCAATCTCATCTTCGTCTACTTCTCCAGTGATGAACACAAATTCATAGGCATTCAGATCGGCAAAAAAATTCCGGGTTACCACCTGATTTGGAGCAACATCAATTACCTCACTGACATACAGCGTTCTGGTAGCACCCAGCACGTATCCCTGAATACTAATAGAGGCGCTCCCTGGGGCACTCCGCTTGACAATTCTTACCGTCACCGTCTGCGTAGGTCTGACTCCCGAAACGGCATTGTTCTCTATCGGTCCTGTTGACAAAATCGCCATCCTGTCTCGTCCTCCCTTGAAGTTCTAGTGTCAAAGTACGATATATTCATATTCGGACTTTCCTGTAACGGTGTGGACACAGGCCTGAGCCTATTCACCAATGACTGCAGGCACGCATATCCTTGAATAAGGAAAGACCGCCCATGCGCTGCGCTTTTACGCATACGAACGCCGAACGGAAGAAGGGACTCCCATGCCCCCTCCAGGAAAAGGAAAGAAGCCCGCCGCCAAAAAAACACCGTCCAGCTCCAAAACCCAGACTCCTAAAGGGCTTGAATTTGCCGTAGCTGCCCTTCTGTTGACCGGCAAGCTGAAAGTAGACTCTATCCAGATGTACACGGACGCGTCGATGTTCGTCAGTCTGGTAGGCAAATATAAAACCTTAAGCGAGCTAAGTAGTGACAACGTCGATAAGCTGGTCAGCTTCCTCGATGACAACAGCAGCCTGACGCTGAACGAGATCATGGCCGCTCTAAAAAAGAAAGCCGAAAACACATGAACACATGCGAAAAGTGAAAGTGAGGTACAAGGCTATGGACAGTTTTGACGGAGAAGGGTTTGCCGGCGGAATTCTGCTGGTCATTGTAATTATGCTGCTGATTTATGGTTCAACGGACATCAAGAACCTGACAGGGGCGCCCAATGACGAGTAACTCTTAACGGTTGGACTCCTGCTGCACGGTAATCCGCTCTTGCTTTCTCGCAGAAATTCGCTATACTGATACAAATCCATATTCAATCGATGACCGGGAGAGTAATGGTCTTATATCTAGTCCCCAGCGAGCCGGGAAAGTGGAAGCCGGTACAGATTAGAACCATGAAGCGCACCCGTGAGATGGACTTCTGAACCCTGTAGTAGGAAGCCCCGGCCGAGGACCGTTAACCTGTAAGGTGGCTGAACCGTAAGGCTCAGCAACGAGAGTGGTACCGCGAGCGCACAAGCCTCGTCTCTTAGGAGATGAAGGCTTTTTTTGTCGTTATTTTATTCAGGAGGTTGTTATTCATGCCAATGCTAAGTGAGCTAATCCAAGAGAGCTTGAAGCAGTCTGTTCACAAAATCGTGCTAACCCTGGGCGTGCCCGCCATCGCTGAAGTAAATGTTGCCCTGGAGCAGCCGGCGAGTGCCGACCACGGGGATTATTCAAGCAATATCGCCATGCAGCTGGCCCGCCCCTTGCGCAAAGCTCCACTGGCTATCGCCGCACTGATCGTCAACGAGCTCGAAGCTTCGGGCTCTGTTCACGGACTGGTGCTGAGAACCGAGGTTGCCGGTCCGGGGTTCATTAATATGTATCTGGATTGGCAGGCCTGGGCACGGGCGAAGGGGAATTTCACGCTGCCTCAGCATACAGAAGGGTCGAAGGTGATCGTGGAGCATACCTCCGTCAACCCCAATAAAAGTATGCATATCGGTCACCTGAGAAACTCCTGTATCGGGGACGCGCTGGTGAGAGTACTGCGGGCAACCGGCCATACCGTTGAGGTACACAACTATGTGGATGATCTCGGCAATCAGCTGGCAGATACCGTAGCCGGTCTGCTGAATGTTCCGCTGGCGGGAGAACATGTCCGGTTCGGGGATTACTGCTGGGATATTTATGCCGAGATCAACAAAACGTACGCGCAGCAGCCGGAGATGGTGCAGAAGCGGACCGAGATCCTTCATGCGCTGGAGGAAGGCCATGGTAATACTGCCTGGATTGGCAACCTCGTCGCCGGGCAGATCGTGAAAGAGCATGTGGAGGAGATGCGGGGGTTCGGCATTGACTACGATCTGCTGGTGTGGGAGAGCAGTATTTTGAAGGAGGGCTTCTGGGCCTCGGCGTTTGAGCTGCTGTCGCAGACGGAGATCTTCGTGCAGGAGACCGAAGGCAAGCTGGCAGGCTGCTGGATTTTGAAGCAACCCGCTGAAGACGACGCACCGGACACACAGGAGGAGCATCAGAAGGATAAGGTGCTGGTGCGCTCGAACGGAATTTTGACCTATACCGCCAAGGATATCGCCTATCATCTGTGGAAGTTCGGACTGCTGGAGAAGGATTTCAGCTACAGCGAATTTCAGAGCGGGCTGTGGACGACCGGCTTGAGGGGACAGGCTCTGCCTTTTGGACGGGCGGACCAGGTCGTGAACGTCATCGATTACCGGCAGGAATATCCGCAGCTGATGGTCAAGCAGGCGCTCAAGGCACTGGGATTCGGTGCGCAGGCAGACGCGCTTCATCATGTCAGCTATGGGGTGGTCTCGCTGAGTCCCGCTTCTGCGGCCGGTCTGGGCATTGATACCTCCAGCGGCAAAAGCTCCTACGCCATGTCCGGGCGTCAGGGAATCGGCATTAAGGTGACCGAGCTGGTCCGGCTCATGGAAGACATGATTGAATCCACCCGTTCGGACAAAAACGGCCTGTCCAGCCGGCTCATCGCCACCGCTGCCATCCGTTACTACCTGCTGCGCTTCAATCTGGGCACCGAGATTGTGTTCGACTTCAAGCAGGCGATGGAAATCTCCGGCAACACCGGCGTCTACCTGATGTACGCCTACGCCCGGGCGCAGCGCGTGCTTAGTAAGGCCGCGGCGGCGGGTGATGTGAGCAGCGTGAACGCGGCTGGCGCTAGCGGGTCCGGCGTGGGCGCGGCTGGCGATAGTGAGTCTGGCGTGGGTGCGGCTGGCGTTAGCGAGTCTGGCGTGGGCGCGGCTGGCGTTAGCAAGTCTGGCGTGGGTGCGGCTGGCGTTAGCGAGTCTGGCGTGGGCGCGGCTGGCGTTAGCAAGTCCGGCGTGGGCGCGAATGGCGCTAGCGGGTCCGGCGTGGGTGGCTCCGGCGCTGGCGGGGTGCCGCTGTTCCCGGCGCAGCTCGAAGCGGCTGAGCTTGCCTTGCTGAGACAGCTCAGCTTGTGGCAAGACACACTCTATACAGCAAGCCGGGAGCTTACGCCGAATACGATTTGTAACTATGCCTATTCCCTGGCCTCGTTGTTCAGTAACTTCTACTCGGCTTGTCCGATTCTCAAAGGCGGGGAAGCCAGCATCACCTTCCGCCTGTGGCTAACCCGCAGCTTCACCTATACGCTGGGCGAAGCGCTCGATGTACTCGGTCTGCCTAAGCCGGAGCGGATGTAGGCAATAGTGTGTTATGCGGACACAGAGGATCTTATTCGCCGAAAAAGCCTGATTTTCTCCACGCTGCGGACTCAGAGGACACTAATTGGTACGGTCGAGCTCAAAATGAGGAGTGATGGGTTACTTAACGGATTCTCAGTCCGCCCAGCCTGCCAACAGGTCGGAATCCGCCGAAATAACGGATCTACAGTCCGCGAGGTTCGTGCTAGGTCACCCATATGTATCGAAGCGATGCTCCAACGCCCCCGGCTGGCGCCTAGGGTTCTCATCCCCCGGAAATCAAAACAGCCTTCCCGAAGGAAGGCTGCTGTTTTGACGTCCCGGAAGGGATACAGCCCATTCGGGCTGATTGCGAAGTAATGCTATCGAAGCTTATGCTCCAACGTCCCCGGCTGGCGCCTAGGGTTCTCATCCCCCGGAAATCAAAACAGCCTTCCCGAAGGAAGGCTGCTGTTTTGACGTCCCGGAAGGGATACAGCCCATTCGGGCTGATTGCGAAGTAATGCTATCGAAGCTTATGCTCCAACGTCCCCGGCTGACGCCAAGGGTTCTCATCCTCCGGACATCAAAACAGCCCTCCCGAAGGAAGGCTGCTGTTTTGACGTCCCGGAAGGGATACAGCCCTTTCGGGCTGATTGCGAAGTAGTCCTATCGAAGCTTATGCTCCAACGTCCCCGGCTGACGCCAAGGGTTCTCATCCTCCGGAAATCAAAACAGCCCTCCCGAAGGAAGGCTGCTGTTTTGACGTCCCGGAAGGGATTCGAACCCCCGACCGTGCGCTTAGAAGGCGCATGCTCTATCCAACTGAGCTACCGGGACATGTAGGATAACGTTGTATCATTTGAATCTTTTGAAGAGTTATGTATTAACGCAACGTTATTTATTATACCTGATTCACCAGAATTAGCAAGACCAAACTCTTCCAGTTAAGAAGCTTCCCGTAACCGCCGTCACGGAAAGCCTCCTGCTCTATAGTCAAGCCTGGATATGACCTGCGGAAGATGTGAGCTCAGGGAACCTGCCGGAAATGCTCGCCCAGCTGCCGCTTCAGATCGCCGAAGATGAGCAGTTCGCGCTGGAACTTGGAGCGTTCATCCTCCGGGGTCATCACGGTGCTGCCGGTGAAGCCGCTGACCGTAACGTCCTGGAAGGCATCATGCAGATTATTGTCGAACCAGTCGGTGGCCGTATCCGCATCATTCGTCAGAATCCGGACAATTTCATAGCCCTCCTCGCGCTGATCCTCAACAATATACACCAGCAGCGCGGAATCGCCCACAGCTCCGGGCAATACGCCAACCTCTGCGCAAGGCGCACCGTCGTAATCAGTCATTCTGCGGATTTTGGCGTCTTTAATGTAATACACTTGTCATCATCCCTCCTGGCAATTTTCCCTCTCCCCTAGTGTTCGGATAAGGACATACATTTTATCCCTTCAATCGGCATATATCTGTATTACTTGGCAAAAAAGAAAGGACAGACAACAATCGCACAAAAGAGAGGATGAATCAGACATGTGCGGAATAACCGGATTTGTCCAGTGGCGCGGTGATCTTACAGGGCACTCGCAACTGCTCGTCAGAATGACCGAAACGTTAGCCAACCGCGGACCGGATGCAGCCGGAACCTGGATTTCAGGACCTATTGCCTTCGGTCACCGCCGACTCAGCGTCATCGATCCTGAGAACGGTGCACAGCCGATGATTGCCCGCCATGAAGATAAGTTGTACGCAATAGTATATAACGGCGAGCTATATAATGCCCCTGAGCTGAAAAAAGAGCTGAAGCAGCGCGGGCATCATTTTCTCACGGAATGCGATACCGAGGTTCTGCTGCATGCCTACATCGAATGGGGGCCGGATTGCACGGAGAAGCTCAATGGCATCTTTGCCTTTGCCGTGTGGGACAGCTTGCGCGATCAGGTATTCCTGGCCCGCGACCGCCTGGGCGTGAAGCCGCTGTTCTATAGCCAAGTCGATGACGTTTTCGTCTTCGGGTCCGAGCCCAAGGCGCTGCTGCAGCATCCCCTCGTCCAGCCGAAGGTCGGTCCGGAGGGTCTGGCTGAGATTTTCATTATCGGTCCGGCACGGACTCCGGGACAAGGGGTATATAAAGATATATTCGAGCTTCGCCCCGGTCATGCCATGATTTACAGCCGCAGCGGAATCCGCAGCTATGCTTACTGGAAGCTGGAGAGTGTCCGGCATACCGATAACGTGGATGAGACGGCAGCACGGGTGCGTGAATTGCTTCAGGATACGCTGGAGCGCCAGCTGGTCTCCGATGTCCCGGTCTGCTCGCTGCTCTCCGGCGGACTCGATTCCAGCGCCCTGACCGCGCTTGCCGTAGATTATTACAAACGGACCGGCCAGGGCCGGGTCGATACCTTCTCGGTCGATTATGTAGACAACGATAAGCATTTCAAAAGCCATACCTTCCAGCCCGGAGCCGACGGTCCCTGGATTCAGCGGATGGTCGACGAGCTGGAGACGAATCATCACTTTATCGCTTTTGACACACCGGAGCTGGTAGCCGCACTCGATAATGCCCTGTACTCCCGTGATTTGCCGGGGATGACCGACGTGGATTCCTCACTCTATTTGTTCTGCCAGGAGATCAAAAAGAAGGCCACAGTAGCCATCTCAGGCGAAGCAGCCGACGAAATATTCGGCGGCTATCCCTGGTTCCACCGCGAGGAGATGTTATCTTCCGGTACCTTCCCCTGGTCGGTGGCCCCCAACATGCGTGCCGGATTATTATCGCCGGAAATCCGGGAGTGGATACGTCCGCTGGAATATTTAGGTGACCGTTACAGCGACGCGGTGGCCGAGGTGCCGAGGCTTGACGGTGAGACCGGCAAACAGTCGCAGATGCGTGTGATGTCCTATCTCAACATTACCCGCTTCATGCCGACCCTGCTGGACCGCAAGGACCGGATGAGCATGGGCGTGGGACTTGAGGTACGCGTTCCGTATTGTGACCACCGGCTGGTGCAATATGTTTTTAACATTCCATGGGAGATTAAAATGGTAGGCAACCGGGAGAAAGGCATCCTGCGTAAGGCGCTGGAGGGCGTACTGCCGGACGATGTGCTCTACCGCAAAAAAAGTCCGTACCCCAAAACGCATAACCCCGCCTATCTGAACAAGGTGCGCTCACAGGTGCTGAGCATTCTGGACGATCCTTCTTCCCCCATCCTCCCGCTCATTGATCATGCCAAAATCAGAGAAATCGCCGCATCGCCAGAGTCCTCGACCAATCTGCCATGGTTCGGCCAGCTGATGTCCGGCCCGCAATTATTCGCTTATCTGGCCCAGGTCAACCTGTGGCTGAAGACATACAATGTGTCGATCGGCTGAGTTCAAATCAAGTAGAAACGGCTTTGCCGTCCTTTTAAAGGACGGTACCGTTTCAGCGGGAAATAGAGGGATAATTTATAGAGTGAAACATATAAATTCTATATTTCAAAAAGGGTGCCCGCCCAGAATGTAAAGCACACATTCTGGAGGGCACCTTTTGTATAGCAATAGATTCATCAATCTATCTTAACTCTAGAAATTGAAATTATCCGGGTCCGGGCCGAAGCGGTGATTCTGATTCAGGTCCTCAATGGCCTTAACATCCTCATCGCTGAGTGTGAAGTCGAAGAAGCCGGCGTTCTCGATAATCCGCTCCTGATGGACCGACTTCGGAATGGTGATGACGCCCTGCTGCAGATCCCAGCGCAAGACAATCTGCGCTACCGTCTTGCCGTACCGCTCCGCCAGTTCCTTCAGCAGCGGCAGATCCAGATTACCCTGCATGAGCGGACTCCAGGCTTCCAGCTGGATATCATGCTTCCGCGCATATTTCAGCAATTCACGCTGGGTCAGCAGCGGATGGAATTCCACCTGGTCTACCACTGGCACCACGCCGCTGTCCTCGATGATATCCTCCAGATGATGCGGCTGGAAGTTGCTCACCCCGATGGATTTGACCAGCCCTTCCTTTTGCAGATGGATCAGCGCTTTCCAGGTTTCTTTATATTTGCCGGCCACCGGCCAGTGAATCAAGTACAAATCTACCTGCTCCAGACCCAGCTTCTTGCGGCTGACTTCAAAAGCCTTCAATGTCGATTCATACCCCTGATCCGGGTTGCGGACCTTGGTGGTAATAAACAGCTCTTCCCGGGGAACTCCGCATTCACGGATCGCCTGCCCCACACCCTCTTCATTGTTATAGCCGGCAGCTGTATCAATACTGCGATACCCCGTCTCCACCGCAGACTTCACCGCACGGATAACCTCTTCGCCATCCTTGGTCTGCCATACGCCAAGACCCAGCCACGGCATCGTTACTCCATCGTTCAAGGTAGGCCCGCCTGTAAATGGTGCGTTCATTTCACTCATATCGATACCCTCCAAGCCTAATTTGAATTCAACAAGCTTCCTTAACCGTATTACCGCTCTCATAATCATCCAATTGCGAAATCAGTGAACCGGATAGCCCATAGGTTGCCAATATGTGACGATTGTATGCCCCGTATGTATCAAAAATGGAGCACAGCCCCTTCCCGGCCGCACTCCATTACAAACCTGCTTATTTCTTGTCAATCAGCTTGAAATCGTCAAAATGGAACTCCGGAGACACGATGCAGGAGACGAGTGACGGTTCTTCGCCTAACGGACGTGCAGCCTGCCATACACCGGGAGGAATCACTACCTGCGGCTGCTGGCCCGCAGCGATATCCAGACCCAGAATAACCTCCGTTACGTTCTCCGGCTCTGCGCCGTTGCCTCCCAGGCTAAGCACGATCGGGCTGCCGGAATGATACAGCCAGATTTCGGAGGACAGCACAGTGTGCCAATCCGAAGTCTCGTCAGCATGAAGCAGGAAATAGATCGATGAAGCTGAAGCGCGCGGGCCCGAGTATGCCTCGCCCAGCGTGTCCTTAGGAATCTCAAACGGAGAATTCCACAGTCTCTTGTACCATCCGCCTTCCACGTGGGGCTGCAGCCCCAAGGTTTCTACGAGCGGGGAAATTTCTTTTTGCGTCATGGGTTCTTCTCCTTCAAGTCTTGCACAGCGGCAAAACAGTCTTCATAAGCAAAGGCTTAAGAGGTACAAGCGTACCTGCTAAGCCTCGGCCTGATTGTGCTATTAACTGTAACGGATACTGCAGCAATTGTAAATTGTCTTACTCTTATTTGCCTTCTTTGCCAGCCTTGAATACTTCGGCAATGGCTCCCAGGCTGCCCAGTGTTTCCACCGCACTGGTCGGCAGGAATATTTTGTTCGCTGGTCCCTTAGACATGTCAGTCAGAGCTTCAAAGGATTGATAAGCCAGCACTCTTTCATCCAGTCCTGCGCTGGCGATCATGGCAATCCGTGCTTTCTCCGCCATCGCCACTGCTTCGATCGCCTTGGCCTGGCCGAGGGCTTCCAGCTCCTGCGCCTGACCGAGACCTTCCGCCTGACGGATGCGGGCTTCCTTATCCCCTTCCGCCTTCAGGATCTTGCTCTGCTTATCCCCTTCGGCACGGAGGATCATATCCTGCTTGGCGGCTTCCGCCTCCAGGACAATCGCACGCTTGCTGCGTTCTGCCTTCATCTGTTTGTCCATGGCTTCCTGAATATCGAGCGGCGGCTTGATGTCGATAACTTCGACACGCTCAATGCGCACGCCCCACTTCTCTGTCGCTTCATCCAGCGCGAGACGGATGTCGGAGGAGATTTTTTCACGGCCGGACAAGGTTTCATCCAGCTCCAGCTTACCGATAATCTGACGCATGGTGGCTGTGGAGATATTCCGCACCCCATACACATAATCGGAGATACCGTACGTTGCTTCTTCCGGACCCACTACCTGATAGAAGATAATCGTATCGATCTGCACCTGTACGTTATCCTTCGTGATTACCGTCTGCGGCGGTACATTCGCCTGTTGAATCCGCAGGTCATGATAGACCCGCACCTGATCAATTACCGGAATGAGAATATTCAGACCTGGTGTAAGCAGACGGTGGAATTTACCCAGACGCTCTACAACTCCAACTCTTTGCTGCGGGACAATCTTGATCGTCATTGCGATAAATACTACGACAACAACAATAATAATTCCGATAATTATCAATTCCATTAGTACATATCCCCCCATCGTTCTACTTCAATAATGGTCGTGCTTCTTCTTACTACAATTACCTGCTGACCCTTGCCCAGTGCCACTGTAGAGGTTGCACTCCATGTATCGCCGCCAATCTTGACCTGCCCATAACGGCCAGGCTCAATCGGTTCAACGACCAGACCTTGCCTGCCGATAATCTCGGTACCCGTATCCTTGAAGCCCCGCGCATTGCGCAGCCGCTCAGATAATGGCTTGGTGAAGAACGTCAGGGCCAGGGCTAACAGCGAACCCGCTACGACCTGCAGCAGCCATGCATCCGGCAGCACAAGCGCAACCAGTCCGGCAGCCAAGGCTCCCAGGCTAAGCCATAACAAATAGAATGTAAACGTAAACATCTCTACTACAAACAAGACGCCAGCGGCAATTAACCACAATACCCACATACTCATTGGTGAACCCACCACCTTCCGCTATATACTACTATAACGAAATAATCGGCATCACGTTTCACAAATTTTTAGAGGCCGGGGCAGCCGCCTGTCTGTTCATTATATTTCAGCCTGTGGAAGCTTATGAACCTTAAGCGGGATACAGGACGGCTAAATTGTATTTAAACATAAATATATCCAATCGAAGCGTAAAAAACTCACTAAGCGGAATTTCCGTACCCGGAAATCCTGCTTCCAAAACCTCCAAGGCACAGAATTAGCTATAAATATGGTGCAAACCACCATATTGGGACGGGAAATCTGAGATTCTGCGGGGAGTGGAGCTCGGCGGATGAAGCAGGTGGATATTGTACATCTAATTCGGGGTCATCGTGGCACATATAGAAATTAGTTGGAAAAACAACACTTAATCGGTCCGTTTTTTCGTGAATCGAGAGAGTCCGGCTGATTAACTGTACTTTTTCCAACTGCTTCCTACAAGGACCGCGTTTCAGCGAAATTAAATGCCTTTTTTCCAACTATGTCCGCTCACTAATCATAATAGCAAGCAGATTAAATAAGCAGGATCGCTCGCAGCAACGTATCATTCAGAAAAGCACTAAAAAACGGTGCCAGCTTAAAGCCGGCACCGCTCATTGTTCTATACTTAGGCTTACTATTCCCTATGGCTGGATTTCCGCGCTATCTGCTCCGCCTTTAGTTCAGCTTCCAGAGCGCAGGAGTGACATTCGGCTCCCAGCCGGCAAGTGAGGTATGGGCTTGCAGGCAGGTGTAGGATTGCCCGTTGTAAGTCACGATACTGCCGGTACTATAAGCAGTGCCCGCTTTCCAGGCAGCAGCACCTGGGGTAGCCGAAGGGACTGGCGTCACTACAGGAGTAGAAGTTGGCGCTATCGTCGGCGTAGCTGAAGGGCTTACTGTCGGTAGTGGCGTAGCTGTCGGCTGCGGGGTAGTGTTACCGCAGGTACCGGTCACCCGCCACACCCCGAAGGCACCGCTGAGATCCGGCCGGTCTCCCTGCGTCCACCACTGGGCCTGATAGATCAGCCCGCCATAGGAGACTTGCTGTCCCTGTGTGTAGACAGCGGTGGAACTCCAGGCTGCCGTAGAGCATTGCCCCGGCGTCGCCGTCGGTGCCACTGTCGCAGTCGGCGTGGCTGATGGCTTCACCGTTGCCGTCGGCGCTACCGTCGCCGTTGGTGCCACTGTCGCGGTCGGCGTGGCCGATGGCTTCACCGTTGCGGTCGGCGTGGCTGATGGCTTCACCGTCGCCGTCGGCACCGGCGTTGCTGTAGGTGTCACCACCCCGCCGCCCAGCTCTGCACTGAGCTTGGTCTGCAGCGTCTTATTGCGGTCTCCGCTGGTCTCCCAGAACATGGCTCCGGCAAGACCCTTGGATTTCAAGTAGCTGGCTTTGTAGCCGATGGATTCGGCATCATCATAGCTGATGAAGGTCTGGTTGGACGGGTTATAGAGATAAGGGACCTTGGAGGTATTGTTCCAGTAACGGGTATAACCGTTCTTATTGATATAATTGGCTTCCAGATCACTGAAATCGTAGTTGCCCTTCTCCCAGGTTCCGGTCTGGGAGATCCCGGCGGACACCTGATATTGTCCGTTGCCCGCAGCAGGGGCACCGCCCCAGCCCCGGCCGTAGAACGGCATGCCGAGCACCAGCTTATTCGCCGGTACGCCTGCACTCAGATAGCTGGTCACTGCCTTGTCGATATTATAGTTCGCCGGCTCGGTCAATCCTGATGAAGCGGCTGCCGGGTCATAATACAGCGGTGCATTGTGGCCGGTAGTAGGGTTCCAGCTGCCGTTGAAGTCATAGGTCATAATGTTGATCCAGTCCACCACGGAGGCGATTCCGCTGAGATTGTTATTCTGAATGTAAGTCGGACCTGCACCCGAGGCAATGGTCAGGAGATACGTTTTGCCGTCAGCAGCCCCGGCGGCATTCAGCTTTTCCCGGATCTTTTGGAGCAGCAGGATGTAGTTCTGCCTATCCTCAGGGCGGTAGCTGTTGCCCGCAAGTCCGCCGCTGACCGGATATTCCCAGTCCAGATCGACACCGTCCATCTTGTATTTGCGGATGAAATCCACGGAGGAGCTCGCGAACACCTCACGGGTTGCCGCTGTGGCAGCCACATCCGAGAAACGGTTGGACCAGGTCCAGCCCCCGACGGAGATCATCGTCTTCAGATTCGGATTCTTGTCCTTCAGCTTCCAGAGCTGCTTCAGATTCCCCTTGATCGGGTCATCCCATTTGTCATCGCCGAAGCTTTTCTGGGCATCGATCCAGGGATCGCCCAGCACTACAGTGCCATTGGGAACGCTGATCGCCTGCCCCTGCTCGTTCTGGCAGGACCAGGTGACCGGATTCGGTCCGGTCGGATCGGAATTGCCGTGTATTCCGTTCCAGCAGATGTCAGCAAAGGCATAGTTGATGACATTCATTTTGCCAGGATCGATATCCGTTACATTATAAGCCCGCCCATAGGCGGCCCATGAAGCATAATAGCCGACAATCTTGTAGTCACCGGCTGCCTGAACAGTTCTGTTATTTGCACCAAAAGCCGAAAAAAGAGTAAGGAAAAGGACTGCCGCCAAGCCAAGCACAAAGGATTTTCTTTTGATAAAGGCCATTTCGTAATTACCTCCCCGGTTCAATGCGTAGCCTGTAAAGCCTGCTTCATGGACATCCATGCGCCTCTGCCATCAAGGATATTAAGTGACCGTTCTTCCCTTGCTGCGAATGAGAAAGCTCAGCGTTCACCTCCCGGACCCGATTGGCCTTGACCTTCACCCTCTGAAACTATTAAATTCCTGGCAGTTTGACTGGTAGACTAGCATTAGACAGCTCAAAAAGCGCAGCTCAGCAGCATACGGATTACTCGCTCCACTGCGGCCTACGTTGTTGTCTGGTAAAGTTCAGGTGGGTAGAATGCGGCGATTTGCGGGAGGATGCAGGATCTGCGAAGGGGTGAAGTCAACTCTTATTCTCATACAAAGCCGGAGGATATGCTAGGGATAAATTTCCATAATCAGGGGGGATTATTATCTAAAAAAACAGGAAGCAGCCCCAAGCATAGTCTGCTTAAGGGCTGCTTCCAGGGCTCCAAATCTTCTATTGACCGCTGCTCTGCGCGGCAGCAAGCTTCTCGGTCAGACGCCGCAGCGCCGTTCCGCGGTGGCTGATCGCCTGCTTTTCCTCAAGCGTCAGCTCAGCCATCGTCTTCTCGTATTCGGGGAGATAGAACAGCGGGTCATAGCCGAAACCGCCGCCACCCGCAGGCTCCGAGGTAATCCAGCCTCCAACCGTACCCTCAGCCGTCCATTCCCGGCCGTCCGCCGGATCGTAGAGCGACAGGGCACAGACGAACCGGGCGGGACTCAGCAGCGGTTGTCCAGTATCCTCACCCTGCTTCAGCCGTTCCAGCTCGCTCATCAGCTTCAGATTATTCGCTTCATCATCCGCCGCCTCACCGGCATAGCGGGCCGAGTACACGCCGGGATTTCCGTCCAGCGCCTCTACACAGAGACCGGAATCGTCTGCCAGCACCGGCAGTCCAAGAGCGTCCCCTACAGCACGGGATTTTTTGAAGGCATTCTCGGCAAAAGTGGCCCCATCCTCAACCACATCCGGCAGATCCGGGTAGTCGTACATGCTTTTGACTGTAAGTCCCAGGGGAGCAAAGGCATGCTGGAACTCCCGCACCTTGCCTTTGTTCTTCGTCGCGACAATCAGAACTCCGCTGCCGGACTTCATCCTACACCTCTTGGCCGGTCTGGCCGGCAGGGATTTTGAGCGCGATGGCGCCAAGAACTTCTTTTTGCACAGCGATCAGCTCGTAGATCCCCTTCTCTCCGAGACCTAGCAGCTGATCCAGCTCCTGGCGGGTGAACGGCCGCTCTTCGCCCGTGCCCTGAACCTCAACGAAAGCGCCGCTGCCCGTCATGACCACGTTCATATCCACCTTCGCCTTGGAATCCTCTTCATAATTCAGGTCGAGCAGCGTCTTGTCGCCGACGACACCCACACTGATAGCCGCCAGGTAGTCTGTAATCGGGAAGACCGTCAGCTTATTCTGGAGGGCAAGCTTGTTCATGGCGAAGGCCATCGCTACAAAAGCGCCCGTGATCGAAGCCGTCCGCGTCCCCCCGTCTGCCTGAATCACATCACAGTCCAGCGTAATGCTGCGTTCGCCGAGCGCCTGCAAATTCACCACGGAGCGCAAGGCCCGTCCGATCAGACGCTGGATTTCCATGGTCCGACCGGTCAGCTTGCCGCGCGCCGCTTCACGCTGGTTGCGGGTCTGGGTCGCGCGGGGAAGCATCGAATATTCGGCGGTTACCCAGCCCTTGCCTTGTCCTTTCAGAAACGGCGGGACCTTCTCGTCCACGGTTGCCGTACAAATGACCTTGGTATCTCCCATCTCAATGATGACGGAGCCTTCTGCATATTTGTTGGTCTGGGTCGTTATCGTTATTGGCCGGAGCTGATCTTCGTTGCGTCCGTTTGATCTCATCTTTTCTGCCTCCTACATCGTATAGCGCAAAGTTTGTGTATATATTCATCCGTATCTTATACGCAGAAACGGGTGCCGCCCCCTATGGAAGAGAACGGCACCGCTGCTCCTGACCGTTATTCGGATGAACAATACTTTATTCTATCAAAGAGTAGGCACAAAAGCATCTTTTTAAGCCGGGAGGATCCGCTCTAAAGCGGCAGCTCGTTCACATATTCCGGCGCGGAGACCGGCTGTCCGTAATCGACATTATTGGTGCCCGTAACCGTATCCTTGCCGTTCAGGCGGATCTGTACCAGAGAATCATCTGTATTCTGGGCCACCGTCAGCACGACCGACTCCAGCATCTCCTCAGGAATGCTTGTGCTGCCATCGAACATATCATCGGTCAGCGATACGGTGACCACTCCGTTCTGCCCTGCTTTTACAGAATCTACTACCGTCCCCTGCGTCATGACCATCTCCAGACCATTCTCGGACTGCGGTCCGGCAATCAGCTCGCTCAGCGCCGCCTTCACCGTATCCCCGCCAGCGGGTACAAACCGGGTAACCGGAACATAATACTGGTGGCCGCCATCCGGTGAAGCCGCTGCGAAGTAGACTGTAACTGCGCTGGAATTCATCATCAGTGAGTTGTTCTTCGGCAGGTTAATCCCCATCGTACGGGACAGGGGGCGATCCAGCGGTGTGCCTTGCAGCGGCATTTCGTTCAGCTTTTTGCCATCGACCCAGAGCTGTACTCCCTTGATGTCATCCTGACCGGTCAGTGTCCAGGTAAGCGCCTCAAGGATTTTGCGTTCATCCGAAGGCTCATAGTCGTTAAACGCCGAGTTGAATTCAACAATAGCGACATGGTCCTGGCCGACAGATACACTGTTTACTTTCGTCCCTGCGGGCAGTACGCCCTGGAAGCCCTTAGGCAGTGCAGAGGCATAATCCCCCTTGCTGACCAGAGCCGTGAGGGAATTCTTCAGCATGGCCGTGTCCTCGCTTTTCGGAAAAGACAGAGCCACCGGAGCCAGCAGACCGTTCTGATCCTCCAGATACACAGTGGTCCGCTCCCCGGCTACAGCAGGCGCACCGGTATCCTTCACCCCGGCGGACAGATTCGTCTCATCCAGAGAGGCCGGCCCGAATACACCAGTATCCAGCGTATCTTCCCCGCTCACTTGCAGCATTTGAGCTTCTACGGCGGCGGGCGGCGGGTCTACAGCAGCGGATTCGGAACCAAACAGACTGCAGCCGGAGAGCACAAGCGGAACGGCCAGCAGGCAAGCCGCAGACGCCCCGCGGAGGTGTTTCACTGGTTTCATCAATCTTCATTACCCCTTTCTAGCGTTAAGATCAGTTTGTACTGCTATGTATACGAGCCCTGTGTCCAAAAAATAACAACAGCTTATCCTAAATTACAGAAGTTCTGCCGGAACCCCTGCTTGGGGGCGGACACTGCTATGTTCATCCAAGCTCAACCTGCCTGCGGGATACAAATCCGGACGTTTCTGGACATCGGTCTGCCGCTTGCGTACAATTTAGTACATACCCACATCACACCCGACTCACGAATGGAGGACTTCCTATGACTGATGCCAAAATTCCTTACAGCCTCAACAGCAAAGCCGTTGCCGAAGCAACCCGGTACTGGCTGCACAAGCGCGGGGTCACCCTGGAGGAGATTGCCGAGCTTGTCATGATGCTGCAAAAGAAATACTATCCGGGCCTGACCATGGAGGAATGTATTCATAACGTTGAGATGGTACTCAGCAAGCGTGAGGTGCAAAATGCGGTGCTGACCGGCATCCAGCTCGACGTACTGGCGGAGGAGGGCAAGCTGTTCTCGCCGCTCCAGGATATGATTGAGAACGATGAAGGATTGTACGGGGTAGACGAGATTCTCGCCTTCTCGATCGTTAATGTATATGGCAGTATCGGGTTCACCAACTATGGTTACGTGGACAAACTCAAGCCCGGCGTACTGGAGAGGCTGAATGACAAAACCACCGGCCAGATCCATACCTATCTGGATGATATCGTAGGGGCTGTAGCCGCAGCGGCCAGCAGCCGTATTGCCCACCGCAAGCAGGCGGAACGCGAGCAGGAGCTGGGTCTGCCCCATGCCCCGGAGGACGCGGAAGAGGCTGCACGGCGCAGCCGGCTGGAGGAGACGTTGCCGGAATAAGCCGAGAGCAATTATTTATAACAGGAAAGGTGCGAAGTGTGCATGACCTATTCGTTCGTAGTGGAGCCGCTGGCTGTCCAGGAGTTCGAGAGTGAGGATGAGCGGATTGAGCGGTGCAAGGAATGGAATCTTCTGCCCGGGTCAGCCACCCGGGTCAAGACTTATCTGTACAAGCGGCAGGGCCTGACCCTGCCTTGTGAAATCGTAGGGTTTGTGGATAATCAGACGGTGGTGGTCCAGTTCGAGAATAAGCAGCAGCATTGTATCCACCCGGCGTACCTCAAAGAAATGCAGACCGGAAGCTTCGGCCAGCGCGCGCAAGCGGCGGCGGATGCACGGTCCGAGGACCCGGCAGAAGCTGCCGGAGAAGCCGAGCTGCTGGAGAACCAGCCGGTTGAGGGTGATCCGGAGGTTCGCGGTGAGGCTGATGCGGAGGGTCCGGGAAATGCTGGTGCTGCGGAGGGCGATACTGCTGAGCGTGCAGAGAGTGGGAGTGCTGCGGAAGGTAAGAGCGCTGCGGAGACAACGGCTCCTGCAGAGAAGCCGCGTAAGCCAGCCGCCTCCAAAAAGAAGCCTGCCCTGCAGCTGCCGGAAGACAAGCTTAAGGTTACAGCGGTTGTCAAAGAATTCACGACCGTTCCCAACCATTTCTCGGATAACGATGATGAAGTGATTATCTATGACAATGTAGTGATAGAAGGGCATGAGCTGGCCATTGACGAAGTCTGGTCAAGCCACAGTGCCACGCTGAAGAAGCTGGAGCTCAAGGAGGGCGACCCCGTTTCTTTTGAAGCGAAGATTGTAGCCAAGAAGCTCTCCCAGCATCCGGTCAAATACAAAATCAACAACCCGTCCAAGATGAAGGTGATTCAGCCGGATTCTTAAGAATGGGAATAACCGCAGGCCGCTGGACGGCACAGGTAACTTATTGTCTAGGCAGAGCCTCCAGCGGCTGCGGTCCCATCTGATTGCGTTCGAGGAGGATAGTGATATCCTCTATCAGCTTTTTGGCCGAAATAGGCAGCGAGTGTGTAATCCACCATTCCATGACTCCCACAGCAGCAGAGGCCATAAAATGCAGCAGCATCTCCTTGTTCATCCCCTGGTTCACACCATCCATATCGATCTGCTCCGCCAGTCCTTCCATCAGCATTGCATGCAGACGGCTTCTTAAGGCAGGAATGCCGCTGTTATTAATTAATGTAATGAAGACGGTGGCATGCTGCTCCACATATTCAGCCGTACGCAGCAGAGGACCGGAAGAGGTGAAATCCAGATTCTCCTGGACGCCCATACAGCGGTCACGCAGCTCCGTCATTTCCTTCTCAACACACTGATCCAGCAGATCATATTTGTCTACAAAATGCAGATAGATAGTCCCTCTGCTGACATTAGCCCGCTCCGCAATCTCATGTACCGTAATCTGCTCAAAGCCCTTCTCTTCCATCAGACTAAGAAACGCCTTAAAAATAGCATCCCGCGTCTTCCCGATCCGCCTGTCCACCGCCATCTCTCTTACATCTCCTTCGCCTGAGCACTTAGTTGCATTTATTATATTTAACAGTTGTCAAAAAAACAACAGGTGTGCAGAATTCAGGTGCACTTTCGGCTAATTCAGGTGCACTTGTGCTCTTCATTTTCGCTTCCCGCCGACTTTTGGCTAATTCAAATGTATTTGTGCTCTTCATTCACGCTTCCCGTCCGCTTTCGGCTAATTCAGGTGCACTTGTGCTCTTCATTCACGCTTCCCGCCCGCTTTTGGCTAATTCAGGTGCACTTGTGCTCTTCATTCACGCTTCCCGCCCGCTTTCGGCTAATTCAGGTGCACTTGTGCTCTTCATTCACGCTCCCCGGCCACTTTCGGCTAATTCAGGTGCACTTGTGCTCTTCATTTTCGCCTTTAGCCGACTTTTGACTAATTCAGGTGCACTTGTGCTCTTCATTCACGCTTCCCGCCCGCTTTCGGCTAATTCAGGTGCACTTTGCTGTTAGTGTTAACCGTGGACACCCGTTAAGAGAATAGAGATAATTAGTTTAACGAGGAGGTGTCCCCATGAGTGGAACACGGAGAAGCTACAATGAAGAATACAAAAGACAGACCGTCAAGTACATCCAGGAGCAGACGAAAACGGTAGCGGAATTGGCCCTGGAGCTGGACATCCCCGCCAAAACGTTGCATAAATGGCTAGGACAGTATCGGCAGTTTGAGAATGAGCCCATCATTACTCCAGACAAATACAGAGAGCTGGAACGTCAACTGAAGGAGAGGGAGCGAGAGCTCGCAGACCTGACCGAAGAGATGGCCATCCTAAAAAAAGCAGTGCACATCTTCAGCAACCCAAAGAACTGAGATTTCAGCTTATTGAAGATCATCGCTCCGAGTTCCCTGTGGAGAAGATGTGCCGTGTCTTTCAGGTGTCCCGGAGCGGTTATTACAAATGGAGAACAGCAGAACCTAGCCCCCAAGCCACCCGCAAAGCGTTGCTATTAAAGCGGATAGCCTATCATTTCCATGACTCTAAGGGTCGCTATGGCAGTCCCAAAATCAAGGTTCTCCTCGAACGTGAAGGGCACCGGGTCAGTGAACGCACCGTAGGAAAGTATATGAAGGAACTCGGTCTGCGCTCTTGTGTCGCGAAACGATTTCGGGTATGCACCACCGACTCCAACCATCCGTTACCCATTGCCCCCAACCTGTTGAACCAGCAATTTCACACGGAAAAGCCGAACCAGACGTGGGTGGCGGATATCACCTACATTCCCTGCCGGGAAGGACGGATGTACTTGGCGAGCGTACTGGACCTGTGTACCCGGGAGATTGTCGGCTGGCGGCTTAGCGACCGGATGACCACTGACCTCGTACAAGGCGCTCTGGACGCTGCTTATCAGGCCAAACGCCCCGGGAAGGGCTTGATTCATCATTCGGATCGGGGCTCCCAGTACGCCTCTGCAGACTACCGGGAACGCCTAAAGTCGTACCAGATGACTGCAAGCATGAGCCGCAAAGGAAACTGTTATGATAACGCCTGTATCGAATCGTTTCACAGCCTCTTAAAAAAAGAGTTGGTGTACTGGAATCGATTTAAAACGAAGCAACAGGCGTATGATGCCATCTTCCAGTACATTGAATTTTTCTACAACCGCAAACGAATCCATGGGGCGCTGGGTTACGTTTCTCCGGTTCAGTTTGCAGCCACATTTAAGCGAAAAACGATGTAGTTGTTGTCTACTTTCTTGACAGGAGTCCACTTGTGCTCTTCATTTTCGCTTCCCGCCGACTTTCGGCTAATTCAGGTGCACTTGTGCTCTTCATTCACGCTCCCCGGCCACTTTCAGCTAGATCAAAGGGATTTATCCCTCTGATTATCACATCTCACCACTTACAGATAACTTTGGAGGAGGAATGAGTAGTGTTGTTGACAGGCTGCAAACTTCACCAATAAATTAGTCATTTCTTTCAGGTGTTCCAATAGTCGAGGTTTCCAGAAGAGTGTGAGGGCAACAATAGGTTAATGAGCGGTTTTCGGTCAGCAGGTTGTGTGCAGCGGGGGCATCAGCAGCGGGTATAAGCGGAGGGTTATGAGCATTGAATTAGGGCTACGTATTGTGAGCTGTGAGTTGCATGTTATGGGCTACGTTTCGTAAGTTGCGTGTGATGAGCTATGTGTGATGAGCTACGTGTGATGAGCTACGTGTGATGAGCTACGTGTAATGAGCTACATGTAATGAACTACGTGTAATGAGCTACGTGTAATGAGCTACGTTTGATGAGCTACGTGTAATGAGCTACGTGTGATGAACTGCGTGTTATGAGCCACGTGCATGTGTGATCAACTACATGTGATGAAATGCAGGTTAGTGGCAGCAGAGTACAATATCTTGTAATCTGCTGCCAGCAGCCTGCACCGTTTCCTGCGCCGGCTTACTCCACAGCCGTGAAAAACAGGCTGCCGCCAGGCCCAGCCTCCGTTTCGGCTGCCCGCCCCCGGCGCACCAGCTCGGCCAGGTGGGCCAGCGCCTCGCTCATGGCGAACCGCATCTGGTGCGCTGTCGCGACCCGGCTGCGGAACAGCCCCTCGCAGACCGCGAACCCGCTCTGCGGTCCGCCTGCGAGCAGCGCGGCTGTAGTATCCAGCCGCTCCTCATGATGCCGGAGCAGGCTGTCCGCCCGCGCCGTGAACCCCGGGAACGGTTCCCGGTGGCCCGGGAACGCCAGCGTAACCCGCAGGCTGCGCAGCTCCTGCAGCCCCTCCAGAAACGTCAGCAGCGGCTGCGGATCGCTGCCCGGCTGCAGGCCGACATTGGGCGAGATCTGCGGCAGCACAGCATCGCCGCAGAGGATCTGCCCGCTGCCGCCGTGGTAGAACGACACATGCCCCGGCGCATGCCCGCCTGTGATAATGGGCTGCCATTTCCGGCTGCCCATCACAAACGGCTCCGCGTCATTGATATAGGTGACCTCCGGCTGCGGGGTCACCTCAGGCAGGAAGCTATCCAGATGCTCCCGGATACCCGCAAGCCACTCCTCCGGCATCCCATACCGCCGGAAAAAGAGCGGCAGCGCCTCATTCAGAGTCGCCGCTTCCCCCCAGGCCAGACCGGCCTCGGCATGCGCCCGTTCGCTCATCCATACCCGCGCTCCGCTGCGGGACTGCATCCAGCCCGCCAGCCCGTAATGGTCGGGATGATGGTGGGTCACCACGATATCCCGCACCTGCGTCCAGGTAAGGCTCAGTGCCTCAAGCACCCCCTGCCAGGCAAGCTCGGCAGCCGGTGTATGCGGGCCTGGATCAATGACCGTAACCCTGCCGTCCTTATCCGGCAGCAGATAGCTGTTAACCTGGCGCAGCGGCAGCCCCATTGGCACCGATACCTGAAGAACTCCGCCGTCCCAAGCTTGAATAATCTCCTTGTTCAACCTTCCTCCGCCTCCTCTAAGCCCTCTCCCTGATGCCATCTCTAAGGTCTACCTCCCATGAAGATCATGCGGGCCGAGGATTCAGCGTTATATTCCTCTTCATCGTAGCCGCCGTGAACAGTATCCAGCCGCAGCCCGGCAGCGGCAAGCATTCTGCGGAAATCCTCCAGCGTGTAGAGCTTTACCCGTTCCTGGCACTTGCGGGCCGGAGCGTTCCCGGCCTTCGAGGTCAGCAGGATATCCTTTTTCACATACCCCTCCTCGATCCGGCGGGTCTCGTCAATCCGAACATCTCCGTCCTCCCGGACCGAATGGGGCACCAGATGGCGGATGACGTAAGCCGGGTTCAGGAAATCAATGATGAACCGGCCCCCCGGCTTCAGCATCCGGCAAATCTCCTTAAGCACCTTAATCTGCTCCTCATCCTCTTCAAAATACCCGAAGGAAGTGAACAAATTGACCACAGCATCGAAGCCGCCCGCAAGCGGAAGCTCCCGCATATCCGATTGCAGCCAGGTTACCTGCTCTGCCCCAGCCTGCGCACACGCCTCACGCAGCAGCACCTTCGACAGATCCACACCTGTTACTTCATAGCCAGCCTGCGACAGAGCCAGTGAATGGCGGCCCATGCCGCAGCAGAGGTCCAGCACCTTCGCGCCCCGGGGCAGGCCAAGCCACTGGATCATGCTCTCCACCTCATGACGCGCACCGCTGAAATCCCTGTGTCTGTATACAATCAGATAGTCCTCGCCAAAACATTTCTCATACCACTCACTCATCTCTCTCCTAGCTCCCTCCATACTCCGCTTCACCGCACGGGCTTATCCCTGTCTCTAATAACGCCTATTGTACCGCCTTTTACTGTAGAAGCCCAGCGAAGTCACAGACCTGCAACACATAATCATTTATTTATAATTAAAGGAACAGGATCACTGTGCGGATAAAAAACGTATGATCTCGCAGCGTATATGTATTCGGTTTTACGCATAACAAACAGCAGTCCCGGTACTTCCGCCGGGACTGCTGCACATCTCCAGATCCGGTTGTAGGTTCGTTCGCTTAAGCAGAACCCTGATCTAACCGCTGCAGATACACGCGCGCTTCATAAGGGCGTAGCTTCAACTGCTGGAGATCTTCCTCCTTGGCAGGCTCATAATTGGAGATCAGCAGCTCCAGCTTCGCGGCAGTCTGGAATTCCTCCGGCAGCTCGAAGACCGGCTCATGTCCGAAGAAATTCAGAATCACGAGCAGGCGCTGATCCTCCAGCGTCCGGGTATAGGCATAGATTTCGGGATGCTCCTCCAGCAAGAGTCCGTATTCACCATAGACGATGACCTGATGTTTTTTGCGGAGCTGGATGAGCTTCTTATAATAGTTGTAAATAGAGTCCGGGTCCTTGACGCTGCTGGCCGCGTTAATCTCCCGGGAGTTCGAGTTGACCCTGATCCAGGGCGTACCTGTGGTGAACCCGCCTTCCTCGCCATCATCCCATTGCATCGGAGTCCGGGCATTGTCACGGCTCTTGGTATGAATCGCAGCCATGATGTCGGCTTCGGGAACACCGGCGTTGCGCTTTTCCTCATAATAGTTCAAGGTCTCCACATCCCGGTAATCATCGATCGACTCGAAGGCCACATTGGTCATGCCGATCTCCTCACCCTGATAAATATACGGCGTGCCTTCAAGCATATGAATGAAGGTGGCGAGCATCTTGGCCGACGGCACCCGGTAGTACAGGTCATCGCCGAACCGCGAGACTGAGCGCGGCTGGTCATGGTTACACAGATAGTTGGCATTCCAGCCCCGGTTATGCAGGACGGTCTGCCAATCGCTGATGATCGCCTTAAGATCTGTCAGCTTCCAAGGCACCACATCCCACTTCCCGCTGCCCGGCGAGGCAGCATCCAGATTCATATGCTCGAACTGAAAGGTCATATTCAGCTCACGGCGTCCGTCACCGACATAATCCAGCGCCTGCTCCGGCCCAAGCCCCGAGGTCTCCCCTACCGTCATGATATCGTAGTAATAGAGCACCTGATCGTGCAGATTCTGCAGCAGGGTATGCACATGATTCAGGTTCGAGAACATGTCATAGGCGCGGACCGTCGGAGTACCGCCAGGATTCAGGGCATCCGGATAGCCCTCTGCCTTCACAATATGGGCAATGGCATCGAAGCGGAAGCCGTCCACCCCCTTCTTCAGCCACCACTGCACCATCTCGTGCAGCTTATCGATGACCGCCGGATTCTCCCAGTTGAGATCGGGCTGGAACCGGGAGTACAGGTGCAGATAATATTCATCCGTCCGGGGGTCCAGCTCCCAGACCGAGCCGCTGAAGTAGGATTCCCAGTTGTTCGGGGGGCCGCCGTTTTTGCCTTTGCGCCAGATATAATAGTCCCGCTTGGGATTGTCCTTCGAGCTTCTCGATTCCACGAACCACGGATGTTCATGCGAGGTATGATTCAGCACCAGGTCCATCATCAGCTTCATGCCGCGGGAATGCATCTCACGCAGCAGTTCATCGAAATCCGCCATCGTTCCGAATTCCTTCATAATGTCGCAGTAGTCACTGATATCATAGCCATTGTCATGGTTCGGGGATTTATAAATCGGGCAGACCCAGATCACATCCACGCCGAGCTCCTGCAAGTAATCAAGCTTCGACAAGATCCCGCGCAGATCTCCAATTCCGTCGCCGTTACTGTCCATGAAGCTGATCGGATAAATCTGGTAGACTACGCTCTCTTTCCACCATTTAGGGTTCAATTCAGACGCCTCCGCTCTTGATTCCTGTTGTATAAGACATTTAATATATCTTAACCATACTCACTGAAGTGAATAACAATTTATTTTAAAAGACATGCGCCGCTCCCTTCGCCATCAAGCTGAGAAGAGCCGTCTTTCATTGAGGGATTTCCAACCTTTTGGATCATTGCTGCAAAAAAATGCGGGGTACCCGATCGGGTACCCCGTTCCTTTACCAAACCGCTCTCTATCCAAGCAGTTTGGTCTGTTTTAACCTGCTATGCAAGCTGTTTAATTACAATCGAAGCATTCACATTGGCTTGCGTCCCTCCAGCCAGCGTCTGCAATGTGACAGCAGCAGCCGAGCTGTGGTTCCGAAGCGTCAGTACATCTCCAGAGGACAAGGCAAGGATAGCTTGCCCAGTGTTCTGCTGGGTTCCTGCACCTGAACCGTAGACTGTTCCCGGAACCTGCGCCCCGTTCACGAATAAGGCAAATTGGCTGGGCTCCACTCCGGACACGGAGAAATTAACCTCATAACTCCCTGCATTAGTTACCGAAATTGTAGTTGTACCAGGGGCATGTGTAATCCCGGGGGTCAGCAGTCCGTTCGTATCAAAAGACACATCTGCCTCAATCGGCACTACCTGCGCACCGAGGTTATAGACGTAGCCGAACTGGGCAATTCCGCCAGCCGCTCCTGTGGCACCGGTTGCCCCGGCCGGTCCGGCGGCTCCAGTTGCTCCAGTTGCACCTGCAGGCCCTGCTGTGCCCGTAGCACCGGTTGCCCCCGCTGGCCCGGCAGCTCCCGTTGCACCGGCTGGTCCCGCTGGGCCTATAGCTCCTGCTGCTCCGGCGGGCCCCGCCGGGCCTATAGCTCCTGCTGCTCCGGCGGGCCCCGCCGGGCCTATTGCTCCCGCTGCTCCGGCAGGTCCCGCCGGGCCTGCCGGACCGATGCCGCCTAGCGCCCCGGCGGCTCCTAGCGCTCCGGCTGTGCCCGCTGCTCCCAGTGCGCCTTGTGCTCCGGCGGCTCCCAGCGCTCCCGCTGCTCCCAGCGCTCCCGCTGCTCCGGCTGCCCCCAGAAGCCCGGCAGCTCCACGGGCACCTGCTGCTCCGGCCGCTCCGCCTGCTCCCGCTGCTCCAGCCGCTCCCAGCGCTCCCGCTGCTCCGGCTGCTCCCAGCGCTCCCGCTGCTCCGGCCGCTCCCAGCGCTCCGGCGGCTCCCGCTGCCCCCGCTGATCCCAAGGCCTCTACTGCTCCAGCCGCCTCCAAGGCTCCTGCTGCTCCAGCCGCTCCCAAAGCACCTAATGGAATATTAACGCGGACAATTTGCTTTTTGACAATAATCTTCTTGCAGTTGCATTTGTTGTCCTTCCGTTTTCTCGCAGGACGTTTCGCTCTTGGCAGAGGGCATCCCGTAAGCTCCTCTTTGCAGCTCCGCTTTTTCTTCTTTTGTTCCATACTCCCCATATCCCTCACCTCCTATAGACTCTATGTATCCTACTCCATTTACCCAAGAGGGGCATGGACATTTATCCCGTAGGCATATATTTATTTTGGGTAAACCGGCCTGCGATTGCCCCAGTGATCATATTTGATCGCAGTTCGACTACTTCTGCTGTATGGAGTGAAACCCGTTCAAAATGCAAAAAAAAGTATTCGATTGCATAAACTGCAACCGAATACCCGTCTAAGCCTTACTGCTCCGGGCAACGCCCCTGGAGGTAAGCATATCCTCTCGTAAGTTTAATGAAATGAGACACAGCAACCGGGTTCTCCTGCCTACAGCAGCCCGACCATCTTCAAGCCTTCATAGATGCCGTCCTCACGGACAGACTTCGTAATGAAGGAGGCGGCCTCCTTCGCTGCCTTCTCGCCGTTGCCCATGGCAATGCCATACCCGACATACCCCAACATCTCTACATCGTTCAGGCCATCGCCAAAAGCATAGACTTCTTCCTTCTCCACCCCGATCACCTTCAGCATCTCCGCGATCCCGTTCGCTTTGGAGCCGTTGCCGGGCAGCACATCCATACACAGCGGGTGCCAGCGGATGAAATTCAGCTCAGGGTACCGCCCGGCATATACCACCTGGCTCTCCTGCGGACAGAAGATCATCGCCTGGTAAATGTCATTTTTCAGAAAATATCCCGCATCATGCGTCGGAAATACCAGCTTCAGCGAACCAACGCTCGTATTAATGTACTCATGATCGGCCACATTCACTCTCATGCCCGCCGTATCCGTATACGCAACAGGGTGATCCAGCTTCTCCGCGAACAAGGTCAGCTCCTCCAGCACGCTGGTCGCAATCGGGTTCTTGTACACCGGCTTCCCTTCATAGACCACATATTGCCCGTTCAGCGAGACATACGAGTCAATCCCCAGCTCCTCGCGCAGCCCCTCGAACATATAATCCGCTCTTCCGGTAGCAATTGCTACATGGTGCCCGCGTCTCTTCAGCTCCGCTATCGCTTCTCTGGTGGAAGCTGGAATATTCTTGTCTTCATCATAGATCGTACCGTCAATATCGAAAAATACCGTTTTCTTCAAAGTGATGCCTTCCCTTCTCCATACGCTCTGCCTATTTACAGCCTGCTCAAATTGTAACAAAATCCTCCGTCAAAGTGGAGTCTATTCTCCCCGCCGCCCTGCCAGACCAGGATATCATCAGCCATTGTATTCCAAAAAAAAAGCTGCGCTGCACTCCACATGGAGAACAGCCCAGCTTAAGCATCAACATATATAAAACGCTATCGCTCCTACAGCTCCAAATTTCCCCTCCGCTTCTTTTTGCTTTTTGTTATCTATAGTGCGTTGCCTACACCGCATTCTGCGCGCGCTGCTGTTCTTCCATCAGCCACTGCAGCAGCATGACTTCCGGCACAGTGCCCTTGCGGGCCTCAGCGTAGGCCCGGACCTTCTCCAGCAGACGGCCGGCCGTCTCGGCGCTGACCGCAAGTCCCAGCTGCTCCAGCACATGAGCCACGCCGCCGCTGCCTGAATGCTTGCCCAGCACGAAGCGGTGCGCCCGTCCAACCACCGCCGGATCGAAGAACTGATACGTCTCCTGCTCCTTCATCAGCCCGTCCACATGAATCCCGGATTCATGGGTGAAGGCGAGCTGCCCCACGACCGGCTTCGCATCACCGACACTGCGGCCGGATGCGGCAATGACCTTGTCTGCGAGGCCCTGGAGCCCCTCCAGCCGGACCGCACATTCCCCGCCGTACAAATAGCGCCAGGCCATGGCAACTTCCTCCATGGCCGCATTGCCGGTCCTCTCGCCAATCCCGGCCACCGTCGTACTGGCCCACACCGCTCCGGCCGCTATGCCGCTGAGCGTGTTCGCGCAGGCCAGCCCGAAGTCATTGTGGCAGTGTACCTCCAGCTCCACATCCCCAGGCACTTCTCCCAGCAGCCGGCTTACCCGCTCTGCCATCTGGCCCGGATGATGGGCCGAGACGGTATCTGCATACCTGAACCTGCGGATGCCTTCCTTGTATAAGGTATTCACCACTTCAATCAGGAAGCTCAACTCCGCCCTGGAGGAATCCTCCATGCCTGCCGATACGGTCATACCCTGCCGCAGCCCGTACTCCACGGTACGCAGCAGCTTGTTCAGACCTTCCCGGGGCGTCAGCCCCAGCTTGCCCTGCAGCTGAATCTCCGACACTGGAATGGAGATATGGCTCCAGTTCAAGCCGGTAGCCTTGGCCTTGTCAATATCTGCGGGGACCGAGCGGTTCCATGTCATTAGCTTCATGGGTAATCCCAGCTCAGCAACAGCGGCAATATCCTCCTGCTCCCGCTTGCCCATGGCAGGAATGCCTACCTCTGCCTGCTCTACTCCGCTCTCCGACAGCAACTTTGCGATTTCCAGCTTTTCCGCCCTCGTGAATGAAACTCCAGCCGCCTGTTCACCATCCCTGAGTGTCGTGTCACATAGCTTGAGACGTTTCACGGTTTACCTCCCTCTCCGCAGCAAGCGCAATTCGGATTACGGGCAATACGGACGCTATAACAGGCGAAGTCGAGTGAGCTGAAGCGATGCATTACGCCCGCGTAAGTTGTCCCTACCCCTGTAATCCATTTTACGGCCTCCAGCGCTGCCAGACAACCGGCAATCCCGGAGGTGGCGCCCAGAACCGGGAAGCCGAGCGGCTCCCACTGCGGCGGCAACTCCGGATACAGGCATTCGAGGCAAGGCGTAAGTCCGGGAATCACTGTAGTGAGCGATATTTCAAAGCCATACATGGCCGCCTCCACCATCGGTGTATTCGTATCCACACACAGCCGGTTCAGCGCATAACGCTCCGGGAAGTCGTAGCGGGCATCGATTACAATATCGGCTGCTTCTACCCAAGGCCATGCCGCAGGATATTCAATTCTGGAATTATAGCCTTCAATCTCAACATGCGGATTCAGCTGCTTCAGCCGGGCAATCGCCGTACTCATCCGCTCCTGGCCCAGATGCTCACTGCCCATCAGAATCTGCCGGTTCAGATCCGGGGCCACAATCACCCCCTCATGAGCCAGAATAAGCCGGCCCACGCCAGCCGCCGCCAAATAGAGTGCAGCCGTTCCGCCAAGCCCGCCGATTCCGGCCACCATAACTGTCGCTTCCTTCAGCGCCTTCTGCCCGTCTTCCCCGAGCAGCCTCAGCTGCCGGGTGTACCGTTCCAGCTCCAAACCTCCGGCAAGCTGCTCCATTCCTGACTCCCCCTGTGACTGAATTCATATTACTCCCTAGCCCTCCAGGCTAAGCAGGCCATGCGCTGAAGTCATCTCCGTATATTTCTCCAGAAAAGCCATTCCTTCTTCAATACACTCCACCCCGTACGAAATCGTCTTCTCAGCCGAAGTGAACGGGAAGGGAAAGCCGGCCCTCAGGCTCTTAAGCACCACAATGACTCTGCCGCTGTAGAGCAGCCCCCGGCCGAAGCCCTCGCCGTTAATCTCTGCTGTACTCTGGATCATAAGGCCGCATCTCTCCTCCATAACGCCTGCCATGGCCTGGAACAGCAGCGGCACCTGCTGGCGGACCTTGGACGACACCGCACAATTGAATTCCGATTGATCCTTATCCCCGGCAGATGCCAGGAACAGCTTCGCGATCTTCTCCAGCGGAGGAAGACTGCTGTTACGTCCGAAGAAGTCCCCGGCGTCCAGCAGATGACACAGACGCCGGATCAGGGCATCTGCGGTCTCCGGATTCAGCTCCTTACGTGCTCTGGGACTGCGCTGCCTCGCCGCCGCAGCTCCCGGAATCACCATACCCTGCAGCGCCGCACGCTCATTAGCCATGGGTTCCATTCGCTTCTCCTCCTTCATTCTCTTCCGCTTCCTCTGCCCGCAGCACCTTGGCCAGCCACATCGGCGGCTTGCCCTGAAGCATCTCGACCAGCCGCTTCAGCTGCTCCTCGATAGGGCTGCCCATCGGAACCTTCACCGGCATAATCTTCCGGCGTGTTACCCGCGCAGCAGCCGATGCGCCGATCTGCATGATGAAGATCAGAGTACAGTCGCCTACAGAATCCAGGCGGCTTTCGATTTTGCCAGCTTCATCCTGGTGCGGTACGGCAGACAGTCTGCGCAGCTCCACCAGCTCGGCCCCGGCTTTCGTTACATTATATACAGCGAACATCGGACTCTGTCCGAAATGCGCATTCACACGGCTTCCATCATCTGTGGCGAACGCTACTTTCACGGCTGCCTGCCTCCCTTTGCATTAACAGATTCCCTGCTTTATTACTCCATTCCATGGCTCCCCGGTACCCGGCCGAGACGGACATGTAAGCGCCAAGCTCATTCCAGACCGGGAACCCGGCCGGCATGAAGGCGGCACCCGTCCGCTGTGCCCCGGCAATCCCGTGGGAATTGCTGATCCAGAGATCAGCCCCCTTGCCCAGCACCTCGGCATCATCCAAATCGCCCACCCACACCTCGCGCTCCATTCCGGCAATGAGCGGGGTCTCAAACGAAGTGATCAGCGCCTTCTGCTCTACGCCCAGCTCCTCCAGCCACCCCGAGACCGAATGCAGATGATCCGGTTCCAGTGCGGCAAGCACCGACATTCCGGCAAATTGAAAATGCGCGTCCAGCATGCTGTCGAGCAGATTCTCCCGCTGCCAGCAATACCGCAGCGGCACCGGCTCCCCGCTGATCTGATGCAGGAAATGCAGCAGTTCATCGGTTGCTTTAAGCCCCATCGCCCCCTCGAATACCTTATACGGGGTACCTATGGCATTATGCAGCCGTCTGGCCGGACGCTCCATACTGCCGCCCACGGCAATCGTCAAAGCGGACTGCAGGCTCTGGAGCATAGAGTCCAGCGGAACCCCGCCGCGTGTCAGCGGCGAGAAGCCGGTAAGCAGATGGCCGGACAAGGAAGTCGAGATATCCGGCAGCGCAATCACCTCGAAGCCGAAGGAGGAGATGATCTCCTTCAGCTCCATCACATCGGCCGGGGTTAAGAACGAGCCCGGCAGCAGGGTAATCTGCCGGGTGTTCACGCTTCTTTGCCCCCGGTGTCCTACCTGCTGGATCATCTCGTCAATCATAGACTCCACCGTAGAGCTGAAGCCCGATTCCAGCGATCCGCGAAAATCTGGCAGAACCACAGAGAAGGCGAGACCTCCGCGCATATTCCGCTCTCTTTTATACGTCTTAAGCATGTTCTGATAATCCACACCGGCTACATCCGTCAATTCCGTCCCAATAATGCCGATGATATCCGGGCGGTGCTTGCTCAGCACCAGATTCAGCGCCTCCTCCAGATTGCGGTTGGCATCGAAGATGACATCCATCTCCTGCAGCGCCGAGGTCTGCACGGCAATCGGTTCCCGGAAATGACGGGTCAGGAGCGCCTTCGGAAAAGCGGAGCAGCCCTGGGAGCCGTGAATCAGCGGCATGGCCCGGTAGCAGCCCTGCAAGGCCAGTACGGCACCCAGCGACTGCCCGATCTTCATCGGGTTGACTGATGCGGGCTTTTTTCTCCGGTTAACGGTCATAGGGCGGCGCCTCCTTATCCCAGGGAGCAGGGCTTGCCGCCAGCTTCCAGATCGGGTTCGCAAGTGAATAGGTCAGCTCTTTGGCCAGCCGCAGCAGCCCTTCATATCCGGCATACGCTTTGTGGCGCTCCTGATTAATATCAATGAAGGGAATCTGCTCTTTCATCGCCACATACATATTGCGGCCGCCCGCAATCATAATATCCGCCTTGCGCTCTCTTACCGTCTTGATAATCCGGCTGGCCCCGCCCTCGGGAATGTATTCCGTATCATCTCCTACGCGGTCGGCAATCCGCCGCACATCATCCTCCGTGCTTTTGTTCGTGCCTACCCCGACGACCTGAACGCCCAGCTCCTTCAGGGCCGAGATGACGGACCAGCTTTTGACCCCGCCCGTATAGAGTACAGCCCGTTTCCCCCTCAGCAGCTTGCGGTAAGGCCGCAGCTCCTGGCTTAACCTGGCTTCCTCCCGCTCGGTGAGCCGGTCCACACGCCGCTCCATCTCCCGGTCATTCATCAGATAGGCCATCTGGCGCAGCGAATAGGTCGTCTCCTTCGCACCATAGAACGAGCCTTCGAAATACGGGATACCGTATCTCGACTCCATCTCCTTGGCAAGGCCGAGCAGCGCCCGGCTGCAGACCACCATATTCACTCTCGCCCGGTGCGCCCACGTAATCTCCTTATAGCGGGCATCCCCCGTAATCCGCGAGGTTACGGCGATCCCGGCGCTGTTCATCAGCTTCTCAATATCCCACATCTCACCGGCGATATTGTACTCCCCGATCAGATTCACCCCGAGATCCGTCTCCGGCTCCGGCTCTCCCGTCCCGATGACATACTGCAGCAGCGCATCCCCCGCCAGCCGGTTCCCGAGATTCTTGCTCCCGACGAAGCCGGGGCTGTTCACCGGGATCACAGGAATCCCGATCCGGTCCGCCGCCTCCTTGCAGACCGCATCCATATCTTCGCCGATCAGCGCGGTCACGCAGGTTGAATATACAAATATTGCCGGAGGCGCAAAGCGCCCGGCAATATAATCAATGCTGTCCTTCAATTTCTTCTCGCCGCCAAAAATAATATCAGAATCCGTAAGATCCGTAGCGAAGCCATATTGGGACAGGGAGGGGCCGCTGGATAACGCGCCTCTGCTCTCCCAGCTGTTACCGGCGCAGGCAATCGGTCCATGAACCAGATGTGCAGCATCCATAATCGGCAGCAGCGTGATCTGGGCTCCGTCGAAGGAGCAGCCCCCAGCAGCTTCGCCCGGCTTGGGCCTTGGACAGGGCTTCGCCTTAGGGGCCATGCTCCCGCAAGCCTGGGAATCAAATTCATCTTGCCGTAAAGGGTCCATCGGCTCTTCATCTCCTTCGCTTAAGAGGCTTGTGTTCCACACGAATCTTGCGCACTCCCTGATGAGGCAGGTGCCCATGATGGCAAGAATCCCGGCCCTTCGCCGCCCCTACCGGATGAACTGCAGCCGCAACAACCGCTGCCGCATATTCCGGGGGGAGGAGAAGGCCAGGTTAGCAATCCAATCCTCTTATAATGGCTACAGACAAACGGCTCTAGCGCACCAGCTCAAAATTAAAGCCGGAGTTATGATCATCAAGCTGCTGCAGAATCGTGTTCACGATCAGGCTGAGCAGATTAAGTGTTCCCTGATACCCGATAATCGGATAACGGTGCATGTGATGGCGGTCGAAGATCGGGAAGCCGACCCGCACCAGCGGCACCTCCGCATCCTTGGCGGCAAATTTCAGATGGGAGCTGCCAATCGCCAGATCCACCTTGTCATTCAGCAGCAGCGAGCGCATATGCCACAGGTCTTTGCCGACATGCACAGTAGCTTCGGTGCCATACGGACTTGCTGCCAGCAGCGCTTCGGCCTCATCCTTGAACTTCACTTCATTGAAGTCCACATCACCGTTCGAGCAGATAATATGCACCGGCTCCATCCCGGTCTCCAGGCAGAACCCGATCAGGCCAATAAGCAGATCCGGGTCGCCTACCAGCGCTACCCGCTTGCCGTGCAGGTAAGGGTGACTGTCCATCAGCGCATCCACGACACGGCCGCGTTCTTCCGTAAGCACTGCTGGAATCGGGAGGCCGGTCAGCTCACTGATCGTAGCCAGCAGAGTATCTGTGCCCTTAATGCCCAGCGGCGTGGATAACGCTGCCAGCTGCTGGTTCCAGGTACCGCTGATATATTCCTGGGTCTTCTTCAGCGTATACTTTTGCAGAGAGAGGGTTGCAAGCGCATTGGCTGCCTGCGGAACATCCGCAAGCTTCGTACCGCCGTAGTAGTATTCATACTCTCCGGTTGCCGGTGAATCGTAGTTCCCGCTGTGGTCTCCAAGTAGGGTGTACTTGGTATCGAAGGCTCCCAGAATCTTGCGCAGCTCTGCAAAATTGCCGGTGTACGGCTCAAAGCCCAGCATCACATTCAGCTTCTCTCCGCTCTCCGCGCCGCTTCCCGGCTTGCTCTCTATACCCGAACGGGTATAGAGGTAGCTCAGGATACCCTTGATCATGGCATCGTAGCCAGTGATATGTGAGCCGACGAAGCTCGGGGTGTTGCAGTAGGCCACCGGATATTCCTCACTGATCACCCCTTTAATGCGGGCATTGCCGATAAAAGAGTTCAGGTCATCCCCGATGACCTCAGCCATACAGGTGGTACAAATCGCAACCATCTCCGGTTTGTACAAGGCGACACTGTTCTCCAAACCGTCAATCAGGTTGTTCATCCCGCCGAATACGGCTGCATCCTCCGTCATGGACGTGGACACGGACGGCGTAGGCTCCTTGAAGTGACGGCTGAGATGACTGCGGAAGTAGGCGTTGCAGCCCTGCGATCCGTGTACGAACGGCAGCGTCTTCTCGAACCCGAGTGCGGCCATGACCGAACCCAGCGGCTGGCACGCTTTATGCGGATTGATCACCACATTCTGGCGGCTGAAATTCTTCTCCATATATTCGGCAGACTTGGAGTACGCGAGTGCTTCGGCGGTCTCCTTCTCGCTGCAGGGAGCTTCGAACTGCTTCTTGTTCTCCCGCTGCTGCACATAACGCTCTTCCTTGAACAAGCTGGTATTATCTTTAATGTTCAGTTCATCCCTGCTCATACGCCCGCCTCCTTCGGCTCCATTGTTCCTTTTCTGCTCACCAGATCCCATACCGGGCTGTTCACAGTCATATCCATATCCTTCGCAAATACCTTAAATCCGTCGAAGCCGTGATACGGGCCGCTATAATCCCAGGAATGCATCTGACGGAACGGCACACCCATCTTGTGATAGACATATTTCTCCTTCACGCCTGAGCCTACCAGATCAATGTTCATCTTCTTCGTAATTTCTTCCAGCTCGTAAGCTGTGGGATCATCCATGACAATGGTTCCCTCGGCAAGCATCGGGAGCATCTTCTCATAGTCATCCTTGTGGGCGAATTCATAACCGGAGGCTACGATATCCATCCCCAGATCTTCATAAGCGCCGATGGTATGGCGGGAACGCAGGCCCCCGATCATCAGCATGACGGTTTTATTTTCCAGACGCGGTCTGTATTTGCGGATCACTGCATCCATAACCGGCTTATATCTGGCGATCATCTGCTCGCAATTCTCCTGAATCGTAGCATCGAAAAGCGCTGCAATCGCCCGCAGGCTCTCATACGTCTTCGTTGGCCCGAAGAAATTGTATTCCAGCCAAGGGATGCCGTAGGCCTTCTCCATATGGTCCACCATATAGTTCATGGAGCGGTGGCAGTGGATCAGGTTCAGCTTCGCCTTGTGGGCTATCTCCAGCTCGTTCAAAGAGCCGTCACCGGACCACTGGGCAATAACGCGCAGGCCCATCTCTTCAAGCAGGATACGTGAGGCCCAGGCGTCGCCGCCAATGTTATAGTCGCCGATGATATTCACATCGTAGGGACCGGTCTCCGCCAGCTCGGCACGGCCCATCACGAAGTCACGGATCGCATCGTTCGCAATATGATGGCCCAGCGACTGGCTGACCCCGCGGAAGCCTTCGCAGCGTACCGGAACAATCGGCATCGCAAGCTCCTTGGACATCTTCTTCGACACCGCTTCGATATCATCGCCGATCAGGCCGACCGGACATTCCGACTGGACAGAGATCCCCTTTGCCAGCGGGAACATCTCGGTAATCTCACGCATAATGACGGCCAGCTTCTTATCCCCGCCGAACACGATATCCGTCTCCTGAAAATCACTGGTAATCTGCATCGCCGTAAAGTTATCGATGCCAAGCGTCCCATTCGCAAAGTTACGGCGTGAGCCCCAGCTATACTGTCCGCAGCCCACCGGCCCGTGACTGATATGGACCATATCCTTGATCGGACCCCAGACCACCCCTTTGGAGCCGGCATAGGCGCAGCCGCGCGGGGTCATCACACCCGGACGGGATTTAATATTGGACTTCACCGCACACGTGCTGCAATCAATGGCCTTTTCATCCGCCACCTGAAAATGCTTCTCGCGGTCCTTCCGCGCCTTTTTGGGATAGGCTTCCAGAATCTCCTCAACCAGCTTCTGATTCTCTTCAATACTCAGTCCCATGATTTGACCCTCCTTTTCTCTTCGCCTCAGAGTTTATTGCCCGGAAGCCTGGAGCTTCTTGATCGCAGCTTCTTCATCTTCAATGATGCCGAATTCCATCAGCAGCTCTTCCAGCTCTTCCATCGAGATCGGGGTGGGGATCGTCAGCATTTTGTTATTGAGAATCTTCTCGGCCAGGATTTCATATTCTTTCGCCTGCTGGTGCTCAGGGTTATATTGGGCTACGGTCATTCTGCGCAGCTCGGCATGCTGAACGATGTTATCGCGGGGAACAAAGTGAATCATCTGTGTGTTCAGGCGGCGGGCCAGCTCCATGATCAGCTCATCCTCACGGTCAGTATTCCGGCTGTTACAGATCAGGCCGCCGAGTCTTACGCCGCCGCTGGTCGCATATTTCAGGATACCGCGGGCGATATTGTTGGCTGCGTACATCGCCATCATCTCGCCGGAGCAGACGATATAGATCTCCTGGGCCTTGCCCTCACGGATCGGCATGGCGAATCCGCCGCATACCACGTCACCCAGTACGTCATAGGAGACGAAATCCAGATCCTGATAGGCGCCCTCCTGCTCCAGGAAGTTAATCGCAGTGATAATCCCGCGCCCTGCGCAGCCTACCCCCGGTTCCGGCCCGCCGCACTCTACGTTGATAATGTCGCCGAATCCTGTCTGCAGCACATCCTCAAGCTCCAGATCCTCTACGGAGCCAAGCTCAGCCGCCAGCTCCAGCACGGAGTTCTGGGCTTTGGTATTCAGGATCAGACGGGTGGAATCCGCCTTCGGGTCACAGCCTACGATCATGACTCTTTGTTCAAATTTGGTGGCCAGCTGAGCCAGGGTGTTTTGTGAAGTTGTCGATTTGCCGATACCGCCTTTACCGTAGAAAGCTATTTGTCTCATTGTTCATCATCCCTTCGAAATGTTTATATTTTCAAAATAAGAGCTGTACTTCACACTTTCGAGAATGGCTTCCTGAATGCCGCCTTTGCGGACAAGAGGCAGGACACCGATTTTGTTCAGGCTGGCCCTTGGGGCCTCGCCGATGCCGGAGCAGAGAAGAATGCGGCAGTCACTTAGAATCGATATAATTTCTTGCAGCGTAGCTGCTTTGTCACCGTTACAATCGGCCTTCCCATGGCAGTAGGCCTGGATCTTGCGGACACCCAGGAGCTGTACATCCGTTCCGTCGGTGTCATAGACCAGGAACTCAGTGGCATGACCGAAATGCTGATTCACCTTGTCGCCGCCTCTGGTGGCAACCGCAACCCGTGTCTTCGGCCCTCCGGTCTGAATGCGTCTGGCCTGTTTGGCTAAGACATGCTCGCGGATTTTGGTGTCCAGCTCACTCTGGAACATCGCCCGGGCTTCTTCATTAATGACCGGCTCGGCCTCCATCGCTTCCAGCGGAAAATCGGGATTGCGGTCCTGGCCCAGCAGCCCGATCGCATCGGCCCGGCATTGCCGGCAGTGACGCATAACCTTCATCCCCCCGCGGCCCAGCTGCTCCTGCAAATTAAGCAGTTCCTTCGGACGGGGCGCCTTGCGGCCATCCGCTTCATACTGGCTGCCCGGTGCGATAATAAGAGGTGTTACATTGTGCAGTGTAGCCCCGAGCTCTTTTACCCGCGCTGACACGGCAGTCAGATGATGATCGTTAACCCCCGGAATCATAATGGAATTCACTTTGACCAGAATCCCCAGCTTGGCCAGCATTTCAAGTCCCAGTAATTGACGGCTGATCAGCAGCCCGGCTGCCTCTCTGCCTTCGTACCGGACCCCTTCATCGAACACCCACGGATAAATCGCCTGGCCTACATCAGGGTCGATCGCGTTGATGGTGATCGTGACATGACGGATGCCCAGCTCCATAATCTCATCCACATGCCGGTACAGCGTAAGTCCGTTAGTGCTGAGACAGAGGGAGATATCAGGCACATGTTTCCTGACCCGGGCGAAGGTATCGAAGGTCTGCTCCGGGTTCGCCAGCGGATCTCCCGGTCCGGCTACACCCACTACCGAGAGCTGCATCAGTTGGGCCGCAACTCCCCGTACCTTGCGTTCCGCCTGCTCCGGAGTAAGCACCTCACTAACCACGCCCGGCCTGCTCTCATTTACACAGTCGAACTTGCGGTTACAGTAATTGCACTGGATGTTACAGGCGGGAGCAACCGGGATGTGCATCCGGGCATAAAACCGGTGAGCCTCCTCGCTGTAGCAAGGGTGGCGGCTAATTTCCTCCTCCGCTTCACTTGATAGACATGACGGCTGCATCATTTCCCACCTCCTGAAAGTTTTGTAAGCTAAGCTTCTCTGCGCATTCTGCGTACAAAACTCGCTTCGGAAGCATTAACTTAAGTTTTGCGGTTCAAATGGCCTTTGTTTGGTTAATGTTATTTTATCTAACATTTCACTTCACTTGGCCGCTTTAATTAGTCTCATCATATTTTCATTACCGGGGATCGTCAATTAGCCCAACGTTTATTTCGCCCTTTATTTCCTTTTGTTTGCAGTTTCGCCATATGATATGTCAACTTATATGACTCATACTTACCATGTTTCCGTTTTCAGGCCTGTCATTTTCTATTGATATTTGTTCTCAAAAGGCATTGACAATGCCTCTTAACTCGGATATGATACTTTTAGCCAGAAACGAATCACCTAAAATTTCATATAATCCCGTAAAGGGGAGTAGCTGTTAGATAAAATCGTCAATACGAGAGTATGAGGATATTCTCCGGTTTTATCGGCAATAGATTATTGTTAGCGAGACCTTTACCAACCAGGTTACCTTTATTCCAAAGGCTAATCTGTTTGGTAAAGGTCTTTTTTATATATATTTTTGGTTAAACTAATGGTATCACCGTTAGTTTCGCAAAAAAGCAGCTAAACCACTTGAGGAGGAAACAGCAATGGATTGGGGACTATTATTAGAATACGGATGGGTATTGCTCGTTCTCGTAGCACTGGAAGGGCTGCTTGCCGCAGACAACGCACTTGTACTAGCGATTATGGTTAAACATCTTCCTGATGAGGAACGTAAAAAGGCATTGTTCTACGGATTGGCCGGAGCTTTTGTGTTCCGGTTCGGATCGTTGTTCGTCATCTCCTACCTGGTAGACATCTGGCAGGTACAAGCCATCGGTGCGCTATATCTGTTATTTATCGCGGGGAATCACATCTTCCGAAAGGTCTTATTCGCTAAGCCGGTCACGGAAGAAGCCGCTGAGAGCGGAAGTCCTGGAGCTGTAAACAAGAAGAAAGCCAGCTTCTGGTTCACTGTACTTAAGGTTGAAGTAGCAGATATTGCCTTTGCCGTAGACTCCATCCTCGCAGCCGTAGCCCTGGCCGTTGCGCTTCCGGCAAGTGGTATCCGCAACATCGGCGGCCTCGACGGCGGACAGTTCCTTGTAATCTTCGCAGGCGGCTTCATCGGTCTCGTCATTATGCGGTTCGCTGCCTCCTTCTTCGTTAAGCTGCTTCACACCCGTCCGGGTCTTGAGGTTGCTGCCTTCTTCATCGTCGGCTGGGTTGGGGTTAAGCTCGCAGTTATCACCTTGGCCCACCCTGCTCTGGGTGTATTGTCCGAAGACTTCGCACACAGCACCTGGTGGAAACTGACCTTCTATGTCGTTCTGATCATTATTGCGGCCACAGGCTGGTTCATGAGCAGTGTCAAAACCGAAGAGAATGCCTCTGAGAATCCGGTCAAGGAAGTCGACAAGCAGCTCGGAAAGTAAGACCTCCGGCCATTTGAATAAGTCAGATTCTTAAATTTTTCAAAAGCTTTAAATGTTAAAAAAGCAGCGACTCTCCCGTTATTGGAGACTCGCTGCTTTCTGTTGTTGGTCCATGGACTATTGAATATACAAAGAAATCGATCCTTTTTGAAGTGGTTGGGCGGTACCTCCATTTTACCAAAGGACGGTTTCTTTTTGTTTTTGAAAAAAGTGTTTTTCGTTTCCCGCTTAAACAGCTATCTCCGCCACTTCATGAATCTGTAATCCAGCACATCCACCAGCAGGAACAGCACGAACCCCACCAGACTGAACAGCATAATTCCGGCGTACATCTCAGGGTAGTCCAGCCGCAGCCAGGCATCCATGATAAAGAAGCCCATGCCGTGCTCCGTACCGTAGATTTCGGTGAAAAAGAGTACGGAAATCGCTGTACCCAGCGATATGCGAATCGTACTAAGGATCACCGACAAAGCGCCGGGAAGCGTCACATTCCAGAATTTCTGCATCGTGCTGGCACCTATACTCGTCAGGACATCATAGGTACTCTCAGGGATGGCCTTCACACCATCGCGTACCGAGATAATGACCTGGAACAGCAGGATCAGCATAATCATCAGCACCTTGGAGGTTTCTCCTAGGCCGAAGAAGAGCATGACTACCGGCAACAGCGCAATTTTGGGAATGGGATAGGTCAGATAAACGACCGGGTCCAGTACCCGGTTCCAGAAGGGAGAGCGGCCCATCAGCAGACCGGCCAGCAGACCGAGCAGCAAAGCCAGCAGCACACCTTCAAAGATCCGCATCAGACTGTAGCCGACATTCAGTGCCACATCATGGGCCCCCAGCTGAAACATTGACTTATAGACCGCACCCGGGCTAGGCAGAATCGCGTGATTCATGAGCAGATAAGCGACATACCAGAGCGCATTCATTCCGGCAAAAACGAGCAGCAGACGCAGCAGGTGAATAATATGCCGTCGTTTTACCATTTCTCCATCATTACCTTTCGGATTCTCTTGGACTGCATGAAGTATTCATCGCTCTCCCGCTTCTCGGAATGCTTCATGGCAAATACAGCAGCATTATCAAGAATCTCCGGCGGCTCCTGCTGTCCCGGCAGCATGATGATAATCTTCTGTCCCAGGAGAATGGCCTCCTCCACATCGTGGGTGACGAACAGCGTGGTCGCCGGATGCGCCTGCCAGTTGTCGATAAAAATCTGCTGCAGCCCTTCCCGCGTAATGGCATCCAGTGCCGAGAACGGCTCATCCAGCAGCAGAAGGGTCGGCAGAATGGCAAAGGCGCGGGCAATGGCTACCCGCTGCTGCTGACCGCCGCTCAACGAGAGCGGAAACCGGCCGGCGAGCTGGGCGATCCCCATGGCTTCGAGCCAATGCATAATTTGCCGGTCCTGCTCCTGTCTTGTATGGCCCGCCGCGCCGGGACGGGCGATCCGCATCGCAATCCGGATGTTGTCCCGGACCGTCTTCCAGGGCAGCAATCCGTAATTCTGCGGCACCAGCCCGATTAGCGTCTCCTTCTCATGAACAGATCTGCCATTGAACAGCAGCTCTCCTTCGTATCCGGACAGCAGTCCGGCAATGGCCCGCAGCAGCGTGGATTTGCCGCTTCCCGAGGGGCCGATTACCGTATAAATCCCGTGCTCCGGCAGGGTCAGGCTCATCTCACCCAGAGCCAGCTGCCCGTTCTGATAAGCTACATGCAGCTGATGAATGCGGAGACCGCTATTTTTTAAACTGGACATCGGAGATCACATCTTCAGCCGCCAGATCTTTGGTCAGCAGTCCTTTTTCACGGGCCCAGGCAAAAGCAGCCTCCACTTCCTTCACATCCACCTGATTCGCAGGCAGATACTCCGGCACCTTAATCTCATTCTTCAGCGTGTCCGGATAACCCACTTCCTTAATAATCAGGTCGATATATTCCGACTGGTCGTGCGTTTTCATATAATCTACAGCCTCATCATAAGCGGCGTACATATCGCGGATTCCCTGGCCCTTGGCATCAATGGCACTCTGCGGAAAAGCCAGCACAAACGGATTGACACCCGCGCTGTGGGTGGAGCTGAGAACGCGCAGACCGGCAGAGCGGCCCATCGTTACAAAAGGCTCCGGCAAAACAGCCGCATCCGCCTTATTATTCTTAAGCAGCTCCAGACGAGTTGGAATCTGCGGCACTTCCGTTACGGTAATATCGGCTTCTGTCAGGCCTGCCTGCTTCAGCATCATGGCGACAGTATACTGGGTGGAGGTATTCTTGGACAGGATGACGGTCTTCCCCTTAAGGTCCTTAACCTCTTTCACTTCATCATTTCCGGTCAGCAGGTCGAATTCACCTGTGGTCGTGCTGGTGATTTTGACATCGAGTCCTGCTTCGTTATAGATCGAGATCGCCACCAGATCTGCACTGAGGCCATCTACTTTGCCCGCCTGAAAAGCCACATCACGATCCTTCGCGCTCTTGAAGGTTTGGATATCCAGGTTCACCTGATGCTTCTGATCAAATCCCTGCTCATGAGCAATAATAAAAGGAATCGCATCGATGGATGGCAGCAGTCCCAGCGATATCGTAACAGCCTCAGCAGGTGCAGCTGCAGCAGCTCCTGTATTTGCATTCTTGGCATTTCCTGCCTGATTTGCGCTACCGCATCCGGCAGCTGTCACGCTGACAGCAGCAGTCAGTACGACTAGCTTCATAAGGTGTTTCCAGTTTCTTGTCTTCATGAATCTTAATTCCCCCATCTCTTATCGGTTACGCTTCATGCGAATTTATTCACATACATAGTACACCCATTGTCCTATTTTGTATATTTATAAATTTAAATATCAGTCTTCTAATGTCCAATATGTTCATGGAATTCTTTTTACAGCAGCACCCAATAATGACGCAAATATGCTATAATGACCTGTACCTATTCCGCAGGTATCCCCCTTCAAGCGGCAGTCCTACTCCAACCTCTCTAAGGAGCTGTGCCCTATGAGCGATGTAATTCTCCAGCAGATTCTTGCCGAGCTGCAAGGAGTGAAGTCTGAAATTACAGAATTAAAATCGGAGATTTCAGTAGTTAAATTCCAAGTTACAGGAATGAAGTCCGAAATCACAGAATTAAAATCCGAAATTTCAGGAGTTAAATCCGAAGTTACAGGAATGAAGTCTGAAATCACAGGGATCAAATCCGAGATTTCTGGATTGAAGGCCGATGTTAAAAATCTTCAGACAGAATTCACTTCATTCAAGACTGAAATTACGGCCGAGCTGGTGATCATCAAGGATGAAATTGAAAACATCAAGTCAGACATCTTTACCATCAAGGATGATATCGTTACCGTCAAGGCTGATATCGAAAGCATCAAGGAAGATACGAAGCTAATTCCGCTGATTCAACAGGCGGTGTCCAAGGTCAACACTGAAGTCGTTGCTGGCCGGGATTCTCTGGAGCGGATCGACCGGAGCCTGCGAGGACATGACGCAACGCTGGATATACTGGCACGGCGTTCTATAGATCAGGAAGCTGAATTGAAACGTTTAGCAGCTTCTGCATAACATCCTGCCCCGAAGCGACCGCCCTCCCGGCTGCCGCTTTTTTTGTTGCCCGTATGTAGTCCATCCCACACGGACATTATTCTCTTAGACAAATACAAACCCAGGTATCACAACATTATTCCTTATTTATTTGTCTTTTAGAGGCGGACATCACATTGATTTATTGATTATCCATGTTATAATGAAAGCGTAACCAGGATAGATGTCCCAGAGGTTCATTACCGTATTTCATCGCCAAGGAGGATGAATGCAATGCTGGCAGGAATTAAGGAACTGAAGAATTGGGTAACCGGGATGTGGCAGCCGGGCATGGCTTCCGGAGAAGAAGATTACCGGAAGATGGAATATAGTGCACATCGCCATCTGCACACACCGCCAACCCCAAGTCCGCTTACTTACGAACAGGAATCACGCATCAAGACCGTCAAATTTCACTAATTTTCAATTAGATGTATATATAGAACACCCTCCACCTATCAGGTTAAGGCCGCTAAGGAACGGGAGCATCCCGGTTCAGGCGGCCTTTTATTTGTGACACTACATTATCTCGCCAACCACCGCAGGATCGTCTGTGCCGCTTCCACATAGCGCTGTCCTACAAGCAGGCCGGTATGGGTGGTGCCCCAAAGACCTGCATAGGTTGCACGGAAATACGCTGCATTGGCTCTGCCCCGGCGCTCTTCCTCATCACTGTTAACCGCATGGATCACCAGACAAGGGCAAGTAATGGACCCGCTGTCTACAGGTACCCCTTCTGCCCCGAAGTGATAAGAGAAGGTTTGAAACGCCTTGGCAGACTCCATCGTCAGGTATTTCCGCTGAAACGCTATGTCCTCTGCCGTCTCATCCAGGCTGGTCTCGTCTTCGCGAACCGGAGCGGGCACTACATTACCTGGTACCGTTCTGACGATATCCGTATATGGAACCTCCTCATGTACCTCTCTGCATAGACTTGAATCCATCAACACAAGACCGGCCAGCCCGGCCCTCTCCGCCACCTTCTGGCTAAGAATTCCGCCCATACTGAACCCGATCAGGACAGGAGTAACTCCGCATTCAGCCTGGATCACCTGCACTACTTCATGGATATCCCCCAAGTAATCTTCAAAGGTAATCTGCGTCATATCCAGCACCCGGCTCCGGTAATGACTTCTCAGATTCATCACATAACACGTCCAGCCTTCACGGATGAAATGGGGAATGTACTTGCTCCACATCCAGCTTCCGGTATACGCACCGTGTACAAACAGCAGGGGTACCTTATCTTCCTGTTCTTGGTTTTCCAAAGACTCTTCTCCCTTGTAAATCTCCAGATACAGATCATGCTCACCGACATATCTCTCTGTATGCGGCGGTAACTCATCAGTGTAGTCTCTCATTGTAATGTCCTTCCCGTAATTAGTTTGATATCAAACTATAACACAAATTTTTTTAGAAATTATGATTGATTTTCATTAAAATCGTCAGTAAAGTCTTCTGCTCTTCTTCCGTGATATCGCGGTAGAACTGCTTCAGCATGGCAGAAGAGACCGATTCAAATACCGGCTCCAGCTCCTTCCCCTTCCCGGTTAGAGTAACATATACGTACCGGGTGTCCTCCTGATCCCTCTCCTTCGTAACCAGTCCCAGCCGGACCAGCTTATCCACAAGTGCTGTAACTGTAGATTTGTCCTTATGAATATATGCCGAGATCTCGGCCATGGTGAGTCTGTGCTTAGACAGCAGCGCATACAGAATATCCCCGTGTGAGGTGGCAATGCCGTTTACTCCCTGCTTCGCCATCTCTTGTACGATGAACCGGTTAACCTTCTCGCGGATCTTTGATATAAGTGAAATAGCATCTCTGGTTTCCATAAATGAATTATAGTTTGATATCAAACTAATGTCAATAGATCAGTTCTTCTACTCTTCGGAGTCCTCATCAAGCAGCATGATTTCCTCGCCCCGCTGCTGGCGGATCGCAATATTGGTTCTCCCCCAGGAGCACATCAGGTCAATGATCTCATTGGCTGTGATCCCATACTCGGTGATGTAATATTCCACCTTGGGCGGCATTTGGCTATAGACCAACCTGCCGATGATCCCATCCCGTTCCAGCTCGCGGAGCTGTTGAATCAGAACCTTTTGCGAGATGCCCGGAATACTGCGCTGCAGTTCACTCGTCCGCTTGGTCCCCGACATCAGTATACATATGATCAGCGACTTCCACTTCCCGCCGATAATCTCAAGCGTCGCCTCAATCCCTAAATGATATTGCTTCATCCCGGCACCTCCTCAGCAGTCATAACAATGCGCTGATCTAATGATTACTATTCTGCCACATCCGGCACTCTATTCCAATGCACACCTTGAGGTAACCTTGTTACTTCATTGTGTGTATTTACATTTTCAGGAACTTACAAAATAATAGAAGCAGCTGCACAACATAAATTATACACCGGAAAGGTGATCCCTAATGACAACCCTGGTAATCCTGGCACACCCCGATATAGAGGCTTCAAGAGTGAACCGGAGATGGAGACAAGAGCTGCTGCTGCATCCTGAGGACGTTACGGTCCACGAGCTCTACAAGGAGTACCCGGACTGGAGCATCGATGTTCCGCGGGAGCAGCGTTTATTGGAGGCGCATGACCTGATTATTTTCCAATTCCCCTTATACTGGTACAGCTACCCCCCGCTGCTGAAAAAGTGGCTGGACGATGTGTTCACTCACGGCTGGGCTTACGGCTCGAGCGGCAACAAACTGAGGGGTAAGAAACTGGGCATAGCTATGACCATTGGCGATAAAAAGGAAAACTACCTGCCAGCCGGGTCCGTTTCTTTCACTGTAGATGAGATCATCGCCCCGTTCCAGGCCAGTGCCATCCATGTCGGCGCAACCGCCCTGCCGTACTTCGCCGTGTTCGGCGCTTCCTTCCAGGCGAGTGATGATGAAATCAACCAGAGCGCTGAGGAGTATCTGGCGTATATCAATCAGAACCGGTAATGTGCTGCTAGTCCCGCTTCTTCCCGACCGCGCCAAGGTAGATTACAAATTCATCATCGCCATCCAGTTCGAGCACCTCATCAATCAGCTGCTGATCATAGATTCCGATGGCACAAGCTCCGGCCCCGATGGATTCACTGGCCAGGTACAGATTCTGGCAGACATGCCCGGCATCAATGAGAATTTTTTTGTGCGCGGAGATATCATATTTCCATTCGGACCGGTATGGGGTGGTGCTCCAGGCGAACAGAACGGCAGCCTTCCTGGCGAAGTTGGGGACAAAGGGCTGATCCAGCGTAATCGCATCAATCTTCTGCTCCAGCTGGTCTAATTCAAACATAAATAACAGCTTGTGCTCCACAGGAAGGTACCGGTAGATGCCCTGCGGTATGCCTACCACCCGCATAATCAGCAGATAGGTCTCAAACGTATGGGTCGCCCCGCTACAGGGTACCGTCCGCAGAGTCAGTCCATTCTTGCTCATTCCCGTAATGCCCTGGGTGGCCCATAGTAGATAGGATAGCTCTTCCAGACTTAGCATGTCAGCGGAATAGAATCTTGTACTCCTTCTTTGGCCAATGCAATTCACAATATTGTTCTGACTCACAACGTCCCGGCTGACCTCAGGCAATTCAATGATCCGCGATCCTTCATCATAGGGCTTCACAATCGGCGGCTGCGCGATGCCCTTCATCTTATCTGTTTTGATCTGCTTGAATTCATGAAAATTGGATTTCAGCAGTTGTCTTTGTTGTTCGTATCTTGTCATAAAAGTACCTCCCGAATTAAAAGAGCATAGCTTCAATGTACCACTCCCTCAAAAAAAGATTGTGATTTCATTCACTTTTACTCTTATCAGTTAACAAAAACCAAACCTTCCCTCCCCAACAGGGAAAGGAAGGCCTACATACGATACTCTGAAGCACGGCAGCTAAATTCTCAGCTCTCCAAGCCTATTCCGTTAGGAATACCTGTTGCGAACGGCCTATACGTCAGCTGTACAGTATTGTGCTGCTTAGATTTCCTTCTCAGCTTCCAAAATCAGCCGGTAGCCTTTCTTGCCCTCCCGGACAGCAAATCCCCAAGCCTCAGCGGCTGTCCAGGCCGGATCACTGCCCAGCCGGACCTCGAAGGCCTGACAGACTGCGGCCCGCCCGCGTAATTCTTCATCGGCTCCGGGTTCCGTCGTCCCGGCAGCCTTCCGCCGCAAGGCTCTCCACAGCTCTACATCCGCAAGCGCTCTGTGCAGCCAGGGTCCTGCTTCTTGCTTGAACTTGGAATTCTCCATTTCAAGCAACCGGTAAGAGACGCTCTCCAGGCGGTCGAAATACGCGTCAAGCCTGCGGATATCTTTGCTGCGCACAGCCTCATTCAGTTCCTCATATCCGCCGCTATAGAGCTGGCTGTTCAGATTCTGGCTACAGAAGAACATCATGTCGTCTGCCAGTTCTCCGGCGAATTCCCGGACCGACAGCTCCCAGGACAGCTCCGGCATATAACGCTCACTGTTCCACATATAGTCGGCCATGGTGTTCAGTGTAATCTTGGAGCATTCCCACTGAACCATCGGATTCGCTACCACGGCCTGATGTCCGGTCTGGCCAAGCTGGGAATAACGTCCGCGAACCGGGTCCAGAAACAGCCGGTCGTAGTCGGCATCATTGACAGGGATGTTGTCCCACAGCCACAGCTGATGTCCGTAATAGGTGTAATTATCCCGTGCCTGCCTGCTCCCGACCTGCCGGGCAAAGACGGCCGAGCCGGTCCAGAATACCTTGATATCCGTATGCAGCTGCTCACGGATATCCCGCTTATATTCGCTATCCCGGCAGGACCAATACTCGGAGGGGCACATCACCAGGCTGACCTTCTGCAATTGACGGCTTAAATAGTCATAGACACGGTTAGCCACATAAGCATGCGCCAGCCCGGAGCGCTCCAGGTAATGAAGGTTCTCCCCTGACAAGGCGTAGTCGATGTCGTCCATCAGCAAGGCGAAATGCCGCACCCCGATGGCGATCATCGCTCCCAGCTTCGCTTCCAGACTGGCAAAATCATCCTCACTACGAAACTGCAGATCATTCCCCGGACTAATGCAATAATAGAAGTCCACCAGCTGCGTATCGCATTCCTGCTTCAGCTCGCGAATCTGCTCGAACATAGCCTCTGGATAAGGCTCACGCCACAGCTCACGGTGATAGGGATCATCCTTGGGAGCATGCATGAAGGTGTTCATTCGATGAGCTGCCAGATAACGCACAGCATCGATCCGGTCAGCCCAGCTCCACGGCGTGCCATAGAAGCCTTCAATAATGCCGCGAACCGGAAAAGAGGGTTCATCGTGAATGGCAGCCACGGGCAATCGGCACTTGCCTTCCTCTACCCTCAGCAGCCGGTGCAAGGCGTCCATCCCATATCTGATTCCTCTCTTATTGGAGGCAGCAATGTTAATTTTGCCGTCCTTACCGATGTCCAGCCGATAACCATCGGCCTTAAGCGATCCCTCATATTCAAGCTCCAGCCTGATATTGCCCGGCTCGGGTGATTCTTCTCCTTCTCCAGGCGGTTCAATGATCATAATCGGGCCATCTGCAGCAAGCGGGCCTTCATATTTCTGAATCATGGAGAACGTTGAAGACAGCTCAATTCTCAGCTGCTGCCCTTCCAGCAACAGCTCTTCGCCCTGATCGTAGTAATCCCGGAAGAAATACTGGCGTTCCTGTAGCGGCATAGTCATATGCATCTCTCCCCTTAATCCGTAACCTTCACATTTCCAAACACAGCTTTGTTCCGCGAATCATTCCCGGGATTACTGAGGGCAATCCCGATATACACTTTATGCTTCATGGGGATCTGAATGGTTCCGACCGTCTGCCAACTGCTTCCGTTGGCCGATATAGACCCTTTGAACGTATTGCCGTTTCTCGTCAGCTTCAGCCATTTCGGAACCGAGGCAGCTGCGGTATGGTCGGCCATACTGCCCGCAGTTTCTGTTCGATACTGGAAGGTGGCCCCATTCGCAGGGGTTAGCATCATATCCGCGTGCCTGGAATTATGACTCAGCGACTCCCGGATCATAATACCAGCCTTGGCCCAGCCGTCCAGCCAGCTGGCGGACTGCACCTTGACCACGATCTCCGCATTGCCGCTCACGGGTTGATAGATATAATTCAGCTGATCCCCATTGCCCCAAATATCCGTTGAGCTGCTGCTGAGTGTAAATTGCTTATTGGAAGCATTGTAGGTGGCGTTCCCCGGCATGGAACCGATATTCCGCGCCTTCCATACCGCAGGCAGCTGGGCCGGATAATTCTGCTCTACCGGAGCCGTCCAGCCTGGCGTCGGCCAGGTCTCCCGTTCATGGATGTTCGCCAGTTCCTCTTCCGGCCAGGCCCCGTAGGCAAAGAACGACAGGCGCTTCACGCCCGGATAATTCTCACGGATGCCTTTGTACACCTCCTGATATTGATCATCGGTCCAGTCATTATCCAGGGTAGCTACAATGTCCACATTACTGCCGCTGATCCGGTCACTCGTATCCTTCAGGATGCCGTAGGAGGTACTGTATACCCAATCACTGTTGAATTCCCAGTCATCGAAGTACGCCATCGGTGCAACGAAGTCGATCTCATCCTTGAACTTGGCAACATTCTGTCCAACCTCTGTGAATTCCGGCGGCAAAATATACACACTGAGCGGCACATCCGGATTCGCGGACTGGGAAATATCCTCACGGATATCGCCTACATACTGTCCAATTTGTTCGGTTCTCCATTCATTCCACTGCTGGCGCTGCGGTGAATCCGTATCAAAGTCAATGCTGAGCGGCGAATATCCGAACTGAGCCTGATACTTCGCAACTGTGTAATCACTGACGTCCATGTTGTAATTGTCGAAGCGGATCCAGTCCAGCACAACACCGTCCACATCATAATTCCCGATCACTTCCTGAATGATGGAACGCTCATACTGCTGAACCTCATGGTGAACCGGATTGACGAAATATTCGTTGCCGTTAGAGCCTGTAAACGGAGTCTGAACCCCGTCCACAAGCGCCTGCATCTGCCATTCATCGTGAGCGAGGAAGGCCTGCTGGTCGTGGAACTGGGGAATCCAGGCATGAACCTTGATTCCTGCGGCATGGGCCGCCGTAATGACAGCCTGCAGAGCATCGAAATTCTGGTAACCCTGGGCGATGGGAGCGATATCACTCTGATAAAATACACTGCCGGACGGAACCTCATCATCTTCATCCTGCTTCACGTTCATGCTGATGACATCGACGCCGTAGGTTGTGGACAGCGCGATGAAGTTCTGGACATCCGCCAGGTTCTTGAACTGGTTCACGGTCCGTACAATCACTTCCGTCTCAAAAGGGGGATTACTCTCATCCTCGGCCATCACCGGAACAGAACCACCCGCTACCGAAGAAACCAACACCAAGCTTAACACTGCCATAAACCTTGATCTCAGCGTAAATGCCATAATCTCGCCTCCACATCATAGTCGTATTTAACTCAGTGCTTCCTAGATGACAAGAATTATTTCGTAGCGTTGATCTTCTTAACATTCTCCTGCCATTTCTCGGTTCTGAACGCCAGCAGCTTATCCAGTCCGGCCTTTTCGGTGTTTTTTCTGGCGGTATCCAGTGCTGCCAGCACCTCTTCGTCCGACTTCGCCTGAACCATCTGGGCGTAGGCAAGGGTGTAAATATCCGCAATATTCTGGGCGATGATGCCGGTCTCCGTGTCGGGAAGCGGATCGGTATTTACGAATTGTGTAATGTCCAGCGCGGTTTTCCAGGTCACTGTGGACTGCGCCACGGTCTCCCAGGATTTCTGGTTCGCGGAGAGCAGCGCCTCGAGGCTCATTTTCGCCGTATCAATGAAGGTCGTATTCCCGGCCCAGTTAAAATCCTCGAATTTCCGCATCGTATCCGTACGCTCGTTGGCAGGCGTTGTCTTGTATTTCTCGTTCGGAATCGGCGCTCCGGCCGCATCCTCTTCATCCCAGTATAAGCCCTTAGGGCCGAAGAACAGCACCTTCTGTCCCTCCGGACCCGTAATCCAGTCAAAGTATGCGAAGATCGCCTCCGGGTCCTTGGCTTGCTTGGTAATGACACTGACGTTCCAGCCCAGCGTCTCAAAGCCGCTTACAAATACTTTGGTCTTGTCTATTCCCGCTTTGTGGACCGGCCAGATAATTTCATAACCGCTGTCCGGATTGCTGGCTGTCAGTGCCCGGTGTCCCTCGGCTCCGTAGGTGGTGATATTGGATTCAACCATGACGGCTACCCGTCCGGTGTTGACCTTTTCCTTGACCGCATCCTGGGTTTGCTGAAGTGCGTCCTGCGTAATCAGCCGTTCACGGTACAGCTTATTGATGTACAGCACCATCTCCTCGTAAGCAGGATCATCCAGAATCGATGACAGCTTGTCGCCGTCCGGGTAGCCCATAAGTGTAACGAACTTGCTGGTAGAGTTCTCCTTGAAGCCGCCATACATAATTTCCAGACCGGCCCCCTTCTCCCCAACCTCCAGAGGGACTACATCCGGGTACTTCTCTTGCACCTTTAGCAAATATTGATATAAGTCATCGAAGGTCTCCAGCGCCGGCCGGCCGAGTGCGTTATAAATATCCTTATTCACCATCCACCCGCCGTTGCCGAATTGACCCGAGGTGTACCAGTTCGGGATTTGATAGATTTTCCCGTCATCGGAACGGAGCAGATTCAGCGTCGATTCCTTCACATATTTCTTGAAGTTCGGATACTTCTCATAGTAATCATCCAGGGCAACGAGCTGCCCCGCCTGCACCAGCCGTTCCACGGAGGACCCCCGGTCTGTAAAAATGACATCCGGCAAATCGCCGCCGACGATCATCGTGTTCAACTTTTCTCCGGCCGCTCCTCCCGACTGGATCGGTTCAACCGTAACCTTGCGGTTCTCCTGAATCCACTTCGTCGCCTCATTCTCCCCCCATGGTGATGTCGTAAGCCAGTCGTAGTTCCCATAGAAGCTGAAGGTCACGGGCTTGATCCCGCTGCCGTCATCTGTAGCGCCCCCGGTATCCAGATTGGTCTGTGAAGTGTCGGAATTCCCCCCTCCGCTACAGGCAGCGAGCAGAAGCACCAGCGAAGTCAGCAACAGAGCTACCCATGTCAGGCGTTTGCGCATTCTTTTTCCTTCTTTCTACGTAAGATGGAGACTGCTATTCTTTCAATGAACCGACCATTACACCCTTAACAAAGTACTTCTGGAGAAAAGGGTAGGTCAGGATAATCGGAATCGTAGCGATCATCATCGTAGCCATAGTCAGTGACTTCGTGGTAATCGTCCGATTCCGGTTCATATGATCCAGTGCGATCGCATTCGAGGAGCCAATCTGGGTCATGATGTTGGAGTTCATCACCTGCCGCAGCAGGGTCTGTATAGGAAGCAAGTGATCCTCAGTAATATAGATCGCTCCCGTAAACCAGTCGTTCCAATACCCTACTGCGGTGAACAAAGCTATCGTAGCCAGTACCGGGCCGGAGACGGGAATCACGATCCGGAAGAAAATGCCGTAGTTGCTGCTGCCGTCGATTTTGGCGGATTCCTCCAGCCCCTCCGGCAAAGCGCTAAAGAAGGTGCGGATGACAATCATGTTCCAGACGCTGATGATGCCGGGGATAATCAACACCCAAAAGGTATCCAGCATCCCCAAAGAACGGATGAGTAAATAACTGGGGATAAGCCCTCCGCTGAAGAACATCGTGATCATGAAGAACACCATGTATTGTTTGCGGAATACCAAGGTCTTCTTGGACATTCCGTAAGCTAACAGAGCCGTGAAGAAGACGGATAATGCCGTGCCGCAGAGCGTTCTGAGAATGGTGATCCAAAAAGAATTCAGCAGGCGGTCATCCTGAAACACAATATAATAATTTTCCAGCGTAAATGCTCTCGGCCACAGGGTCACACCACCGAGCGCCGTATCGCTCCCCAGATTAAGGGAGATGACAAGCGCATTCCAAAACGGGTATAGCATAAGCAGCGACAGCAGGACCAAAAGGATATAAATACTCCGCTGCATCACTTTGTCGCCCAGGCTTAGTCTCATTGTTCACCCCTCCTAAAAAGGTTTATGGAGTATTACTTACAGCCGGTACCTCGCAATAAAACTTGCACCCGTAAGCATTCGCTATGAGCAGCGGCTACCAGAGACTGACGTCTGCCCGGCGGGCGATTTTGTTGGCTGTCACCAGCAGAATGACGCTGATCACCGCTTTGAACAGCCCTACCGCTGTCGCATAAGAGAATCTGGCATTGAGTATCCCAACACGGTACACATAGGTGTCGATCACATCGGAGTAAGGGCGCAGCACCGGATTGGTTGCGAGCAGCAGAATGTCCTCGAAGCCCGCACTGAGCAGACCGCCGATGGCAAGAATCATAAAGATGACGATAATGGGGGTAATGCTGGGGAGTGTAATCAGGTGAATTTGTTTAAACCGGCTTGCTCCGTCTATGGATGCAGCCTCATACAGGGTCGGATCAATGCCGGCAATCGCAGCCAGATAGACAATGCTTCCGAAGCCGACCTCCTTCCACACATTTACACTTACCAGAATGGACCAGAAGTATCTGGGTACCGCCAGGAAGTTAACCGGCTCCTGGACCAGATTGAACCGCTCCAGCAGATAGTTCACCGTTCCGTTATCAACGGACAACAGCGAGAATACGAAACCGGATACAATAACCCAGGACAGGAAATACGGCAAGTAGCTGACGGTCTGGATCACGCGCTTGAAGCCCATATGCCCGACTTCATTCAGCATCAGCGCAAGCAGAATCGGGGCAGGAAAGCAGATAATCAATTTAAGCAGGCTAATCACAAGGGTATTGCGCATCACATTCCAGAACTCCGGCGCCTCGAAGAACATGCTGAATTGCCTCAGTCCAACCCAGGGGCTGTTCATCATGCCGCCGAAAATATCGTATTGCTGGAACGCCATAACCACGCCATACATCGGAATGTAACTGAAAATGAAGACAAAAATAATTCCCGGCCAAACCATAGACTGCAAATCCAGTTGACTGTTAAATTCCTTCCACCTGCTCGGTTTCTTGGCCGTATTCATCCGCTTGGCCTCCTCTGGACGATTCTATTGAAATAACGGCAAAAACGGTTTGTTCTTCTCCAGCATGACATCCAGCAGCTGTTCTGCCACGGTAACCGAAGGCATGAGCGGATGATGAACCATTGCCTGCAGGGCTACATCCCGGTCTCCGTGCACCGCCGCCTCAATGGTCAGGCTCTCATATTGCTTGACGGCAGCCAGCAGGCCTCTCATAGACTGGGGGACTTTGCGGAGCGGAATGGGCAGCGGACCCTGCTTGGTGACTATACAGTTCACCTCAATAGAGGCATCATCCGGCAAGAAATCAATAATCCCGTTATTCCTTACATTCAGGGTCTGAATATCGCGGGAATCATTATGAATGGAACGCATCAGCAGCACTGCCGCCTCCGAGTAATAGGCTCCGCCACGCTGCTCCAGCTGCTCCGGCTTCTCCTTCAGCTCTACGTTCCGGTACAGCTCAAACAGCTCCTCTTCCACCTTCTTCACGACTTCGGCGCGCGAGCCGGTTGTTGCCGCTGCTTCCTTCTGTTCCGCAAGCATCGCATCCGTCATATAGTAATAGCTCAAATAATAGGAAGGGATCGCCTGTAAACCATTCAGAAACCGGTGGTCCCAGGCGTCAAACGGCACATTGCTTGCCTTGTAGCTCTGGGGATAATCTATGAGCTCCTGCAGCCTGCTTTTTCCGTCAATCACAACATCGGATACCCAGTGCAGATGATTAATGCCGACAAACTCCGCATAGATCTTCTCCATGGAAAGTCCGAAGAACCCGGAGAGCCACTTTTGAAACCCGATGGGCGAGTTGCACAGGCCTACACTTTTTACCGATGAATATTTGTGAACAGCTTCAGTCACCATACCGGCCGGATTCGTAAAATTCAGCAGCCAGGCATCGGGGGCCAGCTCCTCCATATCCTTGCAAATATCCAGAATAACCGGGATCGTCCGCAGGCCCTTCATCATTCCTCCGGGACCTGTCGTCTCCTGACCGATGACACCGTACTCAAGCGGAAGGAGTTCATCCCATTTGCGCGCTTCCAGCATGCCTACCCGGATTTGTGTGCAGACGAAGTCGGCTCCGGCAATGGCCTCCCGGCGATCAAGCGTCTGCGTAACGGTAATCGGCAGCCCGGACTCTGCAATCATGCGCTTGCTCAGTTCCGTTATCGTATGTAGCTTCTCTCTCCCCTCTTCAATATCCACCAGCCATATTTCGCAGACAGGAAGCTCCTGGTGATGCAGGATGATCCCTTCAATTAATTCAGGCGTATACGATGACCCCGCTCCGATCACAACCAGCTTCAATGTGTTCTCCATGAATATTGCTCCTCCTTACCCTGTGATAGTTGATCAAGTACCTTGCGATTCACATGCAGCCCGCTGCTTTCCATCGCCAGAACGACCGACCCTACCACCGGCTCCCGGGTTAAAATCCTTAATGTGCCGTTCGGAGCCGCCTGCTTCACTCTTTCCTCAATCGCCCGCCGGATGATGCCCGGGCGGTCTCCCTTGGTCAGCAGGCTGCCGGCAAGCACGATGTCGAAGGACTCCTCCTCCATGCCCAACCGGCGGATGGCCGATGCCGCCGCCAGCCCCAGCTCCTCGCCTTGCTTGACCAGCAGCCCGTTGGCTACCGCGTCCCCTTCCTCTGCCGCCTGAAACAGCAGCTCCGCAATTTGCGGAGGCAGATCTCTGAAATGATCCAGGTAATCCTCCCTCAGCTCCGGGACGTTGGAGTAGCCCAGCAGCTCAGTTAGACGCTCGCTCAGGACCGTCTTCTCTCCTCTGCCGTCATCCGCCCTGAGGACACTGCGGAAGACCTCCATACTTAAGTCATAGCCGCCGCCGAAATCCCCGAACCGGTAGCCGAATCCGCCGCATTGATAAGTCGCACCCACCGGATTTTTGCCGCTGCAGTTCACGCCCGAGCCGCAAATCAGCACGATTCCGTAACTCTTCTCTGTCCCTGAACGCAAGGCGTTCCAGGTATCGCAGGAAATCTCAGTCCGGGGAAGGCCGAGACGGCTGATGATGGGCCGCAGGATTCGGAAATCGGCTTCCCTGTCCGCTCCCGCCAGGCCGAACCAGGCGTGATCCAGCTGGTCCCTGGTCAGGCCGGAGGCCATAAGGGCTTCCGATACAGCCTGCTGCAAGCTGTTCTCCGCCTGCTCACGGTTCAGCTGATGATTCCCGTTCCCGCCCTTGCCTGCACCGAGAATCTTCCCCTGTTCATCTGCAATCATTGCGTAGGTCTTACTGCCCCCTGCATCCACTCCCAAAAAATACTTCACAGATCATTCACTCCTAATCTCAAGTTAATCGAACAGAGGCGGTGGATTCACGAATGAGAAGCTGTGGAGCAAGCTTCGTTACCGCAGGCGGCATCACCTCCCCATGAATCAGCTTCAGCAGGATGTCAACGCCGATATTGCCCATCTGTGCCTCAGGCTGCCGGACTGTCGTGAGCCGCGGGTAGAATTCACCGACAAACTGCTGATCGTCAAAACCCACCACCGAGATATCCTGAGGCACCCGAATCCCCTCCTCCCGCAGAGCTTGAACAACCCCAAGCGCAATAAAGTCGTCTCCGCAAAAAATGGCCGTCGGCAGCTTATCTTCACGAATCCATCTCTGGGCCATCTCATAACCGCTGCTTACCGTAAATCCGCAGTATTCCGTGGCAAAGGGCGATAGTCCCGCATCATCCAGCGCCTGGACGTACCCCCGTTTGCGCTCCGTTACACTGAGGAACTCGGGCGGGCCGCCGATATAGGCGATCCGGGTGTGTCCAAGGCTGATCAGGTGCCCGGCAGCTTCATACCCCCCTTGATAGTTATCAACGAGCACACTTGGAACATCTTCATGCTCGAACTGGTTATCCAGCAGGACCACCGGAATGTTCTTGCGCTTCAGCTCCTCCACGTATTCCTTCTCCTCCAGCGGAGACAACAGGATAATCCCGTCCACGCGGTCCTTCTGGAACAGGAAGTTGACCCCATCATCGTCATTCTCGGCGATCGACAGGGCCAGGAAATAACCCTGCTCTGCCAGCTTCCGGTTCACTACGCGAATCACACGGTCATAGAAAGAGTCGTTAAAATTGGTAATCGACATCCCGATGACTCCGGTCTTGCCGCGCACAAGGCTCCGCGCCGCTGAATTGGGATGATAGTTCAGCTCCTCCATCGCTTGCAGCACTTTCCGCCTGTTGCCTTCACGTACAGAAGGTGAATTGTTAAGGACTCTGGATACGGTCACTACAGAGAGTCCCGACTTCTTGGCTACATCATGAATATTCATCTAAATATCTATGCCTCCACGCTCAAAAGTTTAAACGATTTAACTTTTGAAGAAATAAAAAAGATTTACTCAGCATGCTACAACTTACAGCCTGACTGAAAAATCGAACATTGGACGTCAGCTTCCATTTTACTAAAAGTATCGAAATCCCCTCAAAAGTTTAAAGGTTTATACTTTACACAGATTTTACAACCAATCGCCCCATCCGTCAATCTGTAAATTGCAAAAAGCTTAATATTCACGGACTACAATCACCTGCAAACAACAAAAAACCTCCCCTCATCCCGAAGGATAAAGGAAGGCTTAAACGCATCACCTCTGAAGCAGGGCAGCTATATTTTCAGCTCCCCAAGCTTGATCAGCTCGACAACCGCTTGCGAACGGCCTTTTACGTTTAATTTTTGCATTACATTGGAAATGTGATTGCGGACGGTTTTTTCGCTAATGAATAGCAGTCCGGCAATATCCCGTGTAGTTTTGTCCTGCACAAGAAGCTCGAATACTTCGCGTTCACGATGCGTCAACAAAAATTTGCTATGATGTTCATTCCCCTTCAATGGTGTCACCCCTCCTTGCCCTGGGTTTGTTTGGTATAACAAGGTAAAGGGATACAGTCAAACCATACTATGTGGGGAGGCAGTTAATGGTGCTGTCGCAGCATTAAATTGGGCGGGGGCAGGAGCGGAGTCTGGACAATCCCGGCATATTGCAGCCAGGGCGCAGCAAAAACAGCCGCAGCTCCTTATACATTGAGGGCGGCAGCCGGCAGGCAAATGTTATAGAATTCGGTTACAGCAACAAGCTGTACCGGTCCGTCACGCCCTTGCGGTCACGCCGGTTTCTCCGGTAGAGCTGTTGTTGCACCCCCAGTGTAATGTATGAAATGGATTCCATAGCAAGCTTTTTATCGGCCGAAAAGCGGTTCATTTCTATGTTAGAATAAGGTCATACCAGTCTCACACAGGAGGCGCAGACGAGCGTGGCTAATATTAAAGAAATTGCCCGGATGGCCGGAGTATCTGTAACGACCGTCTCACGGGTGCTGAATAATCATCCGTATGTCAGCAAGGACAAAAGAGCCGCTGTACTGCAAACGATTGAGCAGCTCGACTATACCCGCAATATGAACGCCGTTCATCTGATTACCGGACGTACCGGTGCGGTGGCGGTGATACTGCCGTATATTCATGCTTTTTATTTCTCGATTATTATGAATGGCATTGCCCGCGAGGCGCTGCTCTCGCAATACCGGCTGATTCTGTGCCAGAGCAATTATCTGGAGGAAGAAGAAATCAAAGTGCTAGAGATGCTGCGCCATAAAGAAATTGACGGTGTCGTGATTGTCTCTACTGCGCTGAAGCCGGACATTATCGAGGAGTATACGGCCTACGGTCCGGTTGTCACTTGCCAGGACAACGGAGCGCGGCGCTACTCTTCTGTCTATATTGAGCATTATGCAGCTTTCAAGGAAGGTCTGGCGTACTTGACCGGCAAAGGTTACCGCTCCATCGGATATTGCGAAGGACGCAGTAATGGCAGCAGCGCCGTGATCCGTCAGGCTGCTTACCGCGAATTCATTGCTGAGCATAAGCTGGCTTTTGAAGAGGAATGGATGATCTATGACTGTACAACGGAGGAAGACGGCGCTGCCGTTGCACAGTCCCTGCTGAAGATGCCACAGCGGCCGGAAGCCATGATTATTACGGGAGACCATGTAGCGGCCGGGCTGATTATTGAAGCGCGCAGAGCCGGCCTTAGCATCCCTCATGACCTCGCAGTTATGGGCTTCGACAACCAGCCGATCGGACGGCTGCTTCAGATCACCACCATGGACAACCACCTGTATGAGATGGGGGCCGCCGCCTTCCGCATTATCCATGAACAGATTCACTCGAAGCACCTGGGGCCTGTCTACCGCAAGCTGGACTACCGGATTATTGAACGGTCCACGGTGTAGTTACAGATCGGGCGGTTGAGCTATGATAGGATTTCAGGAGTTTCCGGGATTACACATTGTTGTAGGTATTACAACTTTGATTCAATAATAGCCGGATGTCCGAGAGGAATGTTGTATAAAAAACAGGAATTTACAAGACTCTCTCCTAAAAACAGAGAAATTGCTGTCTTTTCTACAACAAAACTTGATTTGGACCATGGTTATGAGTAGAGTGTTGCATTTTGTACAGGAATTCAGATAATATCTGCGTCTTCTGGTTAGCCGGAGGCGTTTTTTGTTATTTCATTTGTGCGAATCGGCATGAATATGATAATTATCACATTTTCATTGACAGGTAAAGGTTCGAGAATTATGATAAGTCCATTATTGATAATGATTATCATTAACAGAAGGAGTGTCCATAATCCATGAAGATTAGTCATGCCGTACCTGCGGGTCTGCTTGCAGCGTCCCTCCTGTTCGCCGGATGTGCGGGCAAGGACAACAGTAATAACAATGGCAACGGCGGGAATAACTCCGGAAATAATGCCGCAGCTGGGACCGGGGGCGGGGCCGCCGGCACACCTTCAGCCACCACAGCCCCGGACGGAACAGCGGCCGACTTCACCACTGCCATCGACGAATACCGCAAATACGTCATTGAACAATGCGATGCGTTCGTCAAGCAGACCGAAGGCTTCACGGATGCCGTCAAGGCGGGCAAGCTGGAAGAAGCCAAGGCGCTGTATGCTCCGGCACGTATGCATTATGAGCGGATCGAGCCGATCGCCGAAGCGCTCGGAGATCTGGACCCGAACATTGATGCCCGTGAGAATGATGTAGATGCCGCGCAGTGGCGCGGTTTTCATAAGATTGAACAGGCACTCTGGCAGAATCATACAACGGAGGGCATGATGGATGTCGCGGACCGCCTGCTGAAGGATGCACAGCTGCTGCGTGCCAAGGTGGAAACGGCCGGAATCGATGCCAATCTGCTCGTTACCGGGGCGGTTGAGCTGCTGAATGAGGTCTCCTCCTCCAAAGTAACGGGGGAAGAGGAGCGTTATTCCCATACGGATTTGTATGATTTTGTGGCGAATGTGGAGGGGGCCCAGAAGATCTATGAGCTGCTGAAGCCGGAGCTGGCCAAAAAAGACCCTGCCCTTGAGCAAACCATCGGCGAGCGGTTCACCGCCTTAATGAATGAGCTGGCGCCGTTCAAATCAGGAGAAGGTTACGTCTCTTACGAAACGCTCAAACCGGAGGAGGTCCGCAGGTTAAGCCAGAACCTCGACGCCTTGGCTGAGCCGCTATCCAACATGGGAACGATTCTGGGAGTGTGACGATATGAACAAGAAAGATAAGAATTCCCGGAATCAGGCTGACGCGGAACACGGGATTCCTGCACCGGAGACTAAGCTGTTCAACACCAAATTCAGCCGCCGCGATATGCTGCGGCTGACCGGTGCCTCGGGTCTCGGGCTGCTGCTGGGCGGAGGCGGTGTAGGCGGCATTATGGCGGCACGCCAGGCAGCAGGGCGGGCGGTCCCTGCCGCCGCAGCCTTTGGGCAGAATGAAGAACAAGCGGATACGATCCCTTTCTACGGCAAGCACCAGGCGGGGATTCTTACGCCTGCACAGAATTTTCTGTGCTTCGCTTCATTTGATGTGACGACGACCAGCTTCGGTGATGTACAGAAGCTTATGCAGGCCTGGACTACAGCTGCTGCCGCGCTTACTTCCGGTACGATGATCGGCTCAACGAACGACAAGCCCAATCTCCCGCCTACCGATACCGGCGAGGCGGATGGCCTCACCCCCTCTAAGTGTACCCTTACCTTCGGGGCTGGTCCGGCCCTGTTCGACAGCCGGTTCGGGCTGGCCGGGAAGCGGCCCGCTTCCTTCACTGAGCTTCCGTCCTTCCCAGGAGACAGCCTGGAGCCGCAGTGGTGCGGCGGTGATCTCTGTGTTCAGGCCTGTGCGGACGATATGCAGGTGGCGTTCCATGCCATCCGCAATCTGGCCCGCATCGCCCGGGGTACGGCGGTGCTGCGCTGGACCCAGGAAGGCTTCCAGCGCAGCGGCAGCGCCGATCCGTCAGGCGGCACCCCGCGTAATCTGCTTGGCTTCAAGGATGGAACGGGGAATCCGGACGTCACCGATGGCGCGCAGATGCGGAATATTGTCTGGAGCGGCAGCGCCGATGGCCCGGCCTGGATGAACGGGGGCACGTATCTTGCGGTGCGGCGCGTACGGTTCCGTATTGAGGTCTGGGACCGCTCCTCGCTGAGCGATCAGGAAGCCACCTTCGGGCGGCACCGGCAGAGCGGCGCACCGATCGGAGCGCGGGATGAATTCGCCGAGCTGAATCTGGAGGCAGCCGATGCCGCCGGCAAGCCGCTTATTCCGCCGGATTCCCATTCCGCTCTCGCCCACGGGGACGGCTCGGTCAAAATGCTGCGCCGCTCCTACTCCTATTCCAGCGGTATGGATCTCAAGACCGGACAGCTGGATGCCGGACTGGTATTCATCAGCTTCCAGAAGGACCTGATGAAGCAGTTCGTCAGCATCCAGCAGCGCCTCTCCAAAAATGACCGGCTGAATGAATATATGGTTCACACCGGCAGCGCTGTGTTCGCCTGCTTCCCGGGTGTACGCGAAGGCGGCTATATCGGGGAGCTGCTGCTCGAGGGATGAAATGCCTAGGCTGTGGCAGATAACGCTGAGGTAGCAGGAGTTCTGAGGCCGGAAGCGCAGCGGCGTTTCGGGCACCGGTGCTGCGGCGTTTCGGTGGACCGGAGCTGCGGCGTTTCGGGCACCGGTGCTGCGGCGTTTCGGGCACCGGAGCTGCGGCGTTTCGGGCACCGGAGCTGCGGCGTTTCGGGCACCGGAGCTGCGGCGTTTCGGGCACCGGAGCTGCGGCGTTTCGGAGACCGGAGCTGCGGCGATTCGGGGACCGGAGCTGCGGCGATTCGGGGACCGGAGCTGCGGCGTTTCGGTGGACCGGAGAGGACGACAGGTAGCTGATCGTTGCGGACTGAGAGGCCTTTATTTTCTCTTTTCGAGCATATTCAGCTACACGAGCGGACTGCACGGCGCTTATTTCCGCTACGGCGGGCGTTTTCCTCCCAATTATTTGTACATAAGCTCCACTGAGTCCGTTCAACTTGCAGAAACGTTAATATGGCTAAAATAAGCGCAGCTGAGTCCGTTGCAAGTGACCCCTCCTCGCTAAACTTGAAGGGAATGATCCCGATGATGATCACGGTTACACAGAGTCTATGGCAGCAGATCAGGTCAGCGCTGCTGTTCCTCTGCCTGCTTGTGCTGCTGCCCGGCGCGCCGGCTTCTGCGTCAGGCGCGCCGCTGGATGAGCTGCTGCCGCCTGTAGGCAGCGCGCTTGTCGAGGCCGGCCAGAGCCGCTGGGAGGCGGCGGCGGCCGATGTTGAAGCGTTCGCGGCGCTGTGGCGCAGCGCGAACGAGAGCAAGCCGGACCCGGCACTCGCCGGTCCGGCTGCCGAGGTGGACGCCGCGCTGGCCGCTGCGGCGGAAGCCCTGGCGGGCGGCGGCGGAGCGCCCGCCAAGGCGGCCCTGTCCACGCTCGCCCGCAGCGTGGACGCTTATGTTACCGCCGCCGCAGGCGAAGGCGGCGGTGAGACGGGCGCCGCCGGACGCGCAGCGGCGGCGAAGCTGCTGCCCGCGGCGGAGCGCACGCGGGATGCGGCGCGCAGCGCCGACTGGGCCGCGGCGGCGGAAGCCTACCGCGCCGTGGTCAACGGCTGGACGCCGGCGGAACGCAGCATCCGGGCGGACAATCCCGCCGTCTACGGCTTGCTGGAGACGAAGATGAGCCTGCTGCGCATTGCGCTGCAGGCAGAGCCGGTCCGCGGAGAGGCCGCGCAGGCGGAAGCGGAAGCACTGGTGACGCTGCTGTCCGGCTACAGTGAAGGCAAAGCCGTCGATACCGGTGGCGCGCCAGCGGAGCCGGCTTCCATTGAAGGGCTGATCCGCTATCTGGAGCAAGCTTCCGCTGCCGGTCAGGCCGGCGACAGCGCAGCAGCCGCTGATATCATGGAGCAGTTCATCACTGCCTGGCCTTCGGCCGAAGGCCAGGTCCAGTTGGCCTCCCCCAAGGTCTATGCCAGCATCGAGAATGAGAGCACCGCCGTCACCGGTTATCTGCTCTCCAGCCCTCCGAAGCTGGACCAGGCGCTATCGCTTATGGACATGATGCTCTCTGAGCTGACGCCGCTGTCCGGGGAACGGACATACACCGCGTGGGATGCGGCACTCATTCTGCTGCGCGAGGGGCTGGAGGCGATTCTTGTACTCGCCGCCCTGCTTGCCTATCTGCGCCGTGAAGCAGTACCGGCGGCCCGCCGCTGGGTATGGTCCGGCGCGGCGGCAGGTCTGGCGGCAAGCATCGGCCTCGCCGTATTACTGACCTATTCCCTCTCCCAAGCCGCCTCCGGCGGCGCGCGCGAGCTGATTGAAGGCATCACCGGCCTCGTCGCCGTGGTGATGATGCTCACCGTCGGCCGCTGGCTGCACGGGAGATCCAGCACGGCAGCCTGGAATAAATATGTGGACACCCAGATGCAGGGCGCCCTGGCCAAAGGCAATCTGTGGTATCTGTTCTTCATCGCTGCGCTGGCCATTTTGCGCGAAGGGGCCGAGACTACGATTTTCTATGCAGGGATGGCACCGGCCATTGACACTTCTCAGCTGCTGCTCGGGATTGGCAGTGCCCTGGTGGTTCTGATCATCCTCGGCTATGCCATGATTGTACTGAGTGCCAAATTGCCGGTTGCCGCCTTCTTCCGCGCTGCTACAGTGCTGATCTACTATCTGGTGTTCCGCTTCCTCGGTGAGAGCCTTCACGCCTTGCAGATCGCCGGCAAGCTGCCCGCCCATAACGGGCACAGTCTGCCTTCCATCGGCTGGCTTGGCATGTATCCGACCTGGGAGACCACCATCCCGCAGCTGCTGATGCTCGCCTTCATCCTATGGGAGCTGCTGCGCGGCAGACGTACTGCCAACAGAACGAAGGCCGCAAACGGGATCACTAAGTAAACATATTAATTATGTAAAAGCTGCAATCTGTGCGTGTGCCCTTAAACACGCAGATTGCAGCTTTTTGTATCTCCTGCCACTTGGTTGGCTGTATTCCCTCCGCCAATGCATGAAGCAGAAATGAATAGATGGATAAACGTCACTTACTAAAAGAGTAGAATCCTTTTTATGGATGATAGATGGAAAAACAGCATTTATTTTTGCCGCAATCAGCTTAAAATGGAATTTGAGCAAAACTAAGCAGCAAAAATCCAATTATTTTTCACAAAAAACTGAATGATGAGTTAACAATTAACAAAAATCCAACTGTTTCCTCTTACAATAATCCTTCCTCCATTCCCCCACTCCCCTGCTGCAAATCCGCCACCTCCATCTTCCTTAATTCTGCCCCAGACCAGCCTTAAACCAAACTGCCTATTGCAACCTTCCGCAATTTGTTTTATCCTAATTATGAAAATAATTTTCTTTATTAACGTAAATATTATGTAAAATAATTTCAAAAGCGGCTTAGGCCAAAACTTAATTAGGCCAAAACTTAACCTGTCCATTTCCGCATGTCCATTTCTACATTTTCATTCGGGTAAGTAGAGAAAGCTACATGAATCTGAATCTATAGTAAAGAAGGTGAGCGCTTGTCTCCCATTCTGCATGTTCTGGAGCATGACAAGCCCAAGCTGTCGCAAATGGAACGCAAGCTGGCTGAGCGCATTCTGGCCTCGCCCGGGGAAATTGTCCATATGGGCATCACGGAGCTGGCGGAGGAATGCGGCATCAGCACGGCGACGATTACGCGGTTCTGCAAAGCGCTGCACTTCAAGGGTTATCCCGATTTCAAGCTCAAGCTGGCAGCTGAGCTGGCGCATAGCGACGGCTCGCCGGAGACCGGCAGCTCCTCTTATCAGGACATCGTGGCCGGCAATCCGCTGCAATTCATTGTAGAGGCCATGCAGGCCAACCACCTGGCCTCGATCCGGGACACTACCTCGCTGCTGGATCTGGGACGGCTGCAGCAGGTCATTGATCTGCTGTGCCGGGCGCGGCGGGTCGATCTGTACGGGATGGCTACGTCGTCCATCGTGGCCCAGGATTTCTATCAGAAGCTGATCCGCATTGGCGTGAACTGCACCGCTTTTGCCGATTCCCATATGCAGATCACTTCCGCTTCCTCGCTCTCTTCCGGCGATGTGGCCTTCGCAGTCTCTTATTCGGGGGAGACCCCGGAGACGGTCGATGCCTTAACCTGTGCAGCCGCAAGCGGCGCAGCTACGGTGTCGTTAACCTCATACGGAAGCAGTACTTTGGCTACACTCGCTGATTTTCCGCTGTTCTCCTCGTCTCTTGAGCAGGGCATGCGGCGCGGCGATATGGCGTCACGGATCGCACAGCTGCATATTATCGATATTCTGTTCACCGGCATGGTCAGTACCCGGTTCGGGGATTTCATCCCCAAGCTTGAGCAATCTTATCGGAACGTCCAACATTACCGTCATAAACGGGGAGGTCAAATCTAATGAATATTTTGAAATTTCAGCATGAAGAAGATTTCGCAGCCACAGGAGCTAACCTGATCGCCAGTCTGCTGCAGAGTAATCCCAGAGCCGTTCTTGGTCTGGCTACCGGAAGCTCGCCTGTCGGGGTGTACGAGAAGCTGGTGGAGATGCACCGCAAGGGCAATGTCAGCTTCGCCAAAGCCTCTTCCTTCAACCTGGACGAATATGTCGGACTGCCGGTGGACCATCCTCAGAGCTACCGGAGCTTCATGAATGAGCATCTGTTCAATCATATCGATATCGACCTGGCCCGCACCCATGTACCTAACGGAAATGCTCCCGACCTTGCGGCCGAATGCCGTGCGTATGACAAGCTGCTGGAGGATAACGGTCCGGTGGATCTGCAGATCCTCGGCATCGGCAGCAACGGCCATATCGGCTTCAACGAGCCGGATGCCAGCCTGAGCAGCGGAACCCATGTGGTCGATCTGCTGGAAGAGACCCTGGAAGCCAATGCCCGCTTCTTCGACCGTGTAGAGGATGTTCCGCGTCAGGCGGTAACGATGGGCATCGGCGGGATTCTCAAAGCGAAGCAGATTGTACTGCTTGTCCGCGGGGAAGAGAAGGCGGAAGCGGTTAAAAATGCGCTGGAGGGTCCAATCACCACCCAGTGTCCCGCCTCGCTGCTGCAGAGCCATCCGAATGTGGTCGTCCTGCTGGATGAAGGAGCTGCCAAATGGCTGAAATAAACGGTACGCGCGGAGAATTGTTGTACGGCAAAGTGCTGACTCCTGACGGAATTATTGAGCAGGGTGTAGTTGCCGTAGCGGAAGGCTTGATCCAATATGCCGGAGAAGCTTCCTGGCTGCCCGCAGCTTATGAGGGCTGGCAGACAACCACCCGGGAGGCGCAAGGTCTGCTGATCCCCGGATTCGTCGATGTGCATGTGCACGGCGGAGCCGGACATGACTTCATGTACAGCGATGCAGATGCTCTTGACACCATCACACGGTTCCACGCCTCACACGGGACGACCTCTATGCTGGCTACAACCATGACGGCTGCCAAGGCAGACATCGATCAGGTGCTGGCTGAGGTGGATGCTTATCGTTCCCGTGAAGGCGGCATGCCTTATGCAAGGCTGGCAGGTGTACATCTGGAGGGACCGTTCATCAGCGTACGATGGCCTGGAGCGCAGAATCCTGAGCATATCGTGCCAGCTAATATAGAGTGGCTGGAGGAATGGGAGGGCAAGTATCCGGGAATGATCCGTCAGGTCACCCTGGCTCCCGAGCGTGAAGCTGCCCTGGAAGCGATCCAGTGGCTGCGCAAGCATGGCATTACGGCTGCGCTTGGCCACACAGATGCCACATTCGAGCAGGTGATTACCGCTGCCGATGCCGGCCTGAACCAGGCAGTGCACATGTTCAATGCCATGACACCGCTGCATCACCGCAAGCCGGGAACGGCCGGTGCCGTCCTGTTCGATCCCCGGATCAGAGCCGAGGTCATTGCCGACGGAATCCATGTTCATCCGGCAGCCATCAGCCTGATTACCCGGCTCAAGAACAATCACAATCTGCTGCTGATCACAGATGCCATGTCAGCAACCGGACTCAGCGACGGAGAATATGCGATCGGTGATCTGCCTGTGATTGTCAAGGACGGCATAGCCACGCTGAAGGAGCATCCTGAATCACTGGCCGGCAGCACACTGACGATGATTAGCGGGTTCCGTTATCTGGTGCAGGAGGTCGGTCTCAGCCTGCTGGAAGCCTCACAGGCTGCCAGCCTTAATCCGGCGCTGTCACTCGGCATGCAGCGGTCTATCGGAACGCTTGAAGCAGGGAAGCGCGGCGATATTCTGCAGCTGGACCAAGATCTGAATCTGCGCGGCGTATGGATCGGCGGACGCAAGCTGGAAGCCTAACTCCAGGGCAGTAAGCCACATTTTCATTATCCCTATAAACGCAAACAATGCAGTCACCGTACCCGGCCTTCGGGGTGCGGCGGCTGCATTGTTTGCGTCTGTCTTCATTTACTGGTGTCCGCCCTGTGCCCTTCATCTGAATAAGCCTCATATTCCTCTGGAATACTATCTTCATTCAAGGCACTATGCAGCAGCGTCTGCTTACTGTCCGCTGCGGGCAGGGAAAATCCGTTCCGCCATGATACGGAATTCATTCGCGAAGCCTCTGAGCGGGTGCCCAGCACGGAATTCCCGGGCATAATAATCGGCCCGTTCCACGAAATCCGGGTTCGCCGAGACATACACATTTCCGACGTATGTGTTGCCTTTTTTAACCTCTGCGGCGATTTTATTCTTGATTCCCCCGGGAAGCGTGTCTGTATCATCCCCCATATTGCTTCTGGACATAATCCCGTTATTGCCGTTCCCCGGATAATCATCGGGAGCCGCCATGCCTGTACCGCCAACGGTTCCGGTGCCTGTCAGACTTCCCGGAATGCCCGCCATGGAGCCTCCTGTCCCTGTCATCCCGGGAACACCCGCAGCAGTTCCTCTTCCTGTATCTTTCCCGCGGGTGGTACTCCGGGTGTGTACCCCGCCCGAAACATTCTCCAGCATTACAGCGACATATGCGCTTCGGCCGACCATAATAACGTTAGCGGAACGGACTTCCGGCATGGCCGCTACACGGTCAGCCAATTCCTTGCTCATCTCCATGCTGCCGAAGTCATCGTCACGCTTCATGTCCCGTGTGGAGTTCACGTGGATTCGCCCGTCTGTCCCCCGCACACTTTTCGTCTGCATATTGCCATTATCTGACGAATGGCCGGCACTGCAGCCGGTCATACTTAAGGCGCCGGCCAGCAAGGCAGCAGACACGGACAAGCCGAATTTCGATCGCAACATTCCTTCATCTCCCTTCACAGAATAATGTAGTGCAGCGTAACAAGCCTTAGCATGGCTCCTCCGCTGCCGGGCTATCCAGAAAGGATTTGGCAATGCCGCCCCCCACAGTCACACGCAAGAGAAATCAGGCGTATCTTATATAACAGCAGACTGTGTTTCTCCGCAGGCAGTCCAGATCAGGAGGGGTAAGCTTGAAAATTCTATTTACGTTTTATGTACCAAGCGGCGGGGTGGAGACCCTGAACAGGCTGCGGTGTGAGAGTCTTCAAAAGAACGGCATCGAATGCCATGTACTCTATCTCATGCCGGGGTCCGGCACCAACAATAGTGTAAGCTTCCCGGTATTTATCACTTCGCAGGATGAAGATATCAGGGCTATACTGAATACTAATCATTATGACGCCATCATCGTAACCTCCGATTACCTGCTGCTGGAACGTCTGCGCCGGCTGGGGTATGGCGGTATCCTGATCTATGAATCCCAGGGTTTGGGAACACGAAGCGAAGCCCGAAATATAATTATTGAATCCGTGCCTTATCTGCAATCCTTCTGCAATGCCGTGCTGATTCCCCCCACCGATCATTTACTGGAGCTGTTTATCGAGATCTGCCCCTGGCTCCAGCGCTATATTATTCCGAACCTTGTGGATGTACAAGAATTCAGGTATATCCCCGCCGAGGCGCCCGTTGATCCTGTCATCGCCTGGGTAGGGCGGCTGGAATCCAACAAGAACTGGAGCGAGTACCTGAAGATTGCCCACCATATCCGCAAAGCGAAACCTAACCTGCATCTCTGGATGTTCCATGATCCGGCCCTGGCCTCCGATGACCAAAAGGAGGCGTTCAATGCTGAGCTGCATTCCCTTGGCCTGAATGACCGGCTGATTGTGTTCACGAATGTGCCTAACCAGATGATGCCTGTCTATTATTCATCGATTGCCGCTTCAGGAGGCTTCCTGCTGTCCAGCTCTGTCACAGAAGGCTTCGGATATGCCGTAGCTGAGGCTGTCTGCTGCTCCTGTCCTGTACTCAGTACGGATTCCGACGGGGTCAGATCCTTCATTACCCATAATATTACCGGCAAATTCTATCCGCTTGGCAATGTGGAGGCTGCTGTGAACGAAGGACTGGAGCTGATGAATAACATCCCGCTGCGCGAAGCCATCTGCTATCAGGGCCGCCAGCACATGGTTACGCATTTCGGATTCGATCAGTATGCGCATTCCTTCCGCGAGATGATGAATTCCTTCTCTATCTTCTAACTATTGCTAGCTTCTTATCCCCCTGTCTTCCGGCAAAAAAACCTTCAATTCCAGACGTTAACCTGGGTTGAAGGTTTCTGTGTTTTGTTTTGGCGCTCTGCCCGGAGGCATCACATCCCTTGTCTGGACACCATCTCAAACAGCTCAGCCTGGAAAATCTGCACGCTTCTCTCCCATGTAAACTTCAGGGAATCCTGCTCTCCCCTGGCGGCCAGACGCCGGCGAAGCTCCCCGTCGTTAATGAGCGTCACAATATCCGCAGCAAGACGGTTCTCATGACGGTATGACATCAGGCAGTTCTGCCCGTGTGCACAGTATTCGAGGTTCCCCCCTGAATACACGGTAACCAGAGCAGCACCGCAGCGCATCGCTTCCAGCCCCGGCAGTGAACCGGCATCATTGGTACTTGCGCTGACAAAAATATCCGTCTCATTGTAATGATAAGCCAGTTCATCATCATTGGCGGGTGTCCGCAGCTGATAGCGCCCGGAGCTAAGTAAGGCCTGCAGACTCCTTGAAGCGGCATATTCAGCAGGGGGAGTCATGATATAGATCTCCACCTCAGGATGAAGCCGCTTGACCATATCAAGCTGTTGAATCAGGTATTCCTGTTCCCTGTGGCCGGAGAATCCGCCTTCTGGGCGCCGCATAATAGCCGAGACGATCAGCGGCTTGCCTGGATTGTCGCGAAAATGCGTATTATGGAAATCCGGGTCAACACCGACCGGAACAATTCTCCCTTTAATACCATGATTGATCCGTATGACCTCCTGCTGCCAGCGCGACAGTACAAGCAGGTTGCGGGTAATGCCATAGGAGGCGAACGACTGATTATTATCCGGCAGGAAATTCGGCTCATAGCATAAGGCCAGCCGGATATGCAGTCCTTTGCCCAGACGGCTGGCCCGTTCGGCAACCGGAACGGTTGTATAATAATTGGAGATAATGACATCCCCGTAAGGGAAATGATCTTCCCTAAGGACCGGAGCGGGCACAGGGATAATCGGACATTTCATCTCATATTCCACAACACCTAAGCTGGGCATAAGAATAACGACCTCATGCCCTATTAAAGTCAGGGCGTTCGCAAGCTCTGCTATCATCCGCTGCGCACCGCCTCTGGATAAGGTCAGAACCGGAAAGGTCAGTCTCAATTCCTTCTCTCCTTTCTCAGCAGCTCCGTCAATTCACCCCTGTGCATGAACTGCACCTTGGCAATTTCCCGGTTCTGCGCTTCGTTGTGCAGGACCGAGCCCATCTCATTATGAATGCGGTAATACAGCATCGGCTCTTCTATATAAGACCACTCATAGTGAGGCAGAATCCGCAGCCACATATCATAATCCTGTGTATACAGGAGCGTCTCATTAAACATACCGACCCTGGAGAGGATCTCCATATCTAAGAGCACCGTACTGCCGTTCACCGGACAGCCGGACATCATGGTCTGTATGAGGGCCGGCCTGCTCAAGGCCGGCATCCGGACAATATCCTGAATCCGTTGCCCGTACTCATTAATATAGTAGTAAGCCGTATGATTGAAGGAGGTTCCTGAGCTGCGGATGGCTTCTATCTGCCGTCTGATTTTATCGGGATGAAACAGATCATCCGCGCTTAACCAGGCAAAATAAGCTCCGCTTGCCACCTCGATTCCTTTATTGAGGGCCGAGCCGGTCCCTCCGTTGGTTTTGCGGACATATATAATCCGGCTTCTATAGGCGTCAAGCTTCTCCGTATGGAGCGTTGAACCGTCATCCACCACGATCAGTTCAATATCTGTATAGCTCTGGGCCAGCACGCTTTCGACCGCCAGATGTACGTATGGGCAATTATAGAACGGAATTACCACCGAGACCTTGGTCTTCTGATTCATGCCCCGGCCTCCTCCCTGAGTTCATTTATACAGTCTTGCAGGCGAGCAGGGCGTCCAGCGGAGCGTGATTCTCACCGAAAGCTTCCCGGAATGAAGGATTCTCCGCATGGTGAAAGCCCTTCAGTACAGTTACAGCGTAGCCCAGCTTCAGAAAGTCCTCAGGCTCCCAGCCGCTCCAGTGTTTCTGGTAATACTCTCCATGCAGATTGAAATGGTCCTTCCCCTCCTGCGGGAAGAAACCCCGCGGTGTAAATACAACGACACGGTTCGCAGCGATGAGCTCCGCCTTACGCAGCAGCTCCATGCCTTCACTCATCGAGAAATGCTCCAGCGAATCGATCAGAGTAACCGCAGAGAAGGTTCCCGGCAGGAACAGCTTATCGATATGACCGGCATCGGCATGAACCGGAATGATATGGGGGGCCTTGTATTTGCGGTGCAGCAGATAAGGCCTGTGGATATCCAGCCCCAGCACCACAGTGGCTTCATACCGCTCCAGCAGCGTACCGGTACCGCTGCCGATATCCAGTATACTTTCGGAGAATTTCAGCTGCTCCAGCAGGACCGGCAGGAAGTCTTTCACTTCGATTTCCCGGTACATATGCTCTCCCTCCTAAGCGTTAATTGCCTGACCTTGGGCTGTGCTGCAGTGCCGGCTGTGCGCTCCGGCAGTTAGCCGCCCATGGAGGCAATCAGGGCACTTAACGGAGCGTGATAACGGGCACTGGTTGCTGCTGCTTCAGCCATAATGACATCGTAGTGTCTAAGCGTGCCCATTCCCTCATGCCGGCGGTAAGCCGTCAAGGACTGGTTCAGCATCACCGGTGCATAACCGTTCAGAATCGCCCGGTACCACAGATCATAATCATGGGTATACGGAAGGGCTTCATCGAACATCCCGATGGCACCGAAGATCTCCCGCTTGAACATCACCGTACAGCCGTTGATGGGATTGCCGTACAGGAAGCAGCGCAGATATTCAAGCTGGTTCGGGAATACGGCCGCAGCATTCAGCTCCATAGCCTGCGAGTTTCCGTTAATGTAGTTGAAGTTGGTGTACGAGATCAGCAAACGGTTCTGTTCCATGAACAGAACCTGATTATTGATCTTGTCACGATAGAACATATCATCCGAGCTGAGCCAGACTACATAATCTCCCGTGGCATGCGCAATACCATGGTTAAGTGCCGAAGCGGTGCCGCCGTTGGCCTTGCCCAGATAGTGAATGTAGGGCAGATAAGGGGTAATCCGCTCTGCATGCATAGTTGAACCGTCATCTACTACGATAATCTCATAGGGCTGCCAGGATTGAGATATGGCGCTCTGCAGTGCCTGCTCAATATAAGGACAATTGTAAAAAGGAATAACTACGGATACTCTGGGCTTCATAACAACTCTCCTTCCTTACCGGCTCTTGTATAGCGGATAATATCCGCCAGTGAACGGTCCAGCGCAATCTCCGGCTTCCAGCCGGAAATAGCAGCATAGTCCCCCGATTCTTCAGGCGTTCCCTTAGTATCAGCAGATTCAAATGAAGGCTTCGCCGGAACGGCAGATGACAGGGAAGGATTGCCCCGGCTGTGCTCCTCCTGCGGGCCCCAGTCCACCCTTACCGGAGCCGCAGCATGAGTCAGCAGCTTCGCTGCAATCTCTCCCAGTTCCCGCTCCGTCCCGGAATCGATACGGTAGATCCTGCCGGTCTCTCCCGAATCCAGAATGAAGCCATACGCCCTGACCGCATCACGCACATCCAGAAAATCACGCAGCGCATGGCGTGAGGAGAGCCGAAAGGCAGCAGGTGCAGCCGATCCGGTTACGGCGGCTGCTTCACTGCGCACAATATGCTGTGCCAGCAGGGAACAGAAGCCGGTAGACGGACCAGGCCCAATCAGGTTCGAGGGCTCCGCCATCAGCACAGGCTGTGCAAACAACCTTCCCCAAGCCAGCGATACCAGCTCTTCCAGCGTCTTACTGAGGCTGTAGGGGTGAGGCGGGTCTGCCGCACCCGGTCTGTACTTAAGCCGGGAGCCGGCCACCAGAATACGGCTGGCCGGCTGGACACGCAGCGCCTCAAGCAAATATAGAGTAGCCATTACATTGGTTTCCATATAGAGCAGCGGGTCCCGCCAGGACTCCGGGACCGAATTCTTGCCTGCCAGGTGCAGCACCTGATCCGGCTTCACCGCTCTAATCATTGCCGCTACAGCCCTACGGTCCCCCAGGTCACAGACGACCTGCTGAACCCCCTCCGGGAACAACTCCGCTTCTGGCTTGCGGCGGACTACAGCAGTCACCTCCGCTCCTCCGGCGGCAAAATAGGCCACGGCATGCCTGCCGGTAAAGCCGGAAGCTCCGGTAATAAGGAGACGCCGCCGCCCGCTCATGTCGGCAGCTCTGAGCTGCGCATAAAATCGGCAAGCTCGCTAAGCATCCGGGGATAGGACGGCAGCTCAATCGTAACATCGCTTCTCGTACTGATCAGCGTCCGGTCTTGAACTGGCGTCTGCTGCGGGATGATCTCAACATCCTCTTTATGAAATGCCGTCTGCATCATCTGCAGTAGCTGATATTTGCTTACGGGCTGCGGGTGGGCCAGATGAATCAGCCCGGAGAGATCCGAGTCCAGCAAGGAGTCAACGGCTTTGGCCAGCTCCAGGGTAGTGACTCCATTCCACATCACGCATTCATATCCGGTTACCCGGCCCTTCTGGGCCAGGAACCATTCCATGAGGCCGATTCCGCCAGAACGGATCTCAGGCCCGATAATGGAGGTGCGGATCGTAAGATGTCCGGGATCACGCACTTCTCCAAGACTCTTGGTAAGGGCGTAGACCGAGGTTCCATCCGCGGCATCCTCCTCGGTGTATCCGCCGCGTGTTCCTTCGAACACGCAGTCGGAGCTGATGTGGATGAGCCGGGCATGAATCTGGTCCGCTGCCCGCCGCAGGCGGTGGGGCAGGAATCCGTTGACATGATACGCGCCAATCCGGTCCCGTTCGGCGAATTGATTGAGTACCCCCATCGCATTAATAATGCAATGGGGGGAGACGATTTCAACCAGCTTTTCTACACCGGCGATGTCGTCGGCGTCTACATACAACCCTCCAAGATCCTTCTTATCCCGGGTTGTATGGAAGATGTGGTGCTTGCCCTGGCGGCGAAAATACTCCGCCAGCATATGACCTGCCATACCATTTCCGCCGAGAATAAGGAGCTTCACTGGAGGAACCCTCCCCGGATCAGAATATCCTTGATTTCAGCCTGCTCCATCAGATGATTCTCCGAGCTGAAGCTGCTGAAGGACACATGGGGGTAATGACGGTAATGCTCCTTCAGCTCCGGCATATCGAGCGTAGGCAGAATAACCAGGTACTGCTCATCGTAGACCACCGTAGTCAGGCTCTCGAAATCGCTCATCAGGATCTCATGGATTTTCTCACCCGGGCGGATGCCGGTCTCAATCATACTGACATCCGTCCGCCCGGAAGCTTCGATCAGCACATCGGCCAAATCCACGATCCGGCAGGTCGGCATGGTCATGACGAAGATTTCGCCGCCGATACTGACATCGGAAGCCTTGAACAGCAGGGTAATGGCATCGCGCAGGGTGAAAAAGAACCGGGTCATGTTCATGTCTGTAATCTTTACCTGTCCCTTGTCCTTGATCTGCTTCATGAACAGGTGGACCACACTGCCGTTCGTCCCCAGCACATTGCCTCCGCGCACGGTAACAAACTTGGTGCCTGAGCCGATCAGATTGGCATAGACGAACAGCTTCTCGCCGATGGCCTTGGTCATGCCATAGAAGTTCGACGGATTAGCTGCCTTGTCGGTAGAGATGTAGATCGCCTTCTCCACATTGTTGGCAATCGCCGCTTCAATGACATTTTGTGTGCCGACCACATTCGTCTTGAGTGCCTCGTACGGCTGGTCTTCGCAGACAGGCACGTGCTTGAGTGCAGCCAGATGGAAGACATAATCCACACCGCGGCAGGCAGCCACCAGCGCATCCTTGTCACGGATATCACCGATGATGAAGCTGAGACGCTGATCTTCAAATTCACGGCTCATGGCTACCTGTGCAGACTCACTGCGGGAGAATACGATGATTTCTTTGGGATGCTGCGGCAGCAGCTGCCGGATCAGCTCATGCCCCCAGGAACCGGTACCGCCTGTAACCAGAATCCGTTTATTATTGAACATGCAGGTTCCCTCCAAGCAGAAATTTAACTACCTTTACCGAGACACCTTGGGCCAGATACCCTTCCGGCGCCTCCCAATCAGGCTTAAGCGACGTCATCAGCACGGTGCAGCGCAGAATGCTGTTCTGTTCTACCCCGGACACTACATTACTTCCGCAATCGACGGTCTCCGGGCGTTCTGTTGTCCGGCGTATGGTCACCGTAGGTACTCCCATCAGGCAACATTCTTCTTGAACGGTGCCGCTGTCGGTAATGGCGCACAGGGCATAACGTTCCAGATGAACAAAGTCAAAAAATCCGAAGGGTTCGTGAAACTCCACCAGCGGGTTCATAGTCAGCGGGAACTGCTCCGTAAGCTTGGAGCGTGTACGGGGATGAATGCTGCAGATCAGGCGGAGCCCCAACTGCTCAGCCACCAGGTTCAGCCCGGACATAATCTGGAGCAGTGACTCCGGATCATCGACATTCTCGGCCCGGTGGGCAGTCACCAGCAGATACCGGCCGGCTTCAAGCTTCAGCCGGGACAGGATGTCGCTGGCAGCGATTTGCTCTTCGTAATGCGTAATTACCTCATGGATGGGATTACCGGTTAGCACGATACGCTGGCTGGGGAACCCTTCGCTAAGCAGATGTCTTTTACTCTGCTGGGTATACGGCATATTTATGGTGGAGACGGCATCTATGACACGGCGGTTTTTCTCCTCCGGCACTTTCAGATCGTAACAGCGGTTGCCTGCTTCCATATGCACCACAGGGATGCCCATCCGCTCGGCCAGAATGGCACACAGCGCACTGTTGGTATCACCCAGCAGCAGCACGCGGTCCGGCTGCTCCTGAAGCAGAATGCTCTCCAGGCTGCCGAACATAGCGGCCAGCTGGCCCCCGAGTCCGGCCTGCTTATCCTGCAGCACGTAGTCCGGTGCGCGGAGTCCCAGCTCGGCGAAGAATACCCCGCTGAGGCTGGCCGTGAAATTCTGTCCCGTATGCACCAGCACATGCCGATCCGCATGCCGGTCCAGCAGCGGAATGATGACGCTAAGGCGGATGATCTCGGGCCGTGTGCCCAAAATCGTCATGATCTTCATGGGTTCACTCCCCTTTGATTATGTCCTGCCTTCAGGAACCGGGCAGGCTGCTCAAGATGCCTTACGCCGCCGCTTGCTCCGGCGGCTTCCGGCATGGCCCGCGCGGCGCTTCTTGCCGCCGCTGGCCCGCCTGCGCGCGGAGCTTGCCGCGCGCTTCTTGCGGCGCGGGCTCTTTCCCGCCGCGCTGCTCCGGGACTTGGCGCGGCGCAGCCTGCCGCGCCGCAGCTTCGCGGCCCGCAGCCGTGCGGCGCGGCGCCCGGACTTCCCCCGCGTCGGCGCTGCCGCGGGGGCGCTCTTCCCGCCCGCCGGCGCAGCTGCGGGCAGGGCTTCCAAGCCGCCGCTGAGCTGCGGCGGCTGGAGGCAGTAGCGGAGATGCCACCTCTCCGCTAAGCCTTGCAGCCGGGCGCGGTAAGCCGCCGGGCCGTAGACGGCCTCGATATGCTCCCGCGCCTGCCGGCCAATGCCGGCCGCCATCGCCTGGTCGGCCAGCAGCGCGTTCACCCGTGCGGCCAGCGCATCGATGTCTCCCGCTGGCACGAGCAGCTCGCCGCAGCCTGCGGCGTTCAGGATCTCCCGCAGGCCGCCGGAATCATAAGCGACGACCGGCTTGCTGAAGGCATAGCCCTCCAGGGCCGTCATGCCGAAGCCTTCCCGGATCAGGCTGGGGACAACGAGCAGATCCATCGCGCAGTAAGCGGCCGGCAGACATTCTTCATATCCGACAAACCGGAAGCGTGAGGTCAGTCCCTCCAGCTTCACCTTGCGGACACAGCGCTCATAGTAGCTTTTATCCCCGGGAGTCCCCACTACGAGGTAGCGGGCAGCCGGATGCTGCTCATGCACCAGAACCGCCATCTTGACGAAATGCTCCAGCCCCTTCTCCTTATTAATGAAGGAAGAGACATAGCCGATCAGCGGGTCCCCCGGAGCAATCTTCAGCTCACTCCGCCGTTCCCCGCGCAGCTTGCTCCAAGCCTCGAACATCAAATCCCCGTCACTCCATGACGGAGGCAGCTGGGTCACCTTGCTATCGCGGATCTCCTCGGGGAAGCACGCTGCCGCTGTCTGTGAAATCGCCAGAATCTCATCGCTGTGGTTGTGGATCAGCTCTACGCTGACCGGGGTGAACTCGTTGTCTGTGATGGTCTCCGAGATCTTCCAGATCACCGGTATGCCCAGTGTCTTCGCCGCGATTGGCGGCAGGGCATGCACACAGGTGCTGGTGATCACGAACGACGGACGGAGCTCCGCAAGCCAGTGCGTCAGCTCGTGATACTCCCGGCCCTCCTGCAGCTTGCGGATATCTGCCGGAAGACCGGCATAAGGGGTATACACTCCATAGACCAGCGGAATAGACATCAGCCGGACCTGAAGGCCGTAGCTCCGGGCCAGCTGTGTCAGCTTCCCGTCCTGCGGAGCTACGAGGATACAATTGAAGTAAGGAGACAACTCCCGGCTGAAGAATAACAGCAGCTTCTCCGCACCCGTAATACTGCGCGTGTTGGAGACATGGGAAAAGAGGACGATCGTCGCTTTGTCGGCCATGGTGTCTCGGCGCTCCCCTGCGAAGGGCTGTGGAGCAGCCATTCACCTCCTAATTTTGAATGCACACAATCTGCTATCACTCAGCAGTGCTCCTGCTTGGGACGGGTATATTAGCTGACAGGCTAACATCTCTGCCCGGTACTCCAGTATATTGAGGGGGCACAGATGCCGGCACGACACCTGTCCCCTGTGATACGCACATTTTGCTGACAGCCTGTTCTACGATTGCCCTGCTGCCTTACCCGTAAATAATAGTGAGCAGCTGACCCAGACGTCTGGCATACGTATGATCCCTCAGCGTGCGTTCGAAGGCGCGGAGAGACATCTCCCGGCGCTCTTCCTCGTGCGTCAGATAGTACTGGATTTTGTCCATCAGCTCGCGGGGGCTGGAGTAGGTGTCGATCTCTTCGCCCACCTTGTAGAAGGAGCCGAGATCGTCACGGGCATCGCAGAGCTGCAGCGTGCCGCTGGCAGCAATCTCGAACGTACGCGGATTCGGCGATACGGCCGGAATATACAGCGTGTTATTGTTGACGGCATCGTCGATATGCGAGCGGTGAAGGTTGATCACAATTTTCGAGCCGCTGTAAGTTACAGCCGTCTCCTGAGGGGACATCCACTTGCCGATCTCAATCCGGTCGCCATAGAGCGGAGCTTCCGGCAACCGGTCCCACCAGATTCCGTTAATGACCGTGTTGTAGCTCATCAGCTCCGGCATAATATCGCGGAAGAAATTAATCCGGTTCCAGTACGCGGACCCGATGAAGCTGACATCCCGGCTGACCGGCGACCGACCGGTAGTCGGACGGTAATGCTCACGGTGCGCGGCAAAAGGCAGATAGTGGACCTCCGTGCAGCCCAGGCCGCGGTAGATCTCTACGCAATTACGCTCCAGTGTGAATACAAAGTCATAGTGGGCCACAATCTTCATTGTGAAGTCCGTGTAATACGGATCATCGGTCAGCCAGATTGCGGTCTTGATGCCCTGGCCGCGCAGAATAGCCACCTGCTCCAGCGGCAAATCCAGACCATCCAGCACCAGCACGAGATCCGGACGCTGGGCGGCTGCCAGCTCCACCAGATTCTGGCGCACATCGGTAATCGTGACCTGGACCGTCTGCCGCTGCAGAGCGAAGAGCACTGCATCATCCAGCGGAGAATACGGGTATCCCTTGCCTGAAGCCACGTACATCACATGGATATTCCTTACCGGCTGCGGCTCCTCCGGGCGTCCGTCCAGCACAGCCAGCCGTCCCCGAAGATAGCCTTCGTCATAACCGCCTTTGAAGCCGGTCAGGCGGCCCCGCAGCTTCTCTTCCTCCGCAGGGGTTCTCGGCAATGGCGGGGCAGGCATAATAAATTCATTGTTCATGAGTATTCGCTCCTTTTGATCCATAATGAAATTCACCCTCTTGAAGTAAGAACACCCAGTAAATGAGGCAGACGCGAAGTAAAGGTATGCCGGCGCAGCGTGGTCTGCAGTGCCCGCAACGCATACCCGCGGCGCTCCTTCTCGTGCTTCAGGTAATAATCAATTTTGCGCTTCAGCTCATCGGCAGAAGCGAAGGTCTCCAGATCGCGGCCCGGCTTGTAGTGGATATCCAGATCCTGCCGGATATCGGTCAGCTGCATCGTCCCGCAGGCGCTGATCTCATAGGTCCGGGGATTAATGGAGAGGGACGGCAGCTGGAACGTATTCCGGTTGTCCATCCCTCCTTCCCAGGGCCGGTGGATATTGATGACCAGCTTGGCGCCGCTGTAATAATTGGCGGTCTCCTCCGGCGGGATGAAGCCCTCTCTGATGTACGGAGACAGCTCCTCGAAGTGGGCTAGCCGCTCCCAGAACCCCCCGGCGATCAGCACCTTCTTCCCCCGCAGGAAGGGGACCAGCTCATCGAACAGCTCCGTACGGTTGCGGAAGGCATTGCCGATGAACACGACATCATAGTGATATTGCGGTCCGGTGTGGCGCGGATAGAACATCTGGGGGTTGACGCACAGCGGAAGGTAGTGCACAGACGCCGTCCCCAGCGAACGGTAGAATTCCACACAGCCCAGCTCATGCGTGAATACATAATCGTAATGCCGGCAGATGACGGATGTGTCCTCGGTGAAATAAGGATCATCCACGAACCAGATCGCCGCCGGGATACCCAGCTGCCGTATTGCCGTAATTTGCTCCAAATGATTCTCCGGAAATACATGCAGCCCGTTCATCACCAGCACCGCCTCCGGCAATTCGCGCGCTGCCACCTCCAGCATAGTTTCCGGAGGACAGATGATCAGCTCGCTTACCAGCAGCCGCAGTGCTTCTGCGACTCCCGCATCGATAGCCTGAAACCCCTGGGGAACATACATCAGTTTTAACGGCTGGCGTTCCCCCACTTCAGGGGTATTCAGGCGCTTCACGGCTTCGCACAGGCCGAGATGGTACCCTTGCAGATAACCATCCCGGTAATCCCGTGGAAGCCCGCCTCTCTTTTTTGTTTTCACGGCCTTCACCCTGCCCCGTTAGATTCTCAAGACAGTAGTACTATATGCGGAGTCAGCATCCGCCTCATGGACATCTGTCTGTGTCGCGGCGAAATTGGCATATGCCCCCCGTCTTTCGCCCGCTTGGCCCGAACCTCTGCAGATTCCGTCCACTCTTGTCCATGCAGAGGCAGGGTCTGCACACCGGCGCCTATTCAAATCCTTTGCGGGGGCCCCATAACAGCCCCACAAAGTGAGGCCATACTCTGAAGCTTACTCAAGTACTTTGCGGGGGCCCCAAGAATCATCTACAATTAGGGAAAACCTACTGAGGAGGCACTAAGATATGAGTTCAATCTATGGCCCTATGCTGTATCTGCGCCATGTCGAGCTGCTGCGGGATGCAGTCCCTTCCTTCGGGAGCTATCCGTTTCATCTGCCGGTGGTACGAACCTTGGAACGGCTTGCTTTTCAGAAACAGGTCACTTTTCTTGTGGGGGAGAACGGTAGCGGGAAGTCTACCTTGCTGGAAGGCATTGCTGCTGCCTGGGGGTTCAATCCGGAAGGGGGGACGCTGAATTTCTCATTCCATACCCGTGCCTCGCATTCAAGCCTTCATGAATACCTGCGGATTGCCAGAGGGGTACGGCGGCCGAAGGACGGCTTTTTCCTGCGTGCGGAGAGCTATTACAATGTGGCTTCTTATATCGATAAGCTGGATGAGGAGCCGGGCATGGGGAACCGGATTAAAGATTCTTATGGAGGAAGCTCGCTGCATGAGCAGTCGCATGGAGAATCCTTCTTCTCCACGTTCGTTCACCGCTTCAGCGGGCAGGGCATCTATATTCTGGACGAGCCCGAGGCCGCTTTGTCTCCCCTGCGGCAGATGTCACTGCTGGCGCGGATGCATGAGCTGGCGGAGCAGAATTCCCAGTTCATCATCGCCACCCACTCCCCAATCCTGATGTCCTATCCGGGTGCGGATATTCTCCTGCTGCAGGGAGAGAGCATCACGCCTGTTGCGCTGGAGGACACAGAGCATTACACGGTCACCCGCGCCTTCATGATGAACCGGGAGAAGATGCTCCGCGAGCTGCTGGGCGATGATTTTTGACCCCTGAATATTAAAAAAAGACACTCCGCGGCGTTAACCGTCAAAGTGTCTCTTGTATTGGTATAGCTGCTCAGTAATTCTCTAATAAAGCTGATCATCCTTCTCCGTATTACAATCACTGTATTCATTCAGGAGCGCATCCAGCTTCACCGATTGGCGGAGTACCCGGACATCCTGCATCCCGTACTCCAAGGCTAGTTTGTTCAGTTCCTGTCTTGCCTGTTCAATCTTATCCTTATATTCTTCATTCCCCATAGCGGCCCCCTTGTAGGATGAGGCTGTATCAAGCCATTTCCACTCTTTTACTAAAGTTCCAAACACATTGTATTCTATAATCCGCTAGGGGTCAATTAAGGGTTTGACATGACAGGTTATTTCAGCAGCCTCGTCAGCTTATGCAGCGTCCAGCCCAGCATCGCCACCGCCATCATATCGAAGCAGACATTGAACAGGAACAGATGCTTGCCGATATCCGCACGGCCGTCACCGAGGATCGGAACCAGGAACGAGAACAGCCCGATCAGTCCCAGCAGCATCATCATTTCTCCGGCGATCCGCCCCGCTACCTCCTTCGTACGGAAGTATTGATAGAACACTCCGGCGTAATACACTAGATAGAAAATAGCCAGGAATCCGAGAGAATGAGGCAGATGCTTGTTCTTAAGCTCGCTCCACCCGCTGTACATTCCTGCTACCGCGCCCGCAGGCTTACCCTCGCTTTTCTCATAGCTTCCGAGGTAGTAGGGACGGATGGACATGCTGTTAGCAGCCGCATACTTCATATTCTCTATTAACCGGCCGGGATGTTTCATATAAAAGAAAAGCACATCCTTATGCGATACACGGTCATAGAAATCCGGAACCAGCGATGGATCATCCTGCTTGATCGCCGTATCTGTCTGGAAATAGTTGGTCCCCGCCAGTACCTCCAGGCGCTCCGGCAGCCCCAGGTCGCGCAGATCACCGCGCACATCCGGTGATTCATTCAGAATGCCGAAGAACACCGTCTGATACAGGTTGATATGCTTAAGCTCCTTCGGCGCTGTCACGTACATAATCACTGATACCAGCGCTGTAGCCACCCCAAGCCCAAGTGCCAGCTTGCGCCAGTTGCCTGTTCCATGCAGCGTCCGCAGGCGCAGGAAGATCAGCGCAAAAGCGAGGCCGACGGGGGCATTCTGGATTTTGGAGCAGATCAGGAACAGCACGGCCACGAAGAACAGCGTAAGTCCTTTGGAGGACGGCTGCTCCTGGAAGATAAGCCTCAGGCCCAGCGCGAACGTGAGCAGCATGAAGACCATCGACACGGGTTCGCCGAACAGGGAGTTGAAATAAGCCAGATAGCCGATATCGTAGAACACAAACAGCATTCCCGCGCCCAGCAGCAGGCCCGTGGCATAGGAGCTTTTCACGCCCAGCTTGACGATCATCCACGTGGCAGCCAGCAGCAGTACTCCATATACAATTGCCAGAAGACGGATATCGAAGTAACTGCCGTGAAATAAGCCCGCAAGCAGCCTTGGCACCAGCACCAGCAGAATTTGCGAGGACGGGTAGAAGCCCTTGAACAGATCATCATAGGCAAATTTAGAATGACTATAGCTGAAGAAACGGTCAGCATAATCCTCCCCGGCATCAAAATAATTCAGTCCGACCGTATTCATCATCCGCAGGAAATCGCCGTTATCGGCAACGCCGGTGAAGGGCCGCACGAACAGCAGATAGAGGATCAGCACAGCACCGGCCAGCGAGATGAGAACCTCGGGTTTCCATAGTCTTTTCATAACATCCTCCTAACGCTGCGGAAGCAGCTTCACATATTCATCAGATAAGCCCATCAGCTTCAGGATGTAGTCATAATCGCTCTGATAGGCACTGAAATCCTTAACCGGCTCATGCGTATCCAGCGAGACCGCCTCACCATCCGCGAAGCTTTTACCGGGGACGAACAACACTTCATCATTGAAAAAAGAGCCTGTCGGCAAATAATAGCGCATGCCCACCACGTTGCGGTCCACATTCAGCAGATCATGCCCGAATGCCGTGAACCCCTCATCCTTCAGCGATACCCCGAGCAGATTGGCTACCGTCGGCAGCACATCCAGCTGTCCGCCGGTCCGCTCCACAACCTGTCCCTGCTTCATGCCGGGCACGTGGATCACGAGCGGAATGTTGAACCGGCTGATCCGGTCGTCATATTTGATGCCAAGCGTCTCCTCCACCTGCTCCGCCGGCACATCCTTCGGCTGCAGGCCGAAATGGTCGCCGTACAGCACCAGCACAGTATCCTCCCACATGCCCTGCTGCTTCAATCCGTCAATCAGCGTGCCTATCGCATAATCCGTATAGTTCACCGCGCTCAGATAATCACCCAGCATCGTGCCCTGGAGCTTGTCCGGTATCTGAATGCGGCGGAAGCTGTCCGGCACCTTGAACGGATGATGGCTGGAGGCCGTCACCAGTTGGGCATAGAAAGGCGTGCCCTTCTGATGCAGCACCGCCAGCTTCTCCACGGCAGTAGCATAGAGCTGCTCATCGGAGGCTCCGAAGGAATTAAAATGGTCATTCTTGAAGGAGCCCTTGTCATAGTAGCCGTTGAAGCCAAGCGCAGGATAGAGCTCATTCCGGTTCCAGAAGCCCACCTTGTTCACATGGAACGTGTAAGCCTCATACCCCTTATCCCGCAAAAGCCGCGGCAGTCCCGGCAGCTCCCGGTCCCCGAAGCCTGTGGACATGGCAAGCGAAGCGATCGGATAGATCGAGGTGTTGCTCATGAATTCCGCATCCGAGGTATTGCCCGGACCTACCTGCTGATACACATGCGGGAAATAGAAGCCCTCTGCGGCCAGGCCATTCAGCACCGGGGTCAGCTCCTGACCCTCCAGTGACTGATGCAGCGGGAAATTCTGAAACGCCTCCAGTTGGATGATGATGACGTTTTTCCCCTTTTGCGATCCGAAATGCTCCGGCTGTCCGCCAGTCACAGTCTTGTATGGATAGCTGGCCTCCAGTGCCTGCACCTTGGCTATCGTCTCGTGAATATCGCCGGTCCCGATCAGGCCGTTATCTTCCCGGGCCTTGATCGTTGCCACCACCTCATAATTCAGGAATCCGGCCGTCTCCGCCTGGACCAGCTCATTGGTAATTCCCCTAGCCGAATGAATCGAGTACGCTGACAGCGAGCCGCCGCCAATGATTGCCACCAGCAGCATCACCCGATAGATGCTCCGGGAGCTGCGTGCAGGCTGACTGTCCCTCTGCCACCGTTGTTCAGGCCCTCTCTTCCATCTGCGGAAGAGCGAATAGATCATCACTATCAGCAGATCGGCAAAAAACAGATAATCGACCCACTCAATCGTAGATTCTACACTCTCTTTTACCTGAAATACCTGGTTCAGCTCATAGAGCGCCAGATAGGTAGGCACCGACCCAAAGTGATTGAAGTACACACTGGCCGCGAACAGCAGCAGCGACAATAGGCCATTGAAGCTCCAGAAGACCGCTTTCCTCATCCGCTCAGGCGTAATTACAGCCAGCACACCGAGCAGCAGGAGCACCGGCGCCAGATCCGCAGCGATCCACTCCCAGGCAATCCGGTCAAAGAACAGCCCTCTCAGCAGCAGCAGCTTCAGCCACAGCAATCCCGCCACGATATAGAAATGAGCCTGCGCAGACGCAGGTTTGCCCTCTCTCATTGCAATCCCCTCTTACTCTCTTCATTAATAGTGGTGTAAAATTAATTCCTTGTTTCTGTAAAAAGCTCACGTTGCTCTAGTATAGCAATACTTGTAGAGGGAATCAAAAGAGGGCCACCCTATTAAACAACTGGGCAAGAGAAAAGGTTCATTACATTCATTATCCCTCCAGGGACAAAAAAAGCAGAGGCGCAAAGTCCCCTGCAAGGCTACAATTTAAATCTAACATGCTTCTGGTTCGGGCCGCAATCATGCCTCCGGTCACTATAGTCAGTTTGTCTGGGACAACTGGCGTTGAAGCCTCTTCCGCTTAGGATAGCCGCGCGCTGCCCAGCAGTCTTTTGATGGAATGGTTCGCTTCATGAAGCACGACTTCCTTGTCAATGGTCTTCAGCTGCCCTGTGTGCATGAGTATCTCACCGTCAACCATCGTCGTCTCCACATCGGCACGGGTGGCCGAGTAGACGATCCGCGAGATCGGGTCTACGTCATAGGAGGGAAAGGTATGGAAATTATAGAGATTAAGGATGGCCAGATCCGCCTTCTTGCCGACCTCGATGCTGCCGATCTGATCCTCCATCCCCACCGCCTTCGCGCCTCCGATGGTTGCCATCCGAAAGACGCTCCGGGCATCCATCGTAGTCGGGCCATGCACGGGCTTCTGGATGACTGCCGCCAGGCGCATCTCATTGAACATATCCAGATTATTGTTGCAGGGCGCGCCGTCTGCACCCAGGCTGAGATGAATATGGTCATGAAGCATGCCCGGCGTATCGGCGATGCCGGAGGCCAGCTTGAGATTCGAGCCCGGGCAATGGCTGACATGAACCCCGCGGTCCCGCAAAATCCGCTTCTCCTGCTCATCCAGCCAGACACAGTGAGCCAGAATCAGACGTTCGTTAGCCAGCCCCAGGTGATCCAGATAGACGACATTGCGCATACCGGTCATCGCCTGCACAAGCTCGATCTCGCCCAGATTCTCGGAAGCATGGGTATGCACCTTCACCCCGTAACGGGCCGAGAGGCTCTCCACCTCCCGCAGCAGCTGCTCCGTACAAGAAATAACAAACCGCGGGGAAAAAGCATACTGAATCCGGCCGTTCGCATACCCGTTCCATTTCTCCAGCAGATCCACACTCTCCTGCAGCGAAGCCGCCGTCTCCTCCTGCAGGGCCGCCGGTGCATCCGGGTTCTTCCGGTCCATCATAACCTTCCCTGACAAGGCGCGGATACCGCTCTTCGCAATCGCCTGAAAGGCATAATCCGTATGATGTACTGTCTCCATATCCACGATGGTCGTTGTGCCGCTGGTGATTAATTCCCCAATGCCGAGCATGGCTGAATAGTACAGGGACTCCTCGTCATGCGCCGCCTCCAGCGGCCAGATCCGTTTGCGCAGCCAGTCCATCAGCTCCAGATCATCCCCTTTGCCGCGGAACAGTGTTTGGCACAGATGAATATGCGTCTGGATGAAGCCGGGGATAACCGTCCGGTTCTTGGCGTCGATGACAAGCTCAGCCCCCTTCACTTCAAGGCCGGTGCCAATCTCCACAATCAGATCACCCTGGATGCGGATATCACCGTATATAATGTCTTCCTGCTTGTTCATTGTAATAATCTCCGCATGCTTAATCAGGATATTCGCCATTGTCTTCTCCCCCTAATCTTGTTGATGTCCGGCTGATCACTAACACAAAAAGGCCACAAAAATATGCCTCAGCATATTTTCGTAGCCAGAAATTTACGGTTCCCGGTAGAGACCCTTAAACCAATTATTAAGGATATACGAAAAGGACTATTCCATTGCTTATGAATAGTCCCATCATAGTTCAAAGACAGCTTTTATGTCAACAATAGTTATTAAAGTTAACATGATAATTTGTAAAAGTGAGTTTCGGGCACCACCCAACATTTCCACACTAGAAAATCAGGATAAAATGTAATGTTTCCTCACTTCAATAGAAATTAGCTCTCCATATTCTCTGTCAGCACCTTCTCAAACACCGGAAAAGCGGCGGTACGGCCAGGAAAACGAATCTCGCCTCTCTGCACATACCCGAGTGAAGGATACAGCTTAAGCGCCCTGTCATTCTTCGCATATGTATCGAGCCGGATGCTTCTATACCCGCTGCTGCGGGCGAATTCCTCGGCAAAGGCGTTCAACCGCCTGGCAATCCCTCTGCCCTGAATCTCGGGATGTACCGCAAGCCGGTGCATAATCAGATGAGGCCCCTGCTGCTGTTCCCATTCAATGCCTGCATATTGCTCCGCCTGGTTCTCATCCAGCACAAGAATTCCGGCAATCGCCTCATGCTCCAGGCAGACAAATAAGGTTCCCTTACCGATATCTTCACTAATGACTTCACGGTTAGGGTACCCTTCATCCCATTGATCGCTTCCGCCTGCCTGCATAACTTGTACACATTTGGCAATCAGATTCATGATCTCCTGGACCTCCTCACTCCGCGCTCTTCGTATCTCATTCCTCATCATGTGCGTTCCCCGCTTTCCTGCCCGAATAGTGAACCTGGTAAAGATTCTGTTAAGAAGTCTACCATATCCGGCCGGAAATTCCGATAGCCTGCCTTATCCAAAGTTCCCCATGTGCTATAGCTATAGGGGCGGCGCAATATGCGCCAGCCCCTGTAGCCGCTGTATCGGCCTGCACGCTGCTATGCCTGCGGCTCTGTCAGCCAAGCTCCAGCTTATGCCCGTCCTCGAAGCCCTTGGCGAAACCTGCGTCGAACCCCACGTTGTATGCTTCGGTGTAGCCCTGCTGATAGGCGTCTCCCGGCGGCAGTTCCGGCGGGACGCCCAGATCCGGGGGGAGCGGAATCACCTGAGGCTCTAGAGGGGGCTCGATAGCCGGGATGACCTGTACCGGCCTAACCACTCGGGATTTGCGGAGCAGCCGTCTGCGTAGTCTTCTTTTTCTGCGCAGCTGCAGGGATTTCTTCCCCGGCTTGCCAAGCAGCCCCTTGCGCGATTTGCGGCCGGGACCTTTGCGTATCCGTGTCTTCCGCGACAGCAGCGGTCTGCGTCTGCGTCCCTTGCCCGTGGAACCAAGCTTGCCCTGTCTCTTTCTCTTCATCTTCTACGCCTCCTGTACTTCATCTACTCCTGGCGGTCCCCTCTGAGCAGTCCTTGCTCAGCCAGGGGGCTGCAGGCACTCCTTCTTTGGGCTCATGCAGTGAAATACCGGATATCATCCGGCACATTGAACTCTGGTACCCGCTAAGAATCCTGATATTGTCGCTCAGCTTGCGGGCTGTCAGCTCCGATTGCCCCGTCACTTCAGCAATACTCTCGAGGATGGCTGCGAGCGCTGCCTGGCTGCGGGCGATCGAGCGGATCATCTCCAGCTTGACGGCATGTTCGGAGAGCAGCCCGCCGCTCATTTGCTGTCGTCCCCGAAGCTGAAGCCCTCGCCATCCCCGCCGAAATCGCCGCCCTCGTCTTCTCCGCTGCCCAGCACCGCCTTCAGGTTGCTGTACAGCCCGTTCTCCAGCTTCGTCAGCCCCTCTACCATCTCTACGATTACCTCATGAATAGAGATGGATTCCTTCAGCTGGTCTTCGTGGGAGTCGAATGCTCTAGCGTGGATGTGATGATGGGTCCACTGCTTCACTTTTTCCGCTTCCACCGCTTTGGCCTCGAGAATCATCGCGATGTTCCACTGGATGACAGCGGTCGACTCCAGCATTTGCAGATATGCCTTTTCTCTGCTCATCCTCCGCCTCCTTGCTCAGGTTACACGTTATCCTTACTCTTCTTCCTGACCGTTTAATTCCTTGATGACCCTGCCCACTCCCTCCGCCATCGCCTCTTCGAGATCGGCAAGTGCATTGAGGTAAGCAATGATGTTTTTGTTGACTTGGCCTGAGCTTTCCACCAGCCCACTGAATCCGCCGAAATCAGGGTCCGCATCCGGCAGATCGTGAACTATTTGCGACATACGGACGGCTACGTGGCGTTCGGCGTCAAGAATCCGTGCCATTTGTTCGTGCGTATGGGCCATGTGCTGCAGGACTTTTGTAATTTTACTCTGCACCTTCATGTCTCCTTTGCTCAAACGCCCTGCTACAGCATATGCGGCATCCGCCTTGACGGTGCCGGAGAAGCGCCGCAAGTTGGGCTGGAACATGTCGTAAGATGACCATTAATTTCAACGTTCAAATCCCCGTGTCCGCTTCCGCTTCAAGGTATGGGGAAGGCTGCCAGCTGGAGCATATTGACAAGAAACGTAACAGCAGACTATGCTTGGCTGAAAATACATCCAAATGATGTATGTCCGCTTATGTACCGATTAGAACTGGAGGTAATCTATGAAACTAACAGGCGAACACCTGGACCTATCCCCCTTGGGCGCTTCAGAGCTGGCGTTAGCCTTAGCTGATTATGCCGGGCTGGAGCAGGCGCTGGGCTTGAACGTGACGGCAACCGCAACCCTGCTTGACGATGAAGAGATGCGCTATGCGATGCGGGTCAGGCACGCCAAGGTGCTTCAGGATGAAGAGAACTACTGCTGGCTGACCATGTGGGCCATCATCCACCGTGAACAACAGCAGCTCATCGGCTTCCTGATTCTCAAAGGCCGCCCGAACGAACACGGGGAAGTCATCGTTGGTTATGTCCTGGACGAGAGATACCGGGGGCAAGGCTATGCCACAGAAGCGCTGCGGCAGATCACAGCCTGGATCTTCAGCCATCCCGGCGCATACTGGATCATTGCAGATACCGAAAAGGATAACTTCGCCTCCCACCGCGTCCTGCAACATTTGGGTGCGGAACTGTACCGCGAGACCGAGGATTTGTTCTGGTGGAGAATCGCCCGGCCAGCTAATGGCTGATGGCGATGAACTGAAGGCGTTGAGCTGAGGGCGTTGAGTTGAAGGTTGCTAGCTGGGGCGATATGCTGCGAACGATATGCTGGTGGCTGCATGCTGGGGAGATAAGTTGAAGACGTTAAGCTGAAGCTGCTAGCTTGGGCGATGAGCTGGCTGCTGTACTGCCCATCGGGGCAGCTCGAACGACTTTGGACCCTTGCGCCCGCTTGCGGCTGAATTCAGGGGCATTTGTGCCCCTCATTTCCGCCCAACCCCGACTTTCGCCGCATTCAAGTGTATTTGTACACTTCATTTCAGCCGTCAGCCCATCCCCGGCAAATTCTAAGGGATTTATCCCCTTCATTCCAGCCGCCAGCCCACTTCCGGCGAATTCAGAGGGATTTATCCCTTTCATTCCAGCCTCCAGCCCACTTCCAGCGAATTCAGAGGGATTTATCCCTCTCATTTCAGCCTCCAGCCCACTTCCAGCGAATTCAGAGGGATTTATCCCTCTCATTTCAGCCTCCAGCCCACTTTTGGCGAATTCTAAGGGATTTATCCCTTTAGTTACCTTTGACCACTCAAGTTTCCTACCCTCCTCAGTCTCTTCCTATGTAGACCAACTAATTACTCTTCCTCCCTCCCCCTTCTCTCTCTACCTCGCCTTCCCCACCTCTCCGCCGCCCTACATTAATCGCCCCCACCAAGCGGGGACGGCTTTGCCGCCTTGTAAATGACGGTACCGGTTCGGCGAAAAATAGAAAGATAATGTATAGTGTGAAACATATAAATTCTTCTATTTCAAAAAAACGCCGCCCCTCAGGGCAGCGTATCTCTCAGCTTATCTCCGGCTTCGCGCAGAGACTGGAAGGTTCCCGCGTCACTCCACCAGCCTTGCAGCACATCATAGCTCAGCTTGCGCTCTACGGCATACAGGTTGTTCACATCGGTAATCTCCAGCTCGCCCCTTCTGGAAGGCGAAATCCGGCGGATGATATCGAATACAGCTTCATCGTACATATATATGCCTGTAACACAGAATTTCGTCTTCGGCTGCTCCGGCTTCTCTTCAATGTAAGCAATCAGGGAGGCATCGGCGCTGTCAAACACCGGAACCCCGTATCTGCGCGCATCCTCGACAGGCTTCAGAAGCACCTTCGCGGTCCCCGCCGGCTGCTGCAGATAACTCTTCACATAAGGCTCCAGACTATCCATGAACAAATTATCCCCCAGCAGCACGACAAACCGTTCCCCCGGCAGGATGAATCCTTCCGCCAGCTCCAGCGCTTCCGCGATGCCGCCTGCCGCCTCCTGGATTTTGTAAGTCAGGGAGACGCCGAATTCCGCGCCGCTGCCCAAAAAGTCAGTGTACTGTCCTGCGGACTGTTTGCTGATGACCAGGAGAATATCGGTGATCCCCCCCTGGCGCAGCCGCTCAATCCCGTAGCACACCATAGGGTATTTGCCGACCGGAAGCAAATGTTTGTTCATCAGCCGGGTGAGCGGGTATAGCCTTGTTCCTGTTCCGCCTGCCAGTATGACTCCTTTCACTTACGTTCCTCCTCTTTCTCTACGTCTTTTGCCTTCGGCCAGGGGCCTCAGATGAACTGCGACGGGTCCACTTGCCATTTCTCCATAAAAATCCTGCGGTTGCGCTCCACCAGCTCCTGCAATGAGGCGGAATAGACCTCCTTGAAGCTGGCGCTGCCTTCATGATGAACCAGGCAATCTCCGGCAATCAGCAGCCGGTATCCCTGCAGCCGGGCGCGGTAGCAGTAATCGTCATCCTCATAATGGCCCGGCGAGAAGCGTTCATCGAGCAGGCCGATCGCGTCCATAAGCTGTCTTTTGAATAAAAAGCACAGACCTACAAGCCTTCGGGTCTCCTGCCACTTCGCGGCATCCGGGATATTGGTCCGGAGCGCCTCAGCATGGAAGCCTGCAATATCGGCATAGCCGGTCTGTACCTGCTGCCGTCCGCTGGCATAATTCGTCACCGGTCCGACAATTCCTATATCAGGGGCACTGTACAAGGCGCTCTTCAGATTATCCAGCCAGCCATGCGACACAATGACGTCATTGTTCAGCAGCAGCAGCTCCTCCCCCGCAGCCAGCTGCAGCCCGATATTGCAGGCCAGCGGAAAACCGCGGTTCTCCGGGAGGGAGATGAACTTCAGCTTGCTGGCGCGGCAGTAGGCTTCGGTACCATCATCCGAGGCATTGTCCACTACAATAATCTCAAAGGCAGACCGGGTATGCGCTCTGATCGATTCGACGCAGGAGCGCAGCAGCCCGAGCCTGTTATACGTAGGAATAATAATGCTCGTCATTGTCATAGCGCGTTCCTCCAGGCGGCAATCTGCCGGCGGTGCTCCAGCAGGTTCTCGGCCGAGAGCTGTCCGCTGCTCTGCTGGTGGGCAATCACGCAGACCAGAGCTTCCGCATGATCACCGGCAATCAGCTGCTCCATGGCATTGCCGGCTCCCGTGTTGCCCTGACGCAGCCGGTTCTGCTTAATTACATTCACCCCTCCGGCCTTCTCCACCCGCAGGCGGCCCATTATGGAGAGCGCCAGCGCCCGGGGCGGCACCATCAGCTCGCGGTAGCCGATTCTCTCCAGCGCCCGGCGGGATAAGGCATGCGGAACGGCTGTCATGGAGCTTGCTCCAAGATCCGGGCGGCCAAGAACCTGATTCAGGTAAAGCTTGCAGCGGGTAACCGCATCACTTAACCCGAATGGAGGGAGCAGCGGATCAAGGTCGTTGAGCGCCACATCCACCCCCCGGTCCACCGCAGCCACAAAGGAAGACAGCTGCCCGGCGGAGATTACCATATCACCATCCAGAAACAACAGGATATCTCCCCGGCTGAGCTTGGCGCCCAGCGAACGTCCCACATCATGTCCGGCAGACTCCGGAATGTACACTATGCTCGCCTGAGCGCATAACCGGGTCCGCTGAAAACTGCGGTCGCTGCAGCCGTTCAGCACCACAATAATCTCCTGCGGCTTCAGGCGTTCCACCTGCTCCAGCAGCTTCGGCAATGTCTGCTCCTCATTCCGGGCCGAGATAATCACTGACAGTGAGCCCTTTGGTGCCGGCAGCGGCAGGACCCGCCGCCCGGAAGCGGGCTTCCGCTTGGAGCGGGAGCGGCCCAGCCCAGCCCCCGCAGACTTGCTGCGGCGCTGCGCAGACCGCTGCTTAGCTGCGCCTTTCCGCACTGCTGTGCCGCGTCCGGAGCTGCGCCCTTTAGAGCCGCTGCTTCCGGTTGCAGTCCGCCCCGCCGAAGACCGGCCGCTGACGGATACTTCCTGCCGTTCCATCATCTCACCATCTCCCTTCGCCGGGTGCCGTCCCCGAAGCCCGCCCGGCCGCCCTTGCGTTCCAGCACCAGGGCTACAGCATCCAGGTGGTCTCTGAGGATAGCCTCCTGCAAAGGATCGCTGCCGCTATGCTTCCGGCGGACCGCGTTCATCCTGCCTACAGGCACGTTATGCACCGCCGTCACAACCAGACCCTCCAGCACCGCCTGCGCATGGGCGAGCGGCGGTCTCGACAGCAGGCCGCTGCCCAGGACCTCCAGCGCCCTCCGGCTAATCGCATGAGGAACGGCAGTCAAGGAGCAGCCCTTCAGCTCAGACCTTCCAAGCAGAAGATTCAGCACATGCTTGGATAACACCACCGGATGCGGAACTCTGCTGCGGACCGGACCGGAATAATCATTCAGGGCCAGATCCGCTCCACCGCTGACCGCGGTCACGAAGGGACGCAGCTGCGAGGCGGGGATTACCAGATCCCCATCCGTGAACAGCAGAATCGTTCCCTTCGCCGCCGCAGCACCCACGCTTCGCCCGACATCATGCCCGAGCGGCTGTTCATATACCATTACGTTCGCTCCGCAGGAGCGCGCAATCTCTGCGGTCTGATCCGCAGAACCGTTAACAATCACAATAACCTCACAGCGGGGATGAACGCCTCTGGCTCCGGCGATTACCGCAGCAATCGTCGCCGCCTCATTCATAGCCGGAATAATGACCGACACCTCAGGCTGCGGATGATTCACCGCAGGCGGCGGTATAGCAGGCCGCACCGGCCGTGCCTCCGGCCGCCGTGCTGTCCGGGTTGCCCGCCGCCCCGTGCGGCGGGCAGATGTTCCTTTTCTTTTCATGCTCATCCACCTTCCTTCACAGGGCTGCTCCCGGGCTGAGGGTTACACCATAGTCTATGTATCCCGCCACCCCCGGTAACGGCAAGTGTCTCCCCGAGCGCAGATAATTGGACAAATGCCGCTATGCGCCTCCACCCGGTAATAAGCCGATAAGGGAGCGTATGCACGAGCTGGAATACATCCGTCCACCAGCAAATCGAATATATCAGTCGCTTCAGAGTTGGTCGGAACAGATCCGCACAGAGCAGCTACAATGCCCCCCAGGTTTCCCTGCTTGTCCCATCCATCAGCAGATTCCGCCACCTGCCTCGGAGGAAGGGCAAGCTAAACCAGTACAGCATCAGAGTTAATATTATGAATATGATCATTATCGGACCTTAACGAGCCAGCGCCTCATTCCCACAGCAGTCACTTGGATGCTGTAAGCGCCGGAACGATAGCAACTGCATTTTGTACAATAGAAGGCGGCAAAAACGGCTTCGAAATAGAATCTACTGTATTCCGTACAATTGAATGTTGAACAAAGGCCATTTTCCATCCAAAACACAACATTCCACTGTATGAAGTACAATAGAATCTAATTTTGCAGTCGGATATGCGTTTTCTATTGCAGGAAATACAATCAAACTGCTTCATAAACCGATGATTGGCGCAGTTATGCGCCTTTTTCCAACTCCACCTGTCCTTCCTCTCACAACTACTGCTCCACAGACAAATAGAGATAGCAGCCGTTTCAGCGAGAAATAGAAGGATAATGTATAGCGTAAAACTTATAAATTCTTATATTACAAGGAAAGACGCAGCCAACGGCTGCGCCTCATACACTTCCAACCTGTCTACGATCTGAGCTTTTGTTACATCAATGAGGATTCGTGTTCCCAATACCCGATTAAAGTCTGAATCAATCAAAAGCACGATGCTCCACAGCAGGTTTGAGAAGCGGAGTGCCGAGCGCAATCCACGACAGCACGCCATAGAAATGCTGAGTCTCGCGCAGCCGTACGACCTCAATGGTTGCTCCTCCGCCCGTTCTGTTCTTCAGCGAAGCATGGAAGTACGGCTGGTTAGCCATGGCAACCAGCACATAGCCGGTATGACCGAAGCTCTCGTCAAAAGAAACCGTCACCTCTACACTCTCCGCCTCACCATTGAACATAAACGCCGTCATCCCGAACTGCTGCAAAACATCGCGGTTCCCGACACTCTGCACCGGATGGAAGGACAGATGCTCCGCATTGACTGATCCGGGAGCCAGATGCTCCCCGTTCACTGCACCCTGAGCAATATGATGGCTCTGGATGCTGTCTTCTTCCAGATGCCGGGACTGGACGGCAAAGGGAGCGATTTTCGAAGCCTTAACCGCCTCATCCTGCAGTTCAGTACTGCCTACCGCTCCTTCAGCCAGATGCCCGGTACCGATGCTGTGAAGAGCAAGCTTCTCTCCGTTTACACTATGGTCCGGGAGCAGCTCCGAGGTCAGCGTGCCCTCAGCCAGATGCTCACGCTGGATGCTGCCCTCACGGAGATGGCTGCTATCTACTGATCCGGGAGCCAGATGATCCCCGTTCACTGCACCCTGAGCAATATGATGGCTCTGGATGCTGTCTTCTTCCAGATGCCGGGACTGGACGGCAAAGGGAGCGATTTTCGAAGCCTTAACCGCTTCATCCTGCAGTTCAGTGCTGCCTACCGCTCCTCCAGCCAGATGGCCGGTGCCGACACTGTGAATCGCAAGCTTCGCTCCGTTCACACTATGGTCCGGGAGCAGCTCCGCGGTCAGCGCATCCCCGGCCAGATGCTCCAGGCCGATGCTGCCGGGACGGATATGGCGCCCGTCAACGATTCCGGGAGACAGATGGCCTCCGTAGATGCTGCCCGGAGCGAGATGATTAGGCCCCACTGCTCCTGGTGCCAGCTTGCTGCCGTCTATGCTGCCTTCTCCCAGCAGCTCAGAGGTCAGCGTCCCCTCGGCCAGATGCTCACGCTGGATGCTGCCCGCGCGGAGATGGCTGCTATCCACTGAATCAGGGGCCAGATGATCCCCGCTCACCGCATTCTGAACAATGTGGTAGCTCTGCACGCTGTCTTCTTCCAAATGCCGGGACTGGATGGCAAAGGAAGAGATTTTGGCGCCATCCACCGCTTCATCTTGAAGCTCTGAGCTTCCCACTGCGCCTTCCGCCAGTTGCCTGGTTCCAATGCTGTGAGGAGCAACCTTCCCCCCTGTAATACTGCCGTCCTGCAAAAGCTCGGCGGTCCGGGCATCCTGAGCCAGATGCTCCAGGCTGATGCTGCCGGGACGGATATGACAGCTATCCACCGCTTCAGGCGCGAGGTGACCTCCATAAATGCTGCCGGAAGCCAGATGGATAGAGCCCACAGAACCCGCTGCCAGTTTGCTTCCTCTAATACTGCCATCCGGCAGGAGCTCCGCACTTCTCGTTTCCTCTGCCAGATGCGCCAGCCGGATAATCCCTGAGCTTAAATGACGCTCTTGAATTACTCCACCTGCAAGATGTTCTGCGTCAACGCTCTGCGGCTGGAGATGCTGCGAACCCACTGCGCCTTCGGCCAGCTTGCTTCCACCTATACTGCCATCCGGCAGCAGCTCTGCACTTCTCGTTTCCTCTGCCAGATGCGCCAGCCGGATAATTCCCGACCCCAAATGATGCTCCTGGATCACTCTACCTGCAAGATGCTCTCCGTTCACGCTCTGCGGCTGGAGATGCTGCGAATGCACTGCGCCTTCGGCCAGCTTGCTTCCGCCTATGCTCCCGTCCGGCAGCAGCTCCGCACTTCTCGTTTCCTCTGCCAGATGCGCCAGCCGGATAATTCCTGAGCCCAAATGACGTTCTTGAATCACTCCGCCCGCAAGATGCTCTGTTTCCACGCTCTGCGGCTGAAGATGCTGCGAATCCACTGCGCCTTCGGCCAGCTTGCTTCCACCTATACTGCCGTCCGGCAGCAGGTCTGCACTTCTCGTCTCCTCTGCCAGATGCGCCAGCCGGATAATTCCTGAGCCCAAATGACGTTCTTGAATCACTCCGCCCGCAAGATGCTCTGTTTTCACGCTCTGCGGCTGGAGATGCTGCGAATCCACTGCGCCTTCGGCCAGCTTGCTTCCACCTATGCTGCCATCCGGCAGCAGGTCCGTGCCCCGCGTATCGGGAGCCAGATGACTGAGCTGAATGCTGCCGGCGCGGATATGCCGGCTGCTTACTGCATCCGCAGCCAGATGGCCGCCATACACACTGCCCGCAGCCAGATGGAAGGCCCCTACCACTCCTGCCCCCAGCTTGCTGCCTGCGATGCTGCCATCCGGGAGAAGATCCGCACTGCGCGTCTCCTTGGCCAGATGGGCCAGCGTAATCTCCCCGGCACCAATATGCCGGGCTTCCACCGCTGCCTGGGCCAAATGAACACCCTGAACACTCGCTTCAGCCAAATGAACCGATTCTACAGCACCCGCTGCCAGCTTCTCCGCGCCAATGCTGCTGTCGGGCAGAAGCTCCGCACTGCGGACCTCCTCTGCCAGATGCGCCAGACGAATACCGCCATCTGCGAGATGCCGCCCTTCCACTGAGGCCTCAGCCAGCTGGATTCCGCCCACACTGCCGGGAGTGAGATGGCGGGAAGCCACCGCTTCCTCGGCCAGCTTCGTGCCGCTGATACTGCCATCCTGAATCTGGATGGAGGAGACAGAGCTTGGAATAAGATGCCCGTTGCCAACCGACATCGGCCGGATATGTGCACCGCCTACGCTGCCCGCTGCCAGATGTCTGCCTTGCACAGAGGCATCCTTAAGCGAATCCGGGCCGACTGCGCCTTCCGACAGATGCTCGCTCTGCACTGCTGAGGCTGCCAGCTTCTCCGCACTCACACTGCCGTCAGCCAGCTTAATGGAAGTGACAGCCAGATCACCGAGCTTATCCGTTGAGACACTCTCCGGCGATAGCTTCAGTGAAGTGACGGCATAGTCAGCCAAATGATGCGGCTGCACAATCGCCGCAGTCAGATGGGCCTCCTTGACGGCACCGGAGGACAGCTTATCTGCCGTTACTGAACCGGATTGCAGCGCGGATGAAGTCACACTGCTGTCTCCCAGATGCCGGCGTTCGATAGCGCCGGATGCCAGATGACCAGCATCAACAGCCTCTTCCTGCAGCACCCGTCCGCTGATGCTGCCGTCCGCCAGATGCTTCTCCTCCACGGCGCAGACCGCAATATGCTCTCCGCTGACCGCTTCTTTTGCAAGAATCGTACCTCCGACCGCGCCCATGGCCAGCTTGGCGGTAATGATGCTGCCGTCCGCCAGCTTGGCTGCGGTAATACTCTGGGGGCTAATATGTTCTCCTGTAACGGATTCATACCCCAGTTGTTCTTCCGTAACTGCCCCTTTGGCCAGATGGCCGGTCAGGACGGAATGCTCCTGCAGCTGGGCAGAGCCTACAGATTCTGCGGCCAGATGAGAATTATCCACGGCTTCGCGCTGCAGATGAGCCGAAGTGACCGCCTGCGTGGCAATCTGCGCACTGCGCACTGCAGATTTCGCAATATGGCGCGTCATTACGGCTTCATCGGCCAGCTTATGGGCGAGAATGCTCTGATCCGCGATTTTGGAAGAGGTGACCGCCTGCTCAATCAGCTGTGTAGTTCCTACCGCGCCGTCCGCCAGCTTCACAAAAGAAATGCTGCGGTCTGCCAGATGACGGCTGCCAACCTCACCTTCGGCGATATGGTCCGCATGGATGCTATCCGGGTTAATATGCTGGCTGCGGACAGCCTTCGCCGCGATCTGCCGGGACCCGGCAGCCCCATCTGCAAGATGCCCGCTCTCAATAATACCGGGCTGAAGCTGCTCCTTGCCGATCAGGCGCGCCGCCAGCTGTTCCCGTCCAATGGCACCCGGTGCCAGATGCTTCGCGGTAATGACGCCTTCCCCCACATGCCGGCTCTCGATCACCGCATCGCCCAGCTTGACACCGCTGATCTCGCCATCGGCAATTTTATCAGCGGACACCGCTTCGTCAGCCAGCTTAGAGCGGTCAATACTGCCGTTGCTGAGATGGCGGCTGTCAATGCTGCTGCTGAGAATCTTCTCACCGGTCACCGCCCCATCGTCCAGCAGCTCAGCCGTGATAATGAACTCACTAAGATGCCTGCTGCTGATCGCACCATCGGCAATATGTCCGCCACTGATCATCCGGTCTGCCAGCTTCTCGGGACCAATGCTGCCATCCTTCAGCTTCTCGCCGCCGATAGAGTGATCCAGCAGCTTGCCCCCGCTGATACTGCTCTCCGCCAGATGCTCACCGGTAACGGACTCCGGCGCTATCTTCGAGGAGGTAACCGCCCGGTCCGCAAGGTTGATGCTCTGCACCGCATAGTCCTGCAGCCAGGGTGTGCCAATGATGCCATGCTTTAGCCTGGACCCGTCAATGGTGCGTGGAGCAATCTTGGCACCGGTGACGGCGCCATCAGACAGATCATCGGTGTATACGGGCTGCAGGCGTTCTTTTTCCAGGGGAGCCGTTACCTCAGCTTCAAGCAGGACAGCACGATCCTCCTGCACGCGTACCACTTCCGTCACCGTTCCTTGATTCCCCTCCAGTGCAGGTACAGTCTGCCGAGGCGTCGCGGTCAATTCCAGCATCTCCACCCCGCTCACCTGCAGGGTAATATCTTCTGCCTCTGCCGATTCCACCGCTGCCGATTGTTGGGTTTTCTGTGTTTTGGGACTGCTGTCCAGCATGCTAAGTTCAGTCGTATCGGGATTATCCACGTAATAGAGCGGTCTTTTGGTACTGCGCTGCTGTTTTCGTTTGGGACCCTTCACAAGCAGTCTCCTCCTTCCATCTAATGTATCTTCTAGGCATCATATGCAGCAGCATAGGCGGATGACACCCTTCTCCTTACCAGTCATCCAATCTTCTCCTTTCAAAAAAGGGCATCTGCCGCCGCGCATCCGTCCAACCCTTACGGGCACGTACATACATACAATGACAGGAGACATAAAAACAGCCGGGAAGTACTTCAAGATAACAGGAGGAACGAACATGGGGCAAAAGCTTGTTGGGATACTGCTAAATGCCGCTATGCACGGGGGCGTTCCCCGGTTAAAAACCGGACAGGAATCTCTGGCCAACTACGAAGAGGCCGCCGCCGCATACGGATTAACCCCTTGCTTTGTGAAGCTGTCCGACATCGACGCGGCGTCCGGCTTCAGCAGTGTCTATATGAAGAAAGGTCCGCAAGGATACCGCAAACAAATCATTCCTACGCCGGAGGTCATCCACAACCGGGCAATCTATGATCCTGGCAGCACTGGCGTCGAGCGCCTGCTGCGGCAGGGAATTCAGGTCTATAACAGCTGCAACCGCTACGGCAAGGATCAGATTCACGGCCTGCTGGAGCGCAGCCGCGAACTGCAAGCATATCTGCCGGTCACTGCAAGCGGACTCTCCGGCCTGAGGGAGATGATGAGCCGCTACCCGGATTTGATCCTCAAGCCTTGCCGGGGCAGCGTGGGTAACGGTGTGATGCGGCTCACCCGCAGCGGTGAAGGGCGCTGGCTCTGGAGCTACTCTCTCTCCGGCTCAAGACGCAAGATTAGCAGAGCCGTTAATCCAGACGCCCTTCCCCGGGTCCTCCGCGCCCGGCTCTCTTCTGTGCCCTATCTGGTCCAGGAACGGATTCCGCTGGCCGAGATTAACGGACGCCCTTTTGACCTGCGTGTCACGGTACAGCGGGGCTGGGGCGGAGCGTGGCAGGTCACCGGCCTGTTCGCCAAGCTGGCTGCGCCCGGCGGTTTTGTATCGAACATTGCCAGAGGGGGCGAAGCCCTCAAGTCCTCTTTTGCCCTGGAGCAGGTATTCCCCGGAGATGAGGCAGCCAGAATCCGTATGTCCGTCCTCTCCCTCAGTCTCGCCATCGCCCGTGAACTGGAGAAGAGTCTGCCGGGGCTGGCCGATATCGGTCTGGACATCGGTGTCACGAAGCACGGACATCTGTATTTCATTGAATGCAACGGACGCGACCAGCGTTACGGCTTCCAAAAGGCTGGACTGCGCGGCGTATGGAAAGACAGCTACCGCCAGCCTATGGGCTATGCCAGATATCTGTACGAAGAAGCATTAAGAATGAACTCTTATTGATTTGTCTCCTATTCTATGTCAATATAATGCAGAGCGGGTGGAGTCCCTTGGCACGGGATTTTTACTGCTGCATGATGGAAGGGAGATGGGCATGGTTAAACAATTGCTGCGGCTGATGACCGAGCTATCCTCGCACAGATGGCTTTCCAGGTTGATGGGGGCTTTATCCCACAGCAGACTCAGCCGCCTTATGATTCCGGTATTTATTCGTTCCTATCAGATTCCTGCCGCCGAGGCGGAGAAGGCTGCCGGAGAATACCGTACACTGAATGAATTCTTCAGCCGCCGCCTGAAGCCGGGAATGCGCCCGGTGGCCAGCGGTGAGCATGCCGTAGCCAGTCCTGTAGACGCTATGATTACGGCAATGGGCGAAATCAACTGCGGCACAATAATGAATGTGAAGGGGCAGGATTATACGCTGGAGGATTTGCTTAATCACTCGCCACACCTCGAACTGTACAAGAAAGGCTATTATTTTGTCCTCTACTTAAGCCCTACCGATTATCACCGGATTCACTCCCCGTTAACCGGACAGCTGAGGGAGAGCGATTATATCCGCGGACGGGCTTATCCCGTGAATGATTTCGGCATGCGCCATATGAAGAGTGTCCTGAGCCGTAACGAACGGCTGATTACCTATATAGCCGGCAGCTATGGCGAGACCGCCGTGGTTAAGGTAGGCGCAATGAATGTGAGCAGTATCCGCTACACCGATGAGGCGGCCAAAGAATGGCAGCGCGGCGACGACCTGGCTTATTTCGAATTCGGTTCCACGGTAGTCCTGCTGCTGGAGAGCGGCACCTTCACCCCGCGCCCGGGGCTTACCCCGGACACGAAGGTGAAGATGGGCGAGCTGCTGGGAGAGATGCGGCGGCCGGTGTAACATTAGGCGCTTCCGGCCTGCGTAACAAGATTAATCTGCAGAATAACCCCCGCCCAAGGACACGAAGCCGCGTACCTTGGGCGGGGGTTATTTGCACTGTAATGAGGCTTCCGGGCGGGCTTAGACCCTGCGTTCGCCGGAGCTTTTTAACGGATAAAGGTGTACCTTACGCGCTCTGATTTCCGGAAGTAAGCTGTCCATATCGCACAGGTGAATAATGCTCTAATCAGATCACGCATACTGCTTCCATCCTGCAGCTCATTGGCAACAGGAATATTCATCACAAGCACATAATCAATGATCCCGATCAGCAGGTTGACGGAATACAGCAGGATCATCATGCGCGGCAGAAGTGCCTTTTTTTGATAAAACAAAATCAAAGTAAATATAGTAAGCAATAGCAGCACTCCGTTCGCAGCGGCTTCAAATATAATGGCCGGCGCCCAGAGCGGATGATACATCTTCCCTTGCGGGGATGCCAGAAGATCCCAATACTCCCGGCTGAAGCTTGGAATATTGTAGTTCACCAGCTGATACGATACTTGAATTAATGTTGCGAATAATCCGATCTGCACCAGCACCAGCCAGCCTCCGAGACCTGACGGGCGTAACGGTGGATATACATGTGGTTCTTTTTCAACCTCTGCTTCCAACTTTATTCCCCCTCTAATGCGGTGAAGAAGATATGAGGGCCGCTTTAACGAGTACATTTCATTCTTCCGGAAGCTTCGATTTTATTTGAGTGTAGTCAACTTCATGCCATAGGTAGCCTAGCAGGATGGGTGGAATATATGCAGGTCTACCCCATTCGTATTTCAAATCCACCATAAGTTCTCCCAGCCATAATTCCCCCTTTTCATCATATAGCATTCTCCATTTTCCACTGGCAACCGCTTTTCCCTGCTCCATAAGAATACGAGCCTCTTCATAAGAAAACTCTGTCCCTTTGCTATGCTCAATGGCTTGTAGTGCGGCTTCATATTTACGTTGTTGTACTTGCTCCATTTCTTCTGTGAACTCTGAATCATATACAACTGAGAAGTCCAAGCCTGGCAATTGATGTTCTTCAATAAGCTCTTTAAATAATTCTGTTACATATACTTTAGAGGTTGCTTGCTCTTTAATTTTGAATAAATAGGTCTGTTCAGGGATTTTAGTATAATCAAACACCAATTTATCAAAACCCATAAAATACTTTTCTTGTAGCCATTTTGCCTTTGACTTCTGCCAATCCACACAATCTAAAATATTGATTACATTAATCATAAAGATATCAAGCTCATCGTGAATGAGGGGTAGGAACTCAACCTCGGTGGATATATAAGGCATAAGTATATTCATCGCTTTATACGATACTATTGGTTTTTCATCTATGAGATATGGGAACTCATTAAATTTTCTTTTTTTATAAGTTTGAATTTTGACAGGCTCCCATTTCCCTAATAGCTTTTGACCTTGAAAGTCTTCACGAATAGTATGCAATGATAGTTCATTATAATTTTCTAAAAACAATGTTGTGGTAGTGGAATGCTTAACCTTCAGATCATAAACCTTCATTTTATGCACCTCATTATTTCAATTTTTCATCCGATTATTTGAAATAACAGATCATTTATACCTATGTATGCTTCATTTGGGTAAAACCAACCTCATGCCATGCGCAGCCAAAGAAGATTGGTGGAATATATACAGGTCTACCCCATTCGTGTTTCAAATCCGGCATAAGTTCTCCCAGCCATAATTCCCCCTTTTCATCATATAGCATTCTCCATTTTCCACTGGCAACCGCTTTTCCCTGCTCCATAAGAATACGAGCCTCTTCATAAGAAAACTCCGTCCCTTTGCTATGCTCAATGGCATCAAGGGCTGCTTGATAATTCTGTTTCTGTTCTTCTTCTTTTTCTGCAGTAAAAGCTGAATCGTAAACCTCTGAGAAATCCAAGCCCTTAAGGCCGTGGAGCTCCACTAGGTCTTTAAATGCTTCAGTTACAAACTCACAAACCTTAGCCGTTTCTTTAATTTTAAAAATATAGGTATTGTCCGGTATTTGGGAAAAATCAAAAACAAGTTTGTTAAATCCAGCAAAAGTGCCTAAACTTGTTAATTTGATTACAGATCTGTTGTAATCCACGCAATCAAGAATATTAGTTACATTAATCATTGAGAGCTCTAAAGATGGGTGAATCAATGGTAGAAATTCAACTTCTTTTTCAAGATAAGGTCCCAATATCCCCTTCGCCTTTCCTGATATTACTCGTTGACCACTTAAGTAACTAGGAAAGTCACTCTTCTTCTTCTTTTTTTTATTTGTAAACATGAGGGGTGGGGTCCAGAATAGTAGTTTGGATTCACCAGTGAAGTTAGTTTCAATTGGGTGCTCTGAATCAGTGGATTTATCAAGTGTTAAATCTAGATAGTTATCTGCACATCTTATTCTATATACTTTCATTTCGTCCTCCTATTTCAAAGCTATTTACTATATTGTATAAAATCCCCATAGCTGCTGGCTATTACATTTCCACTCTCCCTTAACACTCACACAAAACGCCAAGAAGCCCTGCAGCAAATTCTGCAGGGCTTATATCATATATAGCTAAACTACTCCGTAACCTTACTCTGGTTCGCCACCTCACGCGCCTTCTGCTGCACCTCTTCGGGTTCGCCGAGGTAGAAGCGGCTGAGCGGCTTCACATCGTCGTCGAGCTTGTAGACCAGCGGAACGCCGGTCGGGATATTGAGATCCAGCAGCGCGGTCTCGTCGATATCCTCCATGTACTTAATCAGGGCCCGCAGCGTATTGCCGTGCGCCGAGATCAGCACCCGCTCCTTCTTGCGGATCAGCGGGACAATCCGGTTGGCCCAGAAGTCGCCGACCCGGTGTACGGTATCCTCCAGGCTCTCCCCATGCGGAATGTCGCCCGGCCGCACTTCCTTGTAGCGGACATCGTGTCTCGCATACCGTGGATCATCCGACTCCAGCTGCGGAGGCCGGACCGAGAGGCTGCGCCGCCAGATATGGAGCTGTTCCTCACCGTATTTCAGGGCAGTCTCGCTCTTACTGAGGCCCTGCAGCGCCCCGTAATGGCGCTCATTCAGCTTCCATGACTTCTGCACCGGAATCCACAGCAGGTCCATCTCATCCAGAATATAGTTCAGCGTCTTGATCGAACGCTTCAGCACCGAAGCGAATGCAAGATCGAAGGTGTATCCGTTCTCCTTCAGCAGCCGGCCCGCTTTCTTGGCCTCCTCCACACCCTTCTCCGTCAGATCGGGATCACTCCAGCCCGTAAACAGATTCTGCCGGTTGTATTCACTCTCACCATGCCGTATCAGAACGATTTCGTACATAAGTATTCTCCTTCTCCCGTGTATGATTGGCTTCTCTTGCTTCTATTCTGTCACAGAGCAGTGTCCGCTTCAACTTCAGGCCTATCTTGCGGACTGGGGGGCCGCTATTTCAGCTATTCTGCCAGATCACGCAGGGCAAGCGGACTCAGATGTTCTTAAGTTTGCCTATTCCCCTCTATTTCAGCCCCAATCAGTCAGATAACGGCCCAAGAGTCCGCAACGGGAGGAATAAGTACCATTTTCGCAAAATAAGGCCCTTACGGTCCGCATGGCACACACAGCACACATAGCACGCATAGCACACATAGCACACATAGCACACATAGCACACATGGCACATCAAGCACACAAAGCATACACAGCACATCTAGCACCCGAGGTACCTATACTACACTCAGCACGATACTCCCCGCCGCTTCAGCGGATCTCCGAAGGGCTTTTCCCGGTATGCTGCTTGAATTGGCGGCTGAAAAAGAAGATGTCCCGGTAGCCAAGCGCATCCGCCACCTCCGTGACATTCATACCTGCGTACAGCAGCAGATGCTGGGCACGTTCGATCCGTGCGCGGATCACATAGGACTGGACCGAGGAGCCGGTGATCTCCTTGAACTTGATTGAGAAGTAACGCGGGGACAACCCCGCCCGGGCGGCCAGGTCTTCTACCCGGTGCGCTGCCCCGGGATGCTGGCTGACATAGTTGGCGACCTCGTGGATCACCTCCGCCAGCTGGTTGCTGACATGGCGCTCGACCGGCCTCGCCTGATCCTGCCGCAGCAGATGAATCATGAGCTGCTTCAGAATCAGACGGCCCTCCTCCTCCGCCGCATAGGTCTGCACCAGGAACAGCCGGACATAACGGGCGAGCAGATGCTCGAACTCCACCGTCTCGGTCAGCTCATGGTAAGGGGCCGGCAGCTCCGTGATCTCCTCCGTCACATCGAAGTGAATATATGTAATGACAAGCGGTTTCTGCGGATTATGTGTGGCACTGGTATAATCCCCCGGCCGGAACAGGAAGCAGCTTCCCTTCCCCACCTGATAGGGCACGCCGTTACGCACAACCGTACCCTCTCCACTCCAGACATAGAACAAGTCATAGTTTTGCAGCGGCTTCTCTCTTTTCTGCCATTTCCAGCCCGGTTCACAGACAATCTTCGCCAGGGCCGGGAGGATGACAAAAGAGGATGGCGATGCATGAAGCATATCGTTCCCTCCTATAGATGTAGCGTTAGCTTACTTTTCATAATACCTTGTCCGGTTCCTGTTTGTACATCTTCTGCATGCCGCAACGGAGCAGACCGCCGCCGGATTCCAAAACTATTTATCAAATCACCGCATTACTCAGTGACGGCGGCAATCCACGGTGTTATAATGTTAGGCAATGTTAACGTATATATCCCAGAAGAATACCGGAAGGATGAAACTGATGAATCCACTGGCTGGACAATTGAATGACAGCATCAAGGCAGGCAATGAACATGTATACGATATGCTCTCGAGTCTCGGTAAAGCGATCTATTTTCCCAAAGAGGGGATTCTGAGCCAATCCGCAGAGGCAACGGCTCATGCTAAAAAGTATAACGCCACCATCGGGATTGCTACCGAGAACGGGTTGCCGATGCACCTTGGCGTAATCCAGGATAAGCTCTCCGCCTACAGTCCCAAAGACCTGTACGGCTATGCGCCTCCAGCAGGCAAGCCGGAGCTTCGCTCCGTCTGGCGGGAGAAGATGCTGCGTGAGAATCCGTCGCTTGAAGGCAAGTCTTTCAGTAATCCAATCGTCACGAATGCGCTGACCCACGGGCTTAGCATCGTTGCCGATCTGTTCGCAGAGCAAGGGGATGCCGTCATTTATCCGGACAAAAACTGGGAGAACTACGAGCTGACCTTCGGCATCCGCCGGCTGACCGAAACCGTGAATTACCCGCTCTTCACGGAGGACATGAGCTTCAACAGCGAAGGGCTGCTGGATGCCCTGCTGGCCCAGAAGGACCGCGGCAAAGCCATCGTCCTGCTTAACTTCCCGAATAATCCAACCGGATATACGCCCGGCCTTGCAGAAGGCGAGGCTATTGTTGCCGCTATCCTGCGTGCCGCCGAAGCAGGCGTTAATGTGGTAGTGGTCAGCGATGATGCTTATTTCGGACTCTTTTTCGAGGATTCGCTTAAGGAATCACTGTTCGGCAAGCTGGCGAATCTGCATCCGCGCGTGCTGGCGGTCAAGATTGACGGAGCCACCAAGGAAGAATTCGTCTGGGGCTTCCGCGTCGGCTTCATCACCTACGCTTCGGAGGACAAGGAGCTGCTGGCTGCGCTGGAACAAAAAACGCTCGGCATTATCCGGGCTACCATCTCCAGCGGCGCGCATCCATCGCAGACCTTCGTGCTCGACGCGCTGAAGGCACCGGAATTCGCTGCACAGAAGGAAGAGAAGTTCCAGATCATGAAAGGCCGGGCCAACAAAGTGAAGGCGCTGCTGGACAGCGGTAAATACGGCGATGATGTGTGGACCTATTATCCGTTCAACTCCGGGTACTTCATGTGCCTGAAGCTCTTCACCGTCTCTGCGGAAGATCTGCGGCTTCACCTGATTCACACCTACGGCCTGGGCACCATCGCCCTTGGCGAGAGCGACCTGCGCATTGCCTTCTCCTGTATCGAGGAGGATCAGCTGGAGGATCTGTTCGATCTCGTCTATGCAGGCATCCGTGATTTGGAGAAGGCCTGATCATCCGCCTTAGCATAACTGTGTCAGCCCCTGAAGGCGGGGGCTGATTTTTTTTGCCCGGTGCTATGGCATTGGCCTATACACGTTCTTCCCTCCGCACATACAATACGATGTACTCAAGTACAACACACTCACACGCGAAAGGGGAATGAACAATGAGCGAAGAAGTTAGAGGCGGATACGGATACGGCGGCGGGTTCACAAGCACTGGAGCCATTCTGGTTCTCTTTATCCTGCTGGTTATCATCAGCCGTTCACTCTTTGTCTAACAGGGAGTGAGTCCCCTGGAGGGAGCTGCGCGCTCTCTCCGATCCACGTGTTATAGCATTCCCTGCACCACCTGAGATGAAGAGGGAATTCCCTATTATACATTCTTTTCTTCTGAAAATGGCCTCAGACTCCGCATCCGCGAGAGCCTGAGGCCATTTGTTATAAGCACACCCGGCTTGCGGGTGACGCCTTGTCTGCTGCTGCAATCCGTTCTACAGGTCGTCTTCATCCGCACGCGCTTCCTTGCGGGTGGAGCTTACCTTGAACAGATACGCCAGCAGGAATCCGCAGGCGAAGGTAGACAGTACTTCCAGCGGCCGCTGCCCGGCCTGAAGCAGGAGCGGCAATCCGGTCAGCAGCGCCAGGACCAGATGGGCCCGGAAGACAAACTGGATCGTTCCCTTGCTCTTGCTGCCCTCCGGCAGCGGGTAGACGGTCAGCCAGAACGATTCGCTGTGCAGCTTGCGCAGCGCCGTCAGCTGAATGCCCATCAGAAAGAGGAAGAATATATAGATGCCGATGCCGAGATAGCTATCCTTCATCATCCACACCAGGAACATATCCAGCACCGCCATCCGCAGGACGATGCCGAAGACGTCACCACGGGCAAAGCTTTTGGTCAGGAGGAACCGGTAGGCGGAATCCCGCTGCCAGCTGAGCCCGCTGCCCCAACGCGTCAGATAACGGCGGGCATAGACCCGCTGCTCGCGTCCCGGAACATCGACGAACCAGCCGAGGACCATCAGCGCCCGGGTTCCCTGGTTCTTCTCCATAGTGATCAGGCGTTCCCACGGAACAGCATGCCGTCCGGGAACAGCCAGTGCGGCCACATAGGCTGCGGCCAGAATCAGGATGAAGATCAGGGCGCGCAGGGACGGCTGCCATAGCCATGCCCCAACCATTAGACCGCCGACCGCCCAGCGCAGCAGGTTATAGCCTGCCGCAGCGGGGCGGGAGAGCATCGCCGTCTCCCGCCATAACCCGTAGCTGGATAACAGCTTGACCAGAATGAGTACCAGCAGGGTAGCCAGCAGTCCCCGGGGTGACTCCTCGGTGCGTATGTACAGCGGCCATAATGTAATGAGGATAAAGGCCAGGCGCAGAATCTTCCATACATTGCCGCTGACCCAGGACGGGGCGAAATACTCCCTCATCCGGTGGCCCTGCGGCAGCAGGAAGATCGTATCCGGAGTCTGCAGATACGTCCGGAAGCTGCTGTGCACCGCCGCAGGCACCAACAGGACGAACATAATCCAGCGGATCGGTATGCCGGGCGGAATATCGCGCAGCAGCGCTGTGTACCAGGCGGAGAACATAATCAACACCAGCAGGAACACCATGGCTACCCCGCTCTGAATGATATATCCGGCATAAGGGATCAGGCTGCCTGTGAACCGGCTGCGCCGCTGCCGGCGCAGCTCCTTCAAATCCATATCATTTCCCTCCTTGAACCAGCTCATAGAACAGCTGCTCCAAATTCAAGCCCTGCCGCCCTGCCTTCGCGGTCATCTCGGCGAGGGTCCCTTCGGCAATCACCTTACCGCCGTGCAGCACGATGAACCGGTCACAATAGTTCTCAATCGTGGAGAGAATATGCGAGCTGAGCAGAATCGAAGCTCCGGACTTCTTCAGGTCCAGCATGAAATCGAGCAGCGAGCGGATACCCAGCGGGTCGAGGCCAAGGAACGGCTCGTCGATGACATACAGGGCCGGACGCGCTACGAACGCGCACATGATCATCACCTTCTGCTTCATGCCCTTGGACAGATGGGAGGACAAGGTATCCATCTTGTCCTCCATATTGAAGAGTGCTGCCAGCTGGCTGGTGCGTGATTCATAATCACTGCGTTCCACACCATACGCTCTGGCTGTGAATTCCACATGCTCACGAACCGTCATTTCCTCATAGAGGAGAGGGGATTCCGGCACGAAGGACAGCGCACTGTGGTAGCTCTCCGGATCGCTGCTGCGCGTCTTCCCCTGTACCGTGATCTCACCCTTATGCGGGGACATCAGCCCCAGGATATGCTTCATTGTGGTGCTCTTGCCCGCACCATTCAGTCCGATTAACCCAACCATCTCACCGGGCTGCACCTGCAGGCCGATGTCATGCAGCACCGGCTTGTTCAGGCTGTAGCCTCCGCTGAGGCCCGTAATTTCCAATACGGGAGCTGTATTCATTGACCGTCACCTCTCGGGGTTTTGTTCTTAAGCCATTTCGGGGCTCCCTTATTCTTGCGGTTCTTGTCCCGCTCCGCCTGGCTGCGGGCCTTGCCCCCGGGCCCCGCCGCACTGCGCGTGCCGGCGCTCACTCCCGGCCGGTGCTGCTCGCGCCGCACCGTAAGGCCACTGCCGCCAGCCGCTGTGCCCGGCTGCCCTGCCGGCGCGTCGCCGCCCGTCCCTCCGGCTGCTGTTCCAGCCGCCGAGGTCCGCACCTGCGGCTTGCCGGTGCGCGCTGCAATGCCGCCGCGCGGTTCAGCCCCTTCGCGGCGCTCCTTCGCGCCGCCGCTGCGCAGCTCGGCGCGTCCGCCTTCCGCCAGCGCCTTGCCGAAGGCCATCTCCCGCTCGTCCAGCTGGATATCCAGCTCGCGGGCGAATTTGCGCATGATGAACGTCTGCTGCTCCGTAACGATCGTTACGGATAAGCCGCGTTTACCCATGCGCCCGGTCCGTCCGGCACGGTGGACATAGTGCTCGGAGTCAAAGGCCGGATCGAAGCTGACGACAAGCGTCAGATTCTCAATGTCCAGGCCCCGCGCCGCTACGTCACTGGCGACCAGGACCTTAAGCTTGCCGTCCCGGAAGCGGGTCAGCACGTTTGCGCGCGTCACCTTGTCGGCGTCGCCGTACAGTGCTGCGGCTGGGAGCCCCAGGTGGTTTAGCTTCGCTGTCACCTCAGCGATGTCGTCCGTAGCGTTCACGAACACAATGGCCCGGTCCGGCTTATAGTGGCGGATGACCCGGCGCAGCATATCGATCTTGTTCCGCTCCTCGCACACCACATAGTGATGTTCCAGGCTCTGGGCAGTCATCATGCCGGGGTCGATGCCGACCTCCGCCGGATTCTTCATCTCCCGGTTCGCCAACAGACGGGTCTCCGGTCCAATCGTAGCCGACAGCATGACCAGCTGCCGCGTACGCAGCGCACTGCTGACGATCTTCGTCACTTCGCCCGCACCGCTAAGCTGGAACATCTGATCTGCCTCATCAAGAATAATTGTGCTCACCTCATGCATCTTGAGCTTGCGCAGCCCGATCAGCTCACGTATGCGTCCCGGGGTGCCTACCACCAGCTGCGGATGCTCCCGCAGCTTGTCAATCTGGCGCTTGATCGCCGCCCCGCCGATCAGCCCTATAGCCCGGATGCCACGGTGTGCCCCGTAGCGCTCCGCTTCACGCAGGATCTGCATCGCCAGCTCCTGCGTTGGGGCCAGCACCAGCTTTTGCACCGATTTCGAGTCCGGGTTAATCCCTTGCAGCAGCGGCAGCAGATAAGCCAGTGTCTTGCCTGTTCCTGTCTGGGATGCGGCCAGAACATCTCTTCCTTCCAGCAGAAGCGGAATCGTCTGCTCCTGTACAGGGGATGGTTCGGTGATGCCGAATTCAGACAATCGGGCAGCAAGGTCTTCCTGGATGCCGATAGCCGCAAAAGAAGCTTTATTCATAATAGGGTTTCATCCTTTTCACTTAAGATAATATGTTCATTATATGCCAAAAAGGCCTCTCCACCAAATGGAAGGCCATAAAATCTAAGTTGGGGCCGTATTTAAACGGTCATACCATCCTGTATACCAAAGGGGGACAAGTCGTTCACGCCACACATCAAAACTACAATTTATTCATTTTCTGTTCATCAGGTTATAGGTCAGCTTGTCTGCCAGCCGCGGGAACAGGCCATAGAGCCGGATGCCGAAGCCTGCCAGACCGGGCAGGTCCACTTCCTCTTTACCCTTATCCATCAGCTTAACGATCTTCGCGGACACATGCTGCGGCGTCATCATGATCCGGCTTACGCTTCGTTCATAGTTACCGGAAGGGTCGGCGGTCTTGAAGAATTCGGTGGCGATGGGTCCGGGGTTCACAGCCGAGACAATAATACCGCTCTTCCGCAGCTCCTGGCGGAGCGCATTGGTGAAGCCGAGAACGGCATGCTTGGTGGCCGTGTAGGACACTGAGCGTGCGGTTCCGATTTTGCCGGCCATGGAAGCCACGTTCACGATCTGACCGCTGCCGCGCGTAAGCATATGAGGAACGACAGCCTTGGTGCAGCGCACAATTCCCATATAGTTAACATCCATCATATCAGCGAACTCTTCAGACTCCATCTCTGTAAAAGCCGCAAACTTGCCGTAACCGGCATTATTAAGCAGAATGTCAATTCTGCCGTATTGCTCCAGGATCTCCGCAAAGGTATGCTTCACCGCCGCCTCATCGGTCACATCACAGATGAACAGCCCATGCTCCCCCTGGATGCCCGCCGCAACAGCCTGCAGCTTGTCTCTGGACCGGGCCAGAAGAACGGGAACCGCCCCTAGCCCGCTGAGCATCTGCGCCGTAAGCGCGCCAATTCCGCTCGAAGCTCCTGTAATTACCACAATCTTGCCTTGTAATGCCATGGAATAGATTCAACTCCCGATTATCCGCCTAAGAGATCATTACCTGAATATCAAGCTCCCCGATGCCTTCCATCACAAGAGGAATACTCAGCGCTTTGCGCGGCAGTATAGACATGCTCTCGGACTTCATCAGCTTCGGCGGGGTAATGTCTACCGACACCCCCTGATTGGAGAGAATAGTACTGGCATTGCCGCTGATCATATTGCCCAGCTCGGAAATGGCGCTCTGGCCCATCTCATCCATCTCTGTTATCACATAACCGCCCATCATGGCCGACACCATCTTAAGTGCTACCGGTTCGGCAATCCCGAAGATAATATTCCCGCTGAGCTGACCTGTCATTCCCACTTGAATCCATATATGATTATCGATCAGTTCAATATCCTTAATCCCCAGCATACCGGTGGACGGCGAGACTTGGATCACCTGTTCAATTACAATGCGCGCAGACTCTAAAAACGGATTGATTACTTCTGCTTTCATGAAAGTGCTGTCCCCCTCGACCAGTCTTTAGTCATATACCAAAAGTCCTAAGCAATAAAATTTATTATACTTCATATATCGGCATTATTCACCAAAAATTAATGGTCTTGTCGAATGATTTCTGAAGATAGTTTGGAGCCCAACATTGCCCTCCCGGGAGGAATCTCCTATAATTTAATCAATAAACGTAAGATCTGCGGCGTCACACCCTCCGAGTGCAGCACTCACAGCGACCCTTGTACCTATCTACTTTGTCAGAATCCGCGGCTTGCAGACTCTAATTCTGGAAGCTTGCATGTGCACATACGCCCTCCGGAAAGCTGCGGCTTTCCCTGTTTGTACAAATATACGGCGGCACCATCCGGTAGCCATAAGGGGGACAGTCCATGAATATCAGCCAGCTCGAAACACTGATCACCATCTCCAAAACCATGAGCTTCCGCAAGGCGGGAGAGCTGCTCAACCTGACGCAGCCGGCGGTCTCGGCCCAGATCAAAAGCCTGGAGGAAGAGTTCAAAACCCAGCTTGTTGACCGGAATCAGCCGGTGACGCTGACGGACAGGGGCAAGGTCTTCCTCGCCCACGCGGAACAGATTGTCGGAATCGTAGATGAGCTTAAGCAGCGCCTTGCCGATCTCGAAGAGAATCCCCAAGGGCATATTATTCTCGGTACGACCACCTCCATCGCCATCCAGATTCTCCCCCGGGTGCTCTCCTATTTCCAGGATCAGTTCCCTCATATCAAAACCTCGATCTCATCCATGTCCTCCTCCCAGATCTACCAGCAAGTCGAGAACGGGATTGTGGATGTCGGCATCGGCTACCTGATCGGCCGCAATCCGGGAATGACGACCTCGGTCCTGTATTATGATACTTTCGAACTGGTTGTCTCCCCCCGCCATCCGCTGGCCCAGGTCAAAACAGCCGGGATCGAGGCACTGGGCACCATCCCGCTCATCCTGCTCTCACCGGATACGGTCGGCCGGAAATTTGTCGACGAGGTGCTGGCGAGACACGGTATTCAGCCGCTGGTAATTATGGAGCTGACCAGCAGTGAGGAAGTGAAGCGGATGGTCGAGCTTGATCTGGGAGCGGCGGTCATCTCCAAGCAGTCTGTCACTGCCGAGGTCAGAAGCGGAACCCTGCGCATCGTCCCGATCATCGAGCTTGAGGTTACCCATCCTGTAGGTGTCATTACCAAGTCCGGCAAGTATGTCAACTCTGCGATGAGGCAGTTCCTGAGCGACCTCAAGGGAATGCCCGAGACCCAGTTCATCGGCTCAGAGTAACCTGCACCCTATTTAGCCATATTAGCCTAAGGAGATGTTCCCATTATGAAGTTCGACCTGCATACCCATCATTTCCGCTGCGGCCATGCTGACGGTACGATCCGGGATTATATTGAAGCCGGAATAGCGGCGGGGCTGGATGTTATCGGTATTTCCGATCATTCGCCTTACTTCGGAAGCCCGTCTGAGCAGGCTTTTCCGCGCATTGCCATGGCCAAGTCTGAGCTGGTCCACTATGTGGAGGAAGTATTGTCGCTGCAAAAAGAATACGAAGGCCGTATTGATGTCCTGCTCGGCATGGAATCCGACTTCTTTCCGGAGCATGCGGAGTTGTACCGCAAGACCTACGCCGCCTACCCGTTCGATTATGTAATCGGCTCCGTGCATCATGTTGAGGAGGTCAGTATCTTCAACCAGGGACGCTGGAAGGGGCTTGACCCCGCGCAGAGGCTTGCCTCCAAAAGCGAGTACTACCGGCTGATTGCCGAATCCGCACGCAGCGGCATCTTCCAGATTCTCGGCCATATCGATGCCATGAAGGGCAACTATCCGCCCTTCTCCGAGATCGCTGCTCCCAAGGAGATTGACGAAGCCTTGCGCGTGATCGGCGAATGCGGCCCGGCCATCGAGATCAACACCTCCGGCGGCACCAAGCTGTGCGGCGGCTGGTACCCATCCGATGAGATTCTGGAGCGGGCCCTGCACTTCGGCGTGGAGGTCAGCTTCGGTTCCGATGCCCATCTACCTGCACGTGTTGCCGACCAGCGTAATCAGGTGGCTGCGCGGCTGAAAGAGATTGGCTTCGAATACTGGGTCTATTACAAGCGCCGCGAGAAGGTTAAGGTTGCGTTGTAGGCAGACGCATAATTCATTTCAAAAACCCCGCCTTGCCAAAGTCTGCACCAGACTTGCAAGGCGGGGTTTCTATTGGGCTAAGTCGATACTATTAGAGAAGCGGACTACAAACTGTTAGCTGCTACCTTCCAACTCTTCACTAACATCTAACAGCTGCCTGCCCACCGACTGAGCCGCAGATCCCGGGAGGATCTGCATTCCTCCAGATGTTAACTAGTTACTCCTTATTCAGATTCTCACAGGTGAAGCCCTGCTGCTTCAGCGTACGCTGTGAGTCCCCATACTGCGGATTCAGAGCGTAGAAGCGGGCAATCATGCTGGTCCAGCTCCGCTCCGTCAGCCCCTGGGACTTGAGCAGCTCCCGGTGGGTCTCATTATATTCTTCGATCAAGTGTTGCTGATCAGGGTTATAGACCTCTTCATGGTATACAGCTGCTATAGGCAGGCGTGAACTCTTCGGCTGTTCTCCCGCCGGATAGCCAATGCAGAGACCGACCACAGGAAATACATACTCTGGCAGCTGCAACAGTTCAATCACTCCTGCCGTGTTGCGGCGCACGCCCCCGATCGGGATAATCCCCAGCCCCAGCGACTCGGCGGCAGCCACTGCGTTCGCTAGCGCAATGCCGGCATCCGTAGCTCCAACCAGCAGCGCGTCTACATCCGCAGCCGTTTCGAACGGCTGGCCTTCCAGCTCCGCCGCAAGCTTGGCCCGGTGAAAGTCCATGCAGAACACCAGGAAGACCGGCGCTGCCGCCACGTGCTTCTGGTTGCCGCACAGCACCGACAGCTGCTGCCTGCGTTCCTCACTGCGTACCGCAATCATCGATACCTGCTGGCCGTTCACCCAAGACGGTGCCGCCTGAGCTGCCTCAATAATCGTCTTCAGCTTCCAAGGCTCCACCGCCTGCCCGCTGTAGTTCCGGAACGAACGGTGGTTCATAAGTAATCTAATCACATCATTCAAAGGTTCATTTCCTCTCCCATCTATATTTGTCCATGTACCATCTACACTATCATAGCCCAATCCCCTTGGAGACTGCCAGCACACAATGTTTAATACCGCAAATATGGTGGCTGCAAATTCAGGGGCACTAATGCCCCTCATTCACTCCTCCAGCCCACTTCTGGCCGATCCAAAGGGATTTATCCCTTTCATCTCGGGCCCCTACCCGCACACGCCCAAAAAAAATGGACCCGAATCATCGGGTCCCAACAGCAGTTATATTTTCAAAAGGGGGTCATGTACTTAGTTTAACCGCTGACTGTTAGAGTTTGATAACGGCATTATTTCATTTGTGTGACAATGTGAATACTTTCATTACATCGCCCGAGCCGTCTGCCATCGGCAGGGTCCGCTCCAGGGTCAGGCCGTTCCTTAGCATGACCTGGGCGGACCGGTAATTATCCCCCCGGCAGCGTCCCTCGACCCTCTTCAGTCCAAGTTCGCTGAAACCGTAGGCCAGCAGCAATCCCAGTGCCTCAGTCGCATATCCGCGCCCCCACCATGAAGGATTCAGCATATAGCCCAGTACCGCCTGGCCCTCCTGCCGGTTCCAATTCTGCAAGGAGATTGATCCGATCAGCTCCGGCTGGTCTAAGATATAGATTCCTGCATGCAGCGCGCCGGGATCGTAGCCATGCAGCATCCGGGTCACCAGCTTATCCAGCACGCCCTGCCTTGAAGTCGATGCATGACGCAGCTGAATATGCGGCTGTACCTCCGGATGGGAGAGGAGCGACTTCAGCAGCGCTCCGTCGCCAGACGCCATATTCTTCAGTTCCACCATAGAGCCTTGCAGCGACATCCCCATGATCATCTCATAAGTGCTCATGAACTTCTCCCTCTTCTTCTCCCGCCTATGGCGCCCCTCTCTTGCAGTCCGGCTACCCCCGGCGCAGAGTCAGCACGGTAAGCTCCGGGCGGCACAGGAAGCGCAGCGGCATCATTGTCTCGCCGAAGCCCCTGTTCACATACACCGGCATCGCCTTATTCTCTGTATAATACAAGCCGTCTATGTATTTCTTAGATCCGTAAGGCGTGAACGGCGCTCCGACCAGCGGCAGACGAATCTGACCGCCATGACTATGACCTGAGAGCTGAAGATGAAAAGGATAGGCTTCCGCCACCTCGGCGTAATCCGGCTCATGCATCAGCAGCACCGTGAAGATGCCTTCTGGAATATCCAGGACAGCTGCCTCCGGGTCCGGCTTGCCGTGCAGCATGTCATCCAGTCCTGCTACGGCAATCGTCGCTCCGCCTTGCTTGATCAGATAAGACTCGTTCCGCAGGACGCGGAATCCGGCCTCCGTCAGCAGACGGGTCAGCAGCTCCGTATTCTTGTAATCATGGTTCCCGAGGATGGCATACTTCCCAAGCGGGGCCTGCAGCTCCGCCAGCAGAGGGACTGCATCGGTCAGATCTTCAGCATAGCTGTCTACGATATCCCCGGTGAAGCAGATCAGATCCGGCTGTTCTTCCTTGATATGCTTCGTCAGCCGGGCCAGATCCTTCGCATCCTTGTTGAAGCCCAGATGCACATCGCTGAAATGGACCAGCCGGGTCCCTGCGAACGCGGACGGCAGCTCGGCAAGCGGCAGCTCCCGGCGGGTCACCTCTAACCAGTTCGGCTCTCCCTGCCAGGCATAGCCGCCGGCGAGGAGGCCTGCGCCGACTACCGCGCCTGCCCCCCGGGCCAGGAACTGTCGGCGGGTCATCTTGCGGCCGCCCCGGCCTTCCGGCTTCGGGGGGCCAGTTCCCGCGCCGTCCGCCGCAGCGGAAACTGTACGTTCGGGAGAGCCTCCGAACGATTTTTTCATAGGGAGATTCTCCTCTCTGTCTTGAATTCTAATCGGGTTATTGTCGATCCTCTACGGCTTCATCCACCTTGTCATCAATATCTACTTCAATGGCTGCCTCAACCTCTTCCTCTGTGGTATTTCCCCCAAGAATCTTGCGGAACAAGCCCAGCATGGATAGCGCATAAGCGACCGTAATGAAGCTGAAGCAAATCTGCATAACTACAACCAGCCTTGAGGTATTGTCTATGGGAGCTATATCCCCGTAACCGACTGTCGTAAAAGTAGCCACGCTGAAATAGAGGAACGTAATGAACTGGCTAAGCAGATCCTCGCCCAACCCTTTTCCCTGGAACGAGGACTGTCCAAACAACTTATATATCGATGTATATACGACTGTAAAAAAAATAATACAGGTGAATGCAGCGATGCTGATCCGGACCAGCGTCTGCTGCAGCCTGACCTCCTTGCTGTTGGAATCCCTGATTTCATGGAAAATAAACAGAATATAGAACAAGACTGAAGCCAGGACAAAAAACAGAATCAGTCCGCGCAGTCCCCGGTTGCCAGGTACAATCGTACCCAGATCGATTAGGTTCAGCAGATCCTCCACTGAGATCAGCGCATAGATGAGAATAGGAGCGAGCAGCACGCCTCGGCCTATCCAGCTCAGCTTCAACCGGGCAAACCTCACTACCAGGAATACAATGACAATGATATTGAAAGCCCAGATCCACCATGCCATGGCCTTTACACTCCTGTTCTATGCTCCCGGCTTCCCGCCGGGAAGGTCCTTATCCGGTCCTGCTTATACTCGCAGAGCAGCGGCTTGCCCGGACTTATACTACCCCTTAGTGCGCTGACCGGCTCCGGTCTTAGCCCGCGAGTCCTCCTCCGGTCCGCTAATGACCTTGATCCGGCATTCTTCCTCAGGAGCCTCGCGGTAGGCGCGGGCAATTCCCTTATCCTTAATGTCCGCCCGGCTGACCCGCCGCTGCTTGAAGCTCACTTCAACCTCCTGCGTGAACGGAAACGGAGTCAGGGTCAGCGTAGCGCTGTCCTGCCACTCCGCCTCAATGGCACGGCCGGAGGTGAAGCTGAACTCCTCGCTGCCGGAGAAGCCGTCTACGAACCAGGGGTGCTTCTCGGATTCGGCGCTGCCCGGCTTGCTCAGCGCCAGGAACAGCGACAGATCGTCGCAGAATTGCAGCAGTCTGGCGTCATAATACAGCTCGCCTTCTTCAAGCGGCTTGCTCTGCTCCAGCGCCCGGTGGATACGGGCGCGGCGGTCCGCTTCACCCTCCAGATATTGTGTCAGCTCCGGGCATTCCTCACCCGACACCTCAATTAACCGTTCAAAATGCGAGCTGCACAGCAGCGCCCCGTATGGGGTCTTCGCTTCCACCTCATCAATTCCCCGTCTATAAAAGGTCAGCTTCGGCACAACCGGGAAATCAAGGAAGCTGTAAGGCAGCCCCTCCGCATCATTCCAGAACGGTGTCTCATCCAGATCAATCCAGCCCCGGTCATGGTTGCTTACTGCCCACAGCACCTCAGCCCGGCGGCCTTCCGCAGGCGTATGCTCTTCCTTGAACCACTTAGCAAATTCTCCGGCCAGCAGCCCGTGCTCATGCTGCTTCGTCATTACAAGCGTTCCATCCTGTTCACGGCAAATCACAGTCATTCCTCCCCCTTATCCGCTACGCTGGCGGCTATCTTCAAAATATAAGAATTTATAGGTTTTACGCTATAAATTATCCTTCTATTTCTCGCTGAAACGATACCGTCCTTAAAAGGACGGCAAAGCCGTTTCCACTTGGCTATGTAGATTATAACATATCCACCTATATTTATCGGAACCTGCGGACGTATGGCTATTCTATGCAGCTTCAGGCTCTTCATTACAGGCTGTCTACACATGTACCCCTTTTCCAGCCGGCCAGAAACATCCGTACCTGTAACAATGCCGGGCGCAGCCAAACAGGCCACCCAGTAATGACATCTGAATGGCCTGCTACGATTCTGTTTATAGACGAATGGTCTGAAAAATGCTCAGACTCCCAGCCAACGCTTGAACATATGCTTGGTTGTCTGCTTGTTGATCTCGGCAATGGAGGTCGTGAGCGGAATGCCCTTCGGGCAGGCACGCACACAGTTCTGCGAGTTGCCGCAGCCATCGATGCCGCCGTCATCCATGAGCGCATCCAGGCGCTCTTCAGCGTTCATCTCACCTGTCGGGTGAGCGTTGAACAGGCGCACCTGGGAGATGGCTGCCGGCCCGATGAAGTTAGTCTTCTCATTAACATTCGGGCAAGCCTCCAGACAGACGCCGCAGGTCATGCATTTGGACAGCTCATACGCCCATTGGCGCTTCTTCTCCGGCATACGCGGTCCCGGACCGAGATCATACGTGCCGTCAATCGGAATCCAGGCTTTGACCCGCTTCAGGGCATTGAACATCCGGCTGCGGTCAATGACCAGGTCGCGCACGACCGGGAAGGTCTTCATCGGCTCAATGCGCACCGGCTGCTCCAGATTGTCGATCAGCGCTGCGCACGCCTGACGGGGCTTGCCGTTGATGACCATGGAGCAGGCGCCGCAGACCTCCTCCAGACAGTTGGATTCCCAGCATACAGGAACCGTATTATCGCCTTTCGCATTCACCGGATTCCGCTGAATCTCCATCAGCGCACTGATTACGTTCATCCCCGGACGGTAGGCAAGCTCGAACTCCTCCGTATAGGGGCTGGTCTCCGGTTCATCCTGGCGGGTAATAATAAATTTCACATTTTTGGGAGCTGCTGCTGTTTCCGCCATGTCAGTTACCTCCTAGAAAGTTTGGTTAGTCTAACCGGTCAGTCCTTCGAGTAATCCCGCACGCGCGGAGGAATCAGCGACACATCGACTTCCTCGTAGGAGATCTGCGGGCCGTCTGCTGTCCAGGCGGCTTTGGTGGTCTTGAGGAATTCCTCATCATTACGCGTCGGGAATTCCGGCTTGTAATGCGCGCCCCGGCTCTCGTTGCGCAGCAGGGCTCCAAGTGTCATCGCCTCCGACAGCTCCAGCATGTTCCAAAGCTGGCGGGTGAAGGCTACCCCCTGGTTGCTCCAGCGCGAAGTGTCGCTCATATTGATATTCTTGTAGCGTTCCTTCAGTTCTTTGATTTTGCCGATGGTGGCTTCCAGCTTCTTATTCTCACGCACCACAGTCATGTTCGCCGTCATCCACTCGCCAAGCTCCTTATGGATCACGTAAGCATTCTCTGTGCCAGTCATCCCGAGCAGCGACTCATATTTATCGGTCTGAGTCTTGTGGAAGCTGTCGAACACCGTGGAGGAAATATCCTGCACCGATTTCTTGAGGCCTTTGATATACTCCACGGCCTTCGGTCCGGAGACCATCCCGCCATAAATGGCAGAGACCAGGGAATTCGCTCCCAGACGGTTGGCCCCGTGGTATTGATATTCACATTCCCCTGCCGCGAACAAGCCGGGAATATTCGTCATTTGATTATAGTCGACCCACATGCCGCCCATTGAATAATGCACAGCCGGGAAGATTTTCATCGGAATTTTGCGGGGATCATCCCCCATGAACTTCTCGTAGATCTCGATAATCCCGCCCAGCTTGACGTCAAGCTCCTTCGGGTCTTTATGCGACAGATCCAGGTAGACCATGTTCTCGCCGTTAATGCCCAGCCCCTGATCCACACACACATTGAAAATCTCACGGGTAGCAATATCGCGCGGCACCAGGTTACCGTACGATGGATATTTCTCTTCGAGGAAGTACCACGGCTTACCGTCCTTATAGGTCCAGATCCGTCCGCCTTCGCCGCGTGCCGATTCCGACATCAGCCGCAGCTTGTCATCGCCGGGAATCGCCGTCGGGTGAATCTGAATGAATTCCCCGTTCGCATAGTGCACACCCTGTTGATACACGGCGCTTGCGGCGGTTCCTGTGTTGATGACCGAATTCGTCGTTTTGCCAAAAATAATCCCCGGACCGCCGCTGGCCAGAATGACCGCGTCCGCCGGGAAGGTCTGAATCTCCATCGTCTTGAGATTCTGGGCGCTGATACCGCGGCAGACCCGCTCGTCATCCAGAATCACCGAGAGGAATTCCCAGTTCTCACTCTTGGTAACCAGGCCTTCCGCTTCCCAGCGGCGTACCTGCTCATCCAGCGCATACAGCAACTGTTGCCCGGTAGTCGCACCTGCGAAGGCTGTGCGGTGGCGCTTCGTTCCGCCGAACCGGCGGAAGTCGAGCAGCCCCTCCGGCGTACGGTTGAACATTACGCCCATCCGGTCCATCAGGTGAATAATGCCCGGTGCTGCTTCGCACATGGCCTTAACCGGCGGCTGGTTGGCCAGGAAGTCGCCGCCGTAGACAGTATCGTCGAAATGCTCCCAAGGCGAGTCGCCCTCGCCCTTGGTATTCACGGCGCCATTGATGCCGCCTTGCGCGCAGACGGAATGTGATCTTTTGACAGGGACCAGTGAGAATAGATGTACATGCGCGCCGGACTCAGCGGCCTTAATGGTAGCCATCAGGCCGGCCAGACCGCCGCCCACGATGATGATATCGGCTGATGCCATGATTGTTCCCCTCCTAAAAAGTTTTGCGGAAGATCCGCTTCTTCGAGATAGCTGAGCAGCAAAACTTGCTTCGGAAGCATAGGCTTAAGTTTTGTCAGCGTCTGCTTCCTGATTCCTCATCGTACAAAACTTGCCTCGGAAGCATACGCTTTGGTTTTGTGAGTGTGTCCCAGCAAAAGTTAACCGCTTCCACTCACCTGTATATCCTTAAATGAAACTGCGCACTGACTGCATCGCCGTAGCGGCAGTTTGGAATTCATCGTTACGGAAGGTAACCAGCGACAGGACGAACATGAAAGTAACGATAACGAAAATACCGAGGCAAAGTACCGACGATACTCTCTGCGAACGCGGACCCACCGTGATTCCCCAGCTGATCAGGAACGACCACAGACCGTTGGAGAAGTGGAAGCAGGCAGCCACGATTCCGACAATATAGAGAGTCATCAGCAGCGGCTGGGTCACAATGTTATGCATCACTCCGCCAAGCTGATCATGCTCCACCTTGCCGAGCGCTACCTGGACGCGTGTGTCCCACAGATGCCAGACAATGAAGATGAAGGTGACAACTCCGGTGATCCGCTGCAGCGTATAACGCCAGTTGCGCTCTAGATTGTAGCGGTTCAGGTTCGGCTTCGACTGGTACGCGATGTACAGGCCGTAGACTCCATGGTACAGCAGCGGCAGCCAGATGCCGAACAATTCCAGGAAGAAGACAAGCGGCAGGCTGTTCAGCCACAGCACACTGTCTGTGAAACCAGAAGCGCCACCCTCTACTGCTGCGAAGTTCGTCAGCATGTGCTCAAGGAAGAATGCCCCGAGCGGGATAACGCCGAGCAAGGAATGAATCTTTCTGGAATAAAATCCTCTCATGCAAAGTGTCCCCTTTCCATATAAAACAGCGTTTTCACAAGTCTTTTTAAAGAGCATACACCGCCGGGAGTACAGTTGAAACAGGGCAGCGGCAGTCTTGATTTACCGGCTAATAGTCTGTTTTCACCACTATCCATTGTTTTCCCGGACTTTGCTGAATAATTCACAATATGTGAATATCTTGTGTCACTTTTCATGTTACTCTTTTTTTGCTTATAAGGGAATTGCAATCTAATTATTAATCGTTATACAATAATTGCATAAGAATATTTTTAATATGATAATAATTCTCATTTAGCTTCATCAATAACTTACAATTTAGGGTTGTCTTCCTGCACATCAGGAGAACCTTGACACATCGGCTATGCCTTTTATCACAGTTGTATGGGATTTGTAAGAGAGGAGCACTATGAAATGTATGATGATTTAGATGCTTTTGCTGCGGTGGTGGAGCATTCCAGCCTGAACCGGGCCTCGCGCCAGCTCAACCTGTCCCAGCCGGCCCTCTCCCGCAAAATCTCCAAGCTGGAGGAGCGGCTCGGCGTCGCCCTGTTCAACCGCTTCGGTAAGCGCCTGGAGCTTACAGAGGTCGGCCGCCTTACCTACACTTATGCGCTGGAGCAGCGTCAGCAGCGTTCCAAGTTTCTGGAAGCGTTATCGAAGTTCAAGGAGGGAGAGCCGCAGCTCGTAACCCTGGGCGCCAGCCTTACCACACTGCAGACAACCCTGCCCCCTCTGGTAAAAGCGTACACAGAGAAGTATCCGGCAGCCGAGCTGAAGCTCATCACCGGGAAGACTCATGAAATGGTCACCGCTGTCAGCGAAGGCAAATGCGATGTCGCCATCATCGCCTCCCAGGTCCAGGAGCCGGGGCTGCGCTGCATCCCGCTGTTCGAGGACCAGCTCCGGCTGGTCGTCTCCGAGCAGCATCCGCTGACCCTGACGCCGCGGCTCACCATGGAGCATCTCTCCCGGCTGCCGATGATTCTTTTCTCCAAGGGAACCTGGTACCGCCGGACGACAGATGATCTGTTCCAGCGCTGCGGGGTTGATCCCGATGTACGGATGGAGATCGACTCCTTCGAGGCCATCGTCCGCCTGCTGCCGACGATCAAGGCTGCGGCCCTGCTGCCGAACTCTTACTTGCGTCCGGAGCTGCTGAACGGCGGGGGGCTGGTCTCCCTGCACATCAAGGAGCTGGAGCAGACGCAGCGGACCACTTGCCTCATCTACCAGAGCAGCGGCGGACTCAGCACAGCAGCGCGCTGCCTGGTGCAGGTCACGGAGGATGTCTTTCTGAACAGCCGCGAGTAGCGGCGGGGAACACAGCAATCACCCGGCAAGCTTCCGTAATGCTACGGATCAGCCTGCCGGGTGAGGATACTGCCGGGTAATTCTTTTGCTATACTAAACCAGACTTACACCGGATTAACGGAATTTGCCTGCATCAATTGCCGCCTGCTTCTCATCGAGAATCTCCTGGTAGCCTGCCTCCAGATACGTCTTCTTGGCGGCTTCATACGTAGCATCGAATTCAGCCTCCGGAGCGAGCACCACCTTCACGTACAGCTCCTGGAACAGCGTGTTCAGATCGGCCTTGTATTCGTTCACCTTCTCCAGCACCACATTGAACAGGGCATCCGGTGTACGGAATTCGGCAACCTCGTCATAATATTTCACCAGATCATCCGCAAGCGGCTCATAACCGGCCGGTGCCCAGTTCCGCAGGTTGGCCTTGCGGGTCTTGGCTTCATCCGGGTACTGGGCAATTTCCGTCACCAGACCCCAGTAGTCCTTGTTATTGTTCTGTGCCAGCACCGCTTCGCCCTTATAATCCGGGTTCTTCAGCGCAATGCCGTCTGCGTCAAGCGTATAGTTCTCCCCTTCGATCCCGTTCTGGAACTTGAACAGGTTCTCCGGCTGGCTGAGCCATTCCAGATACATCCACACGGCTGCGCGTTCTTCCGGCGTGGATTCATAGTTAATGCCCATAATGAAGCCGAACGGCCAGTAAGCGCGTCCCTGAGGCTTCTTGCCTTCCGGAACCCCTGCATACGGAGGCACCACCGCAAACTCAGCATCGGGGTTATTCTGCAGCGTAGCCGCAAAAACATCGGTGTTGTTCGCCAGATAGAAGCCGAAGTTGCCGGTTTTGCCTGCCACGAATTCCGCCTTAATCTTCGGCTCATCGTTGCGCAGGTAGAATTCTTTATCAATCAGGCCATTGTTATACTGATAATTGAGGTTTCGCAGGTAAGCCTCTGTCTCCTTCGTAGTCAGATCGGCAACGCTGAGATCGGAATACAGCGCACGATACTTCGCATCCACGGGCCATTCACGGAACGGATAGTTGAAGTTGAAGAAGTTCTGCAGCAGATTGCCGCCGCTCACCCCGAGTCCGGCTTCCTTCCACTTGGCAAGCATCTCGTTATACTTTTCGAGCGAGGTGAGATCCTCCACCTTCATGCCTACCTTTTCCACCCAATCCTTGCGGATAATGTTGACGAAGTTGTCGGCTTCCGGGCGTGCAGCGAAGAAGAAGGTCTTCTGCTCATCCACGGTACCATACTGTTCAATCGTTTCACCCATGTTCTTCCAGTAGGTCGGCGCATAATTCTGGATCTCTGCATAGTCGAGCGGCTGCATCACATCCTCGCCATAATAAGTAAGCGCTTGCGGCATATCATAATGGAAAATAATATCCGGTGCCTTGTGCGAAGCCAGAAGCTGCTCGAAATCCGTTACTTCCTTGGAGCGGGTAATCGGCACATAGTTAACCTCTATATTATATTTGTCGCCGAACTCCGCCTGTACCCAGCGGGTATAGTAGTTATCGGACACGTTCCAGCCTTCATAGGCACGCTCATAGACCGGAATGTCCAGCGAGACTTTTTTCTCGAAGCCCTTGGAATAATCAGGATAGGCTCCTTCGGCCTGGTTCGTAGCAGCGGCTGTCTCGGCCGGCTTATTGCTGGATTCGGCTGTATTCTTGGTGTTATTTCCCCCGGAGCATCCGGCCAGCAGGCCGGCCGTCATGACGGATGCCATCATTAACGAATACACGCTTCTTTTACTCATCGCAATTCCCCCATTTTTTGAATTTTCGTAATTCCAAAGAATGAATATATACCAGGGACGCAGGATTACTCCTTAACGGCTCCGAGCATAACACCTTGAACGAAGTACTTTTGGACGAACGGATACACACAGAGGATAGGCAAGGTAGCGAATACAACGACTGACGCCTTCAGTACTTCGGGATTGCTGAGCTGCACCTGGCTGGCTTCCAGCTGGAAGCTTTCACTCGCCTGAATGACCAGATAATACAGCTTGAGCTGAAGCGGCCGGAGGGAGGTCTCATGCTTGATATAGAACAATGCGTCCTGATAAGCATTCCAGCGGCCCACCGCATAGAAAAGGGCAAGTGTCGCCATAATCGGCTTGGATAAAGGCAGCACAATGCTGAACAGAATCCGGAAATGCCCCGCGCCGTCGATCCGTGCTGACTCTTCCAGACTTACGGGAATCCCGTGCGTTAGAGAAGTCTTCATAATCAGCAGATTGAAGGCACTGAAGGAGAGCGGCAGCACCAGTGACCAGATCGTATCCATCAGTCCCAGATTGTTGATGTTCATATAGTCGGGGATAATGCCCCCGCTGAAGTACATGGTGAACAGGAAAATGAAGGTGATCACTCTGCGGCCCTTGAACTGGGTTCTGGACAGCGGATAGGCGGCGCAGATGGTCAGGATCATGCCCAGAATGGTGAACAGCACCGTCACGATGACCGAGATGTACAGGGAACGGAGGATGCTGGCATCCGCGAAGATTTTGTTATACGCTTCAATGGTGAAGCCCTGCGGCCACAGAAAGACTTTGTTGGCAATGACGAAGGAGTCAGAACTAAGGGATTTCGATACGACATGAATAAACGGCAGCAGGCAGATTAATGAAATGATGACGATAACGAGGCGGATCAGTGTTTCCCAGATATCTATGCGTGCTTTGTGGGGTGCGGCAGTGCCTCCGGCTATGGCTTTCATGGTTCCTCTCCTTTCTACAAAATCCCATCCTCGCCAAGCTTCTTGGCTACGCGGTCCGCGGAAATGACCAAAATAATTCCGATGACGGACTGGAATAATCCGATGGCGGTCGCCCTGCTGAAATTGCCGCTCTCGATCCCCCAGCGGTATACGAGGACCGGTATGGTGGTGGTGAACTCGGTGGTCGCTTTATTTTGCAGCGCATAGATCCGCTCGAAGGAGCCGTCCATTACTTTGCCCAGCGCCATAATCAAGAGCGTCACAATCGTTGCCCGGATCGATGGAAGGGTGATATTCCAGACCTTTCTCCAGCGGCCTGCCCCGTCTACCGTAGCCGCTTCGTACATCTCGGGGTTGATCCCGCTCATCGCCGCCAGATAGATAATCGTACCCCAGCCCATGCTCTGCCAGACCCCGATCACGAGATAGCTGATCAGCCAATTCGTATCCTGCTGCAGGAATGGAATCCGGGTGCCTCCCATCAGTTCTATGAGGTTATTGACAACACCGCCCCCCTCGCTGAGGAGCTGATAGGCGATGGCTCCGATAATGACCCAGGACAGGAAGTGGGGCAAATACAGCACCGTCTGATTGATTCTTTTGAACCGTACGCTCTTGATCTCGTTCAGCAGCAGAGCCAGCACAATCGGCATCGTGAAGCTGAAGCAGAGGTCAAGCACGTTCAGCAGCAGGGTGTTGCGGACGGCCCGGATGAAATCAGGCTTGGCAAACAGGTCCTGGAAAACCTGTAATCCCGCCCATTCACTGCCCCAGAAGCCTCTGGCAATCTTATAGTCTTTGAAGGCGATTACAAGTCCGGTCATTGGCAAATATTTGAATACGATGACAAAGGCCAGCGGAAGCATCACCAGCAGATAGAGCTGCCAATCCCGCTGTAAATAATAGCTGAACCCCTGTTTCCTTCTTAATAAAGGACTGTGATTCGTTTGTGAAGCGCTTGCAGCTTTCAACATATTCACCTCCTGCCTTGAATTCTTCTTACCGGCTGCCGGCTCATGGTCTCCGGCCTGACTTCTATGCTATCGCCTTTGCCGGGGCTTGAATATCATGAGTATTGATGATCACCTATCACAATTGATTCACAAATGATTGTTGCCCGGCACACCAAGCTTCAGACGAAAGTGCATTATCAAAACTGATAGGCATTCCCAAAAATAATAAAGCGCTTTCATTTATGGTGTCAGGTACAAGGTGGATAAAAATTGGATGGTGAGGGAGGGGGGTTGTGCTCTTCATTCGCTCGTTTAGCCAACTTTCTCGGGATTCAGGTGCACTTGTGCTCTTCATCTACTCACTTTCAGCTCCATCAGAGGGATTTATCCCTTTCATTTCCCTATCCCGCCCATTTTCGGCTCCATCAGAGGGATTTTTCCCTTTCTTTCCCGCCGCCTACCCACTTTCCGCAGACAAGCCGAAACAATATGGTCCCTGAAAGGAGCTACCGTTCCGCCGGGGAGGGCTTTAATGGGCTCCTAAGGGCTTTTATTTTACAGGATTTTATGACCATCTATGAACTTCTAAGAACTCTTGCTCTTCGCTGACTTGTAGCCGCTTGGCGGCATGCCTTCATACTTGCGGAAAAAGCGGTTGAAGCTCTGCACATTGGCATAACCGACCTCAGCGGCAATCTGCTTGATCGTCAGCCCCGAATCCAGCAGCAGCTCCTTGGCCTGCTCAATCCTTAGCTGGTTGACGAAGTCAATCATGCTGCTGCCGGTCTGCTCATATACAAGCTTGCGCATATAGGAGTAGCTGATGCCTATCTGCTTGGCCATATCCTCGAAGACGATCTCTTCCCGGTAGTGCTGCTTCAGGTACTCCGTGATCCGCTGCGCATAATTGGTCTCATGGGCGCTGCGGTCCAGGCTCTGAACAATCTCGCAGTAGAAATCATACAGGTACTCCTCCAGCTCATCCAGCGTATCCATGGCGGCGAGAATCGAATACACGTTACCCCGGCCCATAATCATCCGTCCGGTCCCGAGGTGATTCTCGCGCAGATGCTTGATCGTCGCGCCCATCAGCTGATGATAGATGAACATAATATTATCGTAGGAGATATTGTCCTCTGCGGAGATCTGGCTGCGGATGCTCTGCAGCTCCTTGAAGATACCCGCCAGGTCGCCGGCATCCAGGAAATTCAGGATTCGCCGCTCGCTGCTCTCAGAGTCAACATACTTGCGGCTGTTATCCTCCCCGTCATGCCAGTACATGATGCTTCCGGCCCCCTTGATCATCCGGCGCTTGATCACCTCCATCGCTTCGAACAGCCGCAGCGCCACCCTCTCCGGAGCATCCGTCCGCTCACTTACCCCAATCGTGACCGAATGCTCCAGCAGCTCAAGCGACTGGTCACGGATCTCCTCCAGTGCCTGCTGGATCAGACCCCCGTCCGCCTCCCCCTCCTCCGGGGCAAAGTTCAGTACAATCACTGTACAGCCCTCATTATGGTAGACACAACGAGCTACCAGCGCTTCTGGGAAAACACTCTCATATTTGGCACTCAGCAAATACCGGTGATAGCTGCGCGTCTCGACATTGGTATGTCCAACGTATCTTCTATATTGGTCGATGGAGACCACCACCACTCTGTAGCAGGCATGCGGAAAAACCTCCGTGATCCGCGGCGGAATCTCACCGCGCAGCAGACGGTGTACGGCCAGACTGCGGGTATCCTGTTCACGCTCCTGCAACAGCTGGAACAGGCTTTCTTCCTCCTCCTGCATCCGTTTGAAGGCCAGATCCAGGAAGGCCAGCTCATTCTTGTTCACTACGCCCACATCAATCTTCGAGCGTATCGTCTGCACCAGCTGCCTCAGGGGCCTGGACAGCCAGGTGGCAAGGAAGATGGCCAGCAGCGTTCCGAGTACAATGATCGCCCCCGTCAGCAGAATGATATTTCCCTGCATCTCTCTCGATTTGGTCATCAGCTCATCCATGGAGCTCCAGCTTACATTCCACCACCCGGACAAGGAGGAACGGCTCCAGGCATACACCGTCCGTTTACCCTCCAGCTTACGGAAGGTGTAGCCTTCACTGGCTTCCTGATTCAGAATCTCCTGTAAGAACGGCAGCTTACGGCTGTCGGAGAGCAGCATGGACTGGTCATTGAAGGAAATCACCGTACCCGCAGCGTCCAGCAGGAGGTAGTTGCTGTCACCCACCTCGGTAGCATGCAGATATTTGCCGATCTGGCTCTCCTTCATATTGACGACGATTACTCCCCGGGTGGTAGTAGACAAGCGGTTGAGCGGGTACACATAAGACACCACGTTCTCGCCCGACGCAAGCTTACGGGGCACCCATACCCCGCTGATCCCCCTGCGTCCCTTAAGCGCTTCTGTAATCCATCCGATAGGCTCATAGCGGGCAAGCGTCGTGATGCTGCTGTCGGTAGAGAAGACATAATCCGAATCCTCCAGGACAAAGAATGAAGAATACACACCATCCACCCGGCGGTTCAGGTTCAGCAGCTCCTTAGTCACGGACAGCGCCAGACTTACATTATTATAGTTGGCGTTAATCTCATCGTAGGTCTCGAAGCTGCGGATGCGGTCAAAAATATTCGTCGCCGCCAGACGTGACGTATCCTGGGCCAGATTGGCCAGCGCGTTCTCATTCAGCCTGCGGTTGGCATTAAGCCCGGCCAGCGTAGATTCCCCGATAGCTGCTTCAGAATTCTGTATAATCTGTGACCCGCTGTACCAGGTCAGGACTGCTGTAGGAATAGCCATAATGCAGAATAGAATCAACGCCAGCTGCAGGATCATCGGTGTTTTTTTCATCACATATCCCCCTAAGGATTTCAATGTTACCGCTTTCAATATTTTTATTTTATCATTTCAGGATACATTTTACATATGTGTATAGGAAAATTTTTCAGTCTCCGCACAGCATGTCACAGGCTGGTGTCCATTGCTCTGATATGCGGATGCAGGCTTACGCAGAAACAGCAAAAACGCCTGGATGCATAGCTATCCGGGCGTTTATAGCTTTCTTTTATCGGGATAGGCTGGCTGGCAGGAAATGCTTACTCCGCATTCACCGCTTCATCCTCGAACTCCTCGATGCTGTCGTTGGAGCCGATCACCACCATGATATCCCCCTGATGCACATAATCATGTGCGGTCGGGGCTACGATGATGCCATCCTCGCGGTTCAGGGCAATGATGCTGCAGCCGTATTTGGCGCGGGTATTCAGCTCGGAGAGGCTTTTACCGTTCATGCAGGCGGGCACCGTCAGCTCAACGACCTTGTAATCCTTGGAAATCTCGATATAATCAAGCAGATTCGGCGTCACCAGCTGGTGAGCCACGCGGATACCCATATCACGCTCCGGGAAAATCACCCGGTCCACCCCCAGCTTCGACAGCGCGCGGCCGTGCAGAATGGAGATCGCTTTGCCGACCACCTGCTTGACGCCCAGCTCCTTCAGCAGAATCGCAGCCAGAATACTCCGCTCCATATTATCCCCGATCGCCACAATGCCGCAGTCGAAATTACGCACCCCGAGTGAGCGCATAATCCCTTCATCCGTAGCATCCGCCATGACCGCATGCGTCAGCCGGCCGCTCATTTCCTCCACCCGCTCCTCCTGGTGGTCAATGCCAAGCACCTCGTAGCCCATGGACATCAGCTCCAGCGCCAGACTTGAGCCGAAGCGGCCCAGGCCGATTACAACAAACTGCTGTGGTTTCATGACTTGATTCCCCTATCCAATTATCATTTTGCCTTCCGGATATTTATATAATGGTTTGCCCTGTCTCGGACCAAGCGCATACGCCAGCGTAAGCAGTCCTAGCCTTCCGGCGAACATGGTCAGGCAGATCAGGATCTTGCCGACCTGCGTCAGCTCCGGGGTCAAACCCAGACTTAGTCCGACATTGGCAAACGCCGAGATCGTCTCGAACAGAATCATCAGATACGGCAGCCCCTCTGTAGTCGAGAGCATCATTGAGACCGTCACGATCAGCAGCAGCGCCAGCAGCGTAATCGTCAGTGCCTTGAACACGCGCTCCTGAGCCAGCCGGTAACGGAAGAGCACGATGTCTTCGCGGCCGCGCAGCATGGAGATAACTGCACCGATCATCAGCGTGAAGGTCGTGGTCTTGATGCCGCCGCCGGTAGAGCCCGGGGATGCCCCGATGAACATCAGAATCACGATGAAGAACTGCGTGGCCTGACGCAGGCCCGTGATATCCAGGGTGTTGGCTCCTGCCGTACGCGGTGCCACGGATTGGAACAGGGAGGCCCACAGCTTGCTCCCGAGGTTCAGCGGTCCCAGGGTCCGCGAATTGGTGAACTCGAAGATGAAGATGACCACCATTCCGGTCACAATCAGTCCGGCCGTCATCGACAGCACCACCTTGCTGTGCAGCGACAGCCGCCGGGTGCGGCGGAAGTCGGCCAGATCGGAGATGACGATGAAGCCGATCCCCCCGGAGATGATCAGGAACATAACAACCAGGTTAATGACAGGGTCTCCGACATAGCTGATTAAGCTGTGATCATGCCCGCCGAACAGATCGAATCCGGCGTTATTAAACATCGACACCGCATGGAATACCCCGTAGTAGACTGCGCGGCCTAACGGCATATCTACCGCCCAGCGGATAGACAGGAGAAGCGCTCCCGCAGCTTCAATGACCAGAGAATAGAGCAGCACCTTGCGGATCAGCCGCACAATCCCTTCCATCGAGCTCTGATTCATGGCTTCCTGAAGAATCAGCCGGTCACGCAGGGAGATTCTGCGCCTGAGCACCAGGGCAAACAGCGTGGCCATGGTCATGAACCCGAGCCCGCCAATCTGGATCAGCACCAGAATGACCGCTTGTCCGAAGCCGGTAAGATGGGTCCCGGTATCCACTACAGCCAGACCGGTCACACAGGCGGCGGAGGTGGCCGTGAACAGCGCATCCATGAAGCGGAGCGGCTGACCGGGTACACTGGATACCGGAAGCATAAGCAGCAATGTGCCGATGAGGATGACCGCAGCGAAGCTCAGCACCAGGATTTGCGGAGGAGCCAGCTTCAGGAATCGGAAGCCGGTGATCTTGGAAGACGGTGACGCCAAACTTCTCATCCTTTCAGGGTTCCTTATTTAGAAGTTACGAATCAGTCAGTATCAGATAAGCATACAAAATTATATACGTTATTGCCTAACTTCACAAAGACTCATTTTGACAAGCAGATAAAATAACATGCCTTTAAGCATAAGCCTGGACTTTTCCACGTAAAAGGATAATAAGGCATTTCTTTGTACCTGCCTGGTAAGTAATACTATAATGGATGGATAAGAGTATTATATTTCAAGGAGGCGTTCCATGAATCCCGTCGGCCAGCCCCTGCACCAGCGGCCCCTTACTATCAAACTTATCCTTGCCGGAATTCTCGGACTCATTCTATTTGTCATGTTCCAGATCGCTCCCCAGCTCATCTCCAGTTCAGATGGGGATACAACCATTCTCAGCAAAAGTGAAATCCGGGAGAAAGCCGCCGCGTTTGCCGCCGGGCAGCTCGGCTACGAAGCCGCAGCCGGAGATGAATGGGTGATCCTGTACAAGACGGACTCTTCCTTCTACGGCTATATGTCCCGTGAGAAGCTGCTCCCGGACTATTCCAAGAATAAGCTGGATCAACGCTATCCATTCGATGTGTACCATGCGGTGCTCTATACGTCCGGAGAGGCTGCAGCCCGGCTGGCAGTCGACCTCAATATGTATAACGGCGAGCCCGTGGCTTTTGCCGTTGGTGCCGATGCCGATGCAGCGGCCGGACTGAATTACGGCGAGCGGCCCGCAGCAGCAACCAAACGTACCGGTACTGCCAATCCTGCAAGCAGCCTACCGGATCTGAGCCTGGAGGCAAAAGAGAGGCTCGCACTTCCCTGGCTGAAGCTCTGGGGGGCCAATCCCGCCAAGCTGAAGATTGAGGCTAACCTTGATGGCTACGGGCTTGTCTATTCCGACAGCTCCGTCACCATAGGTGAATTACCGCTTAGATACCAATTCAATTATCTGAACGGCGAGGTCTCGTACTTCCGCGCCGGATTCTCGGCCCCTGCCTGGCATGATGCCTACGTGGATGGTCAAACTTCGCTGGCCAAGAAGCTAACTTTGTTCGGATACGGTCTGCCGACCCTGCTGCTGGGCCTCCTGGCACTGATCTACGGCATTCTGCGCAGGAAGCATACTTCCTGGAAGCGCGGAATCTTCCTGAGCTCCGTCCATTTCCTGATCATGATGGTCAGCAGCTACAATGTGGTGTCTGAATCCGGCAGCGGCAGCGCTGAGGCAAGAGTTACAGCCGTAGTCATGTTCGTCATCTACGTACTGTACAGTCTGCTGATGTCGCTCCTGCTCTATTTCTCTCTGGTCGGAGGGGACGGCTTGTGGCGTTCCGAGGAGAAGCTGAATCCTTGGCCCCGGGCCTCCGAGCCCGGCTACGGCCACTATGTACTGAAGAGTATCCAGGCAGGTTATATCTGGGCCTTCATTCTGCTCGGCGTACAGACCGTCATGTTCATTATTCTGTCCTATACGCTGGATAACTGGTCCACCACTGACGCCAGCCAGTCGCCTTACAATATGAAATATGCCTGGCTGCTGCCGATTGTAGCCTGGCTGGCCGGCCTCTCGGAAGAGGCGGTCTACCGGCTGTTTGGTATCCGCATGCTGAAGAAGCTGGTTAAGAATACGCTCATTGCTTCGCTGATCACGACCCTGATCTGGGCGCTCGGACATACGCTCTACCCGATCTATCCGGTCATCTCACGGCCGATTGAGCTGACGGTGATCGGTCTGCTGTTCAGCTATATTTTCATCCGGTACGGTTTCATCGCGGTGATGTTCAGCCATGTGGTATTTGACAGCATCCTGATGGGGGCGACGCTGATCTTCATGAAGGATACGGTGAATATCGGAGCTGGTATCGTCACGATCGTTCTGCCGTTCATCGTAGGTTACCTGGTCTACCGCTTCAACCCTCCACGTAAGCCTGATCCGGCGGAGCCGGTCCGTATTCAATAAAAACATGCAGCGGCTGCGTCTCCTGATCCGGGATAGCGCAGCCGCTGCTGCTGTAAAGAGCTATAATTGCTGTGCCTCTTCCGGCACAGAATGATACAGACGATAAGGAAAGCGGAGCCGGATCAGCGTTCCTTCGCCAAGCGAGCTGTGAATTGACACACCATACGGTCTGCCGTACTGCAGCTTGATCCGCTGATCCACGTTGCGGATGCCGTAGCCGATGCCCTGACCCGCAGGCTCAAGGATCTGCCCGATCAGCTCCTCCTTCATCCCGAGCCCGTTATCCTCCACTTCAAAGACTACATCCCCCTCTTCCAGATAAGCACGGATCATCAGTGTAATTTCATCGTCATACCAAGCATGTTCTAAAGCATTCTCTACAAACGGCTGCAGAATAAATTTCACGCTCGCACTCTCTAGCACCTCTGGCGCAATAACATAGACTACATGGATACGGTCTGCATTCTTGATCCGCTGAATATCGAGATACGACTTTGCAATCTGCAGCTCCTGTTCCACGGGAATAATCATCTCACCCCGGTGCAGCGTCAGCCGGTAGAACCGGGCTAGCGAACGGATGACCTCATGCAGCTTATCAATCTCCCCCAGCTTGGCCATCCGGCTGATGGAAGAGAAGGTGTTATACAGAAAATGCGGGTTCATCTGGGAATGCAGCACCTGCAGCTCCGTCTCCTTTTTCTCCAGACTGACGACATAGACCTCATCAATTAACCGCTGAATCGTGGAAGCCATATCATTAAAAGCACTGCCGATCTCCGCAAACTCATCATTGCCCTTAACCGGCATCCGTTTGTGGAAGTCCCCTTCCTGAAAAGACTTCAGGGAAGCGACCAGCTTCTGGAAGCTCCGCGAGAAATACTGGGACATCGCCAGACTGATCAGAACAAGCAGTACCAGAGTGACCAGACAGATGCCGATGGTCACATTACGGACCTGCTGCGAATTCTTTTGCAGGGAAGCATAGGGAATCCAGGCTACTATACTGGCCGGCATATTCGTAACCGGCTGTTTAATCTGCATATAAGATTTGGGCTGCTTCATATAACCGGAAGCGGCTGAAGACAGCAGATCAGGAATAAGCCCGTTCCGGGAGCTGGTGAAAAGCAGGCGGTTGCCCTCATCCACAACGAACAGGATGCTGTCCTCGCCCAGTTGCCCCGAGACGGCATCCGAGAAGATGTACTTCATATTCGCTGTCATTTGGATCAGACCGTTCAGTTCCAGGGTATCGTAGTTGATCAAGGGCCGCAGGTAAGAGATGCTGCCATTCACATTGTCATTCCCCACCTGCCGCCACTCCCTTGAGCTGTAATGCAGATTGAGCCTTCTGTACCAGTCCTCCTCCTCAATGCGGTCCATGTGAAATAAAGAATACTTCCGGACATCACCTGCTGCATGATCGTTGTAATAGAATTCACCGACATCAGGATTGCTTACATACACGGCCAGCCCGACCTCCGGGTCCGGCAGATTGGCAGCATTCTTCAGGCTGGGCAGAATATACTGCGACATAATGCTGTATTTCTCCCAGCCGGAATGATAGCCTGCCAGATAACGCGCCAGGGTCTGGTCCGCGTACAGCTCATCGGTGCTGCGGACCATATCCTTCAGCCGGAAATCCACATTACTGGCTATTTGCTTGACGGCCACCTCCAGATTGCTTCTTGCATGCTCCTCCGTGGAGCGCACAGATGACAGGTAAGCATAGCTTCCAAGGGCAATAATCGGTGCCAGCACCAGCACCAGATAAGAAATAAGCAGCTTGTAGCTTAAAGGCATGTATAATGATTTCGCACGCTTCATCTGCATGGCGGATCAGCTCTGCTTTCTGTAATCGGCTGCGGTCATATGGAAATATTCCCGAAACTGCCTGCTGAAATAAGCGATATTCTTGTAGCCAACCCTATCAGCCACCTCATAGATTTTGTATTGGGGCTGATCAAGCAGAAGAATCGCCTTCTCCATCCGCAGCCGCACAAGATACTCATTGAAGCTCTCCCCGGTATGCTCTTTGAACAGCACTCCAAGATGATTCGGCGAATAAGCGAAATGGCCCGCCACCACCCGCAGGGTAAGATTCTCCGTCAGCCTCTCCCGGATATAGGCTTCAATGCTCTCCATCAGCCGGCGGTTCTTGTGCCGCTTCTTCATGAACAGCAGCTCGGAAATCTCAAATAGGGTACGCCGGAGCCAGCGTTTGATATCGTCAACGGTCTCCAGATGATGAATGGCGTCCAATTGCTGCAGACTCTCGTAGGTTTCGTTGAGTGTCCCCAGATACGCCTCCAGCCGGGTAACAATATGAATAGAGAAATGATAGACCTTCACCGGATGCTCGAACAGGGCAGCCATCTCAAATAACTCGTCGATACAGTCGCAAATATCTGCCAGCCTATAAGCAGCCATGGCCCCGAACATCCCCTCCAGGACCACGCTCAGCTCCTTGATATCCTGGATCATGCCCGGCTTGTTCATCACCGGCGGAATCACCCGGTTCTTGCCGATGAACATCTTGCCATTCATATAGGCCTTAGCCTGCGAAAAGGAGGCGGTCAGCTCTTCGAGAGACCACACCTCTGCTCCATAACTCACTGTGATCGTGTAATCCGTGTGCTCACGGACCTTCAGCACCAGCTGCTCCAGCCACTCTTCCAGCATCCGGCGCTGCCCGGTATAGGCGAAACCGAGCTGTGAACGGTTCAGCCGGCACCATTTCCCGGCAGCAGAGATGCTAATCTCTGACCCGATGTATTGAAACAGCCTGTCCAGACCGGCATAGACATCCTCCGGCTGCTCCTGCACCCGCATCAGAACATCATCGGCTTCAATCAGCACGGCAGAGGCACTGGTGAAGGCCAAATCCAGCGGATACCGGGCCAGGAATGCGCCCAGCGTAGCCCCGTCAATACTGCCTTCCAGCAGATGCTGCAGCACATCATTCTTGATGAAATCGAAGGAAGCGATCATGCCGCCATCTTCTGGAACTCTGCTCCGTTCAAGCTTCAGCTCGGCGGTAGCTGTGCGCAGCACACTGATCAGCTCCTCATCATCAACCGGCTTAAGAATGTATGCATGGGCCTTCAAATCTAGCGCCTGCTTCGCATAATGAAATTCCTGGTATCCGCTGATGAACACAATTTTGAGCCCCGGATTCAGCTCCAGCGCCACGCGGGACAGCTCCATACCGGAAACCGCCGGCATCTTGATATCCGTAATCAGCAGATCAATCTCATGATTCTCGATATATTGGAGAGCGGCCAGCGGATTGCTCTCGCTGCAGGCCACCTCAATCCCAAGCTCACTCCAGGGAATCAGGCAGCGCAGCCCCTCCAAGTCATAATTCTCATCATCCACCAAGACAGCTCTGTACATCGCAATCAGCGCTCCTTCATGCGGAAAAGAGGGTACATGACGTATCCCTCTTCTCTCCAAACGTTTATTGTTCCGGTGAATAATCCCTTATCTTCTTAAGATTGCCCCGCCACACTTCAGTCTTCCAGGCAAGCAGCCTGTCATACCCTATGTCCGTCGCTTCCTTGTCTGCTTCCTTCAGCAGCTCCAGAAGCTCTTCATCACTTGCCGCAAAAATCATCCGGGGAATCACCTGCGCATATTGATCCCTCAGCCTTTGCAGGATAAGCCCCTCTTCCGAGGCGGGCGCCGGATCGAGATTGGAGAATTCGGTAAGGTTCATCGAAGTCCGGAACGTTATATTCGCTTGTCCAAGGGTGGTCCAGTCCCGGGCCCCGGCAGGCAGCAGCTTCTCGCGTCTTGCTTTGGCAGCATCAATATAAGAGGTATTGCCGTACCAGTTGAATTCTCCGATCTTCAGATCATCATACCTCTTCAAATCACGTCCAATATAGGCATCATTTGGAATGGGGATTTCATCCTTCACTGTATCATAAAACAATCCCTCCGGCCCGAAGAAAAGAATACGCTGTCCCTCGGGACTCGTCGCCCAATTCATATAGGAGAAGGTGGCTTCCGGATCGCTGGCTGAGGTTGTAATCACATTGACATTCCAGCCCAGCGTATTGTACCCGGAGGGGTAGACCTTACCTGGATCGACGCCTTCCCGGTGCACCGGCCAGATGAGCTCATAGCCGTCCAGCGGGTCCTTGGCAGAGAGCTGATTATTGGCTTCCCGGCCGATCCCTTCCACGACAGCGTCATAAGCGCCAAATACGGCAATCCGGCCGCTCTTGAGCTTCTCCAGCACCTGATCCCGTGTCCCGGTCAACAGATCCGGAGAGGTCAGCCCCTGACGGACCAGCCGTCCTGCCAGCAGCAGCGTCTCCCGGAACGCCGGGTCCCGGTACACAGAAGTCAACCGTGAGCCGGCGGGCACACCGAAGATCTGGCCTGAACCGGGAGCGATGAAAGTGGGCGTCCGGTTCTCCGCCGCCCCGCTGTAGAGCATACCTATCATCTGTATGTCCACGCTGTCACGAGTCTCCCCGAAATCGATCGGCACAACATCCGGGTAATTCTTCTGCACTTGCTTCAGATACGCTTCGAGATCGTCCCAGGTCTCAAGCCGGGGGGAGCCAAGTGCGCGGTGTATCTTCTTCTCCACCAGGTAACCCGCATTGCCGCTGCCGCCGCTGCCGTTAATATACCAGTTCGGAATCTGGTACAGCCTGCCGTCTTCACTGCGCAGCATGTTCAGCGTATCCTCGCCGATCATTCGGGCAAATTCAGGATAGCTCTCCAGATAAGGGTCCAGCGCCACCAGCTTGCCTGCCTTTTGCAGCCGTTCCACATCTTTGCCGCGATCCATAACCAGTACATCGGGAAGCTGATCCGAGACAATCATCGCGTTCAGCTTCTGGGCGGCAGCCCCGCCTGAGGGTACCGGTAGAAGTGTAACCTTCAGATGATCGGTGATCCAGCGGCTGTGCGGGCTGCTCTTCCAGTCCGGCGCCGTATACCAGTCATAGTTCACAAAGGCGGTGAACCGGACCGGCTTCACCTTGGCAGCCAGCTCCGAGAGGGGGGCGGCTGGAGGATGGCCCGCAGGCAGCGTATTGCCGGAACCGCTGCTGTCTGCGGCATCACTGGGGTTAGCGGTATCCGCTTTACCGGTGCCGGTGGTACTGGCATTAACGGTGCTGCTTACCGTATGGGGAGCGGCCTCCGGGTGTCTGTCTGAGCAGGCACTCAGGCTGCACAGAACCAGTAAGATCAGCAAAGTCACTGCCCTGTTCATTAATAGACTGACATTTCCCATAAAGAATAACCGTATTGTGTGCCGCGCTCCGTCCCGTTCACCTTCACATACCGCGCGCTGACCGGAGTGAAGCTAATATCGTCGACGTCCCCGTCCCCGCTTGTTGTGGAATACGCCGTTGTCCAGTTCGTACCGTCTGCAGACGTCTCGATCGTGTAGGCTTTGGCGTATGCCCCCTCCCAGTTCAGCAGGACACGGCTGACCGTCTGGGCAGAGCCCAGATCCACCTGAATCCACTGCGGATCACTGAAGTCCGATTCCCAGCGGGTACCCGCATTTCCGTCCACAGCGAGGGCAGCGGGCTGCTTCGGATTCTCTGAAGCGGTAACCGCCTTGTTCCGCGCAAGATTCACAGACGGTGTTGTTCCGCCAGTGATCACTTGCTGCACCGAAGTATCGGTATATCCGCCTGCGGTTACTGTAACCGTGTAAGTCTTCGCTGTGGGGAACAGCGCAGTGTTCAGTGTGATTTTACCGGCTGCCACGGTATAATTTGCTGCCGTTACTGTCACTCCATCCACCTTCACCGCAGTGATTGCATTTCTCCAGGCCGCATTCTCCGTGAACGTCAGCTCAATCGGCTGACCAGCTGCGTTCCCGGTGGTATCGGCTGCAAGGGCAGGTGGAGTAAACGTTGCCCCGCTGCTGCCGTACACTTCCAGTTCCCATAAAGAATACCCGTACTGCGTGCCTCGCTCTGTGCCGCTCACCTTCACATACCGCGCGGTAACCGGAGTGAAGCTAATGTCATTGATGGCCCCGTCTCCGGTTGTTGTAGAATACACCGTTGCCCAGTTCGTACCGTCTGCTGATGTCTCGATTGCGTAGGTTTTGGCGTATGCTCCCTCCCAATTCAGCAGGACACGGCTGACCGTCTGGGCAGAGCCCAGATCCACCTGAATCCACTGCGGATCACTGAAGTCCGACTCCCAGCGGGTGCCCGCATTTCCGTCCACAGCGCCGGCAGCAGGCTGCTTCGGATTCTCCGAAGCGGTAACCGCCTTATTCAGAGCCAGGTTCCCTGCCGGCTGAGTTCCGCCAGTGATCACCTGCTGCACCGAAGTATCGGTATATCCGCCTGCGGTTACTGTAACCGTGTAAGTCTTCGCTGCGGGGAACAGCGCGGTGTTCAGTGTGATTTTACCGGCTGCTATGGTATAATTCGCCGCTGCCGCTACAGTTCCATCCACCTTCACCGCAGTGACTGCATTTCTCCAGGCCGCATTCTCCGTGAACGTCAGCTCAATCGGCTGACCGGCTGCGTTCCCGGTGGTATCGGCTGTCAGGGCAGGCGGAGTAAGCAGCGTATCCGTGGTCACCTTCGTCGGATCCACCTTCACCAGCTTCCCGGGTGGAACCAAAGCTGAGCCTGTAACCCCTCCGCTATTGCGGAACGTAACGGTTATGGCCGCTTTCGTCGGATTCCAGACCAGCGCGCGGTAGGCCGAGCCTTTTTTATACACCGTTGCACTGTATCCATTCTCCGCCCAAATGTCCTTGGTGCGTGATCCGAGTGTTTCCATATTGTGCACGAACCAGTACGTGTTGAACAATTCGTTCTGCTGCGGCAGTGCCGGATTCCATTTATTCAGCACAGCCTGCGGATCGCTCAGTGCCTGAATCGGCCAGACAATATGGTACCAGTCCGGTTCCGGCCCGCCGTTATCGGCCACAAAGCCATTGTATAATCCGGCCACCTTGGCCGTATCGAATCCGTAGCTGGTCAAATATTCTGCTGTAGGCAGCCAGTGAATGCCATAGACATACACCGGATTCCCGTTGAAAAAGGTGCCGAAGAAATTCGAGCTTCCGTAGATCTGCCCTACTGTTTTATGCGTATAGCCCGGCAGCCAGTTATCCTGGTCATAGTTGAACCAGTATTGCTGCACTGCTCTAAGCTCCGTCGTGAAGCCCATAATGGACGCATCCCTGAAAGCCGTGTTGCCGGTCAGTGTGCTCCACATATATTGGCCGACCCAGCCGAACAGCGATTCTCCGGCTGCTTCCTGGTTATTGCCGCTGTCATTGTCGGCATAACCGCCGGCCCATGAATGGCCTTCATACAGGTCGAAGTTACGGAAGTAAGGATACTTCGGATCGGTCTTCGACGGATTGGCATAATCCCGGATCAGTTCATCGACCATCCCGCTGAATTTGTTCCTGAAGTCGGTATCATAGGTGGCAAGCACAGCGGAAGCAAAGACATAATATCCGTATGTGAAATGATGGTCCGTGATGCCGGAGTTCGCGCCGAACTCACTGTTTTTATAAATCAATGTTCCCCAGTCGGAGTTGTAGTCAAAATAATAATCGGTTTCCCCCGAGGTGTACGTATACCAGTCTGTAAGCACCATCTTCATCCGGGACAGGAATAGATTCTTGTAGCTCTCATTGCCGATCTGATCGGCGATCAGCACGCCCATAGCCAGCGGATGCAGCTTCTTGCCCTGCCAGTACGCATCGGCCTGCATCAGATTGGTGGCGGTGTCCGTATCGAGCAGCGCCAGATAATTAAGCAGATCCTGACGGGAATAGGTGGAATCTCCCGGCTCGGTGAACTGTGGCACAATGCCGTAGAATTTATCGGTGGTGGCGAACGAATTCCCTTCCGTCACCTTCATCGTTCCACGGATGGACGGGAAGGAGACAGCAGTCAGCGGTGTTGTGGTAACCTTCCACTGGTGGGGAAGCTGGGCCATCAGCGTGGTATTCGGGAAGCCTGAACGCTTAAGCTCTGTTACTGCATTGAAGGTGGTCGTGACACCCGAGGTCGTCTCGTTGAAGGTATAGGCCACCTTCGTGTCTGTCACGAAGGCATACCCGTGCTGGTAGAAATAATTCAGATTGGACGGTGCCGGAAGAGCGGACAAGCTCAGGTAGTTCTGGCCTCCGCCGAGCTGGATTTTGAGCTTGGCGCCGACCCGCTTGAAGGTTGTACCGGCCGGAGCATACAGCCCATAGTGTCTAGTCACCATTTCAGGTGTTGGCGCCCCATTGGTATTGGTGACCGCAATGCCGATATGGTCTGCAGTCACTGTGGCTCCGTCTGCGGCGAGAATCGTAGTATTGCTGCCGTCGAAGAAACGGGCCCCGGCCGGCAGATACACCTCAGGACTGGACGGATCGCTGAATTGCGAATAAAGATAAGGCGAGCCTTTGACGAACGTTGTCTTCAGCTTCTCAGCAGCGCCATCGCTTAATACGGCAGTCGCCGACCAGTCGCCGTAACCGGTAATCCGGTTCGACATTCCCGAAGTATTAATGTTGCTGGCCATCAGGAACAGGTCCGGGCTTCCCGCAGCTTCCTGTGCCTTGCCGTCAGCGCTTAAATAGCCTGCGCCCGGATTCAGAATGCTTAGACCCTGCTTAGTATACTTTGATTTGAGCGGAAGGGTGATAATGCCGTTGCCGAGCTGATTGATCATAATGGACTGCCACCAGTCATTGGAAGGCAGCGGCGCAGTCAGTGCATCCGATTTATACAGCGGATATTTGGGCTGAGGAACCGAGAGGTCATTCGCCGCATGGCTGCCTTGGCCTACGGGCACTGTGGTCAGCTGCGGCAAGGCCGGAATGTTATAGACCGGCTTCGGATCCCCTGCCACATAATCATAGGCCTGGAATTCAAAAATCGAATAACCAAAGGAGGTCGCTCTGCTGATGCCCTTCATCCGCAGGTAACGGCCGCTGGCATAGACGGGAAGATTAAGGGTGCCGCCGTCGCCGTGAAGCTCCCGGTATACTGTAGTCCATGAGCTTCCGTTATCCGAAACCTGAATATCATAGATCCGGCCGGCGGCTGCCTCCCAGTTGATGATCACCCGGCCCAGCGTGCGTATGCTGCCAAGGTCAACGCTCAGCCATTCATTATCGGTAGCATTGGAAGACCAGCGTGTGTTCAGGTTGCCGTCCACCGCCAGCTCCGGCAGGGTAGAGCCGACAGGCAGATAATCGGCCACCTGATAGGATGAAGCCGTCACGGGCTTGTTCAAGGCCACATTCGGCCCTAGAACCACCGGAGGAGGATTAACACCGCCAGTGCCGTATACCTCGAACTCATAGAGGGAGATGCCGTATTGCGTCAGGTTCCGCTCAGTGGCGAATACCCGTACATACCGGCCAGTGCCACTGAGCGTGAGCTCATCTACACCGCCATCACCTGTAGTTGTGGAGTAGACATCACTCCAGTTCAATTCGTCAGGGGATACCTGGATTTTGTAAGCTTTGGCGTAAGCTCCTTCCCAGCGGAGCACCACGCGGTCTATGGCCGCATTTGCCCCGAGATCAACATAAATCCAGTTCGGGTCCTTTCCCCATGAGCTGCTCCACCGGGAACCCGTATTGCCGTCCACCGCCAGATCCGGGGTGTTATTGCCCTCGGTGCCCGAGGCATACGCCGGCCGCTCTTTGGAGAGCAGATATGAGTCCGCCGCATGAGCCCGCCCGGGCGGAAGCGTGAGTACGAGACTCAGCAGCATGATGATGCTCAGACAAAGAGCGGTCCCGTTCATCCCCTTCTTGCGTCTTACTCTTTTTGAATATGCCATTCCTTCATCCTCCTCTTTACGATTGGATTGCAGCTTCCCCCTTACCCTGATTCTGGAAGTCTGCATCTTTCATTCAAACGCTTTCAAAGATTCATACTAAGCGTACCCTTTACCGAAACCGGTTGCAATTGCACAAATCAACGATTTTATGCAGAAAGTAAAGATTAAGTTAATTATGCAGCACCTCATAGTGTTCGGTCTCCTATGTACATTCGGCGCGCGCCCCCGTAACTCCCGATGTATTCGGTTTTTCACACACATTCCCTTTATCCCGACCTTGACTGAATCCCAAAAAAAGCCGGCCCACACAGGGCCGGCTTCCGTTCCGCTACCGTTCAAACCTATTTATATTGATGGCTCCTCATCATTGAGCGCCTCCAGAATCTGCCCGGCCAGCTTCTCGCCGATGGACAGCACCTTGAAATCCTCGATAGAGGCTTCCTTGATCTTCTTAAGCGACCCGAAATGCTTCAGCAGCAGCTTCCGGCGCTTATCCCCAATGCCCGGAATCGAATCCAGCTTCGAGGTAACCATCGACTTGCCGCGCTGCTCCCGGTGGAACGTAATGGCAAACCGGTGAACCTCATCCTGGATACGCTGCAGCAGGTAGAACTCCTGGCTGTCCCGCGCGAGCGAGACCGGCTCAGCAGAGTCGCCGACCAGCAGCTGGGCGGTTCTGTGCTTGTCATCCTTGACCAGACCGCAGACGGGAATGAACAATCCCAGCTCATTCTGCAAAATATCAATCGCAGAAGAGATCTGGCCCTTGCCTCCATCGACTACGATCAGATCCGGCTGCGGCAGATTCTCCTTCAGCACCCGTTCATAACGCCGCCGGATCACCTCGCGCATCGTCTCATAATCATCCGGCCCCTGTACGGTGCGGACCTTATACTTACGGTACTCTTTGCGGGCAGGCTTACCGTCGATGAAGACCACCATGGCCGAGACCGGATTGGCCCCCTGAATATTCGAGTTATCGAACGCTTCGATCCGGTTCAGCGAGTCCAGCCCCAGGCTCTGCCCCAAACTGCTGGCCGCCCCGGAGGTACGCTCTTCGTCCCGCTCGATCAGGCGGAATTTCTCATTCAGCGCAACCCGGCTGTTCTGGCAGGCCATGCCGATCATCTGCTTCTTCAGCCCGCGCTGCGGCACCAGTACCTTGATGCCCAGCCACTCCTGCAGAGCGGCTGCGCCTCCGGCCGCATCCACGGTCCCTTCAGCTGCCGCCTCCTGCTCCGTCTGCCCCTGTACAGCTTCATCAGCCGCTGCCGGAGCACCCGCAAGACCCTCACCTGCTATTCCTGTCTCACCGGTCTGCTCCCCGGCCTCCGACTCATCCTCTGCGCCCAAGGCCGCCATCAGCGCTTGACCGCTCGGCATCACACCGGCTGCCTGCACACCGCTTTCCTGGCCAGACACGCCTCCCCCTTCCGGCGGAAGCATTCCGGCGCTTGCCATATCCGGCAGCAGGATTTCCTGCGGCAGTGCGGGATTGTCGCTGTAATACTGCGTGACATAAGACATGAAGTCACCGTACGCCTCCCCGTAGAACGGAAAAGCCGACGAGTGGCGCTGAATCATTTTCCCCTGCCGCATGTACAGGATCTGCACACACATCCAGCCCTTGTCCACCGCATAACCGAACACGTCACGGTCCTTGGTGTCAGCCGTATTGATCTTCTGCTTCTCCATGACGGCGTCGATGTGCTGAATCTGGTCGCGCAGCTCCTTGGCCCGCTCGAAATACAGCTCCTCGGCCGCCTCCTGCATCTTCTTCTGCAGATCCTTCTTCACCGCATCATGTCCGCCCCCGAGGAAGGAAGAGATATTCTGAATAATCTCCTCATAGGCCGACTTCGGCACTTCCTTCTCGCACGGCGCAAGGCACTGGCCCATGTGATAGTACAGGCAGACCTCCTTCGGCATCACCCCGCATTTGCGCAGCGGATACATCCGGTCGAGCAGCTTCTTGGTCTGCTGGGCAGCGTAGCTGTTCGGATACGGCCCGAAATATTTAGCTTTATCTTTCAGCACCCGGCGGGTAACCTCCAGGCGCGGATGGGCTTCGTTCGTGATTTTCAGATAAGGAAAGGTCTTATCATCCTTCAGCAGCACATTGTAACGCGGCATATGCTTCTTGATCAGATTGCACTCCAGAATGAGTGCCTCCATATTGCTCGATGTCACGATATATTCGAAATCAACAATATTGGCGACCAGCCGCTGCGTCTTCCCGTTGTGACTGCCGGTAAAATAAGAGCGTACACGGTTCTTCAGCACTTTGGCCTTGCCGACATAGATGATCGTGCCCTCTTGATTCTTCATCAGATAGCAGCCAGGCAGATCAGGCAGCAGCGCAAGCTTGTTGCGGATATTATCCATATAATCCATAAGTTCTCCCCCACCTGTTACTACACGGTTATAAGGTAAGTTTAGAATAGAATGTACTATACATTCAAGCCTTAATATAGAACACCCGTTTCTATTGACAGACAAAGCGCCTTCGGAGTACCGAAGGCGCTTTGTCTTGAGGGGCCGCATGGCCCCGGTTACAGCAGGTTATAATCAATTATTGATGCTTAGCTACGATATTCTTAAGGGAATCCTTGGAGTTCAGTCCTACGACTTTGTCCACAGGCTGGCCGTCTTTGAAGAAGATCAGAGTAGGAATACTCATTACTCCAAAACGGGAAGCTGTCTCAGGATTCTCATCCACATTCAATTTAGCGATCTTCACATCGTCACCCAGCTCGGTGGACAATTCCTCGAGAATAGGGGCAAGCATTTTGCAAGGGCCGCACCAAGGTGCCCAGAAATCTACTACTACAGTACCTTGACCTTCCACTTCATTCACGAAGGATTGGTCAGACACGTTTACGATAGCCATGATATTGTTCCTCCTTAGATAAGTTTTGTGAGCTTAAGCTGTACGAAATAACTTCCGCTTCTATAGCCTGAGCCAAGTCCGCAGAATTTACTCCGAGATCATAGCGGGATAAAATGCTTCATGTAATATGATAACCAGATTATCATTTACCGACACATCCTCAGTATAACATAAATACAATGCATTTGTTATATATTTTAAGAAATTATATTGTATAAAATTAATTTGTAATATCCAGCTTCATCGTCCAGGAGGTTCCAGAAATTCCGTGAAACTGAAACCCGAGTCTGTCATATAACCGGACGGCCGCCTGGTTCTGCGGGTCAACGCTGAGAGAAAGGGCGGTGTACCCCTGGGATACAGCCTGCTGAGTGATGGCCTGCATGAGTCTGATTCCTACACCCCGCTGCCTATATTCAGACCGTATAGCCACACCTAATTCCGGCGTCTGCGCATCCACAAATCCGTAGCCCTGGTTCGACTCGTCGAATAGCCTGTACCAGGCAGCACCTGCAGGGATATTGTCAATAAGGGCAATCAGAGCCATATCGCCTTGTCTGCCCCAATTCTCGTTGTACTTCACCATCCCCGGGGAATTCAGCAGCTCACTTCTGGGAGGCTTCCCTTGTTCGATATGAATGGACTCATAATGCATATCCATAAGAAAATCATACTCCTGCGGTTCCATAGGTCTTATATGTATCATTAAATCACCCTTATTATCTTTACATCTACCCTGCATCTTCGTATACTTGAAGAAAGCGCATTAATTGTCAATGACTTCTCTCACATGTATAACTGTAACCCACTTCATGCAGTCATGCAACAGCAAGGAGGAAGAAGCGAATGGACGTCAATGTCAACGCACAGGTCCGTGACCCGCGGGAGCATATCAATGAGGAGCCCCGCAACGATCTTGGTGATCTTATGGCCGGTTTCTTCGGAATGACCGGCTTCATGACCGTGGTCTTCTTCGGAATGGTGATTATCAAGTATTTGTCCGAATAGCTGCTTAAGCGCAGTGTCCGGTATTCTTCGCCCGCGTCAGGGCAGGATGCCGGATTTTTTTGCGTCCAGGTTGCATTCTATCACGGATCATTAATAATAACATAAATTTACAATTTAATAAAAAGAAAACACATTTTTGTTTCACAGGAGCCGTGTTACTCTGTATGCGAAAGCGCTCTTATACCTATTTTGAGGAGGAAAAAGAATGAAAAAGCTTGTCAGCCTTGCTGCTGCAGGCTTGTTGGCATCGGCGCTGTATTCCCCGGTATCGTTCGCTGACAACCCTGTTGTACAGACCATCTACACGGCAGACCCGGCCCCGCTTGTATACAATGATACGGTCTACCTGTACACCGGACATGACGAAGACAACTCGACCTACTATACGATGAATGATTGGAGGGTCTACTCTTCCAAGGACATGGCGAACTGGACAGATCACGGGTCACCGTTATCCTACAAGGCGTTCAGCTGGTCGAGCGGAGAAGCTTGGGCCAGCCAGGTCATTGAGCGCAACGGCAAATTCTACTTTTATGTCACGGCAAAAAGCACTTCGCTCGGACGGCCCGCCATCGGCGTCGCCGTCTCAAACAGCCCGACCGGCCCGTTCGTGGACGCTATCGGCAAACCGCTCGTCTCCAGCAGCTGGGGCGACATTGATCCGACGGTATATGTGGACAGTGACGGCCAGGCTTATCTCTACTGGGGGAACCCGACACTAAAATATGTGAAGCTGAACCCGGATATGATCTCCTACAACCAGAGCACAGGTATTGTGCAGGTGCCTATGACCACAGACAGCTTCGGTGTACGAAACGGCAATGCCGATAGACCAACCCTCTACGAAGAAGGACCCTGGTTCTACAAGCGCGGCAGCTTATACTACATGGTCTACGCCGCAAGCGGCATTCCTGAGAATATCGCTTATTCCACCAGCTCGTCGCCGACCGGACCGTGGAAGTACAGAGGGATCATTATGCCCACCCAAGGCGGCAGCTTCACGAATCATCCCGGCATCATCGATTTCAAAGGGCGCTCCTATTTCTTTTATCATAATGGGGCCTTGCCTGGAGGGGGCGGCTTCACCCGGTCAGTGGGGGTAGAGCAATTCACCTACAACGCGGACGGAAGCTTCCCGGTCATCAACATGACCACCTCCGGACCGCAGCCCATCGCCACCCTTAACCCCTATGTCAGAACACAAGCCGAGACCAGCGCATGGGCGGCCGGGGTAGAGAACGAGACCACCTCGGATACGGACGGGGGAATGAATGTCGGCTTCATCGATCACGGCGATTATCTCAAAATCAAAAATGTGAACTTCGGCGCCGGAGCCGCAGCCTTCGAGGCGCGGGTAGCGTCAGCAGGCAGCGGCGGCAATATTGAGCTACGGCTGGACAGTCCGACTGGAACACTGGCCGGCACCTGTGCGGTGCAGAATACCGGGGGCTGGCAGAACTGGGTGACCAAGACCTGCACGGTCAGTGGAGCCAGCGGCACTCACGACCTCTACCTGAAATTCACGGGCGGCAGCGGCTACCTGTTCAATATCAATTGGTGGAAATTCAGCGCCAGCTGAATCTAAGCATAGCAAAAAGGGGACCCCGCCAAATGACGGCGCGGTCCCCTCTTTGTGTGGAGCACAAATTATCCTGCCCTATGCTTATATTGCTTATTGCTGCAACTGTGCGTCTTAGTCTCTGGCCTTGCCCCGCTGGTTCTCCCCATGCAGCGGAATCACGTCTACGAACGGAGCAATCCGGTCCATCAGCCGCTGGCCCTTGTAGACCTCTTCCCCGTCCTTGCTGGTGATGCTGAGATGCTTCTCCAGCCCGTCCAGCGGATAATTCGAGGTGTAGAAGGTCGGCTTGCGGTTCATCCGGTAGTTCAGGATCGCTCCGAGCACATGGTCACGCGCCCAGGGATTGAGATTCTCGGCTCCGATGTCGTCGAAGATGAGCAGATCACAGTTCTTCATCGTATCGACCATTTCCTTCAGCTTCTGGTTATCCATCATGATCAGCTTCAGTTCCTCGATGAAATCCGGCATGTAGACAATCACGCCGCTGTAGCCCGAGATCGCCAGCTCATGGAGCAGATAGCACATGAGGAAGGTTTTGCCGGTCCCGAAGCTGCCCTGCAGATAAATGCCCCGCGAAGTCAGGCCTTCTGCCCGCACAGCTCCTATATAGTCAAATATCTTGTTCACGGCTGAGGCCCGCCGGGGGTCCTTGCCCATAATATCCATCTCATCATATCCGCCGTTCAGTACCCGCTCATCCACATAGAAGCTGCGGATCCGTTTGCGGACATTATCCTGATTATCCTGCGCAATCTTCAGCTTGCACGGCGTCTTGCGTTCATACAGATCCGTTACACCGTTCACTGTCTCCACCGACAGCTTGCTGTAATGCCCCTGGAAATCATTCGGGCAATTCGCCAGGCCGGGGCAGTTCTTACAATGCCGGTCCTCCTCGACATACTGGTACAGACGGCTCAAGTGCAGCCGCAGCCGGGACTCGTCCAGCTCAGGGTGCTCCGCCTGAAGCTCCTTGACCAGGGGATGGTTCAGCAGGGTCTGCTCCAGGTCACGGGAGCGCTGGCGCAGAGCAGGGTTGTTCATCGAACGCAGCACTTCGCCCATAGACTCCATCGCTGCACCTCACTTTCTTCAGGGCGTTCTCAGAACGCCTTTTTTCTTGCTGGCCTTGATCTCGGCCGCTTTCTTCATCATCGCCGCGAATTCCTCTTCCGATACGGTTCCGGCGCTGCCGTCATCAAGCACAATCGGAATTTCCTGTTTGCCGGAACGGCCGCCGCTCTTCGTATACGAACGCTGGCGGGTTCCCGCGTTGCCTGTGCCGGAGGTGGCGGAAGCCGCCCCCTTGCCCTTCACCTTCGACTGGTCGCGGATATAGCGCACAGCCTTCTCGTAAGTATTCACCTGCTTCACCAGCATATTGGAGGCAATCGCCTCCACGAAGTTGCGGTTCATCCGCTGATCGCCGCCGGAAGCCACCATCGTCATCAGATAATGAATCAGTACATTGATCACTTCGCCGCTGAGCTTATAGTTCAAATCAATCTTCTCGAAGATATCCATCAGCTGGCCCGGAACCGCCCCCGGGAAGAATGTCTGTAACAGCCGTGTATAAGGCTCGTTGCGCAGCATCATATTATATTGGTGAATGTCGCATTTGGACAGAAATTGCGGAGGCACTTCTACATAGAACTCCATTTCGACAGCCTGCTCCACCGGCACTGCAGAAGGATCACTCTCTTCCTCAGCGGCGGAGCGCAGCGACACCACCTTGGCGGCGGCAATCTCTCTTTTCTCCTGGCGCTTCCTATCCTGACGAAAATGCTGGCTCGCCTTGTACTGCAGCGTATCCAGAATCACCTCTCCGTCCGGCGTGAAGACATCATCCTCATCCAGCAGGCGGCATACATCCTGCGGGCCAAGCTCGTATTTGCGGGCCACATAATTAATGACACCCATCTGATTATGGTCAAAACGCAGCTTCTCGACATGCGCACGGTTCACCGATTCACGCGGGAAGCGCAGGATAATATCGCTGTAGGCTATATTCGGCTCAGCGTCTTGGGTGGTGCCGGGCTGACGAACGGAAGCTACCTCTGCCAGGGCCTGCTCCAGCTCATAGTCGATGACATGGGTATTCAGCTCAAAAATATCATAAAAGGGCAGTGAAATATTCTCTTTTCCCATCGACCGCCCGCTCCATTCCTCGGGTTCCCGGTGCCAGAACTGCTCGCGCAGCGACAGCACAGCGAACTTGCCGATCTTATCCCGGAGCAGCAGCGTCAGATGCTGGGTTGCAAAAAAATCAGCCGGCGACAGCGGCGGCATTAATTCGTACTCGTACATATAATCATCGTTCTCCGCGGCATACAGCCGGCAGGTCTGCAGCAGTCCCACCGCTTCCAGCCGGGAAGCCTGGTCTACCATATATTTACGGCCCTTCTCGTTTGGTTCAACGCCCAGGGTCATAAAGAGCCTGCGCTGCTGCTCCACACCGGAATAACCGATAGATTCAGCCGGAATATGCTCGAACAGCAATCTGTACAGGCTGATGGCGAACGCGCCTACCATTGGCTGATAGACTGAGCCCAGCATACGGCCGTCCAGCTGGCTTAGACCGAATTCGCGGGAAACGCAGTACCGATGATGTTCAGTGAAATGATGCAGGTTGCTCATACGCATCTGCGGATACCTCCCCCTCTTCTATACGATATACGAATTCATATAGATTTCTATTCTATCACAAAACACCCGGCCGGAAATGTAAAATAAAGATGAACCCTTGCTCTTTTTGGCGAAAAATAACCCCACAAAGTGGGGCTTTAGCGTAGGTGATGACTCAGGTACTTTGCGGGGACCCCAAAACATATAAATTCTTATCTATAAAAAAAACGGCTTCTCCCCGGTAGGAGATTAGCCGTTTCTTGTTGTACCGCCCTTCAGGCAGCGCTTAGAACATCTTGTATCCGCCCAGCCGCAGCTTCTGAATGGTCCAGCCGCTCAGCACCGCTCCGGCAAGACCAGCGATCCCGGTAAGATAATCCACGATGTGGAAGGTAGAGAGATGCTCCCATAGGGACATCGCGCTCCGGTCCCAGATGGAATAGACCACCACCGGAAGAATGACAATGACGAACAGATAGGCAGGGAACCAGGTAGTCTTCATCAGCATGTTAAGAATGAAGCCAATCCCGAACATCATCACAAAGAATAAAACGGCCAGAACAAACACCGGAATAAATCCCATCGTACCGCCATCCCCTCTCTCTATAAAGAACCGCACACCCAAGCTTATATAATAGTAAGTTTACTAGAAAAAATGTAGCGAAGCAATGAACATTATCGCGCTAAATACCGGAATAGGCGTGAATGGGGGGCCCGGCGTTTGCTCTCTGCCGCCCGCTGCGCTACAATGCAAATAGCACCCGACCTATGTTCATACATAATTAAGGTATGCGGACAAAGAAGATTTTACGCGAGGATATTCCACCGATAAACGATAAGGAGTGAACAACTTGAACGAAGCCGCTTTGACACTGGAAGGCTGGTATGCGCTACATGACTTCCGCTCGCTGAACTGGACAGCCTGGACGGCAGCAGATGACGAGGAACGGGCAGTTGCCCTGGAGGAGCTGCATGCCTTCATGCAGGAGTGGGGACCTGTCGAGGAAGCGAAGGAAGGCAGCACTGCAGTCTATTCCATCGTGGGCCAGAAGGCTGATTTCGTGATGATGTTTCTGAGAGAGAGTCTGGAGGCGCTGAATGCGCTGGAGACCGCTTTTAACAAAATTGCCTTTGCCCAATATACAACGAAGGCCTACTCCTACGTAAGCATCGTTGAGCTCAGCAACTATGCCGCAGGAGGAAGTGCCGGAGACGGCAGCGACCCGATGCAGAACCCGCATGTGGCTGCCCGGCTGAAGCCTGTACTGCCGCAAATGAAGCATATCTGCTTCTACCCGATGAACAAGAAGCGTGAGCTTGCCGACAACTGGTACATGCTGGATATGGACAAACGCCGGGAGCTGATGTATTCGCACGGCCTGATCGGCCGCAGCTATGCCGGCAAGGTGAAGCAGATCATCACCGGCTCCGTCGGCTTCGATGACTGGGAGTGGGGCGTAACCCTGTTCGCCGAGGATGCGCTGCAGTTCAAGAAGCTCGTCTACGAGATGCGCTTCGATGAAGTCAGCGCCCGCTATGGCGAGTTCGGCCCCTTCTATGTCGGCAACCTGCTGAACGAGGAATCGTTCGAGGAGATGCTGAAGCTGTAGCATCATAATGTATACAAAAGGAAGGTGACCTGTTCAGGAAACCTTCCTTTTGTATTTCCAATATTGTTAAACCTATCCATACAGGCTAATCAAATGGTATAATCGTAGAAGCAATGGAAGGCTTACAAGGGCGGTCGGCTAATCTCCCGGAAGGGAGGTGAGGCTCATGGAGGTTTATCAAGCGTTGTCATTGATGTTCATGTTTGGCATGTTCATTATTGCTTTGCTGAATTACCTCAATAGGAATAGGTAAGACTTTGAAATTATCTCCGTCTTTTCCCCTCCTCCACACCGTGCTTGCGACTTTCACCGCACACGGCGTTCCATCTTCTTAATTCAATATATCAATAAGTTCCAAGTTGCACTTTTTACGATATAGGTTTAATGATTTCATCATTTCAGATGATAAATCCAATCGGGTTTTGAGTTCAACAATCGTTTTTTCAGTCGTTGCATGTATGAGCCTGTGCACATCACGATGTAAAATACGGAGGTTGCTGAATTTATCGCTCCCTCCATTTTTCATCTGCTGGTAGTGGTGGCAATGGACTTCCTCTGCGTATAAGAACAATCCTGTAACTTCGCATCTGCCCATCTTCATACTGTATCTACTAATACGATTATCCATATATTCCACACTGCGACCATGTATGTTGGATTTCATGAGTTTAGAGATTTCTCTGAGAATATCCGGACTTAGCTCTTTGTGGATGATCCTTCTTCCTTCTTCGGTAAATGGACTAATGGACTGGTCGAAATTTGTGCTGATCTTCCATCTGATATCCGGAAGTGGAAAAAGGTAGACTCCGCATATCCTAAACGTTTTATAATTCTTACTATAAAATTTCGAGTAGGTTGGTGGCGGGATACACGGATATTCGTAAGTCGCGACTGAATTCAGACGATTAAAGGTGAACCGGCGTAGATCATGAGCAAGTCGTGAGAATTCGATGCTAACTTGCGTAGCTCGGCTAAAGTAGTTATGAATACCCAGGACGTAACTATTGAATAAGAGCGCATTTTGAGCAGTAGGTGACTGACGTATTTTCACGATACGCACTTTCGCTTCTTTCTTTATCTGCTGTTTTTTCCTGTCGCTTAGGCCCGTACGAGCAACTCTCTTAGGTCCTTTCGTTATCGCACGAATAGTAAATCCAAGAAATTCGGACGCTCGCCTTCTGAGGTTTACAATTTGCGATTTTTCCGGTGAGATTTCTAGTTTCAGACGGTCATATAGATAAAGCTTTACGGCATGAAACCACTTTTGGGCAGTTTTCCAGTCTCTACAAAGGATTTTAAAATCGTCGGCGTAACGGACAATGTACCCTTCCTTGAGATTGGTCCTTTTTAGGGCTGCACACTTCCCATCATTCCGTGCATATTTATGTCTAGAAGGAAACGTATCCCATTGCCCCGATACCCATTGATCCAGATCATGCAAAACAATGTTTGACAGGAGTGGCGATAATATCCCGCCTTGTGGTGTTCCCTTTTCAGGTATACCTTCGCCTTCAATCTCGGCTTTAAGCATTTTTCCTATGATCCGTAAAACTTTGCGATCTTGTATCCCCATATTCCATAGTTGTTTGATAAGTCTGGTATGGTTAACGTTATCAAAGAAACCTTTAATATCAATGTCCACAATAAAGTGAAAACGATTGAAATTAATAAGGTGTTGTACCCGGGCTACAGCGTGGTGGGTAGTACGCATCGGTCTGAATCCGTAGCTGTGTTTATAGAATTGGGCTTCAGCAATGGGTTCAAGTATCTGTTTGAAGCATTGCTGGATGATTCGGTCAACTATACTCGGAATACCTAATGGTCTTTGTTTGCCGTTTGGTTTGGGGATGAAGACTCTTCTCACTTTCTTAGGACGATAGTTCAATAGTTTCCCAGTGATAAGCTCTACTAATTCTTCTTCGGATGCCGTTTTAATATCGTCAATAGTTCTGCCGTCTGTACCTGCTGTTTTGGAACCTTTATTTGATTTAACTGTGCGGTAGGCCAGAAGAATATTTTCCCTAGAAGTGATCATATCGTAGAGATTCGTGAATATTTCCTTGTTTTGTGCTCTTCCATACAGTTCACTAAAGATTCCGGTCATGCCGTAATAATCCCAGTATCGTACCGCCGACATTGTGGTATCCCTCCCAACGGAGTAATATTCCCACGTTCTTACCCGATCGATGTCGTTCACTTTTGGAAAATTGAATTTGAATTAATAAGACTTGGGGCTGTTCCTCCAAACCCATTACAGGTGCTTCATTGGTCGTGCCCCTACTCTCACAGGGGTAAATACATTTCGAATAAGAACCCTTATAGTAACCGTCTTGGTTGGCAGACCATGAGACAACGCCCCCTGCTTTCCTTGTTCCTAGTGGCCTAGCTATCCATTCAAAACCTTAGGTGCTGCCTTTAAGCCTGCGAGTTCGATACTGCCATAGTTCAGTATAGCGAGTTTCCTATCTTTTATATTGTACTCTTCGCCGCTCACCTAGTATTTACTAGCCCACCAGTTTCCTAGCGGTCCTATTATAGACCTGTACATTCGGCAGTTCGTCAGACATGCGTGTCATTCTCACCATAGCTTGTTTTTCAGCCATCCGGCATATCGGCTAACATACCTTCTCTTGCGAGTGGCTCTAGTTCTCCTTCTGCCGCCTTCACCTGGCTCCATACGGTATATGCTGCCTAATACCGCATGCAGGAGTATTAATGAGGTCGTTTTGGGATACATGGTTCCCTCATTCCAACCTTCGGTCACTAAGTTAGATGCTTTGCATCCTTACGTTTCCCACACATGATGGTTATAGTAAAACAAGTCGCACAAAAGAAATAGACCGCCCTCACCAAGGAATCGGTCTATTTCTTAACTGATATTCCGAAAGCCACCGCCCTTAAAAGCGGCTATTGCACCCGAGAGCCGTGTTGCAAGCACGGCTCTCTTTGCATTGTACGTCTTTTCTACCTCCACTATACCACAAGTGGATTTAATAAATAAATATCTACAGCTTAAAATCACTTATGCCGAAGGTTCCTTATCATCCTCGTCCGCTTCATCCTCATCCCGCAGGCTCTCCAGATATTCCGCTGTCGCCTGGTCACGGGCGCGGCTCTTCTCCTTCAGGCGCTCGATGGCCGGGAGGATCAGCAGGTCGATCTCCTTCTGGACAGGGTAGGCCAGATCGTACCGGGTCTGATCCTCCAGATAGGTGCCTACCTCAATCAGAGCATTGTAGCGGTCCAGCTCCTCGCGCGTCAGCAGTCCGCGTACTTGCACGCTGCAGTGGCGCATCTTAGAGGAATCTTCCTTTTTTGAGCACGAGTGGAATGCCGCCGATAATGAGCAGGTAGCGCATATCGACAACCTTCTTCAGCTGCGCTGCCTTCCAGCCTTTGTATGTCTTATCGCCGACTACGGCAATTCCCTGGCCCTTACCCAGTGAAGCTACGGTTCCCTTGTTGCTGAAGGCGAATTTCTTCGGCTGCTGGCTGCGGATGGCCGCTACGAGATTATGCGCACAGCATTCCCCCTGCTGCATAGCAATCTGTGCTGTCGGCGGGTATGGACGGCCTTCCGGATTAATCATGAGGGAGCCGTCTCCAATGATGAAGATGTTCTCATGTCCCGGAGCCCGCAGATATTCGTCTACCTTCACTCGTCCGCGCATCGCTTCGAAGCCGGCCGCTTCAATCAGACGGTTCCCGCGGATACCGCCGGTCCATACGATCGTGGAGGCTTTGATCTCTTCACCCGTGGCCAGAATTACACCGCCAGGCAGGCATTCCTTGATCGCTACGCCCATCTTGAAGGTCACACCCTTCTTGGTGAGCACCGTCATGGCGTGCTCCACCAGCTCAGGCGCGAACCCTGGCAGAGCCGTAGGCGCAGCTTCTATATTATAGATGTTGACCATGCTTGGATCGACATCAAATTCTTTGCATAGGGCAGGAATCCGGTCAGCCAGCTCCGCTACAAATTCAATCCCGCTGAAGCCCGCGCCGCCAATGACGAAGTTGATATGCTCCTGTGCATTATTCTCATTCTTGTATTTGGCGAACTGGTACTGGATATGCTCCCGGATCAGCCGCACAGAGTTGATGCTGCGGATGGTCAGCGCATATTTGTCGAGTCCCGGAATCCCGAACGTTTCAGGCTCACCGCCAAGGGCAATCACGAGGTAATCATACGAGAGCGTTCCATCCTCCAGAATAACCTTCTTCTGCTGGGTGCGAATCTCCTGCACCGAGGATTTGACGAGATCGATCTTGAACTCATCGATTAATTTGGAAATAGATACGCGCGTATGCTCGATGCTGTCCGTGCCCGCTGCAGGCATATGCAGATGGGTCGTGAAATAGTGATATTCATGGCGGTTAACCAGGGTTACATCGGCTTCATTATAATTCAAAGCTTTCTGCAGCCGCTGGGCGGTCAAAATCCCTCCATATCCCGCGCCTAGAATAACGATTTTGGGAATACTGCTCATGTTCCGGCTCCTTCCAACAGGTGAATCTGTCTATGTGTTATTTTTTGTTAAAAAATCAGGTTTCTTTTGTGAATTTATACACTTAAATTCAGAAGAATTTCCAATAAAACTTAAAGGATTTCTAAAATAACCATATCCATTGTAAACCTTAGTATCGTTTTAATCAAATATAATCATACAACAAAATGTCACATTTTTCTTTGAAATCAAAGCCTTTGCAAGGCAGGTGAGACTATGTTTATAATGAGTAGGTACGCTTGTATGGCAAATTGAAACTATCAACTCGGAGGTGTAATATTACGTGACACTAGAGCAAACCGTTCCTATGAGCGATCTGCTGATTATAGGCGGAGGACCAGCCGGTATGTTTGCCGCTTTTTACGGCGGCATGCGCCAGGCTTCAGTAACACTTATTGAGAGTATGCCCCAACTTGGAGGGCAGCTTGCTGCTCTGTATCCTGAGAAATATATTTACGACGTCGCGGGCTTCCCTAAGGTCACCGGACAAGAGCTGGTGGATAATCTTACCCGGCAGATGGAGCTGTTCCAGTCCGATATCCGTCTGGAGGAGAAGGTCGTATCGGTTGTGAAGCAGGCTGAACGCCATTTCACTGTCACCACCGACAAGGCAGAATATCACACCAAAGCTATCATCATTACGGCAGGCGTAGGTGCCTTCGAGCCGCGGCGTCTGGAGGTACCGGATGCACAGCGCTTCGAGAAAGCCAACCTGCATTATTTCGTCAGCGATCTGAATGCTTATAAGGATAAGAAGGTGCTGATCAGCGGCGGCGGCGATTCTGCCGTGGACTGGGCGCTTATGCTGGAGCCCATTGCCGAGCAGGTCACACTGATTCACAGACGGGATAAATTCCGTGCGCATGAGCATAGTGTAGAGAATCTGATGGCCTCTAAGGTTAATGTGATTACGCCATCCGAGATCACCGGGCTGCATGGCGAAGAATTCATTACCAAGGTCACCTTGTCCCATATCAAGACCAAGGAAACTCAGGAAATCGAAGTGGACAGCGTTATTGTCAATTTCGGCTTTGTCTCCTCCCTGGGACCGATTGCCGAGTGGGGAATCGAGATTGAGGGCAACTCCATTGTGGTTGACTCCCGCATGGAGACCAGCATTCCGGGAATCTTCGCCGCCGGCGATATCACGACCTATCCGGGCAAGCTGAAGCTGATTGCTGTCGGATTCGGAGAAGCGCCGACAGCAGTGAATAACGCCAAGGTGTATATTGATCCGGATGCGAAGCTGTCTCCAGGACACAGCAGTAATCTTAAGCTCTAGGTTGTCTATAACCTTATAACCATAATAAAAGGGTATCCTTTCAGGTTGATTCCACCTCAACTTGAAAAGATACCCTATTCCTTGATGCTTGCGGTTTAATGAAGTCCTATGCTGCAGGGTGTGCTCTGATCTTTAATGAAGAACCGCATGGTCTGGAGAGTGTAAGTTCCGTTTGCGAATTTCAGCGAGAAGTAGGGCGATGAAATCATGCTCTAAATGCAGCTCTATCGCTCTGTGATAAGAGTCAAGCAGCATCTCATCCGACAATTCAACCATAACGTTCACCTACCTTTCCTTTATTTGGATCTGAATCTATCATAGCAAACTATCATTTTTCGAACAAGCGTTCTCATTATCCACAAGCTGCTGTGGAGATCCTGTGTATAATATGTTAGTAAGGGTTATATTGTCAGGAATTCCGCAGTGGACTATGGGGATAACAGTTATACACAGGGCTGAAACCTGACATCTCCACACAAAAACTTTTTTAGAATGTTCATAATTGGCTGGGATATTTCTTGTTGTATTACCTCGGATTTCAAACAACTAAACGCAATATTAGCCTATTACTGTATTTATCGTCAAATATAAAAATTTTATTAATTATTTTGGTCTTGTATTTACTTCCAAAATCCAAATCTTCCCCCGATGATCCACGGCATAATCGAAGCCCAGTTCACCGATCCCCGGAAAATGACGCTCCAGCAGCTCGATACAGACTATAGTCAGCCTGCGCATCTCCGCCTTCTTGGAAGACGTCCCCACTCTCGGCAGTGATCTTCGCAGTCCCTGACGGCAGCTAAGCATTGTACCCCCTTTGCAGAGATTCGTAACGAACAATCCCGGCCGGGCTACTCTCCCTACCATAGAGCGGAACTCCCAGTGATCGCCGACCTTCACCACCTTGACCCGGTAATCAATCGGGCGCCCGGAGATCCGTGCAAGGGAGATCCCCTGCTGAATCAAATATTTCCGTTTCACCTTGAATCTGTCCAGTGCCTGGCGCATGGAAGTGAAGTCTCCATAGATCCGTGTGCTCTTCATATACGTGAAGCCGTACCCCCTCTGATCCCGGAACACCTTAATGACACCATATCCTCCTCCGCCTACAACCGGCTTGATGACAACATTGCCGTATCTGCCAAGCATCGCGGACAATCCGGCAGCACTATATTCCCGCGTTCTCGGAATGTAACCGGCAACCCGTGAATCGCTAAGCAGCGCCGCCGTCTTCAGCAGCTTGCTTGCCAGTTCTCTCCCCGCCATTATTTGCCCTCTCCTTTCGCATTCCCAGCCTACCCTATAGATTACTCACGAAAGGCCGTGCCCTCCTGTATGATTGTCCGTGGTATAGCAGTCCACAGCAAAAAAGGGCATATGGCTGCGGGGCCTTATGTCCCTGATTCATTTGACTGGAAAATCATTAAAATTCGTTGTATTATTGCCTGAAAGGGAGGGTTTCCTAATGGCAGAGTTTTTTGAAATCCTGTATTGGTTTGCAATGATCGGTATGTCTGTTGTACTGGCAGGAACGACAATACTCGTCTGTGCGCTTGGCTTCAAATTCATCAAAGACCGGCGCAGAGTGCTCGGTGCCGGCTGCATCGCCTTTTCCCTGGGGGCCTCCGCCCTGATCGTATTCATGATTAACCTGAAATTTATTATCCCCGCCTGAAGCTTGCTCCCGGCAGCAGTGGCCCAGGACGCGTATCGCCTAACTCCTGCCGCCACTGCTGCTGCCTCCGGGTGGAACTCTTAATCGTCCATGATTACATGATTCATAGATTCGCCCCGTTTCATTATTCTATGAAAACTGCGGCAGGCTGGCCTGTGCAGACAGACTGCTTCATTCGCTGAGCAGGTTCCGGCCTATTCCCCATTTTTTTGCTCCTCCCCTCTTCTGCAAGACACTCCAATCTTTGAAATTTCCATTCAGACAACAACTTTTTCACTTTATATCCGTAATATGTATGTGCAATAAATTGGAAGACCCAATATTTTGAAAAAGGAGATTCTATTGTGTCGAAACCTGTGTACGGAAAACAAGCAGCTTCTGTCCAAGCTACGGACAAGCTCTCAGGGGCAGCTTGGACGCTTTGCGCTGCGTTCCTGCTGTTTTTTGGCTGGGCCGCTTTTCAGATCGGATTGTTCAACGGAATGACGGCGGAGTTCGAGAAGCCCATCTATGTTGCCGCATTATTAAGCTGTCTGCTCCTGCTGGCCGCTGCCGTCTTCTACTTCAGAACCTTCCGGCTTGAGGGACAGCGTGACTTGCTCATCGTAGCAGCCATTCTGCTTCCCTTAACCTATGCGCTGTCGCTATTCGGCGCTGCTTCGCGGTATATGGCGATGAACATGCTGTTCACCCAGTTCACCTATGCCGCAGTCTTCATCGTCAGCATCCTTCTGCTCCGGCAAAGGCGGCTCAATTCCGCCGTCCAGCATGGCGTGCTTACCCTCGCTTACCTGATTGTCGGGTTTGGACTGCTCAACTGGCTCGGAAGCTGGAAGCTGGCCGGCAGCCTGGTGGGCTGGTTCTCAAAAGCAGTATTTAACAGCAGGTATAGCGAAGCGGTAATGACCGACTCGAACGGTCTGCGCCTGACTTCCGTTTTTCAGTATGCCAATACATATGCAGCCTTCCTGATGGCTTTTCTGTTCGTGGCCGTCTTCGCGCTGATCCGCTCCCGGAAGCGAGCCGGACAGCTGCTGCACGGCTTCATGCTGGTGCCAATTATCGTCTCGCTGCTGCTTACCTTATCCCGCGGCGGACTGGTGCTGCTGCCGGTGGTCTTCATTCTCCTGCTGCTCTTCCTGAAGCCTGTGCAGCAGATTCTGTGGATTGTCCATCTCGCCATTGCCGGCCTATGCTCTCTGCTGATCACAAGCCCGGTCACGCAGCTGGGGCTGGAGCTGAATGCGGAGTTCAACTCATCCGCTGCCCTTAAAGGCTGGGGATATCTGCTGGGAGCATCCGCCTGTGCAGGCGTGCTCTGTCTGGTAGTCCAGCGTTATCTGGCGCCTTGGCTGAGCCGTAAGCTCAGCAAACTGGAGTCCCGGCGCATGAGCGGATTATGGATTCCTGCCGTATCTGTGGCTGGCGTCGTAATCATTGCCTTCCTGTTCATCGGCACGAGCGCACGTAATATTCTCCCGGCGAATATCGGAACACGGCTGGAGAATATCAACTTCAGGCAGCACAGTGTCCTGGAGCGTTTTACCTTTTACAAGGATGCCATGAAGGTCGTCAAGGATTATCCGGTACTGGGCGCGGGCGGCGGCGGCTGGGCCACACTCTATGAGCATTATCAGAACAACCCTTACCTGAGCCGCCAGGTGCATAATTTTTTCCTGCAATATCTGATTGAGGTGGGCATTGTAGGCTTCCTGGTGTTCATGGGCTTCATCCTGTTTATCTTCTACAAATTCAGCAGACAGTACCTGAAACGGGAGACCGATGACTATAACAACGGATTCTTCTATCTTATTATCGCCTTGTCGATTCTCGTTCACAGCCTGCTGGATTTCAACCTCAGTTTTGCCTTCATAGGAATGCTCGTCTTCCTCGCTCTGGGCGGAATGGCTGTGGCCATGGAGAGCAAGCCGCTCCGTCTTCAGTGGAACAAACTGTGGATCAGAGCAGGTTATTTCACAGTACTTGGAATCGGAACGGCCTACCTGCTCTTCCTGTCTCTGAGTTACATTCGTTCCAGCTCTGAAGCCGGTGCAGGCAAGAAGCTGATCCAGGTGAGCCAGTCGTATGAGGAGATCAAGGCTCCTTTCGTAAAAGCACTCAACATCCGACCCTACCATCCGGAATCGGCTGTGTACCTGTCCATACTGGACCAGAAGGTGTATGAGCAGACGAAGAACGAGCAGTTCCTGGAAGAGGGCTATGCAGTTTTGACCCGTGCGCTGAAGAATGAGCCGTCCAACAAAGAGCTGCTCACCCAGCTCGCAAGCTACTATGATCTGAAGGGCGAGAGCGATGCAGCCTATCATGTCTATCTGGACAATGCAGACAAGTTCATGTGGGATATCAACTGGTATGCCGGTCTGATTAGCCGGGCCGCTCTCCTTGGACAGCAAGCTTATTCCAAGCAGGATGAAGCCGGGCAACAGACGTATTTCGCTTCCGCACTTGCTGCCTACAGACATGTAACGGACGGTATTGCACATTTGAAAAGCCTCCCTCCCGAGCAGATGCAGGGCCGTGAATTCTTCGCTACACCTACGATTGGCCTAAGCGCAGGGAGAGTACAATTCCTGTCCGGGGACAAGGACGCGGCTGCCGCAGCTGTGAAGCAGGGCTTCGTGAACGGATACGAGGATCTGACGGACAGCGCAAGCCTGTGGACGACTGCCTGGTACAGCGGAGTTATAGCCCGTTCGCAGGAGCTGGGCGCCGCAGCCTTGAAGCGGTCGCAGGAAGCTGCGGCTGAGGGCAAGCTGGAGATCAAGGACCAGGAGACGCTTAACAAGCAGCGGTATTTCAAAACCGGCTTGGATACTTATACCTACGCGTCCGCAGACCGGGATGCACAGCAGCAGGGAGTCACTGTGACACCGGAACTGCTGCTGAACACCGGGAAGATCCAGTACATGTCGCAGGACATGCAAGCCGCAGAAGCCACACTGAAGCAAGGCCTCAGTGAGGACTACAGCAACCCTGTCAACCGCGAGGTTGCCCGGTGGCTGCTTGCCGTACAGCAGCGGATGCAGAGCGCCCAGGATCAGGCGGTCTATCAAAAGCTGACCGCCGCCGACCCGGAAGAAGCATCAAGAATAAATGAGATAGCGGGTATGCAGTTGTAACCTTACAGTGTCACTTATCCCTCAAATAACAGCAAAGAGAGCGCCTGCCTGCGGCAGTGCGCTCTTTGCTGTGCGGGGCCATGCCGCCGTCATCCCTTCGTAAACCAAGTGTCATTAACTCATATCTTCGCTCATTCGTCCAATATATGGAAGGTTGTGAAGGATTGATTATAGCTGTACTTTTCTCGGGCAACGTATACTTTCAGTGATCAGACTTAAGGTTTGATCCAAATCGGTCCCACATAAGGAGAGGTTGTAATCATTGTGAAGAAACTACAACGCTTGTTATCTGTGTTCGTAACCGTTCTGCTCCTATCCTCATCCATTCCCATATCCTTATCTGCAGAAGCAGCAGGGACTTCCGGACAAGCAGAGCCGGGTCCTTGGACCTTCAGCGCGTTCGGAGGTAATACTTCTCAGGGCAAGAACCCCGAGCCTGCCATAGAGAATTCTTCCACCGTAACGCTGACTACTTATGGAGGCAAGATTTCAGGCACCGATGAGGGGCTCTCTTTTTATTACCGGGAGCTTCCGGCCAGCACGAACTTTGAGCTCAGAGCCAGGGCTACCGTTATTGCCTTTAACAGCAATTCCGGCGTCAGTACGCCTAATCAGAAATCCTTTGGCCTGATGTTAAGGGATACGGTTAATCCTCATGGAAGTTCAAGTACCACCACTTCCAATTATGCTGCGGCTGGTGCGTTGGATTTGGTGATGAAGGGTTTTTATAAAAAAACGGCACAGGTCAAGCTGAATCCGTTCGCCGGGCTAAGCGCTCCTGCTGCGGGCGAAGTCTACGATCTCAGTATCCGGAAATCGGGTGATACCTATCTGCTGAGTGTTAACGGCCAGACCGAAATCGTAACCTTGGAGGACACTTTTTCCGAAACGATGTTTGCCGGGATTTACGTCTCCAGAGATGCAACCGTAGCCTTCAGTGAGCTGGACCTTCAGATCGAGACCAAACATGTAACAAGCTTGTCTGCCGACACCAGCGGAATGACGAAGACCTCGTATCTGGTGGGTGAACCGCTGGATCTGACCGGGCTTATCGTGAAGGCTGTATTCTCCGATCACAGTGAAGCCACTCTGTCTTCTGAGGAGTATATTGTAACCGGATTTGACAGCAGCACAGCCGGGGAGAATCGAATCCAGATTAACTATAACGGCGCCTCTGTAAGTATTCCGCTGCAAATCATCCCGCTGACCGTCAGCTCATTATCTGTCAAATACGAGCCTGTCAAAACCGTCTATTATCCAGGCGATTCCTTTGATCCGCAGGGGCTTGTTGTTGCTGCCCATTATAATAACGGCTACCTGATCAAGGAACTTGCCCATGATCTGTACACCCTCTCCATTAACGGCCAACCGGTAACAGAACAGCTTCCGTATACTTTTGCCGGGCCGGGCTCCTATGAAGTATTGATCGCTTCCACAGAGACTCCGTCTGTCACCACAGCATTGCAGCTTGAGGTCATGGATGCTACCCTGTCCGATTTAGAAATAAGACATATGCCTAAACAAACCGTCTATTATATCGGTGACACCCTTCAGTTGGAGGGACTCTCCCTCTACGCCCATTATTCAGACCTTACTGAGGTCAGGCTGGCCAAGGATGAATATACCGTCTCCCCCCTAGACACCCTGACTCCAGGAGATAAGGAGATCAAGGTAACCTACAAGGAATTAACGGCAAGCTTCACAGTTAAAGTCAAAATCAAAGAGCTGACCGGCATCGAGATAACCCGCTATCCGGTAACCACGTTCTTTGTAAACGAACCCTTTGACAGCAGCGGTCTGACCGTATCGAAGGTGTACGACAACGCTGACCGGGAGGTCCTAAGCGGGTTCACGCTGGACCACTCTGCATTCGACAACCGGCAATCCGGAGTATATAAGGTTCAGATCATCCCGGATGATTCTTCCATACAACCCATTACGTATACTGTCACGGTAAAAGAAAAAACCACGCCCGTCTGGCACAGTATCACCTTCGGCCAGTCTACGTCTGCTGCGAATAACAAAGTCGTCGCTCAGGACGACGGAACGCTCCGGGTGATCGCCTTGGAAGGCGGCGGTAAGGTCACAGAAGACCACGATGGCATAACGTTCTACTACACAGAGCTTAATGCCCTGGAAGATAACTTCGTGCTATCTGCAGATATTGAGGTGCTGAACTTTGCCAAAACCCCTTATGACGGGCAAGAATCCTTCGGAATCATGGCGCGGGATGCAATTGGAACACCCGGAACTTCGAGTGTATTTGCTTCGAATATCGCTGCCATAGGCGGCTACAGCGGCGGAACAAGAAGCGCTCTGGGTACCCAGCTGTTCGTCCGTTCCGGCATCGAGAAGCCGGATGGAACCGGAAGCAAAGGCATTAAGACAATTATGCTCAAAAATGAACGGCCTGCACCCGGCAACACGGCCCCTGCTGCACCATACCGCTTAACGTTGTCCAAGACGAACAGCGGCTTCACAGGCCGGATCAATTCGGAGCGGGAGGCTATCCATTTCGAGCCGGATATTCTTAGCGTACAGGATTCCACGATGTATGTCGGCTTCTATGCGGCCCGTCTGGCTACGATAGATATCCGCAATATCCAGTTGACAGTGACAAGCGCTGCTACTGATGCGCCTAAGGTGGAGCCACCCGCGGCTCCTGTAACACCAGATTTGAGCATACTGTCCCGAAGCAAAGCATCTACACCCGAATATGAAGTGATCGTCCGCCCTAACGTGAACGGAACCGTAACGGTGAAGCAGGGCTCCAGGATTATCGCACAGGATGTAGCGGCAACAGCCGATAAGCGTCTGGCGGTTCCTGCGGTACTCAGCGGACATGGGGATACGAACTTCAGTGTTGTTTTTTGGCCGGAGGATACCCAGTACTTGACTTCTTACGATACAATTGTCCGCAACTTCACTGTTAATATGAACAGCTATGGCAACGGGGAAGACATCTATGTATCGCCTGCCGGAACAAGTGCCGGGGACGGGACAATGGCTCTCCCACTGGATCTTGATACCGCGATTGATTATGTGAAGCCGGGACAGCATATCCTTATGCTTGACGGGCATTACGTGCGGAAATCACCGCTGGTCATTCAGAAGTATAACAATGGTACCGAAGCTGCCAGAAAGGTTCTGGAAGCGGCACCCGGTGCAAGGCCCATTATCGATTTTGACAAAAAGACAGAAGGGGTGCTGCTCAGCGGGGACTACTGGCATGTAAAGGGGCTCGATTTCACCCGCTCGGCGGCCAATACAAAGGGATTCACGGTTGGCGGTAACCATAACATTGTTGAGAATAGCCGCTTCTATGCTAACGGTGACACCGGCCTGCAAATCAGCCGCACAGACGGAACTGCAAAGGACATCACAGAATGGCCGTCCTACAATCTAATTCTGAACAGCACCTCCTTCGATAACCGCGATCCGTCTGACAATAACGCAGATGGTTTTGCGGCCAAGCTAACCTCCGGTACCGGGAATATTTTCAGAGGATGCCTGGCGCATAATAACATTGACGATGGCTGGGATCTGTACACCAAAGCAGGCTCGGGTGCCATCGGTCCGGTACTCATCGAGAACAGCGCCGCCTTCAACAACGGGTATTTAACGGACGGAACCGTTGGGGCCGGTGATAAAAACGGATTCAAGCTCGGCGGAGAAGGCATTCATGTCGCGCATATCATCCGTAATTCGGTCGCCTTCGGCAACGGTGCCTACGGGTTCACCAGCAACAGTAATCCTGGAGTCATTGCGGTCAACAATATCGGCTATAACAACACCCGCGGCAACCTGAGCTTCACCACATATGGTCAGATTACTCCAGACTTTAAGATTGACGGCTTTGTATCCTACCAGTCGGGCAGCATCGGCAAGGATCAATATCCGGCTTCCTTAGCAGCGGAGAATAACTTCATGTACAATGGTACCGCGTCAGTCAACAAATCAGGCAAGCAGCTGACCGATGCCAATTTCGTAAGTCTGCAGCCGGTGACCTCTTATCTGCGGGATGCAGAGGGGAATATCATCTGGGGGGAATTTCTGAAGTTTATTCCTTTTGAGAATCAAGTACAGGAGCCAGAGCCGGAACCGGAGCCGGAGCCGGGAACCCAGCCAGAGCCAGAACCTCAGCCAGAGCCAGAGACCCAGCCGGAGCCAGAGACCCAGCCGGAGCCAGAGCGGGGGACCCAGCCGTCACCAAGTCCTTCCGCTGCGCCTGTTTCTTCTGCCACACCAAGTCCAATTTCTGCACCTAACACTAACAGCACTGGCACAGGATCTGCCGCCAACAATTCTATTCCGGCGGTTCTCTTGCTGGACGGCAGTGTTAGCATTGATTTACCCGTAAGTCATACCACAGGAAAAGCTTTAGCCCGGTTAAGCGAATCCGCATTGCATCAGATCGTTACTGTAGCCAGAGCCGATGCCACGGGTACCAAGACTCTGCGGATTCAACTCACTGCTGATCCTGACCAGGATATGAAGGAAGTGGAGCTAAGCCTTCCTGCTGCAGCATTTCGTTCAGGAGATGGTCTCCTCAAGCTTGAGATCCGTTCTTCCTTAGCGGCCGTTGGATTACCTCACAGTATCTTCGCAGCGGAGACGCTTGACGGCGTAAAGACTATTACTTTATCGCTAAGAAGTATGACTCCCGGCGGGCAGCTGCAAGCCAAGCTGGGGGACCGTCCGCTTATCGGATACGGGCTTCAATTGGATGGGGCGGCATTGCAGCCTGACCGGTTGCAATCGGCTATAGAGATCGGAATTCCCCATCCGCCAGCAGTTCCTGCAGCGGACAATGCTTTTATTGTTGTGTGGGGCATCCAAGAACAGGGAATCGTTCAGCCCGTGATACACGGGAAGTACAACGCAGAGAAGCAGCAGGCCATTTTCTCAACAAACGGAATCTCCGGCCAATATACGGCGGTCTACAATCACAAGACCTTCCAGGATATCGACTCACCCCATTGGGCCAAGTCCGCAGTGGAAGTACTCGCTTCCAAAGGGGTCATTCAAGGCATCTCGGCAGCGGAGTTCAGACCGGAGCAGCCTGTTACCCGCGCAGAATTTGCACTTCTCTTAGTCCGGGGAATGGAGCTTACAGCGTCAGAAGGGCCCAGCTTCATGGATGTGTCACCGGGGGATGATTATTACAAGGAGCTTATGGCTGCCCGAAAGCTTGGCCTCATTACAGGTCTGCCGGGAGGTCTATTCCAGCCGGATGTACCGGTATCCAGGCAAGAAATGTTCGTTATGGCAGCTAGAGCATTGCGCGCAGTAGAGCGCATGAATCCAGGGGAGAATACTTCTTCTGTATTAAAAGGTTTTACCGATCACCAGCAAATTGCAAGCTATGCGGCAGATGATATTGCCGCCCTGGCCGCAGCCGGTCTCGTTAAAGGAGATGCACAGCAGCAGCTAATGCCCGCTGCCTCCTCGACACGTGCCGAAGCAGCTATGCTGATCTATCGAATGCTTGCGCTATAGTTAAGGGCTTAATAAATACAGCCTCTTACGCTTGAAGCGGGCTGAGAGAGGTATTCAAAGGGATTTATCCCTTTGGTTCAGCCCAGAGTCGGCTGGAGGGGGCATTTAAAGGGATTTACCCCTTTAATTCAGCCCGAAGTCCGCTGGAGGGGGCATTCAAAGGGATTTATCCCTTTAATTCAGCCCAGAGTCGGCTGGAGGGGGTATTCAAAGGGATTTATCCCTTTAATTCAGCCCAGAGTCGGCTGGAGGGGGTATTCAAAGGGATTTATCCCTTTAATTCAGCCCGAGAGTCGGCTGGAGGAGCGGCTTGGGCAACTTATTTGCTCCCGTGGTTGTTCCTGTACTCATCCTCCAGAATCGAATATTGATAGGAGTCCATCCACTTCTCTTTATGATACATATGTCCTCTAATATGCCCTTCGTATGTCATGCCTAGCTTCTGCATCACACGGGCGGAACCGGTATTCCCGGGACGGCAGGTCGCATAGATCCGGTGAAGCTCCAGCTTATGAAAGCCTAAGTCCAGCAGTACAGCGGCAGCCTCAGTAGCATAACCCTGTCCCCAGTACAGCCTATTGTAGCAATAGCCTATCTCTCCCTGCCCTGTTCCGGTAATATGCAGGCCACAGCCGCCGATCAGCCGCCCGTTCTCCTTCAGCACCACCGCATACTCGAAGCCCTGGCGCGGCTCCTCCTGCTGCAATGTCAGCGTATGGCGGATATATTCGCGGGTATCCTCCAGTGAATTCGGCCCCCAGATTGAATGTGTTACTACTGCCGGATCGGACGCATATTCATGTACCTGCCCTACATCTTCCTCTGTGAATTCCCTAATCCACAGCCGTTCTGTCTCAAATTCCATATCTCTGCGGCCTCCCTGCTCTTTCATTTGTCAAATAACCCTCTACCCACCAAATTAGCCGTCACCGGCGGCCGGCCAATCTCCCGTGACCATACGGAGAGCTGGCCGATATGGTGGATCTCATGGGCAATCACGTGCCGCATCACTTCTCCGTAGGGGTGAGGCTCGTGCTCCCCTTCATCTGTAATATCCACCATAATCCGCTCTTCCAGCTCCTCCGACCAGCCATACACAAACGGAGCCAGCTCTGCATGGCAGCGGGCAGAGAAATCCCGCACAAGCTCCAGACTTGCCACTTCCCCGAACGAAGGGATGTCAATGGCTCTCTCCTGAATCCCTCCGCAGATCCAGCCGTATTCAACAGCAACAATGTGATACAACGTGGGCAGGATATACCCGATGCCGCCGGTGCGCGGCTTCATCAGCTCTTCCTTGTCCACCCCGCTGCACCAGCGGAACCAATCCTCGCGCACTTGCCAGTTATACTCAAATAGCTTCTGCATCTGCTGCCTCCTATTCTCCATAAATCTCCTCACTTCATTATTGTGTCACACTTTAACACAAACAGGACAGGCCCGCTACCGCTAATTGCGGCAACCAGCCTGTCCCCTATACTTGTCCTGCATTTATTCAAAAACATACTCGCCTTCACCAACAGTCAGAGTCTGTCCCTTCAGCTGGGGTGAATCGGTCCGAAGAATGACCCGGCTGAACTGGTTCTCCGTGCCCTGCACGAAATTGAAGGTCTGCTGATCTCCTGCCTTAAGACTGTAGCTGCCGTCCACACCATCCGCAGGCCCGCTCACCGGGAGGCCGAACAGCTCACTCCAATGGCTGGCGGCAGCGGCAGGCTCGGAGACACGGAAGACCGCACCCGCCATGTCTACCTTCCCGGCAGGATGGGGCTGATTGATTCTGGCTGCGTTCAGACTGTCCAGCCGCTCCTCATCCGATTGACTCCACTGGATAATGAACGGATAGACCAGTCCCTGAAAATCGCCGTCAATGGTCATCATCCGCCACTCAATTAACCTGCCCTGGTTGTCCAGACGGCGGCCGTCAATGATGGGCGACAGGGCTAATCCCGCAGCCTTCAATTTACCCTCTACTGCCTCAATATCATCTGTGCGCAGCACCACTCTGCTTAATACCTCATGCTCCGGCAGAACGGTAACGGCATCCCGCACAACCACATTATGCTTGGTCGCACGCGCCAGCTCCAGGTTCTCAATCCCGAGGAACTCCAGGTAGGTGAGCCCGAAATAGCTCAAGGCGTTATACGTTCCCCAATCCTTATGCGATCCGCCCCGGAAGGCCGTCAGGCCATGCTCCGCGAAGAGCTTCACCGGCTGGTCCAGATCGTTGACATAGTGCACCAGATGATCCCATTTGAGCAGGGTCATTACTTCTTCACTCCCAGCTCTGTCGTCCGCTTCACAGCCGCCAATACGCTCCGCTGCAATCCGGCCGCGAAGTCACTATTATTCAGCTCGTACAGCCCGTGCATCCCAACCCCGCCAGGCGAGTTGTTGATATCCAGCAGCTGTCTCGGGTGGAGGCCGGTCTGCTGCAGCATCGCTACCGCTCCCAGCATATTCTCCAGCGCCACCTTCCAGGCTTGCTCCCGCGACAGTCCGGCGAGAACTCCGGCATCTGTGAACGACTCAATGAAATAATAGATATAGTTCGGTCCGGCAACGCCGAAGCCGGTGAAGATATCAATGTAGGACTCGTCCAGAACCTGCACCTTGCCGAAGCCGAGCAGGAATGCTTCTACCTGCTCCAGCGAAGCGGCTGCATTCAGGGCTACACCGCTGTATCCGTAACCGGTATCGGTCAAGGTATTCGGAATTACCCGGACAATCGGGCGCTTCGCTCCGAAATAATCTCCGAGCTGGGCAATCGTAACCCCGGCCACAATGGATACAATAACTGCAGACGGTGCAGCATACTCGCGAACCTGTGCTCCAAGTGCAGCCAGATCATCCTGCGGCCGGACAGCAATCACGATCAACTCTGCGCCGGACAGCGCATCTTCCTGCGCGCTCTCCGTGTCTACGTTATATTTGCTTTTTAGTAGCTGAAGCCGTCCTTCATGAATATCCGCTACACTGATCTGTCCGGCAGCCAGCGTGTCGCCTGCCAGACAGGCCCGGATGATCGCTTCCGCCATCTGTCCGCCGCCAATGAAATGAATCTTGCCTTTTGACACTTCCATTCACTCCCTGATTAGATTAGTTATTAGCCCAAGCCTCCGGCAGAATGAACCCGGCATATTTCTCTTGTCCGAGGATGTATTCCTCAAACTCCTTGGATTCATATGCAGCCTTCAGATCCTTGGCCCACTGGGTATCCTGGTCCTTCTTGTTCACCGATACGATGATTCTATGCTGCATAGGCGTATTCTCAATCTTCAGCGCATCTGTAATCTTGCGGTCGGGAGCGTTAGCGATATAATTCCCGTTCACCACACCATAGTCAACATCCTGCAGCGAGACCAGAATCTGCGCCGGGTCCAGCACCTTCAGGTCAATCTTGAACTTGTCCGGCTCCACGCTGTTCACATTGAAGTCCGCTACCCCGGCGCCCTCTTTGATCTTGACCCAACCCAGCTCCTCCAGAATCCGCAGCGCACGCTCCTGATTAACCGGATCGTTCGGAATCGCGACGGTAGTGCCGTCCTTCACATCGTCAAGGGTCGTATGATTAACGGAATACAGCCCCTGCGGAGCGCCTGGAACATAGGCAATCCCCACCATATCGGCACCAATTTCCTTATTGATCGCATCCATATAAGCCGTGCTCTGGAAGATGCTCGCGTCAATCGAGCCTTCCTTCATCGCCGGGTTGACCTGCATATTCTGCGAGAAGGTTTTGATATCTACAGTATACCCTTTTCCTTCCAGGATCGGGAGAATGGATTGCCGGAACTGCTCCTCATACGTGCCTACGCCGAATCCGACTGTGATTTCCTTCTTGTCCCCGGAGCTTGCCGCTTCCTTATTGTTACCGCAAGCCGCCAGCACCGCCATCGAACTAATCAGTAGAATTGCCAGTAATTTTTTCATCACTCTCATCCCCTATCCTAATACTGTGTTTTTAAAATGCACTAATGCCTCGTCTGTAACCGTCAGCGGAATGGCGCAATTGGGCGACAGAATAAACGGCTGACCCTTCATTTTGGACAAAGCTTCCTTCGCCTGCTGTTCAATCTGGTTCAGATCATTTCCGGCAAACAGCCCGTGATCCACTCCGCCCACCTTCGTGGCCTTGAGATCGGCTTCCAGCCCAGGATTGCCTTCGGCTACCGTATCCCAGCTGATCCCGTCAATCCGGTAATCATTGAATTTCACAGGCTGGGCATGAGCACCGCAGGTATGTAAAATATTCTTGCCATAGCTCGCCGCCTCCAGCACGATAGAATCATAGGGTCTGGACAGCTCATCGAACATCGCTTCATCGAATAATCCGGGGTGGGCTGTGCCTGTCACCGCATAGAACAGACCATCTGATCCTGCCTGCCGCAGCTCCTGCACATAATCGGCCAAGGTTAAGGCAATCGCATGCAGGGCATGATGCGCGGCGGCACGATGTTCCTTGAAGAGCGATTCCAGCGTCACCGGCTGCCCGATCCCGAATACGGTCTCCGTAACATAAGCAGAACGTCCTACGATGAACAGCAATACCGTGAGCGGGGAGAAGACCGTCTGAATCAGCGGTGTATCCGGCAAGCCCTGACGAATCTTCCTTACCGCCTCCAGATGCTCCAGCAGCGAAGGGGTTTGCGCGGCTTTTTTCACCTCAAGATCCCAGAGATTCGCGGCAGCCGGAACAGCAGTAGTCAGTTGTCTCGGGAATACCGTCCGGTAATCTGCGAAGTTATACTCATTTCCCCAGGCTTCCGCCAGATAGGTCGCTCTCGGGTTGATTTTGACCCAGTCCCAATTATATTTGTCCGTAAAAGAAATCGTAGACGACGCCAAGTCCTCCGCATTCTGCTCCTTGTCAATAAAGTGGCGCCATCCGCTGATAATCGGCCGGTCGGCAAGTTCCCCGGATAAGATCGCCTGAAAACGCTCCTGCTTGCTCCATACACTCATCTGCCTATCCCCTTTGTCTTGTATTCTCTAGTAACGGCGAATCTTCCGCGCCAAGGTGTTGCCCAAGGACTGAATACCCTGCACCAGAATAATCAGAATAATGACCGTCGCGAACATGACGACCTCGTCAAAACGCTGATACCCGTACACGATTGCCAAGTCGCCGACCCCTCCTCCGCCTACTGCCCCGGCCATTGCCGTAGCCCCGATCAGCCCGATCGTCGCTGTAGTCAGGGAGAGAATTAACGAGCCCACCGCTTCCGGCAGCAGAAAATACCAGATGACCTGCAGCGGAGTTGCGCCCATCGCTTCCGCAGCTTCGAGAATGCCCGGATTCACTTCCAGCAGCGAATTCTCGACCAGCCGTGCGATATAGGGGGCGATATAGATAATCAGCGGAACAATTGCGGCACTGGTCCCAATCGATGTATGAACAATTGCTCTTGTTAGCGGAATAATGGCAAACAGCAGAATAATAAACGGAACCGAACGGATGACATTAATTAAGGGATTCAGTAAGGTATACAGCCACTTGCTCTCCAGGACGCCGCCCGGACGGGTAATGACCAGCAGGATGCCCAGCGGAATACCCAGCAGCGAGCCGATGAATAGCGATACACCCACCATCTGAATCGTTTCAATAATCGCCTTCAGGAATTGCTCACTTGTGATCGATGTCGAGAACATAGGACTTCACCTCCTCTATGCGGACCTCATGCTGCTTCATATAATTCAAGGCTGCTTCCATCTGGGCCGGTTCACCTTGCAGCTGTACGATAATCATGCCGAGCGTCGTCTCTTGAATCTCTGTCGTATTCGCAAACAGAATGTTGACCTTGACCCCGTAGGTACGGATAATCTCGTACAGCACAGGCTCAGAAGCGCTCTCCCCGGCAAAATTCAGCTTATACACCTGGCTCCCCTGCTCAGTCTTCAGCGTTCTGCGGACGCTTGTAGTCATGCTGTTCTGAATAACAGTCTTGACGAAATTCTGTGTCGTCTGATGCTTCGGTGCTCCGAACACATCCAGCACGCTGCCCTGCTCGATAATCCGTCCCTCTTCCATTACGGCTACCTTGTTGCAGATCTCCTGAATCACCGACATCTCATGCGTGATGATCATCACCGTGATGTTGTATTCCGCGTTGATCCGCTTGAGCAGCTGCAGGATGGACTGTGTCGTCTGCGGGTCCAGAGCAGAAGTGGCTTCATCGCACAATAGTATCGAAGGGTTCGAGGCAAGTGCCCGGGCAATCCCGACCCGCTGCTTCTGTCCGCCTGACAGCTCGCTCGGATAGCTTCCAGCCTTATCGCTTAGCCCGACGAATTCGAGCAGCTCCTCTACCCGCTTGCGGATTTCCGCCTTGCTCTTTTTCAGCAGGATGAGTGGAATAGCCACATTGTCGAACACCTTTTTGGACTCCAGCAGATTAAAATGCTGAAAAATCATGCCGATGTTTTTCTTGGCTGCCCGCAGCTCTTTGTCGCTGTACGCACCCAGATCGTACCCGTCCACCAGCACCTGGCCCTCAGACGGACGTTCCAGGTAATTGACCAGGCGGATTAACGTGCTTTTTCCGGCTCCGCTGTAGCCGATGACTCCGAAGATATCGCCCTTTTCCACCTTCAGGCTGATCCCCTTGAGCGCTTCAATCTTCACCTCTTTGCGGGTGAACGTCTTGTACACATTCCGTAGTTCAATCATAGTTGTTCCCCTCAATCATCTGGTAAATTTAGGATTCAGGATTCAAGCCTGCTGCTTCAGCTTCGCCAGCGCCTCTTCTGCCAGGAGAGCGAAATACTTGGCTGCCGGCAGGATGGCCGCCTCATCGACATCGAAGCGGGGATGATGCAGCGCATGGTTCGGGCCGGTGCCGATATTCACAAAAGCACCCGGGAACTGCTGCAAATAATAGGCGAAATCCTCTCCGCCCATCTGCGGCGGAATATCGTGTACCTCATAGCCTGATTGTGCCGCGACCTCTTTGGTGAAGTCTGTCCATGCTCCGTGATTGACCGTAGCGGGCGGGCCGGGATACCAGTGCAGCTTCGCCTCTGCTCCGGCTGCGGCTGCAATCCCTTCTATGATCCGCGTCATTTGGGCTGGGATGCTGCTGCGGATCTCTTCGTTATACGTACGTACTGTACCTTCCAGCTCCACCTTCTCCGGCAGCACATTCCAGGTGAAGCCCCCGTTGATCCGGGTCACACTGAGCACGACCGGCTCCTGCGTGTTATTCAGGCGGCTGACTACGGTTTGCAGCATCGTAATGATCTGCGCGGCGGTCACAATGGTGTCTACCCCTTTCTCCGGTGTAGCTGCGTGAGCGCCAACCCCTTTTACCGTAATCTCAAAGCGGTCAACGCCAGCCGTTAAAGCTCCCGTTCTTGTACCGAACGCCCCGTTAGGCAGATCCGGTGAATTATGTAATCCGAATATCGCGTCAACCCCGCTTAGCCCGCCGGATGCCAGTACATCCTCCGCACCATGCCCCGTCTCTTCTGCCGGCTGGAACAGGATTCTGACCTTGCCCGGCAGTTCATGCTCACGCTGCTTCAGCAGGCTGGCCGCGCCCAGGATCACAGCGGTGTGGAAATCATGGCCGCAGGCATGCATGGCTCCCGGAATCTCTGATGCGAACGGCAGGCCCGTCTGCTCCTCAATCGGCAGGGCATCGATATCGCAACGAATCGCTACAATGCTGCCATCACCTTGTCCCACCTCAGCGATCAGCCCGGTCTTCAGAGGAAGATCCAGCACCCGTATCCCCGCTTCACTCAGCCACCCGCGCAGCTTCTCTGTCGTTCTGAACTCTTCATTACTCAGCTCAGGCTCGCGGTGCAGGTTCCTCCGCACTCCGGTTAGCCGGGCTGCCAGTGCTTCTTCCGTCTCATGCTGTGGTCTCATAGGCTTGTTCTTCCCCCTTCATTACGTATGCTCAATTCCTCTGATCCGCTCCAGTGCAGTCGCAAGGCTGCTTAGGATATGCTCCCGCATTGCCCGCTCCGCCCCCTCTTCATCCCTGGCTATGATTCTCTGCAGAATCACAAGATGCTCCTCATCCGCCTGCGTATTCCAGTCCCCATGTAGCGAGACATAACGGCAATACCGGAGGGAACGGTCTCTTAACTGGTTCAGCACCTTCTCAAAAGTCTTCAGCGCGCTGATCTCCCACAAGTAATCATGGAATTCGAAGCCATAGGATACAACATCCTGCTGATCCCCCATCTGGAAGGATTGCTTCAGCTTCTCCAGAATGAGCGTTAACTGCTGAATATCCTTGATAGTAGCGTTTCTGGCGGCGCTTCTGGCGATATGACCTTCAAGCATGCTGCGGATCTGGAAGATCTCCTCGACCTCCTTAATCGTTAAAGGGGCTACCCGCAGCCTGCCGTTGGGCTGGCGCACCAGGAAATCCTCATTCTCCAGCCGCTGAATCGCTTCCCGTAGCGGAGTCCGGCTGACCCCGAGCAGTGCCGCCAGGCTTTCTTCGTTAACCGCCTGATCCGGCTCCAGCTCGCTATCTATTATTTTTTGCTTAAGTGCATAGTAGGTATTATCCTTCGACAATCTTCGTGAACGCATTTCCATAGATTTCATTGCTCCTCGCTATTCATTTGCGGGTCGCCCGGCTAACTGTATAATTGTATCCATTTATTAAAGATGAGAGATATCCAAGATATTATGAAAGCTTCGGTTGAAAATCTCTCTGTGCCATCAAGCTTTTTTCATACTATAATCCCATTATCCCCACTAGTCAAGTATGTTTTATAGGGGAATCAACATTCGACACTAATTTGACAATTAAAGTCGTATTTTCACAAAAAATAACCCTCCACCACCTATTAGGTGTGAAGGGCTATTCACCTTACTAAAGTTCAAATACTATCTCATCACTTGCCTCACTATTCTTGAAAGGGAAACTGTATTCTTTGAACCTAAATTGAATTCCCGAAATCTCATCAGGTAATGGCGGAGAAATCACGTATTTATAAGCTGCATGATCAGATCTGCTCCCACCATTAATCATTCGGCAATCATATTGGTCATTAATATCTAGTTCGTAATGGCTATGCTGATGAGATTTGGAGTCAATATCCTGCTTATTGTCCCAATCTATATTAAGTGTTAATACACTTGCATTGGTGTATTGCTTCATAGAAGTTAGAGTATAGAACCGGTCACCTATCACGGCTGACTTCAGAATTGCGATGTATTGTCTAAAACCGGCTGGTTCGATCATGGGTTTAAATTGTTTTTCATTCATCATACTTGCGAATAATGAGTTCAGGAAATCTTCATAGAGTTCGAAGGTCTCTGACCATTTAGAAATATACTCAAGCGGAGGAAATCCTGGATTATTATCCGAGACTTCCTTTCTCTTCTTGATCAAAGAGCAAATGTCTTGATCGATATCAATAATTCGTTCATCATAATGCTCTGTTGGGCGTTCAAATGGCATTCGTATCATTGTTACCCTCCTCGCAGATCCATTAATTATTTCATCACCATATTTTAACATATAATGGTTTGAGTCAACATAAAAAACCTCCTAATAAGTACAGTTTGCACCATACAAATTAAGAGGTTTTGAAATCCGCAATCCACGCTTACTTTATCAGTCATTCAGCATTTGCAGGCTTAGCAAGGCTCCGCCGCCGGATTCCCCGCCTCTTCCTTCGTGCGGAATGAGGAACCGCAGCCACACGTAGCGCTGGCGTTGGGGTTGTTGATGGTGAAGCCGCCGGTCATGCCGGATTCCTCGAAGTCGATCGTAAGGCCGTTCAAGTAACGGATGTCGTCTTTGCTGACGACTACCTTCAGACCTTCAACGTCCATGTAGACGTCCTGCTCACTCTCGGTATCGTCGAAGCCCATTGCGTACGAGAATCCGCTGCAGCCCCCGGCGGTGACGCCCAGACGGAGAAACATATCCGGCACTTCCTGCTCCGCAAGCATAGCCTTCAATTGGCCTGCCGCTGTCTCACTTATGCTAATCATAATTACAACCTCCTTAGAATTCACTGTATTGGAATCAAGCAGCCTTCTGGCTGTGTGTAATGAAATCAAAGCCTTGCGCGGGAAAAGAATGAGTATGATGTATATCATTTTCATTGGCTCTTGAAATCAGTATACTCCACTATTCTTCTGCCCTCAAGTCGCAAACTCTCCGCTGATATGCAATTTATACCGGAAGTCCTACGGTTTCTGGCGGTTGCTCCCCCTCAAGTAGAGGTTTATAATAAGAAAAGCGATAACCAAGAGTATTTTCAAAAAAATTCGAAAAATTGTCACGGGGGTTGCAGTTAACCTCTATTTATAATGCCGGCTGTTGCCGGATATTCTCAGGTACACGATTATGCGATGCAACCGCCTCGCCAACCTTCAGGAGGAACTTATATGTCTACCCTAATTACACCCCACACGGATGCCCGGATGGCGAACATCATTGAGAAGGTTCGCGGCGGAGAACGATTGAATTTGGAAGATGGCGTTTATTTATATGAGAGTAACGATCTCTTAACGATCGGACAGCTGGCCAATGAGGTCAATCTGCGAAAGAACGGGAATAAAGTCTATTTTATCGAGAACATGAGTCTATATTTCACCAATGTCTGCGAATCCCGCTGTGCCTTCTGCAATTTCCGCAAGGATGAAGGCGAGGAAGGGGCCTACACCCTCTCCGGCCAGGAGATGGTGGAGTATGTGAAGCAGCATATTCATCCCGGCGTGCGTGAGTTCCATATTGTAGGCGGCCATAATGATAATGTGCCCTTCCAGTACTACGTTGATTCGCTGCGGGCCCTGAACGAGCATTTCCCCGAGGTGACTCTCAAGGCCTATACAGCGGCAGAGATCGATTTCTTCACCCGTATCAGCGGACTCAGTATCCGTGAGGTGCTGGAGCAGCTGCGCGCTGCCGGACTGAAGACCCTTACCGGAGGAGGGGCAGAGATTCTGTCTGACCATTACCGCAAAAAAATGCGCGTCGATAAAGCCAATGTCGAGGAATATCTCGAGGTGCACCGCACCGCCCATCACCTTGGCATGAAGACCCATACCACGATGCTGTACGGGTCGATTGAGTCCCGTGAGGACCGCATCCGCCATATGCTGCAAATTCGTGACCTGCAGGACGAGACCGGCGGCTTCATGGTATTCATTCCGCTGTCCATGCAGCCCAAGAATAAGAATGCCGGCATTATGCGCCGCAACTCCGCGAATGAGGATCTGAAGACCATTGCGGTCAGCCGCCTGATGCTGGACAATTTCGATCATATCAAGGCTTACTTCATTAATATCGGACCCCAGCTGACCCAGGTTGCCCTGAACTTCGGCGCTTCCGATGTGCACGGAACGATCCTGAAGGAACGAATCAGCCATGCTGCCGGCGCGCTGACACCGGAAGGGCTGACCCGCGATGAGCTGATCTGGCTCGTGAAGGGTGCGGGACGGATTCCTGTAGAACGGGATACCTTCTATAACGAGATCAAGGTATACGAATAAGAACAGAACAAGCTTACCTCAGCCAGTGAACGCAGAACGGCCTTGTCCATTACGTACCCGAAAGGAAGATCAGTTCGCATGAGAACCTTACTTGTCCTGGGCGGCGGCTACGGCGGTCTTGCCCTCATTCAGCAGCTGCTGGATCATCATCTCCCTTCTGATGTGGAAATCATTCTGGTGGACCGGATGCCGTATCAGGGGATCAAGACCGAATATTATGCACTGGCCGCAGGCACCGTCACCGATTACCATCTGCGGATTCAATTCCCGGTACACCCCCGCCTGACCGTTCGTTACGGGCAGGTGGGTTCCATTGATCTGGAGAGCAGGCTGGTCCTGCTCGATTCCGGGGAGCCGGTAGCCTATGATATCCTCGCGATTGCCCTGGGCTGTACGGATAATTACCATAACATTCCTGGAGCTGAGGAATACACCTGCAGTATTCAGAGCTTCGCCGGAACCCGCGAAACTTACCGCAGGCTGAACGATGTGAAGCCTTATGGAACCGTCAACATTGTCGGCGGGGGACTCAGCGGCGTAGAGATTGCCTCGGAGCTGCGGGAGAGCCGGCCGGATCTGAATATCTCGCTGATGGACCGGGGAGAACGTATTTTATCTTCTTTTCCGGCCAAGCTGTCCAGGTATGTTGAGGAATGGTTCAGTGAGCATCAGGTGGAGACGATTGGCGGAGTGTCGGTCTCTCATGTCGAAAAGGATGCCATCTTCAATGGCACCCAGGCTATTCCGGCGGATGTTACGGTATGGACTGCCGGCATTCAGCCGGTGAAGGTCGTACAGCAGCTTGAGCTTCCGAAGGACCGCGGAGGCAGGCTCATTGTGGGGGAGTATTACAATATAGCTGAATACCCGGAGGTCTATGTGATCGGGGACTGTGCCAGCCTGCCCTTCGCCCCCAGTGCACAGGCGGCAGGTGCCCAGGGCGAGCAGGTGGGCCAGATTATGCAGGCGCTATGGCGGGGAGAAACCCCGAAGCTGCATAAGATTAAGCTGAAGGGAACCCTCGGTTCACTCGGCAAAAATGCCGGCTTCGGCCTGATGGGCCGCCGCTCTGTCATGGGCCGGGTTCCTCGCCTGCTGAAGAGCGGCGTGCTGTGGATGTCTAAACGCCATTTCGGCTGATGAAGCCCGGCTTGAACCCAGGCGGTTTAGTCAATCTCCAGGTTGTCCCAGGCTTCTGCCTCTTTTATGGCGGCTTCTATGGCCTCTTCCAGAGCAGCAGGGGAATCGGCCTCAATGATCTCCCCGTCCACCATGGCGAACGGCTGGAGATAACACTCTCCGCAGTTGTTCAGACAGCCGTACTCCACTACATCATATTCAGGGTTTTGTTCCAGCTTAAGCTTGAGCGGTTCAGTACCGTGGCCGATGTTGCTGGCACAGAATTCTATAATTGGTCTCATGATGATCTCCCTATTCTGCCTTAACCATTTTATTTTTTAACTTTTTGTACTATAATAAACATACGAAAGGAGTGATTGAGAAATGAGTGAGAATGTACAAAGCGCAACCATGTACGATGAAGTACTGGAAGTCCTTGATAAACTTCGTCCGTTCCTGCAGCGCGATGGCGGTGACGTGGAACTGATTGATGTTGAAGACGGCATCGTTAAGCTGAAGCTTATGGGTGCATGCGGCAGTTGCCCAAGCTCCACGATCACGCTAAAAGCCGGGATCGAACGCGCCCTGATTGAAGAAGTAGAAGGCGTGGAAGAAGTCGTTCAGGTATTCTAATCCCGTTTCATAAACCATCCCGGCCTCCGCTAAGAGGCCGGGATTTTTTTTATTATAGAGGATTTCGTCTGAAGGATCAACCACCTGGCTGTGCAAAAAACCAGAAGCCGCTCCGCCAGCCATTTCTGGCTACCGGGCTGCTTCTGGTCTCATTAGGATTATTCAGCTTACCTAAGCTTAAGCTTAGAATGCTGGAATAATCGCTCCGTCGTATTGCTTTTCGATGAATGCCTTCGCTTCCGGGGAAGTCAGCGCTGCCGCCAGCTTCTGAATGGCATCCGAATCCTTGTTGTCAGGACGGGCTACCAGCAGGTTGGCATACGGGGAATCTCCGCCTTCAATGAACAACGCATCCTTCGTAGGAGACAGCTTGGCATCCAGGGCAAAGTTAGTGTTGATCAGCGCCAGGTCTACTTCATCCAGCTGACGGGGCAGCATGGCTGCATCCAGCTCAATGATATCCAGCTTCTTGGTGTTCTCAGTGATATCCGCTTTGGTAGAGGCAATATTGGTGTCATCCTTCAGCTTGATCAGACCGTTCTTCGCCAGCAGAATCAAGGCGCGGCCTCCGTTCGTTGCATCATTCGGAATCGCAACCTTTGCACCCTCTGCCAATTCGTCTATCGATTTGATTTTCTTGGAATAGGCGCCAAATGGCTCTACATGAACAGCGGTTACAGCTACGAGATCTGTGCCGTTCTTGGTGTTCTGATCATCCAGGTAAGGCTTGTGCTGGAAGAAGTTCGCATCGAGCTGCTTCTCGGCAAGCTGTGTATTCGGCAGGATATAATCCGAGAATTCTTTGATCTCCAGCTTAATGCCTTGGGCTTCAAGCTGCGGGGCAATCGCTTTGAGGATTTCCGCATGCGGTACAGCAGAGGCACCAATCACTAGAGTTACCGGTTCTGCCGCAGGCTCTGTAGTCGCTTCTGCACCAGCGGCTTCCGTAGGTGCCGTTGTCGCAGCAGAATTCGCGGCGTTATTCGCCTTGTTGTTTCCGCAAGCGGCAAGTACCAATACCAAGGTCAGGCTGAATAATGTAAGCAGTACTTTTTTCATCTGTAAATCCCCCTCTAATCCATATGTTTTATTGAATAAGGCTATATGTGGACGTACCTTATTTCCGTGTAAAATGTCTTACCAGCCGGTCGCCAGCCATTTGCAGCAGCTGCACCAGAATGACCATCAGTGCTACCGAGATAATCATAACTTCCTTCTCATAACGGTAATATCCGTAGCGGATGGCCAGGTCACCCAGACCACCGCCGCCGATCATGCCGGACATCGCGGTATACGAGACAAGGGTCACTACAGTAATTGTTACTCCGGCCAGCAGACCCGGACGAGCCTCCGGAAGCAGCACGCGCATAACGATCTGCCCGGTGGACGCTCCCATGCCCTGCGCCGCTTCAATGATTCCCCGGTCAACCTCCCGCAGTGCCGTCTCCACTAGTCTGGCAAAGAAGGGCGCCGCGCCGATCACCAGTGCCGGGATCGTTCCAAGCACACCTATCGAGGTTCCCATAATCGTCTTGCTTAATGGAATCAGGGCAACCATCAGGATGATAAAAGGGACCGACCTTAGGATATTCACAATAAAGGATAATACCGAGTAAACAACCCTGATAATAACGTTATTTGACTTGCCCCATAAATATAACACAATTCCGAGCGGTAAACCAAGGATTATTGTGAATATTCCTGAAATTGCGATCATTTTGAGTGTAGCAATCGTAGCTTCCAGCATCTCTTCCCAATTGATTGTGCTAAAATCCAATCCGCCCATTACGAAATCACCTCCACATCAAGACCCTGCGCTACTAACTCCGTGAGCGTGGCTTCAACCGCATCAGCAAGTCCTTCGAACCGTACAATCAGCTGCCCGTAAGGAACATCCTTAATCGTAGAGATGGTGCCATGGAGAATGGCGAAGTGGACCCCGGTTCCTTGAACCACCTGGGAGAGCGTGGACCCGTAAGTCTTTTGCCCGAGAAAAGTGATTTTGACCGACTTCGTGAAGCCTGAGTGCACAGCATCAATCGCTTGCCGGAGCGGTCCGTCCGACTGGGTCTCACTGCGGATGAATTCCTTGGTGACCTCATGCTTCGGCTTCAGAAAGACCTCGGCCACTTCCCCCTGCTCCACAATACCGCCGCCATGGATCACGGCAACGCGGTCGCAGATGCTCTGAATCACATGCATCTCATGGGTAATCAGCACGATGGTCAGATGGAATTTGCTGTTGATATCCATCAGCAGGCGCAGAATGGAGTCAGTCGTCTGCGGATCAAGCGCCGAGGTCGCCTCATCGCATAACAGAACGTCCGGATCACTCGCCAGCGCCCGGGCGATTCCGACACGCTGCTTCTGTCCGCCGGACAGCTGAGCCGGGTACTTATTCCAGTGCTCCTCCAGCCCGACCAGAGCGAGCAGATCTTTAACCTTTTGTTCAATCTCGTTCCTTCCGGCTCCGATCAGCCGCAGCGGAAAGGCGATATTATCATAGACTGTTGCCGATGAGAGCAGATTGAAATGCTGAAAAATCATCCCGATCTTGCGCCGCTGCTCCTGCAGCTGTCCCTGGCTGAGCGCTGTCAGTTCGACACCGTCCACCCACACCTCGCCCGCAGTCGGGCGCTCCAGCAGATTAATGCAGCGGATCAGCGTGCTTTTACCGGCCCCGGAGTGACCGATCACCCCGAAGATTTCCCCCTTCTTAATCGACAGGCTCAGCGCAGAGAGTGCAGTTGCCTGCTTACTGCCTTTGCCATACACCTTGGTTATATCCTTCAATTCTATCAACCGCTGCGTCCCCCTTCTGTTCTAGCTTCCATCATTGCAATAAAAAGACCCCTTACGATCCATGCAGATCGCAAGAGGCCCTGTGTGTATAATGACAATGCCTTCTCATCTGCCAAATACCCCGAAACCGGCGGCATTGTAGGAATTAGCACCATGACATTTGGATGCAGCGCTTCGCTGTATTCAAACCGGTTGCCGGGCTTCATCGGGCCTATCCCTCCGCCGCTCTCGATAAGATAATAGTATGAGGTTATATATTCCGTATCCTGTCAGAAGCTAATGTATGCTTAAGTATAGTTCAGTTTCGAGTTTTTTGTCAAAGGTAAGTTTTTACGTACGTTCATGTCCGGATTTCAGGCCGGGGGCCGCTTTATTCTTGTGCCATTGTTCATTCCCGTACCTGTATGCTGCGGCCAGGGCTTGGCATACCATTTCCAGACTCTGCTTCAAATCCTCCAGATGGCTGTCCAGATCCTCCAGACGGATTTTGTCATGCAGCCCCTGGTGGCGCTGCCAGAGATCATCGGTCATCTCCGCGTTCATGTAATGGATCTCGGCATTACGCCGCTTGCGCAGATTCTCCACCGGCTCCCGGTAGGAATTCCTGATCCGCTCCAGTTCGTCCGCAAGCGGATGATGCGGGTGCAGCAGCTGAAATTGCCTCAGCACCGTAAAATAGGAGAAATGCGTCTTCACCTTGCCTGTATTGAGATTGTACAGATTATTCAGCACCGTACCCAGCTTGTCCAGCAGTGAGAAGACACGGATGAAGCCATCCTTGTAGAAATACACATATCTGGCGTACTCCCCCTGCTCGGTGGACGACATATCATCCATATAACCGGCAATCACTGACTTCCGGAAAAAGGCGGCTGCGAACCAGCTCTGCTCCAGCTCATCCAGAGAGGAGATCAGGCCCCGTGTCCAGATTTCCAGCTTGCGGTATTCATGGTCATGGTCTTCATGTGCCGCCATCTCCTTGCGCAGCATGGAGGCAGCCTTCGCCATGGACTCCATAGCTTCAGCCAGCACACCGCTGTTCACGCGGGGCGGCTCTCCCAGTAATGTCCGCAGCATCTTTGACCCTCCTTAAAGTTCACTTCTACGCTAAAGGAAAATAATGGTTCCAGTTGCGCGCTACCCGCTTCGCAATATCCTCGCTCGGAGCCAGCTCCTCCGGGTATCCCGGCTTCATCCGGGCATCTACAATGATCGGCAGCGTATAGCTGACACTGCCCCGGTGTACCCCGGCCGCCGAATAAATATCATCCGCCGGATTGAAGCGGGTGAATACAGACCACAGGAATGAGGTCTGCGTGCTTACCGCCTCTTCCGCCTGATCGACCAGCACAATCAGCGGCCAGGCGGTCTCCCTCTCCTTGAAGGCAGCCACCAGCCGCTCCGGCAACTCCGGGTCCTCTTCATAGGATGCACCGGAAACGGCTAAACATCCTCCGCAATAAGGCACAGCGGCGGTGATTGATGGAAGCTGGCCCTCTGTATAAGTCCTTGGCAGCTGACGGACCGGGCTTCCGATGCCCGCCATCACCGCCTTACTGCCATGGTTCAGCTTGCGTCCGGTATAATCCAGCGTATCCATGGAGGTATTGGCAAAGATCGTCAGATCCGTGTGCGGGTTGAAGCGCTCAAGTACCGTTTCCAGCAGCTTGGGGAAATCGGTAAGCTCCACCTGAACATTAGTCAGCAGCAGGAATTTGGTTAAGGAGAGCTGGCCCTCCCCTAAGATACGAAACGCTGACACCATATACTCACGCGGATAACTCTCCCTCACGACCGCTGAGGTCAATGAATGCGAACCGGATTCGGAATAGGACCATAGCGCTTTGACCGAAGGGATCAGCAGAGGATAGGCTGGAGCGAGCAGCCGCTGCAAATAATCCTTCAGATAATAATCCTCCTGGCGCGGCTTGCCGGTGATGGTCGCCGGGTAGATAGCATCCTTGCGGTGCCACATCCGCTGAACATGCATAACCGGGAAATCATGCTGCATGGAATAGTAGCCGGACTGGCTGCCATACGGTCCTTCTGCTCTCCGCTCCAGCGGAGACACGCGTCCCCGGATGGAGAATTCGGCCTCTGCCGGAATCCGGTGACCGCCCAAGGGGTCCTGCACCATAGGAAGCTTGCCGCCCAGCATCAGCGACGCAAGCAGCAGCTCCGGAATCCATTCCGGGACTGGAGCCACTGCCGCAGCAATCAGGGCCGGAGGCCCGCCGATGAAGACAGACACCGGCAGGGTCTCGCCGAGATGCTCTGCCTGCGAATGATGGAAGCCGCCACCCTTGTGAATCTGCCAGTGAATGCCTGTGGTGCTATCATCATACATCTGAATCCGGTACATTCCGAGGTTATGATCCTTGGGGTTGGTGATATTCTCCGTATAGACCAGAGGGAGCGTGAGGAATGCCCCGCCATCCTTAGGCCAGGCTGTGATCCGGGGCAGCTCCTTCAGCGGATCACTGCTGCTGCAGACACCGAGCACCGGAGCCTCTCCTTGCGGTATGTTCTTGGTTCCTGCCCTCAGCAGCTCAAGCAGCACCGTCCTCTCCCGCCATAAGCCGGCGGCTGAAGGCGGAATCAGCTGCTCCATCGCCGTTGTCAGCGACTTAAGCAGCTGCTCCGGTCTTGTCCCAAAGGCCTTGTTGACGCGCCGGACTGTCCCGAACAGATTCGTAGCGACCGGGAACGGTGTTCCTTGCACGTTCGTGAACAGCAGTGCCGGGCCTTCCTCCTCCACCACCCGGCGGTGAATTTCGGCAAGCTCCAGATAAGGATCAACAGGTGTATCTATCACTGCCAGATCCTTATCCCTGCGGAGCTGCTCGATCCATTGTCGTAAATTACTGTATCGCACTATAGCGTTCCTCCTCAAACAGGACCTTATGCTTATCCCGTCCACCGTTGCCGTATGCTTATTACTTGCTGCCCCTGCCAGCTCCGCTTAACTGCCAGACTCTTACACTCATGTAACACAGAACCCCGAAGAGTCCGGAGATCAGCACAATATGAGACATTGCAGCAAATATGTACAATCTTTCATTATTCAGTGTGTATACTACAGCCGCTCCGCTGAATACCTGCATCAGGCATAACAGGACTGCTGCTACTCCCAGAGCCCTCAGCTCCGGCAGCTCCTTATACTTCCAGAAGGCCAGATGCCCAAGTATAGCCGTAAGCAGGAACAGAATCGCCGCCGCAATCCGGTGGACGAATACGATCCCTACTCCGCCGCTCATCTCCGGAATCCATTGTCCGTTACACAGCGGCCAGCCGGAGCACCCGCCCTGGGAACTGGTGTGGCTTACGTAGGCCCCAATGTAGACAACGATATATGAATATACTGCAGTAACCCAGGTTAAGTTGCGGAAGGCCGGGCGGACTTTGGGACTTCCTGTGCTGAATTCCGCTCCTGGAGCGAAGGTCCGTCTGGTCCCAAGCGCCAGCATCAGGGAACCTGCGAAGGCGATCAGCGAGAACCCCATATGCAGGGCCATGACCGCAGCTGACTGCGACTTCACTACTGCAAGCGCTCCCATCCCGCCTTGAACGATGACGAAGATCAGGGTCAGGAGGGCACAGGCCAGCAGATCCTTGCGGTGCCTGGCATAACGCCAGAAGGCAACCATGGAAGCCAGTGATAACAGGCCTGCCAGGCCGCTGAACAAGCGGTGGGTATATTCAATCAGAGAGCCGATGGTGTAGGCCGGAATCAGCTTCCCGTGGCACAGTGGCCACTCATTCCCGCATTCCAGTCCCGAGCCGGTTTTCGTCACCACAACCCCGCCGAACAGTGCCATGAACATAATGAGACAGGTCAGATAGCTGAGCCATTTTAATTGAAGTGTCGTCAATAGTATCACCCGTATTGTATAGGAATGAGTATGAAGCATATAAATTCTTATATTTATTAGAAAAAAGCACCGCTTCTGCTCAAAATAGGGCGAAAGCGGTGCTGCGTAATTACTTGTGAATGCTGAGATAAACGTCCAGCGCCGTATCAAGAAACTTCTCGATTTCCTCCCGGGACTTGCGGAGCTTGTTCACGAACCGGACCAGTTCCCGTCCATCGGTATACGCGACAAAGCTTGGAATGCCCAGTATATTCTGTTCCTGGCTGACATCGCCTACGGCATCGACATCCACTTCGACCAGGGTAAGGCGCTCTGCATATTTTTGTTCCACATCCGGCATGAACGGATCAATGAATTTGCAATCCACACACCAATCTGCCTTGAAGACTGCCACCGTCAGGCGCGAAGACTGAATTGCCACCTGGAACTGGGCAGGGGAGCTGATTTTGTCCATCAATTGACCATTCCCTTCTATCAGAAAGTTCCACACGAAGCTTGCTCTTTAAGTGAATCAAAATGTACGGAATAAGTCAAACAATAATGACAAATCAAGACAATAGTCATATCATTATTCACCAGCACGCACACGGGCAGGCTGCAGTTTCATCAAAGGACCCAGCACCTTACGCAGCGGACGGGGATAACCGGCAATCTCCTGGCTGCTGAGTACGCCCAGAATGATCAGGAGAACCAAATAGACAATTACGACTGCCGCTCCAACCACCAGACAGGTAATCAGGAAGGCCAGACGGGCCGGCATAAGCTGCGTCATCAATATACCTGCTTCATTCAAGCCATAGCCGATACCTGCCGAGGCCAGGACCGCAATAGAGAAGCCTCCCCAGCGTTTGCCGAGAATGGTGAAGGGGACGATTTTTTTGAGCATCCGCAGATTAAGCATTGTAATCACTATGAAGCACAGTGCCGTAGAACCGATAATGCCATAAATGCCAAACCACTGGCTGAACAGGAAATTGGAGCCGAACTTCACGAGGATACCCACAAGCACGTAATACATGGATATCCGGGATTTGCCCATTCCGAGCAGGATCGAGTTCGTAGTCATCATCGTTATCTGGAAAATAGTACCGAGTGTCAGCATCGCCACAATACCGCTGCCGTCAAGCGATTTGAACAGCAGGCCGTTAACCGAGTAGGCAGCCACAACAAGTGAGACTACAACCGGTGTGCCTGTAAGAATGGAGACCCGCATGGCGAGTGTGACCTGACGTTGCAGGTGCTGTTCATCTTTGCGGGCGAAGGCGGCAGATATAATCGGAATCAGCGATGCACTTAGGGCGATCGACAATACCGGAGGAATTCCGGCCACACTCTGTGCCCGGCTGCCGAAGATCCCCAGCGTCCACGTAGCTTCCTTCAAGCCGATTTGCCCGCTAAGCAACGGCACAATAAAGGTAGTATCAATGAAGTTCACTACAGGCACCGTAACGGAAGACAATACAATCGGTATGGACAGCTTGAAAATATCCTTGTAAATCTTAAGCAGCGGGATACGGGCTTCATTCGAGTCATACAAAGCGACCTTCTCCTCGCTGCGGCGCAGCTTCATCGCATAATACAGCATCACGCCGAAGGCGCCGATACTGCCGAGTACACTGCCGAAGGATGCGCCTGCGGCCATCCAGGTGTTGCTGTAGCCCTGGCGCAGCAGAATAAAGGCAAGCAGAATAGCTGTGGATACCCGGGCAATCTGCTCGACAATCTGTGAGATGCCCCCGGCCATCATATTGTTACGGCCCTGGAAATACCCGCGCATCATCGCGATTGCGGGGAACAGCAGCAGCGCCGGGGCAATCGCCCGGATGGCCAGTGTGCTCTCGGGAACCTTACTGGATTCCGCGTAATAAGGAGCAGCTATGTAGAGCGCTACGCTCATAATCACACCAACCACAGCCGCAAAAATCAGCGCCGCACGATACACCTGCTGTGCTTCCTGCGGACGGTTCAGCGCATAGCGCTCGGACACCATTTTACTAAGCGTGCTGGGAATACCGGCTGTCGCCAGAGGCAGCAGCAGCAGATACACATTGTTGGCTTGTGTAAACGCAGCGTTACCGACTTCATTGAATAAATGCTCCAGCGGCACCCGCTGGGCAAGCCCGAGGACACGGGCTACCAGTGCGGCTGCCGCCAGAATTAGCGTGCCTTTGACAAAGGATTCTTTCTTGGTGGACAAGCTGTTTCGCCTTCTTCACAATAAATTTAATAGCGTCCGATCCAGATAAAGAAGAGGACGATCATAACAATCTGCAGAATAATCTTGACGACTGTGCTGCTGAACAGCCCGAGCAGAGCGCCGAAGCTGACCTTCACCGCTTTACCGGCCTTCTCGCCGGCAATCAGCTCGCCGATGAAGGCACCCAGGAACGGGCCGATCAGCAGGCCGAACGCCGGAATCAGAAACGGGCCGATAATCAGACCGATGGTGCTGCCGATCACGGAGGCGCGGGAGCCGCCGAACTTCTTGACGCCCCAGGCCCCGACCACATAGTCGGCAATGAACAGCACCACGACGATCAGCGTCTGGGCAATCCAGAACCAGGGACCGAAGGAGCCGAAGGAAAAGAACCAGCCATATACAAAGAATGCCAGGTAAATCGCAAGCGCCCCCGGCAGGATCGGATATACCGCCCCTGCCATCCCGATTGCGAACAAAGCAATGATCAGAATCCAGCCCAGAATTGTCAATTCCCTCAACTCCTTATGTTTAGATAGCTAGAAATGAAGTCCAAAAGGTGCGGGTCGTAACTGCGGTGAATTTTGGCTTCCAGCCGCTGTTGTCACCAGATTTCTTGATTCAAACCGCTATTAGCGGTGAAAATCCGGTGACTGCTAATGCTTCCGAAGCTAGCTTTCCTACGGAAAGCTTTCAGGCGGTCGCTACCGCTCCTCCAGCTCAAACTTCCCCTCCGTTACTCCCACCAATTGTTGTCTTTCAGATCAAGCTATATAAAATTCAACAATCCGAAACTCATCGCAACATCTACTAAGCCTGCTTGGATATGCGTGCAGCCGAGATTCCGGTTTCGGCCTCTGTCAGGATGTACTTCTGAATCACTTCCGCGATTCCGTCTTCGTTGTTCGTAGCTACTACTGCATCCGCTTCCTGCTTAACAGCTTCCTGGGCGTTGCCCATAGCCACTCCGAAGCCGGACTGCTGGATAGCTGCCAGATCGTTGAGGCTGTCGCCTACGGCAACAACCTGGGACATGTTAATGCCCAGCAGCTTGCAGACTTCAAGAATGCCTGAAGCCTTATTGACGCCCAGCGGATTAATCTCCAGGTTGAATGGCGAGGAGTTGGTGATCTCCAGCCCGCCCAGCTCCTGCAGCCGCATCAGCAGCTTGTGGCGGATATCGTTATCCTCGGTGGAATAGCCGAATTTCAGCCATTCTCTGCTGTCAATCTCACCGTCCCAGCTATCCCGGTTGTACACTTCATCTACGGAGTAAGCCCAGAACCAGATATCGAATTCCTCAGCAATTTTGTGCATCTCTTTGACCAGCTCCACATCCATCAAGGAGCGGCGGTACAGCTCATTAGGCGCACGCCAGACTTCACTTCCGTTCACCATAATCATTGGAGTGTTCAGGCCAAGCTGTTCAGCATAAGGCATTGCACTGCGCGAAGAGCGCCCGGTAGACAGGCAGACATGTACGCCGGCCTCCATCGCTTTTTTGATCCATTCCACCGTAAGCGGGGTAATCTTCTGTTCGTCGTTCAGTAGGGTTCCATCCATATCCAATGCAAGCAGGCGGTATTTGGCAGTCATTTGCCACCCCTCCATTCTTGGTCGCTCTTTCGTTTGAAGGCAACCGTATATTTGGTATTTCTCGCAGATCCATCTCCATCATGGCTATAATATCATCAGTTTGTTGCGGCAGTATTATCGGAACTTTCACCGGAAGCAGCTCCGTCATTCGGGTTCGCTGTTTTCAGGCTTTTCTTAGGCACGCCATCCAGCCCGTATTCCCAGTCGTAAGCGTCGAAAATTTTACGTGCAACCGGAGCCGCACTGTTGGAGCCGAATCCCCCTTCGGGGATGACTACAGCAACAGCCAACTTAGGATTATTACGCGGGGCGAAGGCAATAAATACCCCGTTATCGCGCAATTGCCCTTTACCAAGCTGCTGTGAGGTCCCTGTCTTACGGGCAAAATCATAAGGGAAATCTGCGAATGCTGAGACCTTACTGTTCATACCCTTTTTAATTTCTCTCCAAAAGGACTTGTCAAAGGTCGTCACTTCATCCAGCACCTCGCGCTCAAATTTCTTGACCACCTTGCCCGATGAATCCGTAATCTTGCTGACAAGCTGCGGCTTGATCCGCACCCCTTCATTGGCAAGCGTAGAAGCATACTGAGCTAACTGCAGCACCGTATAGCGGCCCTGCTGTCCGAAGGAGGCATAGACCAATGCGGCTTGCGCACTGCCCGCTGCCTTAGTATCCGTGTAGTTGATCTGTCCCAGGTATTCATTAGGGAGACCGCTCTGCGTGGATACGCCAAGGCCGAATTCCTTCATATATTTATCCCAGACTCCAATTCCCTCGCCTTTATATTGCTCATAGAGCTTCTTGCCGATCATATCTACCATGAACACATTGGAGGAATCCTCAATCGCCTTAGCCGGACCCATCCGGCCGTATACGTGCCCCGAGGAATTGCGGACGGAGGATTTATCATCCTTACCGAAATAAGCAATCCCTTTGTCTGTGTACGTATAGGAAGTGCTGAAAAAGCCTTCATTCAGACCGATCAACACCGTCAGCGGCTTAATGGTGGAACCGAGCAGTACGGTGGAACCAAATCCATGGCCGGACAGGCCGGAAGAATAAGGAGTGATCGTCCCGTTCTGGTAGTTGCCCATGATCTTATTCCAGGTATCCGAATCCAGCTTCTCCGCTGTCCAGACATTGGTATCGTAATCCGGCATGCTGGCCATGGCTACGATATTGCCGGTATCGACTTCCATCGCCACCGCATAGCCTGTCTTGGCGTCAGGATGAGTCTTGCCTTGTACAGCGTTGCGGTGCAGCCAATTGATCTGTTCGGTGATAGCCTGCTCCGTCTTAAGCTGAACATTCTTGTCAATCGTCATCCAGATATCATTACCCTTGACAGGCGGCACTACCTCTTCCACCTTCTCGGCCATATTCTGCGGATTCACCGAGATGACCTGATAGCCGTTCTTGCCGCGCAGCTCCCGCTGATATTGCAGCTCCAGGCCGTCGAAGCCGACGAATTCATCGTCTTTATAATTCAGGCCGGGATCTGCGCCGATCTTCTTCATGGCGCTCTGAATATTCTTGTAGATGTTGAGCGTATTGGAGGATTTGAAGGGCTTGATATACCCGACCGTCTGCACGGCTACGGTATCCTTGTCGTAATGACGTACGCCTTCTTCCACGATCTCAAGGCCCGGGAATTCGCTTTTGTGCTCCATGAAATAAGCGATTTCCTTGGTGGTCAGACCGGATTTGATCTTGCGGGCCATATAGCCCGAATATTTCTTGAAATATAAATCCAGAGAATTAATTACTTCATTAACAGTCAGCTTCTCGCCGTTCGGGTCGCCATATTCATCAAATTTCGCAACCAGATTATTTGCCAGCGCATACGCATTGGCTCTTGCCTCCGGCTTAAGCGAGCTGATTCCCGTTTCCTTATCCACCACTTTAGCTGTATATTCCTTCGTTAGCGTAACATACAGCGTTTGAACAGAGGTGGAGTAAGCAATTTGCTCGCCTGCGGCTGCGCGGATACCTCCACGGATCGAGGCGAGTGGTACACTTTTGGTATCCCGGCTGGCCTCCACCTCCGTCAGTGTCGGTCCTTCCACAAATTGAATAACTGCGAGACGGATAATAATCACACAAAAAATAACAAACGTGCTGAAGAAAAACACGTTAAGCCGCAGGCCAAGCGAGCTCTTGCTGTCCTTCTCTTCCGGGGGGGAGGCCTGCTTTCGGAAAACACCCACAGTTTTTCACTCCTCTACATCAAAATAAACCGTTTAGTTCACCCTTGACTCGGGCACATTTTTCTTAGGGACTCCATCCAATCCGTATTCCTGGTCATAGGCTTCAAAGATCCGGCGGGCTACCGGTGCTGCACTGTTCGCTCCAAAGCCGCCTTCTGGAATGATCACGGCCACTGCAAGCTTAGGATGCTCACGCGGAGCATAAGCAATGAATACCCCGTTGTCACGGGTGGCCCCGAACGCTTCCATCTCAGAGGTTCCTGTCTTGCGGGCGAAGTCATATGGGAATCCGTCAAACGCCTTAACCTTAGTATTCATCCCGCGCTTGATCTCTTTCCAGTAAGAAGGGTGAAACGAGATGCTGTCCAGGACTTCCCGTCCAAATTGCTTAACCGTCTTCCCTTCGGGATCTGTAATCTTACTGACGAGCTGGGGCTTAATCCGCACGCCTTCATTCGCAAGTGTTGCCGTATACTGGGCAAGCTGCAATGCGGTGTATTTCCCCTTCTGGCCGAAGGAGGCAAGTACCAGCGCCGCTTGGGCAGAGCCAGCCTTCTTCGGATCAAGATAATCGGCAACTCCGGCACTTTCACCGGGAAGCCCGCTTTGCGTAGACACCCCAAGCCCGAATGCCTTCATATATTTGTCCCATACGGCAATCCCTTCTCCCGCATACTTCTTGTACAGTGCATTACCGACCCACTCTACCATAAAAGCATTGGAGGACTCCTGAATAGCCTTCGCCGGACTAAGCGGGCCCAGGACATGGCCGGAGGAATTCCTGACCGAGGAGCTGTTATCCTTACCAAAATAAGCAATCCCTTTATCCATGTAAGTATCACCGGTAGTGAATAAGCCCTCTTCCAGACCGATCAGGACACTTAACGGCTTAATCGTGGAACCCAGGAAGATCAATGACTTCAGCCCGTTGCCGGAGACACCGGAGGTAATATCGTTAATTGTCCCGTTCTGATTGTTGTTTTGTATTTTCTCATACACTTCTGGCGGCAGCCTCTCGGCATTCCAGACATTCGTATCGTAATCCGGCATACTCGCCATTGCCACCACATTCCCTGTATCTACTTCCATGGCAACGGCATAGCCGGTGAGCGCATCCTTATGAAGCTTCCCTTGTACAGGATTCCGGTGCAGCCAGTTAAGCTGATCCATGATCGCCTGCTCTGTGCTCATCTGCACCTTTTTGTTAATCGTCATCCAGATATCGTTGCCCTTGACGGGCGGGACCAAAGCAATAACCTTCTCGGCCATATTCTGGGCGTTGACTGAGATCGTCTGATACCCGTTCTTCCCTCTAAGCTCGCGCTGGTATTGCTGTTCAAGACCATAGATACCGACGAACTCATCTTCCCTGTAGCTAAGTCCCGGGTCCGCACCCGTCTGTTTCATGGCGCTGCGGATATTTTTGTACAAATCATAATCCTCTGTAGACCGGAACTGCTTCATATAACCAACCGTTTGGACGGCCACCGTGTCCTTGTCATAATGGCGGATACTCTCCTCCACAACAGACACCCCGGGATAACGCTGCCTGTTCTCCATCAGATGGGCGACTTCCTTCATCGTAAGACCGGTCTTGATCTTACGCGGGACATACCCCAGTGACTTCTTATATTCAAGATCAAGCAGCAGCAGGATATCCTCCTTAAGCAGCTTCTTCGCAGAAGGATCACCATACTGTTCAAAAACGGATGACAGTCCCGCCACCAGCGCCTTCGTATTCTCCTTGGCTTCAGCGGTAGGTTCATATAAGCCGGTCTTCTTATTCTTGACCTTCGCAGTGTATTCTTGGGTTAACGTAACGAATAAGGACTGAATCGGTGTGGAATGGGCAATGTCTTCCCCGCCCGCCGCGTGAATAGTCCCACGGATCGCCGCAAGCGGAACATCCTTGGTCTCCCGGCTGGCCTCCACCTCGCTAAGCTCGGGGCTCTCTACAAACTGCAGTCCCGCAAGCCGGATCATAATGATCACAAAAATAAAAAAAGTGCCGAAGAAAAACAGATTTATGCGTAAGCTCAGGTAGTTGCGGGTCTCTCCATCACCCGGGCCGGAGCCCGGCTTACCGAACCATCTCACAAGCAAGTCCTCTCCTTATGTTGCATACGATAACTTATCCTTCTATTTCTCGCTGAAACGGTACCGTCCTTTGAAAAGACGGCACAGCCGTTTCCACTTGCCCGCTGTTATTGTACCATAGATATAAGAGCGTCCGCTCCTTCTCAGAGGATGTTTTCCTTGATATGCGTAGAGTCGAAATCCTGCGGATTGAACCAGTCGCCGCTGCTGGCCCAGGTGGAATCAAGCGGAATCCAGGCTGCACTGCTGCTAATATAGACCTCATTCCAGGCATGCGGGCCATAACCGCCTTGACCGTCATAGCCTTTGCCGGTGACGACACGCACCTGAAGGCCTTGCGAGCGGGCCATCATGGCGTAGAGCCGCGCGTAATCAATGCATACGCCAAGCCGCGTATCCATCGTATCCTGCGGGGTCTGCTCATGCCAGATCCGCTTCTCTTCATAATTCTTCGCCTTGGTATAGTCGTAAGCAATACGCGAGCCTACCCAATCATAGAGCAGTCTGGCCTTCTCTTCATCCCCGCTGGCTTGTCCGGCAATCTCTGCAGCTGCACCGGCAATATCCGCCGAAATATCGTGGTCAATCACCTCATATTTGCGCCGGAGAATATCACTCATCTCGGCAGCTACCGCCTTGGTCAGCACCGGGAGCTTTCCCCTCACCTGTTCACCGGCCAGCGGCTCAAATACCGCTTCTGCACTCTGGCTGTAGACCGGTGATGATTGCACATAGCGGCTGAAGCCGCTGTCCGGGTTCAAGGCGACGCTAATGAACAGGACAAAGACCAGCACCAAGGCGCGGGTAAGCCCTGCGGCGGTGCCAAGCACTGCCCCGACGAGGCGGCTGGCGCCTGTGATCCGCCCCGAACCCCTCCCGGACTGGCGCGGCAGGCGGAACGGCAGCAGCAGGAACAGCAGACCCAGCAGCAGACGAATCAAGCTATAGCACAGCAAGAGCAGCAGCAGAAACCGCACTACTGGTGAATTCGCCAGTACAGAGGCGCCGGTATAATATAGCTGCTGCCATTGGCTTAGCTTGTCATCCTGCGGGGTAACGCCGGAAGCCCAGCTTCCGGCAGCAGGCGAGAGGTATACGGCTGCCGGAATCGCCATCACCAGCGAAGCTGCCGCAAGCACGCCAGATCCGAGCATGCCGAACAGCCCTCCGGCTGCTCTGCGGAAGCCCCGGCCCCAGCCCTGCAGCGCAGAGAAGAGGACCACCAGCAGCAGAACAATGGAGATGATATTCGCTTCCCGAAGACTTTCTATCCAGCTGTCCAATGAATCACTCCTCCTTCTGCTGCAGCAGGCCACCCTGCGCCAGCTGCACTGTTACTTGCCCGCCTGCTTCCGGGCTTCATCGATAAAGGTCTTGGTTGTATCCGTAACACTCCACTTCCCGAGGCTGACTCCGCGGAAGACCACTTCCACCTTATCCTCTGCCGCAGAGCCTTTCACCTCCAGATTAGGAGTGGTAATGGTGAAGGTGCCGTCACCGCCGGAGGTATAGACCGCTTCCTGCGCTTCTTTGAGCATGACCTCCTGCGCCTCATTCTTCAGCGTGCTGACTGTACCGTCTGCTACTTTGTTAACGGCATTACCGATCTGGTCCATAGTTACTCCGCTATAAATGAATAACCCCACCACAATAACCACGACGATAGCCCATTTCAGCATAGTCTTAACGATGTTAACGACTGCGAACAGCAGGACAAGCGCAATAACGATAACAAGCCAATTCTCTCTGATAAACTGTGACCACACTTCCGGATTCATCAATTTCACAACACCCCAATCGCAAATTTCGCCACTCCGGGACGCTGTCCCGTCAGACATTTCATTAATATTAATTATTATACATGAATGACCCTTATAATTCATGGTTGCCGGAATGCAGAACTGCATACAAGGGCTGGCCAAGAAAATGGTATAAGCCCCCGCTGCCTCACGTAAAGTACAAGTAGGCTGTTCCCTCTGCTGGAATCCGTTCCGTCATCAGCGGCTGGCCGCTAATCTGGAGGTGTTATCCGTGAAAACTGCAATGTGGCTGTACCTCTTCATGTTCCTGGCGTTCTTCGATTTGCATGCCCAGTATCCTATCCTGACCCCCTTTGCCATGTCACTGGGAGCGGGCCCGGCCTTCATCGGCTGGATGATGGGGATGTATTCACTGACCCACCTCCCGGGCAATCTGCTGGCAGGTGTGCTTGTAGACCGCAACGGCAGCCGCCGCTATATTGTATTCGCCCTAACCGTAGCAGGACTGATCCTGCTCTTGCAGGCGCATGCCCAGCTGCCCTGGCATCTGCTCCTGCTGCGGGCGGCAAGCGGGTTCGCCCTGGCGTTCCTCTCCCCTGCCTGTATGACCCTCTTGGCCTCGCTCTCGTCTGACCCGGCGACCCAGGGCAAATACATGTCAGGCAACGGAATTATTCACACGCTGGCTTCAGTGGTCTCCCCTGCCGCCGGAGCCTTCATCGTAGCCAAAGCTGGCTACTCCGGCACGTTCAGTACATTGGGTTGGCTCCTGATCTTCACCGGTGTGATGGCCTTCTTCAGTGTGCCGAAGCATAATCCGGCCCTGGCACTGCATAAGCCTGTACTCCCGTTGAAGGAGAATCTACAGCCAGGGGCGGCCGCTGCCGCTCAGCCTACTGTCTCCAGGCGATATTATCTGCTGCCCTTCTTCGTATCCTGCTCCCAGGGCGTACTGTTCTTCGAGCTTCCCTTATCACAAGGACAGGACGGAATGGTCTCTACCGGAATTCTGCTCTCTCTGCTCAGCCTTGGGGCGCTCGCGACCCTCTGCCTGTTCTTCCTGAACCGCATCTCGCCGGGCATCCGCATTGCCGCTGCCTTATTGGGAATGGCTCTCTGCTTCTTCGCTCTGGCTGCCTTCCGCAGCATTCCGGCCGGAGTGGTTCTCTTCGTGCTCGGGTCTGCAAAAGGAGTATTGTTTCCGGCTATGGCCTCCCTCTTCATCAGTCTGGGCGGCGCAGGACGGCTGGGCCGGACCTTCTCGCTGCAATCCATCGCCATGTCCCTCGGGGCCTTCGCCGGACCTGTAGCCGCCGGACAGCTTAGAGAGTATGTCTCCCCTTACTTCATCGCCTTCGTCCTGCTGATGACCGCACTTATGCTGCTGCCTCCGGGCAGATCCGGCCGTCTCTCTTCCTACGCCCCCGGCTGGAATAGCCCTGCCGCCTGAATGCGACATTTCCCGGGGAATGAATACATATTGTTCCGCCACGCTGTTAAAAACAGCGCAGCTTAGGTACAATATCGTCATAACAACTAAGATCCGGGGGCTGATTGCATATGTCCATCACCATTATTGTCGAAGGCAAGAACGACCGCAGCAGACTGAGGCGGCTGCTTAAACCAGAGGTCGACATTCTGTGCACCTTCGGTACGCTGAATACCCTGAAGCTGGAATCCCTGCGAAATACCATCCGGGACGGAGAAGTCTACCTGTATATGGACAATGACAGCTCCGGCAAAAAAATCCGTGCTGTCCTTCGCGACGCCTTCCCCGATGCCGTGCATATGTATACGCGCAAGGGCTATGCCGGAGTGGAAGGCACTCCCGATGAATATAACATCACCCAGCTGGAGAAGGCCGGACTTGAAGATTTCATTATTTACCCCCAGCCGTATCTCCAGGGGATAGAAGGATAATTCATCGCATGAAGCATATACATTCTTAACCTTTCACCACAAAATGAGGGTGTCCTGTGCAGCAGCTCCACTGCTCCACGGGACACCCTCGTTTATTGCGTTCCTGTGCTATTCACGGGCCAGCTTCTTAACCGTTCTGGCCAGAAACTCCGGCGTTACATTCTCCGTATCCCCGGCATCGTATAATCCCCGGAGCTGGTTGTTCTTGTCCACCAGACCAATGAGGTTCGCATGGGCGAAATCATCCTTGCTCGTGCCGTAGATCAGCACCTTAAAGGATTCCGCTGCCAGCTTGCGTACCTGCTCCTGATCCCCCCGCAGGAAGTACCATCCGCTGTAATCGGCATGGAACTTGTCAGCGAAGGCTTTGATCGCTTCCCTTGTATCATTCTTCGGATCGAAAGAGATCGAGACGAATTCAACGTCTTTGCCGAAGCTGCCGTCTTTAACCAGTATATTCTGCGTCTCTGACAGCATATAGGTGGTAATCGGACACACATCGGGACAGACGGTGAAGAAGAAATAGACCAGCCTTGCCTTACCTGCCGTATCCGCCAGACTGATCTGCTTTCCGTCCACATTCTCCAGGGAGAAGTCCTGTACCTGACCGATGACCGGCAGCTTCTCACCTCCGAAATCAAACGATTTGACTGCCAGATAGACCGCCATAATTACTGCGAGCAGCAGCAACAGCCAGGTCCATTTGTAACGTTTCAAGGTCTGCACAGGACACCTTCCCTCTCTATCCTAAGATTGCTTACACATGAATGGTATTCAGCACCAGGGCAATCAGGCTTAAGGTCAGATAGTTAATGGAGAAGAGGAAGCTTTTCTTCGCCCAGATCTCATCATCCTTGGCCTTGAATCCGATGAGGGTTAAGTAGAGCCAGCCAACCGACAAGGCCAGTGATACAATAAGATAATAAATACCTGCGTAGTCATAGACATACATCAGCACAGGCACGGGGAGCAGCAGCGCGACATAAGGAATCATCTGGAACTTGGTGCGCCGCGTCCCCTTCACAACCGGAAGGAGCGGAAAGCCTGCTGCTCTGTACTCCTCCTTGCGGCGGATGCCAAGTGCCCAGAAATGGGGCGGCTGCCACAGAAAGAGCATTGCGAACAGCAGCCAGGCTCCAAGATCCACTGTACCTGTAACCGCCACATAGCCGATGACAGGAGGCATAGCCCCCGAGATCGCACCTACGGAGGTGCTCCAGGTAGAGGTTCTTTTGAGCCAAAGGGTGTACACTACAACATAGACGAACATGCCGACTATACCGAACAATCCGGCCAGTACACCGCAGAATGCGAACAGCACGATCAACCCGGCAATGCCGAGTCCGATGCCATAGATAAGCACCGTGGTCGGCTTCAGCCTTCCTGTAGGCAGTCCGCGTTCGCGGGTCCGTTCCATCTTCATATCCAAATCGCGGTCAAAATAATTATTGAAGACACAGGCTGAAGCCATGACCAGCATGGTGCCGAGCAAAGTCAGAATCAGGCGGCCATACTGTACATCCCAGCCTGATGCCACCCAATAGCCTGCGAATGCCGCAATCAGATTGGAGCGGATAATGCCGGGCTTCGTAACGGTAATAAAGTCGCGCCAGCTTGCACCTTCCGGTGGAGACTTGGCAGACATTGATGCGGAATCAGAAGAAGCTTGATATCTCAATTGATTGTCCACGTATCGGGTTCCTCCTTCTAGGGAACTTCTTACACTCCGCTATTAACTTTATCATAGCAAACCAGGAAAGGCTTTGACAATCATTGACCAAGATGTTCATTAATTCGACAATTACGTGACGATATTTATTTCCCCGTCCTTAAATAACTTAGCCCAATAATGGGTAGTTATTAATAGAGAACTTCCGTACAAAGGAGATCTGACTAATGGATACTGCCACACATTTTGTTATGGGACTTGGACTTGCAGGTCTGTCCTTCGTCGATCCGCTCGTCGCTTCTAATGGAACGCTTGCCGGAGCGGTGATGGTAGCTACTGTACTGGCTTCTCAGGCACCGGATGCCGATACCGCCCTGCGTCTGAAGGATAACGCGGTATATATCCGCAATCACAGGGGAATCACCCATTCACTGCCCTTTTTACTGCTGTGGCCGGCATTGATCACAGTGGTCATCGGGCCGCTCTTTGGCTTCACGGACCTCGGCACCTTAAGCCATGTTGCGCTCTGGAGCTTCATCGGCGTTGCCGTCCATGTATTCTCCGATCTGTTCAACACTTACGGGACTCAGGCCGCCCGCCCGTTCACCGAGAAATGGATCGCCTGGAATATCATCCATATCTTCGATCCGTTTATCTTCGGCAGCCATGCAGCGGCGATTATTCTCTGGATCAGCGGAATGGTACCGCCCGCTCCACTATTCATTACCTTGTACGCCTGCATCGTCTTGTACTACATCTGGCGGACCCTTGTTCATGCCCGCATTACACGCAGCATCAAGAACAAGGATGTTCACCACCATGCAGGTGACCGATATTATGTGATCCCCACCATTTCGCCAACGCGGTGGAACGTGGTCAAAGCCAAGCCGGACGGCAGCTACAATGTCGGGCTGCTGAACAGCGGGCGGCTGGAATGGTTCAAGCATGCGGTGTGCTCCACTCACCCCGCTGTCGAGCATTCCAAATCCCATCCGGATATTCAGGCCTTCCTGTACTTCACCTCTTACGCTGTCGCGGAGGTGGAGGAGCTGCCCTCTGGTTATATTGTACGCTGGGGAGATGTCCGTTATTTACACCGTAAGCAATTCCCGTTCGTGGCTGTCCTGGTAATGGATCATGAGTATAAACCGCTGAATACTTATGTCGGATGGCTAAGCAGCGAGAAGCTCGATGAACGCTTCGCCATTGACCCGGGAACCGTCAAGCTGTAGGAAGTTTTTTTGAAGACAGGTGGCATCTGCAGGGGCAGGTGCCATTTTTTTAATTGTGCGGTCAAAGGTCACGCCGAGATGTTGTAAATATTGCAACTTTGAATAAGGGGTATAAGGATCACTGTATGGATTGTTGCAGGAAATGCAGGAATTTCCCCGCTCCGCCGTTTGGGGAGGAAGATACGTTATAGACTATATTTACCGGGGATCTATTCTCTTGCCTCCCCCTTGACGTCCGGGACGGCATAAGGCACAATCAACAACAAAAGCGGTTACAGTTCAAAGCCTATATACGCTCACTTTACGCAAAATCCCGGCATGCTGCGAGGCACACCGGGATTCACTTGTACACTATTTGAAGCAGAAAGGAAGGCTGGAACATATGGGTAAAGGTCTGTCACTGTGGTTCGCCTGCTCTTCAATTCTACTCCTCACAGCAGCTTCCATCTCGATCAGCTATAACATTTGGCTGGCACTGCTGCTCGGCGCGCTATGCGTGCTTAACATCGGCTGGGGCTTCATCGTCAAGGCCAGGCTGAGACGCAAGGCGGAGAGCAACCAGCCTGCCCCTTAACTTAACGGGTAGGCAGGAAGCCCATCCGTTCCTTCACGCCCTCCAGGGTCCGGGCAGCACTGATCCGTGCACTTTCGGCACCCTGAGCCAGAATATCACTCAGCATCCCTGAGCTGCGGATGTCCTGATATCTTTGCTGGATCGGCTCCAGCAGGGCTACGACCACTTCAGCCAGCTCTTTTTTGAAGCCGCCGTACATTTGGCCTTCATATTTGTCGGCAATCTGCTGCAGGCTCATTCCCGAGCACTCGGCATAGATGCTCATCAGATTGCTGATCTCCGGCTTAGCTGCCGGGTCGAAGATAACCTCACGGCCGGAATCGGTTGTGGCCCGGCTGATCTTTTTGCGGATCACATCAGGCGGGTCCAGAAGTCCGATTCTGCTGCCGGGGTTGGGATCGCTTTTGCTCATCTTCTTGGTGCCGTCATCCAGGGACATAATCCGCGCTCCGACCTCCGGAATGTAAGGCTCAGGGACGGTGAAGAAGTCACCGAACCGGTGATTGAAGCGTCCCGCCAGGTCACGGGTCAGCTCCAGATGCTGCTTCTGGTCTTCGCCTACCGGCACAAGATCCGCATTATAGACCAGAATATCGGCGGCCATCAGCGACGGATAGACGAACAGGCCTGCGCCCACGGATTCTTTGCCGGCCGACTTATCCTTGAACTGTGTCATCCGCTCCAGCTCACCCATGGCAGTGAGCGTAGTCAGAATCCATCCAAGCTCGGCATGCTGCGGCACATGGGACTGCATATAGACATGTGCAATGGACGGATCGATGCCTGCAGCGAGATACAGCGCGGCAACTGATTCGGAATTCTCACGCAGAGCTGCGGGGTCCTGGGCTACCGTAATGGCATGCAGATCGACCACCATGAAGTAACATTCGTATTCCTTTTGAAGCTTGACGAAATTCTTGATTGCCCCGATATAATTACCGAGTGTGAGTGAACCGCTGGGCTGTATGCCCGACAATACTTTTTTAGCCATTCTCTTATCCTCCATCATCATAATTAATGTCCGCTGGCGCATAGAACGCAAAAAGGCCCCACATCCGCAAGGGACGTGAGACCGTGGTACCACCCTTATTCGCTGCCTGGAGTCCCCGCAGGGATCTATGCAAACAGCCTTGGCTTCCGTTAACGGGGAAGAGGCGGCCGGTCTACTTAAGGCTTATGCAGCCTGTTCGAGCGCGGCGCTCAAGGGTCCATTCAGTCAGAGGTGCACCACCGGTTCACATCAGCCACCGGCTTTCTGGAGGTACAGTCCATGCTTACTTGTCCCTGTCATCGCGTTACCTGTGTTACTTGATGCCTCCATCATAGATCGGCCCGGAGAAGTTGTCAAATCCCTAACCTCCTCCGGATAAATCTGGTATGATAAAGATATTCGTGTGTATGTAATCTGATTACAGCTTATCAAAGGAGCATATCTCTTATGAAACAGGTGACCAAAGGGCAGTGGAACGGTTATGATACGTATATTTTGCATAGCCGGGAACTGGAAGTCACGCTTCTGCCCCGGCTGGGTAATAACGTAATTTCATTATGGGACCGCACCATGGAGCGGCAGATCCTCCGTCAGCCTGAAGAAAGCGACTTGGCATCATATATGCAGAAACCTTATCACTTCGGCCTGCCCCTCCTGGTGCCGCCTGGACGGATACGCGGCGGAAGCTTCCAGTTCGAGGGCACAAGCTACCAGTTCGACCGCAATGCGGGAGAACATCATATTCACGGACTGCACCGCACCCAGGCCTGGTGTGTCAGTGACATTGAAGAAGACGAGGACGGCTGCGCGGTCACCACTGAATTCCTTACCATGGATGATCCGGAGTGGATCAGACAATTTCCCGAGCCGCTGAAGCTTGAAATGACCTTCCGGCTTCAGGATGACCGGCTCCAGCAGACGCTCAGGGTCACTCATCTCGGCAGCAAAAGTGTTCCTTTTGGCGCAGGCTACCACACCTGGTTCATGCTGGACGGAACACCTTCCCGCTGGAATGTTACCCTTCCTGCCGGGGCTGTCTATGAGCTGAGTGAGGATCTCCTGCCTACTGGACAGCTATTGCCGCTCGGGGAGCTTACGAGCCTGCACACCCGGCTGAATCTTCAAGGTGCGGACCTGGATACCGTCCTGCGTATAGCAGAGGGCCAGCCTGCCGAGGCCGTATTGATGCGGGATGATGGATATGGGCTGCGTTACTCAGCCGATCCTGACTTCTTCTGCCACTGGATTCTCTATACCAAAGGCGAAGCCGACCAGTTCCTGTGCATTGAACCGCTCACCTGGCTCCCGGATGCACCTAATCTCCAGCAGGACGCCTCCGTTACCGGGCTGATCACGCTTGAACCCGGACAGACGCTCGTTCTGGGGGGCACGCTGCAGATGATTTATCCGGAGCGGTAAATTTCATATAATTACCATCCTATAAACCTTCAAAATCCGTGCATGAATTCTCCCTCCCGCGCTCATACTATCTTCACAACGGGCGAAGGAGGTGAGCACACATGGGTCAAGCAGGTCAACAAAGTCGTGGTAGCCGTTCTAACAACCTGGTCGTTCCTCAAGCGAATGCAGCGCTGCAGCAGTTGAAATATGAAGCAGCACAAGAGCTTGGAGTAACTATTCCGGCTGACGGTTATTATGGGAACTATACTTCCCGCGAAACTGGTTCTTTGGGAGGATATATCACCAAACGTCTGGTGCAACTGGCAGAGCAACAACTGTCTGGTCGTTCGTAATCGCTACCTCATCTTTACAAACCGTCTAAGCCGTGAGGCATAGACCAAAGCAGCTTCACAGCCCTCCCGCGCTTCTCGTCGAAGCGCAGGGGGGCTTTTCTATATGTATATAGAATCAGCCGAAGGATTGATCCGAGGCCTCACCGTGACTGCTGCGCGGATAACGGATCATCAGGTTCGCCATATTGTAGTTGGACTCCAGTGTGGCGTCCACCACCACCATTCCCTGACGTACAGCAAATTCGTAGCTGATCTCTCCATGCGTCCACCGTTTCTTATACTTCAGGCTCTCCAGTGCCATGACGCGGAATGAGAATTGCTGCCTAGAAGTCAGCCCCTCCTGTTCGGCTGCGAAGCTTCCGCTGCGTCCGGCGAGCGGATTGTGGCGGACCCCGAACTTGCCGATAATATTATTCCTGATCTGTACAAATACGGTCCCTGAATTCAATCCTGACAATTCCTCCTGCAGCTCATGAAATACCAGATCCATCTGTCTTGCAAGCGATAATTGTTCCGTCCTCACATGCATTTCCTCCTAAAAGTCTTGTGGGTGATGCAGCCTCATGGCTCTGCCTCACACAACACTTGCTTCGTAAGCAGTTGTTTGAATTTCGTGGGTCTAGCAGCGCTTATATAAGGCTTTAGGCTCATTATAGGGTACTATTTAAACACCCACAACATTATTCAACATAATTGGGTTATAATCCCTATAAATGCGCAAATTATTTAGTATTTATAGCAAAATACATACTTTTTTCGCCATTTATCGACAAATAAACAACATAAAAAGACCCCGAAACCGGGGCCTTTGCACATTCACACCATATTCTACAGTCATCATTTCACTGCAAAAAATCAATTCTTCTCATTTTCGACAAATTCTTAGGCGCGTTGTTCCGTCATTTCCAGGAATTCATTAATATCGGCAATGATTAAATCCGCCGCCCCCTGCCAGAAATCCGGCTTGGACAAATCAACGCCCAGATGCTTCGACACCAGATCCTCCAGCGTCATCACTCCGGTATCCTGCAGCAGGCTGTCATACTTATCGGCAAAGGAAGCCCCTTCTTGCAGTGCAAGCCGGTATAGACCGGTGCTGAACATATACCCTACCGTATACGGGAAGTTGTAGAACGGCACATCCGTGATATAGAAATGAAGCTTCGACGCCCAAAAATGCGGATGATATTCGGAGAGAACCCCGCAGAAGGCTTCCTTCTGGGCTTCCTCCATCAGCGCGGACAATTCCTCACTGCTTACCAGACCTGCCTTGCGCTTCTCATAGAAGCGGGTCTCGAACAGGAAGCGGGCATGGATATTCATGAAGAACGCCACACTGTTCTGGATCTTCGCTTCAAGCAGTGCCAGCTTCTCATCACTGTCCGCCGCAGATTTCACCTGTGCATCCGACACAATGACCTCCGCAAAGGTAGAAGCGGTCTCCGCCACGTTCATTGCATAGTTCTGGTTGAACAGCGGCTGGTCCTCCAGCAGGAAGGAATGATAGGCATGGCCCAGCTCATGCGCAAGTGTGGATACATTGGACGGCGTACCGCTGTAAGTCATGAAGATACGGGATTCCTTGCTCTCCGGGAAGGAGACGCAGAAGCCGCCCGGACGCTTCGCGGCCCGGTCTTCAACCTCAATCCAATCCTTGTCGAAGGCGCGCTCGGCGAAATCCGCCAGCTTCGGACTGAATTTGCGGAACTGGGTCACGATGTCGGCGGCTGCCTGTTCATAGGGAATTTTGCCGGAGGACTTGCCGACAGGCGCATCCACATCGACCCAGGCGAGTGACTCCAGACCCAGAATCTCCGCCTTGCGCTTCAGATAGGATACCAGTGCGGGCTTACTCTTCGTGATCACGTCCCACATGACATCCAGAGTCTCACGGGACATGCGGTTGATGCCCAGCGGCTCCTTCAGCACATCCTCCCAGCCGCGGCCCTTGTACAGCTTCAGGCGGAAGCCTGCCAGATGATTCAAGGTATCTGCACAATAGTCGGCCGCCCCGCCCCAGGCTTCTTCCCATTTGCGGAACATCGTACGGCGGACCTCAGGATTCTCGTCCGTCAGCTTGTTGAAGGCTTGACCGGCAGAGAGCAGCTTCTCTTCCCCGTCTTCTTCACAAGGAATCTGGATCTGTCCGACAATGGTCTCATAATGCTCGCTCCAGCCATGATAACCGTCAACTGCAAGCTCAAGTGCCAGGCTCTCCAGCTCCGGGCTCATCTTCTCACGGGCCAGACTCCGGCTCTCACTGAGCACGAAATTCAGCGGGGCAATCTCCGGCCGGGCCATCCACTCCCCCCATACCGCATCAGAGGTCTGGCGCAGCACGTTATCGAAGGCAGAGCTGATGCCCTCATAACTGGCGCGCAGTCCCGTTACCTTGGAGGACAGTCTCACCGCCCCTTTGTCGAGCTGATTCTGTGCACCCAGACAACCGGCGAATTCCGAGGCCTGTGTAAGACGTCCGGCACAGCTCTGCAGCAGCTCAATGACCGGGTCCAGCCCCTTCGTTGAAGCCGCATCAGCCGGTGCAGCAGCGGCAGCCACCTGCGCGCGCAGACGTTCAATATCGGATTCGAGCACGCTCAGGAAGCTCTCGAACTGCGGAGAGGCAGAGCCTCCCGGAAAAATCGATTCCAGTTCCCATGTCAGTGATAACGGTTGTTTCATATAGACTCACCATTCCTTTGTTATAGAGTAGTTTTCTTTGTAATTGAGGTAGAGCCATGGTAAAGTGAATCATGATACTCCACTAATTGTAAGGAGGGCCTCCTAATGAAGCCACTGCAAATATCGCCGGAGACGGCCATCACCTTATCGAAAAAACTCGGCGTTCCGCTGGAACACCTGATGCATATGCCCCAACATATCCTGCTGCAAAAGATCGCTGAATTATCCAAGAAGCCCGGAAGCGAGACCACTGAGGACAGCGCACCTGCTCCCTCCAGTGAGAAGGATAAGCAATGATCCCCTTCAGCCATACCTGGCCTTATGACATTATTCTTGGCGACATGTACGTGCAATACTGCCCCTTCTGCGACCATGAGAATGTTCTTCTGCCGATGAAGCCTAAGGAGCTGCAGCACGTGCGTGACGGCAAAAAAAAGCTGCTGGTCTTTCCCTGCTGCAGTGCAAGTCCCACCGTCATTGATAATGACAATGACTACCTGTTGTTTGACCGGGCGGTCCGCTAAGCTCGGATGACCGGCAGTTCGCCCCGCTTAAGCGGGCAGAGGCGTAGAAGAGGCATTCCTTCTACGCCTTTTTTGCGTTCCGGTATAACGGATAGACGCTTTAACACCCGCACCAAGCCTTCTATGTACCTGCCGGAAGTCCGTCCGGATCAACGTCCAGCCCGCGCATCTGCTCACGCAGAATGGCCCATTGCTCGCGTGAAGCCCGGATCATGGCCGCGTCCGTAATCCGCTGGTCATTAATGACCCTTGAGAACCACCGCACAGCGGCGGCGAACTCCCCGATCCGGCGGTTCAACTCACCAATCAGATACATCAGCCGCGCATCATTACCGCCGGAGGAATCATTCTCAAACACCTTCACATACTCATCCAGCGAATAGGTCAGGAAGCGCTGCTCCTGCACCGTATCCCCTTGATACCGGTAGAGCCAGGCAATATGGTGCAGCAGGCTTGCGATAATACGTTCCTTGTCTTTAATGCTCTGTGCGCAGATCAGCGCCAGCTTGTACGTCTCCAGCGCTTCCTCCCAGTTACGTTTCTCTCCGAAGCTGCGGGCCTGCCACCGTCTTCCTACCTGGGCATCGAAGGATTTCCGCTGCCAGTCAGCCAGCTTGTCCGCAGAATTCTCCGTGGAGGCAAAGCCGCACTTCGGACAGACCCGAACCACATAATAATCGGGATTCTCCGCCTTGTAATAGGAGCAGAAGTCCGCATCGCGGCGGATAGCCTTTTTGAGGCTGGGACGTACTCTTGAGGTAGAAAATTCATGTTCACAGTTACAGCAGGTAACCTTAATCGAGTACAGCGGTATTAATTCCGGCACGGGTGCCCTCATCCTTTCACAACTACACTTTATTCATGGGGCATATTGACAAAATGATGGGCGGGACCAGCCAGCCGGCTCAGAACAAAGGTCCGGAGAGACTCTTCCACACCAATCTCCTCAAGCGCTGCCTTCATGCAGGCGAGCCAATCCTCCGCCAGAGCAGGAGTGATGGGGACATGCATATGTCTGGCTCTCATCATGGGATGGCCATGCTGCTCGGAGAACAGAGCAGGGCCTCCAAAGAATTGGCTCAAGAACTGATATTGCTTCTCCAGCACCGGAGTAATATCTTCAGGGAATAGCGGGCTGAGCTGCGGGTGAAGCTGCACCTTGGCATAGAATACAGTTACCAGACGGTGAATTCCCTCAGCACCTCCCAGGCTGTCATACAGGCTCTCTTTCGGATTCATTGGAGGTATCGCCTTCTTCCATATTTAATCTGATAAGCAGTTGCTTCTCATTATACCAAAAAACCCGCTGCACGGTTATCCCTGCCTTAAGACATCCCCTTATTCCAGGACAAGAAGACCAGTAAGCTGCCCGTGTGCAACAGAAAGCCCAGATTATTTCAAATTCCAGACAAAATAACACCAGAAAATTCAGACAAAAAAAGGCGCCAAACCGGAGTTCAGCGCTCGTAAGCTAATCAGTATGTTCTAAAATCTTCATCACCAGGCGGGACAAGGGAGACCCGGATCACATATACAAAAGCACAAACGAGCACTCCGGCAACTACACTCATCACCATCACTCCATCCCTGAAAATCTAACTCAACAAGATGTGCATTAATTAAGTTTATAATACCATAATTTCAGTGAAAAAGCACCGGTAAATGTAACCGTTTTCCTCGTTTTTTTGTGCTGTTTGTCCACCTTTCGGCATACAACTAAGCATAGAACTGGAGGCGAGAAACCGATGACTCTGAACAAAATCGCAAGCCCGCTGCTCGGGATCGTGCTGGCGGGCTGTATGCTGCTGATGCTGGTGCATCCCGCAAGCGCTCTGGATGCGGCGCTGCGCGGGCTCGCTGTCTGGTGGGATGTGCTGTTTCCCTCACTGTTTCCGTTCTTCGTCATCTCTGAAATTATGCTGGGCTTCGGCATTGTCCATCTGTTCGGCGCCCTGCTTGATCCGCTGATGCGCCCGCTCTTCAATCTACCCGGCAGCGGCGGCTTCGCCCTAGCAATGGGATATGTATCAGGATACCCTGTCGGTGCGAAATTAACCGCCAAGCTGCGCGAGCAGGGAATGATTACCAGAATTGAGGGCGAGCGGCTCGTCGCCTTTACGACCTCCTCGGACCCGATTTTTCTGCTGGGCGCGGTCTCTGTGGGCTTCTTTCATGACGCTTCTCTTGGGCTTGTGCTTGCCCTTGCCCATTACGGGGGAGGACTCATCGTAGGTCTGCTGATGTCCTTCCATGGCCGGGGCAGGCCGGAAGAAGCAGCTACGCCCCTCCCCCTCCCCCATTCAGGCAGCTCTTCTGCGTCTCCGGAAGGACAAGGCCCCGGAAGGCTTCGGGCAGCACTGAACGCGATGGCAAATGCCCGCCGGGTAGATGGAAGAAGTCTCGGCGAGCTGCTGAAGAGTGCCGTCACCTCCTCGCTCCAGCTCATCATCGTTGTCGGCGGCCTGGTTGTCTTCTTCAATGTGCTGATGGAGCTGCTCGCCCGTGCCGGTGTAATGTCCGCCCTGTTCAGCATGACCGGACGGCTGCTGTCGCTGGCCGGCTTCCCGCCTGGGCTCTCTGCCGCCCTGGTCAGCGGCTTATTCGAAGTGACGCTTGGCGCCAGGTCGGCGGGTGAAGCTGCCGGAGGCGTTCCGCTGCAGTTCAAGGCTGCGGCGGCAGCGTTCATTCTCTCCTGGGGCGGCCTGTCAGTTCATGCGCAGGTCGCCAGTATCCTGAATGGTACCGGACTGCGCTATCTCCCGTTCATGGCCGCCCGCCTGGCGCACGCTCTGCTCTCAGCGGTTCTGCTTCTCCTGCTATGGAAGCCGGTAGTCAGCTCGGGACTGGCCGGTCAGTGGTCCGCACAGCCCGCCGCCTCCGGGCTGGCCGGTCCAGAAGCCGCCCTAATCAGCAGCATCAGCCTGCTCTGCCTTCTGCTCGCAGTTATGCTGGCCCTGTCGCTGGTGGTCTTTCTGCTGGGGAAGCTGTGGCGGCAGCCCTATGCGCGCCGAAGATAATTCAATATGCCACGGATCTCCCGCTGCAGCACTGTAGCGGATTCCGGCTTTTCACAGCGCTAATATTGTGTTCCGGGTCAAGATTGATTATGATCGGTGTATGACTGAATTAGACAAAGGAGCCTGTACATCTTGAGATATTATGTTCTGGACCGCGGAGATGAATTATCCATCCAACTAGCGGAGCAATTTCACAAGCTGGCGCAAGGCCGGAATCTGGAGCTGGATGCCAAGTCACCGGAAATCGTGATCTCTATTGGCGGTGACGGCACGATGCTGCACGCTTTTCATACGTTTACCGATCAGATCCCGAACCTCGCTTTTGTTGGCGTGCATACCGGCCATTTGGGCTTCTATGCGGACTGGCAGGCCGAAGAGCTGCCGTCCCTGATTGATTATATGTGCGGAGAAGTTGGGCCGCATAAACCCCGTATCGTTCAGTACCCGCTGCTCGAACTGGAAATACATAAGAAATCCGGCTCCAGCAAGCACATTGCCCTGAATGAATTCACCCTTAAGGGGGTGGACGGGACGGTTGTAATCCAGGTGGATATTAATGATGTAACCTTTGAGATGTTCCGCGGGGACGGCCTGTGTGTGTCCACACCTTCCGGCAGTACCGCTTATAACAAAAGTCTGGGAGGCGCTATGGTGCACCCCTCGATCGAGGCGCTGCAGATTGCTGAAATTGCCTCCATTAATAACCGGGTATTCCGGACCATGGGATCGCCGCTGCTGCTGCCTAAGCATCATCACTGCGATATCTTCTCGCGCAAGGATCAGCGCCTGCTGCTGACCATTGACCATAATAACATTCCGGTGGATGATCTGATTTCGGTACGTGCTCAGGTTGCGGACCACAAAATCAGCTTCGCCCGTTACCGCCCTTTCCCGTTCTGGAACCGTGTCCGGGAGGCCTTCTTAGTCTAATTAATATTTGCCGATAAAGCCGGAGATGCCCCCGATCTCCGGCTTTATCATGCCGGCTGACGGGAACCCTACTGAGTCTGGCAGCAGCACGCAGAATAAATAGACAGACCGAATTTCCAAATGGTATAATGGTTCTATTTTACAAAGTTTTCTATTTGAAGGAGCGAATCTATTGAAGAAATTAGTATCCCTGCTAAGCATCAGCCTGCTGGCCCTTGTGCTGGCGGTTCCTGCTTTTGCCGCAGACAAACCCATTAAGGTGTATATTAACGGCAGTAACCTTGCCTTCACAGCAGGGACTCCTTATTTGAAGAATAATACAGTGCTTGTGCCTTTCCGAGTTGTGTTTGAGAAGCTTGGCCTGCAGGTACTGTGGGACTCCAAGACGGACACCGTAACCGGCACCGGAACAGGCCTTACTATCAGCCTTAAGGTAGGCAGCAAGCGGGCCAGCGTCAATGGAACCGTCAAGCAGCTCACAGTCGCTCCTGTCTCTAACGCCGGGACCACCTACATACCCTTGCGCTTCATCGCCGAAGCCACCGGGGGCACAGCGACCTGGGATTCGGCCAGCCGCAGCGTGAAGATTACCGTATCGCCGTCCTCCGCCTCCAGTGAGCAGGAGATCAAGGCAATCATTCAATTGGCTAACCAATATTATAATGAAGAGAAGGCCAGCAGCTTCTATTCGCTTGTTGATGCAGGGGCAGACCAAACGGAAGCTGTAAGCGATATGAATTCCCAGTTCGAGCTATATGACATCAAGAATACGATCGAGAGTCTTAAAGTGCTCAGTCTAACGGGCAACGAAGCTACAGTCCATTCTGTCGAAAAAGCAGTACGGACCGGCGGGTATTATACACCGGATGAGCAGTACGAATACTTATATACGCTGGTCCGTCAAAACGGCGCCTGGAGGATCTCTGCCATGGATCTGCAGGAATCCTCAGTGCTGCTGACGCGCGAACAAGGTATGAAGCCCGCTGTGCTTCCACAGGGTGATCAGACCGGAATTAAGGATACGCTCAGCAAATACTACCAAGGTATGAATGCCCGCAATGCAGATGCAGTCCTTGCCGTGATGACCTCGTACGATAAGGAGGAGGATGACTCTTACAAAGAGGAGCTGCGTGATTATTTCAAAACCTATGATCTAAGCTATGCGGTGTCTTCCTCCAATGTCTTCTATTACACAGACTATGAAGCTGCAGTCTATGCGGAAGTGGTCATTACGGACGGTGAATCGAAGGAGACCTATACCCAGTCTCTGATCCTCCTGCTCTCGAAGCCGGAGAGCGGTGCCTGGACGATTGACACCACTTATCATATCGGCTTCGACGCGCAGTCCTAAATTTTAAAAATTCATCTAAAGGATGTCATGAACTCATGAAATCAGCCAAAATTGTTACCGCACTTTTGAGCAGCTGTCTGGCTCTATCCATCGCCTTAGCTCCTGCTGCTTCAGCAGCAGACGCTGCCGCCGCCGCCACCGACACGGCGCAAGCCTCCAAGACGGAGATTATCAATGAAATTATGCAATATCTGGAGTATTACAACGTCGAGGGTGTAGATCAGGATACGCTTATCCGCGGTGCGATTGACGGTATGGTCAATACACTGGACGATCCTTACAGCCAATACTTTACGAAGGAGGAAGCTGCAGACTTCGGTCATCAGGTCGATCTGCAATATGTCGGCATCGGCGTCCGGCTGATGTATTCGGGCAAAGAGCTATACATTGAAGAGGTCATGAGCGGCTCCCCGGCCGAGGCCGCGGGACTAAAGCGCGGCGACTCCATCCTCAAGATCGACGGGGTGCGGGTGGCTGATACGAATGGCGACGAGCTGAGCGGCAAAGCGGGCACGAAGGTCTCTTTGCTGATTCAGAGAAACGGGGCTAACAGATCCTATACGGTTACCCGCAGCGAGATTGCTACAAGCTCCGTAACCAGCAAGATGCTTAGCTCCAAGATCGCTTACATCTCCATCAACGGCTTCACCCAGACTGCCGATGAGGAATTCTCCGCAGCGCTGGACAAAATGCGTTCAGGCGGCATGAAATCACTCGTACTGGATCTGCGCGATAATACAGGCGGTTATATGGACAGCGCCCAGAATATCGTCTCCAAGTTCATGGATGCCGGTATTATGATGTACACCTCCGACCAGACCGGTACACTGAAGCCGGTCGCAATTACGAACGGCAGCAAGATCGGCGTGCCTGTGGTCGTATTGACCAATGAATATACGGCCAGCGCCTCCGAAGCCTTGACCGGGGCACTTCGTGACAACAAGCTGGCTACAGTTGTAGGCACGCGCTCTTACGGAAAGGCACGGATTCAGAGCCTGATTCCCATGTCCGGCGGCGGCGAGCTGAAGCTGACCACCATGAAGTATCTGACTCCGAACAAGGAGGACTTCAATCATATCGGACTTGCGCCTGATATCGAGGTCAAGGGCAAAACTGCCCAGTTGATTACCGCTCTGCAAATCGCCGGGATGAAGGAGATTGTCGCCTCTGGTGACCGTCATATTCTGGATATCAACGGCACTGCTTTTGCCGGAAATGTTGGTCTGATCCAGCAGGGCGATAAGGTGTATGCCGCCTCCCGTGTCCTCTCCGCGCTGGTGGAGAATGAGGTCTCCTGGGATGCCAAGAACAAAAAGGTGCTGCTGACCAACGGTTCCGGTAACGTATCCGGGTTCACCCTGGCCTCCAAGGAGGCGCTGTACCAGGACGGCGAGACCTTCATCGAGCTGAATGCCTTCAAGAAAAAGTTCCCTGCACTTGTATGGAGCTACAATGATTCACTGAAACAGCTCAAATTAGCTGTGAAATAGAATTAGCCCGGCGACAACAAGGGCTGTCCCAAAAGCCATGGAATGGTTGATTGGGACAGCTCTTTATTGTGGAGTAGAATTTACGTGAGCATTTGGGTGGACGCTCCGCAAACGGAATGTTGTTCCAATCGCTTGTCCGCGGATTGTTCTGTCCGCTCCGCTGTTTAAGCGAGAATTGACTCTTTCAGGCTTACGGCTTAGTTTGTTCCCTACACGGTAGGCGTCAGAACAATGTATGCTGTTTTTCGCATACATTCGAGCCATACGCCTGCGCGCCGGCACAATGTATGCTGTTTTTCGTATACATTTGGGCCACACGCCTGCGCGCCGGCACAATGTATGCTGTTTTTCGTATACATTCGGGAGTACCCGCTATTCACGTCAGCTCATAGTAGAAAAAGCCTCTTCAGCTATTTCCTGAAGAGGCTTTTTGAGTTCCATTTTAGAAACAGGGGGTGTCATGCTGTCCCCTTGGCTATCGTTCTAGTTGTCCTGCTTGTTCTGGTTATTGTCTTGTCTGTCCTGCTTGTTCTGGTTGTTATCCTGTCTATCCTGTCTGTTCTGGTTGTCCTGCTTCTCCGGTCTATCCTGCTTATTCTGATTCGCTTGCTTGTTAGACCGGTTGTCTTTGTGTTCTCTGTTCTGCTTGGCATTATTCGGCTGGCCTTGCTGGCCTCTGCCCTGGAACTCTTTATGGTTCTTCTTGCCCTGGCCTTCTTTGTTGCGGTGATTGCGGCTCTGGTGCTCACGCACGGGTCTGTCCTTGGTTGCATGCTCCCGGCCGGAGCCGCCTGCGGCATCCCTGTCCCGGCCTGCACCCTTCGTCTGCGGCTCCCGGTGTTCTTTTACCGTTACCACCTGTTCAGCTTCCTGCTCCAGATCCTCGTCCAGCCCGGGCTCCGGGACTTCCTTGATCAGAATATCCTTGAAGGTTCCCTCCTGCGGGGACTCCTTCAGCTTATGCAGCACAAAATACGCACAGCCAAAGTTACAGTATTCGTTAATATAATCCACCATGCCTGAGATGGCTGTGTCCCGGTTCACTTTAGGGTGATTATCCCGGTAAAAGCCTTTGAGGCGCAATTGGCTGTAGCCCCAGTCGCCGATGATATAATCGTACCGGTCCAGCACTTCGCTGTATCTTCCGCGAAAAGCCTCCGGGTTCCAGCCGTCCTTATGATCGAGCATCAGCTCGTAACCTTTTCCACCTATAACGATCAAGCGTGTGTCGCCTGCCTTTCAATTGAGAAAATAGGGGCGCGTTGATAAGCCGTCATTGCGCGGGATTTTGAATTTCCGGCCGCTGTTGTGGTCTGATTTCTTCCATTTAACCGCTATGCGGTGAAATCAGACCACAAAGGCGGACGCTGCCGCTCCTACAATTTCAAAATCCCTCTCCATGACTCCATCAACGCGAAGGGGGTGCAACCGCCACCCAAGAACCTCGCCTCTCTTGCGGCATTGGTACTTTAAGCCTTTCAAACCCCTTTTAAAAACCTAACACCTAAAAACCTTAAAACAAAAACCTTAAACAAAAAACTGCCTGTGACTTCGTCATGCGGGGAATTTGCCCTAGCAAATTCTAAATAAAAAACCAAGGCTTCGGCAACTGCGCTGCATGGCGCTACGCTGCCGGTTGGTTATCTATGCCTGCGAAACAGAACGCGCCTCACGGGCCACCGCAGCAGACTTCACCTGCTCATGGGCACGGTAAGAGCTGCGCACCAGCGGGCCGGCCTCCACATGGCTGAAGCCGCGCTTCAGGCCCTCTTCCTTCAGCACCGCAAACTCCTCGGGCGGATAGTATTTCTCCACATTCAGATGCTTCGGCGAAGGCTGAAGATATTGTCCTAATGTCAATATATCACAATCTACGGCTCTAAGGTCATCCATCGCCTGCAGAATCTCATCCCACTGCTCACCGACGCCAAGCATAATACTCGATTTGGTCGGAATCTCCGGCTTCATCTCCTTGGCCCGGCGCAGCAGCTCTAGGGAACGGCGGTATTTGGCCCGGGCCCGGACACGGTCTGACATCCGTTCCACAGTCTCAATATTGTGGTTCAGGATATCCGGACGGCTGTTCATCACGGTCTCCAGGCTCTCGCGGTCCCCCAGGAAATCAGGAATCAGCACTTCAATGCTGCATAGAGGAAGGCGCTTACGGATCGCAGACACAGTCTCGGCAAAAATCGCCGCCCCCCCATCCTTCAGATCATCGCGGGCGACGCTTGTAACCACACAATGCTTAAGCTGCATGCCTTCAGCAGCCTCTGCCACACGTTCCGGCTCCAGCAGATCCAGCTCGGTCGGCAGGCCTGTATTCACCGCACAGAAGCGGCAAGCGCGTGTACAGATATCCCCCAGAATCATGAAGGTTGCCGTACGGTTAGCCCAGCATTCATAAATATTCGGGCAGCGTGCTTCCTCGCATACGGTATGTAACGTCTTAGAGCGCATCATACCCTTGATTTCCTGATATTCCTCACCGGTGGTTAACTTGATTTTGATCCAGTCTGGCTTGGGCTGTTTGGCTGTTCGATTAGTCAAAGTGATGAGACCCCGCTTTCGATCTGAATGTCAATGTCCATTTCTTTCACAGTCAAAAGTTGCTGCCTAATATTATAGCATGCGAAGTAAGGCTTTGCCTGTTTTTGTGAACCTTGGAGCGGTCATGGATAAAAAAAGTCCTTTTGCTTCAATCTAAAGAAAAGCACCTGACGGGTGCCACTTCCGCAATAATGTATGCAACTAATGCGCCCAAACGCAGGAGGATGAGATCATGCTGGCCTTATTAAAGAGCCCCTACACCCGCAGAACCTTAATGTGCATGTCTGCCGCCGCCCTGCTCTGGAGCGGCAGTCCTGCCGAAAGTGCCCAAGCTGCCCGTTATTATCAAATTCCCGAACTGAGCTCAGGCAGTCCTGCTCCTGCTCCCGCAGACAGCAAAGAGACTGCCGCCGCTGACCGCAAGCAGCTCTTTGAGCAGATGGGCGCAGCAACCGGCATTCCCTGGTACCGCTTCGCTGCCATCGACCAGTACGAACGGTCCATTGCCAGGAAGAGCAAAAAAACAGCCGCCGCAGAAAACCCTTCTGCAGCGGCTAAGCCACGGCTTACCGGAATTATAATTCCGGCGCCCGTATGGTCCGGTCCGCTGAACCCGGATCAGGACGACAAGCAGCCGGATTCGATCCGCTTCTTCGGCGGCTTCGGGCTGGATGGCTCGGGGGACGGCATCGCCGATCCCGAGAGCGATGCCGACGTGCTCTACAGCATGGCCCGCCACTTGCTAAAATACGGGGATTCCGCTACGGACTTCAATATCGGGATCTGGGAGTACTACCACAACGGGCGGGCCGCACAGCGCGTCTCCCAGTTCGCCAAGCTATATGAGCATTTTGGACGGCTGGACTTGTCCGGCAGTGCATTTCCGCTGCCGATAGGGACCAATTATGCCTACCGCAGCACCTGGGGAACCGGCCGGAGCTGGGGTGGCGCGCGCATTCACGAAGGCACGGATCTGTTCGCCCCGCATGGCTTGACGGTGCGCAGCACCTGCTTCGGCATCGTTGAGACCAAGGGCTGGAACCGCTACGGCGGATGGCGCATTGGTATCCGCGATATTGAGAACCGCTACCATTATTATGCCCACCTGATGGGGTATGAGAAGTCCCTGCTGCGGGGGGATATTGTCACTCCGGGACAGACCATCGGCTGGGTCGGCAGTTCCGGCTACGGCAGCCCGGGCACACAGGGCAAGTTCCCGCCCCACCTGCATTATGGCATCTACCGTGACCGCGGCATTACGGAATGGGCCTTCGATCCTTACCCGCTGCTCAAGCAATGGGAGAACCAGGAATTCCGGCAGCTGCGGCAAAACAAAAAGAAGAAATAACACCTGCAGGCTGCCCCTCGCAGAGTCCTTTACTCTTTTGCCCGGGACAAAGGTTACAGGTTAGTGCAGCATCAGACAGCCAAACGGCTCGATCTCCACAAGAAGCTTGCTTGAGCTGCGGATGGTCAGTCCGCTTAACAGCTCGGTCAGCACTTTGGTGTCCGAACGGTAGGCAGGCAGCTCCAGATGGTAGCGGTTGGGGGAGTTATTGATAATTAGCCCCATCCGATCCTGCCCGCTGCGCCGGACATACCCAAGGATACCCCGCGTCTCATCTGTGAACCAGGGGCGGAAGGCCCCCCGGCGCAGCACCTCATGCTCTGTTCTCAGCGAGATCAGCCGCTTGTACCAGTCCAGCAGTCCGGTATGCTGTTCCTGCTCCTCCCAGAGCATCGGCCGCCGGCAATGCGGGTCTGTAGCGCCTTCCATTCCAACCTCATCCCCGTAATATATCATCGGCAGGCCTATATAGGTCATCTGAAAAAAGACAGCCAGCCGCATCCGGCTCATCGCCGTAGCTTCCCGGTCCCAACCCCGGCCCCCCTCCTTGCAGGCGGTCAGGAAACGCAGTGTATCGTGGCTGCCCAGCAGCTGGAACATCGCCGAGTTGGCCTGATCATTGTACAAGGCCTCCTGATGCAGCAGTTGCTCCATGAACCGGGCGGGGCCAGCGGTCTGTGCCGCAAAAAACTCCAGCACCGCATCCCGCAGCAGGTAATTCATGCCGCCGTCGAACTGGTCTCCCCGCAGCCAAGGCCCGGAAGCATGCATAATCTCGCCGATCAGCAGCAGGTCCGGGAATTCCGCCTTCAGCTCCCGCCGCAGTCTTGTCCAGAAGGCCGGAGTCACCTCGTTGGCCACATCCAGCCTCCAGCCGTCGATCCCCGCTTCCCGCACCCAATACCTGGCTACGTTCATCATATAATCCGCTACCTCGGGATGATCCATATTCAGCTTAGGCATACTCGTCTCCGCCTTGGCGAAGGTCTCATAGCCGGGAGCCGGCGTAGTACTGACCGGGAAGGAATGGATGAAGAACCAGTCCTTGTAGCGCGAGGCTTCTCCATGCTCCAGGACATCCCGGAAGGCAAAAAAGGTATCGCCGGAATGGTTAAAGACCGCATCCAGCAGAACCTTCATCCCCAGCCGGTGTGCAGTCCCGACCAGCGTCTTCAGATCCTCAAGCGTCCCGAATCCGGGGTCTACCTTATAGTAATCGGAAGTATTGTACTTATGCCCGGAAGGCGATTCAAAGATAGGCGTCATATAAATAGCAGTTACGCCAAGCTCCTGCAAGTATGTAAGCTTGTCAGTAATGCCTTGAAGCGTCCCCTGATGGTAGCTCTCGGGATAAATCTGGTAGACTACAGCATCTGAACTCCAGGCAGGCAGCGCGATGGCGTGCGGGCGGTGAATATAGGCATACTGAAAGGCACCCGCCTGCTCTCTGTTCTCTGAGCTTCCCCGCTCCCCGTACCACATGTATTCGCCTGCCGGATTCCCGATGTGGAACAGATACCGGCATTTGCCAGTCCCGGCCGGAACCAGGGCTTCATGTATGTCATACGCTCCGGCACAGCCGACCCGCTCCATCTCCTGCGGAAGCTCATGACCGGGTGAATCGTAACGGTCAGCGTGGACAACCGTACAGGACAGGGACTGTCCGCTCTGCACGAATAGTCTGAGTTTAAGCAGGCGGGGGCCTGCCGGGAAGGCGAAGGGGTCCTCCGCTGTGTGATATACGAATAACCGGTTAAGCATACTGTATAGTCTCCTTTTATGCCGCATAGAGCAGCTTCAGCAACTGTGTTATTATGACAGGTAGAACAAAGTTCGCCATTAGGGCGCACCATACCGTAAGGACGGGAGGGAAAGCTATGAAAGTTACCATTAAGGATATCGCCCAGGCAGCAGGTGTCGCGAAATCCACTGTATCCAAGGTCATGAACGACTCTCCCAAAATATCCGAGGAAACGAAGGCCCGGGTCCGGGACATCATCAAGCAGATGAACTATACCCCGAGCAGCATCGCCACCGGACTTGCCAGACAGAGCAGCAATACGATAGCTATCCTGATAGATATGTCCAAGGAAAGCGAGTTTCTCAATCAGTTCTTTTATAACATTATCGGCGGGGTGGAAAGCATCATTGGTCCTCTGAAATATGAGCTGACCATTGCCAATATCCAGCATGACCATGCGGAGGGGCACTTCCTGCAAAGGCTGGTGCTGAATAAGCGGGTGGACGGCATTATCGCCAACACCTCGGTGCTGACTCCTGATCTGTGCGCGGAGCTGAACCGGCTTCAGTTCCCCTATATCTCCATCGGTGAGATCAACGCTCCGGGAATCTGGGTCGATTGCGACAATGAGCTGGGCGGATTCATGCTGACCCGGCATCTGCTGGACCAGGGCTACCCGTCTGTGGCCTTCATCGGCGGTGAGAAGGATGAGCCCCTCTTCCTGCGCCGTGCAGCCGGCTACCAGCGGGCACTCGGCGAGGCGGGAATGGCTGTGGATAGCGGCTGGATCATCAATGGCCGGGCGGCCCAGGAGGATGGCTATCAGGCAGCCAAGCAGTTGCTGCAAAGTGCGAATCCCCCCGGCTCCATCGTCTGCATGAGCAACTTTTCTGCTTACGGTGTGCTGCAGGCGGCCCGGGAATTGAATATCTCCATTCCTTCACAGCTGGGCATTGCCACGTTCGATGAATACCCCTTGTCTCCCTACACCACTCCTCCGCTGACTTCACTCGATATGGATACCTTCCAGCTCGGCGCATCCGCAGGACGGCTATTGATGGACAAACTGGATAACAAAGAAGCTGCCGTGAGCGGACAACTGCTGGAGCCGGAGTTGATTCCCCGGTTATCTTCCAAGCGAAGCGGCGGAGCTGCTGCGGAATAACTAACGAAATAACGGAATAGTAGACTAGCGGGAGGAAGGTACTCATCCCCTTTTAGGGGAAACCGGTTTCCTTAAGCTGAAAATACCACGCCCCCTCCTCAATGTCAATGTATATCATAGACGCAGAGACAGACAGAAGAACCCTTTCCAGCCCTGGAAGGGTTCTTTGCTTACCCGGACTCGCCCGAGCGGCAGATAAACTGGAGCACTTCATCCATCATCGCGGGACTCTCGCCGCTGTGGCAGACCATATGCCCGCTTTGCTCCATAATCAGCACCTGTTTGCGTTCCGAGGGAATCGTCTGCCGGAGATAGTCCGCACTTTTGAATCTCACCAGATGATCCCGCCTGCCCTGTACAATCAAGGTCGGCACCTCCAGCTGCGGATAGACCTCGAAGCTCTCACGAACCAGCCGCTGGAACTCCCGCGTGGCCCTCATGGGTGTAGAACCCCATTTGCTGAGATAATTCCGCAGCATCTCCGGACGGACCAGCGTGCGCAGAATCTCGGCCGGATTGAGCGGATACACCGGGGTAGACAACAAGGTGAGCGACTGAATCCGGGAAGAATACTGAACGGACAGCCGCGACGCAATCAGCGCTCCGGTAGAGAAACCGATCAGATGTACTTTGTCGGAGCTTGAGAATAGCTGCCTGAGCTCCTCCTCAGCGCTTAGCTGCCAGTCTCCCCGGCTTGAATGAAGCAACTCTCTTCTGCCGCCTCCATGCCCATGCAGGGTAAACATTCTGGACACATAACCGCTGCGCTCCAGAAACTGCGCAAGCGGAGAAATCTCGTATTCACCTCCGGTGAAGCCGTGTATAAATAGACAAGTCTCCATGTTTCCTCCTCCCCAATCCTCTAATCCATCCATTTATAGAAAAATAAACCTTAACTATCCTGAAGTCAAGTGGGCACGGCTCTGACGGCTTTTTCGCGATGGTAGCGTTTCAGCGGGAAATAGAGGGATAACGCATAGCGTGAATATACCCACCCTTACAATTTCAAGCTCTACTCTCTGGGAGCTGCTATAGAGATACTACTGAAGCACCTGTCTGCTATCTCTCCCACCAGTTCAGGCTTAAAGCAGATATAATTGTCCCGACTGCCGCGCTTGAGGAGCTTACGCTGATGCTGATGACATTGTTCGGAGGGACGATAATGCTGCCGGTAAAAGCCGGACTGAACACTCCCGGCGCAATCTGAACATTCGCCAGCACAGTGCCCCCGGAAATAGCTGCGGTGGAGGACTGGACCGTCATGGAACTGGCTGCTGGGCTGGCCAGATTATTATTCACCGGAGTCACCGTGGACGGCGAGGATATCGTCCCTCCTTTGACAAGGGTAAAGCTGCCTGAGATCGAGGTCAGCACCGAGGTGCCGCCGATACTGCCGCTGATCCGGGACAGATACAAGGTCCGGCCGCTGCCCGCAGGATTACTGATGCGGACCGAAATGACAGCCGAGAGGAGCGACAGCACGATCGTTGCCGAGTTCGAGGCGTTCGCCGAGAATAAGACGGCTGCCTGCGAAGCGCTGATCTCCGGCGGGGCGCTGATGTCCGGTGCACGGAAGGTGTTCGTCATTTCCACATAGACCGGCTGGTCATTGTCATTGATTACATAGTTATTGGGCATGGTTCATCCTCTCCCCTTCCACTCTAGAATTCCCACCAGCTGATATTTCCCGTTGCCGCAGTACTCCCGGATGCAATCGTTACCGATAGCGTGAGCGAGTTGCCGGGAGGCAGAATAAGCCTGCCGTCCATATTAAGGATGACCGGACCTAGGGCCAGCAGCATTGACATTAATGTCGCCGGAGAACCTGTAGGCGCAGCCGTTGCGGTCCGGGCAGTACTGACGCTAGTGACCGAACTCCCGAAGTTATAGTTAACCGGAGTAACAGTAGAGCCCCCCACCGTCGCATTACGCAGTAGTGTTAAAGTGACCGACGCTGTGCCCGTGCTTGCGATAATGCGGGAGATATATAAGGTACGTCCGCTGCCGCCGGGATTAGCTACCTGCATGACAAGCGGGGTGGAAGTACCCACCGTGGAGGCAAACGGAATTCCAAACAATAAACCTGACATCGCGGCTCCCGCTTCAGGCAGAGTATCAATCCCGGGTGCAATATAGGTGTTAACCTGCTCGGTATACAGCGGCTGGCTGTTCTGGTTAAATACAGTCTCATTCGGCATATTCTCACTCCTTCTGTCGGTCTAGCATATTTTCATAGTATGCGGGGCTGTCCGGCAGGTTGTTTGGCGGCTGCGTATTTTTGCAGAGTTAACCCAGTCATTCTCTTAAAAAGCTCCATATCCTAATATCACACCATTCGAATGGTTCCTGCCTAGCTACACGTTCCTCCCTCTATGAACCGGCAGCCTATACATGCTTAAGGACCCAGACGACGGTTTGGGTCTTTTCATGAGCAGGCTGACGGCAGAAATTGCCCACAGAAAGGATGACTCATGTTGCCAAATTTCAGTTCATTTCAGGCTAATCCGGACAATCTGCGCACACTTATTTTCGGCCGGGACCCTTCAACTCTGATCGACCGCCCGCTCACCACCGATGCCAGCGGGAACCTGACCACCGTCATCTTGAACGGTACGATTACTAGCGTGCTTGGTGCAACTATCACTGCTGGTACTCTATCATCCGCTGGTACTGTGACGAACCTGCTAGACGGTACGATTACTAGTGTGCTTGGCGCGACTATCACTGCCGGTACATTAACATCTGCTGGTACAGTGACTAACCTGCTAGACGGTACGATTACTAGTGTGCTTGGCGCGACTATCACCGCCGGTACATTAACATCTGCTGGTACAGTGACGAACCTGCTAGACGGTACGATTACTAGTGTGCTTGGTGCAACTATCACTGCTGGTACTCTATCATCCGCTGGTACTGTGACCAACCTGCTAGACGGTACGATTACTAGCGTGCTTGGTGCAACTATCACTGCTGGTACTCTATCATCCGCTGGTACTGTGACGAACCTGCTAGACGGTACGATTACTAGTGTGCTTGGTGCGACTATCACTGCCGGTACTCTATCATCCGCTGGTACAGTGACTAACCTGCTAGACGGTACGATTACTAGTGTGCTTGGTGCGACTATCACTGCCGGTACATTAACATCTGCTGGTACAGTGACGAACCTGCTAGACGGTACGATTACTAGTGTGCTTGGTGCAACTATCACTGCTGGTACTCTATCATCCGCTGGTACTGTGACCAACCTGCTAGACGGTACGATTACTAGCGTGCTTGGTGCAACTATCACTGCTGGTACTCTATCATCCGCTGGTACTGTGACGAACCTGCTAGACGGTACGATTACTAGTGTGCTTGGTGCGACTATCACTGCCGGTACTCTATCATCCGCTGGTACAGTGACTAACCTGCTAGACGGTACGATTACTAGTGTGCTTGGTGCGACTATCACTGCTGGTACGCTGAGCAGCGTAACCTCTATCTCTCAGCGCAGCTTCGTTGAGCTGCCTACAACGGCAATTGCCACTTCGGATACCTATACACCGCTGCCTGCCAACAATACCAGTGTCCTTGGGACCTACTCCTACTTCATTGTGAACACCGGAGCCAATCCGGTGAATACACGGGTCGAGATCAGTGCAGACGGAACCAACTATTTCGTCGATACGACTGGAGACAACCCGCTGGCAGCAGGCTCTGTAGACGTAATTGTGCCTGCCCGCTTCCTGAAATACACCCGACTCTCTTATCAATCCGCGACGCCGGGTGCAGCTTCTACGCTTAATGTTATTTTTGATGCACAAGGAACGTAAGCCTAGTTTCCGTCATACGATGCAGAAGCCAAGAGTGCATGGGTACCCATGTACTCTTTCCTGTGCGGTATTCCGCATCTACATAAGACGGCAGCGCTTATACATGCTTATTTTTGCAGAATACCCGGAGGAACTAAGGCCCGCGAAGGAGGAACAATCTTGAATCTATCTGCCAAACCTACACTCGGAGTGCAGCTCATTGTCAACAATGAAGCCGAGCTGCTCCCCCGTTGTCTAGCCAGCTTGCAGGGCGCTGATGAAATCATCGTTGTCGATACCGGCTCAACCGACCCGTCCGTGGAGATCGCCCGCAGATACGGGGCAACGGTCATCGAAGCCCAGTGGAACTATCATTTCTCAGAAGCAAGAAATACCGGTCTCTCTCATGCAACGAGCAATTGGATATTGGTCTTGGATGCGGATGAAATCCTTCAGACCTCCATAGAGTCAATCAAGGAGATTCTCAAGGACAGCACAGCCGAAGCCTACACGGTACGCATAGAGAACCTGCTGGGTAACAGGCCCGAAGATCGTCTGTATCACCATCCTGTGCGGCTGTTCCGGGGTGGGCGGGGCTATCTTTTCAGCGGAAGAATTCATGAAAGTGTTGAGTCCTCTATTCTTACAAAATATGGGTCCGCCGCCATCGGGGCCAGTCCAATAGAGATTCTTCACTTCGGCTACCTGCCCCCGGTCATGAGCGCCAAGCATAAAATCAGCCGCAACGGGCAACTGCTGCGTCTTGCGCTTGCAGAAGAGCCTGACGATGTGTTCACCCGTTATAATCTGGCGGTCAACTGCTGTCAGGACGGACGGCTGGAGGAAGCCGGAGAACTGCTGCGCCAGAGTCTTATCCTCGCTCCGCTTCAGGCCTCTTACCGTCCCTCGATCGTTCGTGATCTGTGTACAATGGATCTGGAGAGCGGTCATGTAAAAGCGGTCGACAGCCTGCTAACCCGTGAGCTGACACGTTATGGAGATTATCCCGACCTGCATTACATGCAGGGCCAGTCCTGGGAGAGCCAAGGATTCTATGAACGCGCCGTCCAGTCTTACCAGCACGCCATAGATACCTCGTCTGCCCCGGCTCCGCGCAGAGCATACGTCACTGAACAGGGCATGGACAGCTTCCGCCCGCTGCACCGGATGGGGGCCATTTTCCAGCAGCTCGGGAAGCAGAAGGAAGCCGCGCAGCTGTACCATCGTGCGCTACAGCAGCACTCCCTGTATCTCCCCGCTCTGGAGGGGATCGCCTCTGCTTTTCAGGAGCTGGAGGTGCCGGATGGAGAGATTGCCGCACTCTTGATACAGCTAACCGGTACAGCGCAGCGTGCTGCAAGAACTGCAATTATCGGAACATTGTATCGGCTGGACGCTTATACGGCGATTGCAGAGCTGCCGCCCGCCGTCTGCCCGCTGGAAGAGGACACCTTGCTGTTCCTGCTGTCTTCCTGGATCATTACCGGAAAATATCATATGTTCAGGAAGACCGCCGCCCAGCTGCGGGCTAACCCCACCCAGCTGTCACCCGAAGGCCTAAATGCGGAGACTATACGGCAGCTCTGCCTGCTTGAGGCCGTCTTAACCTGGGAGCTGGGCGGGAAGCTGCAGGAGGAGCTGTGGCTGCAAACACCTGTGGAATTGCGTTCCGCAATGCTTGAGATCGAGAAGGAGTTGTCTCTTGATTCGTCTGAGCCGCAGGCAAAAACCGCTCCCTCCGGGGACTCCCAACTGCTGGCCGAGGTCATAAGGCTCGCTGTAAAGCACCAGTTCATCGCACTGGGCAAGCGGCTGGTTGAACGGTACCCGGCACATACACGCACTCTGGCAGAGGCACTTTATGAGGAAGGCTGGCGTGCAGAGGCGGGGGAACTATTCATCAACCTTGCAGGCAGCAAGGAAGCTTCAGGCGCAACCCTGCGGTATCTCGGAGAGCTGCTCATAGATAAAGGACATTATGCGGAGGCTGCGGGCTGGTACCGGCTTGCCTTGGGGGAATCCCCTGCAGACGATGCCGTCAGCACCGGACTGGCGCTCTGTTATCTGTATCTGGCAGAGCAGCGGCTCGCAGAAGCTGTAGAACGTCTCCAGGCGGCGGGACAGCAGGCTCAGGGTCCGCTTCAGGAGGACAGGGCAGCGGTTGCCCAATCCATCGCGGTGCTGCGCTGCACCCCCTGGCATACGAAGTGGAATTACACCCAGCGGCAGAGAGGAGCGGATCTGAGCTTATGACCACGAAACCACAGCAACCGCTGATTTCCTTGTGCATGATCGTCAAAAATGAAGCCGACAACCTGGCCCGCTGTCTCCGGAGTGTGCGCGGGACTGTGGATGAAATCATCATTGTGGACACCGGTTCAACCGATGCCACCCGCCAGATTGCCCGCAGCTTCGGTGCCCGGATTATCAATTACCCGTGGAACGGGGATTTTGCCGCCGCACGCAACGCCGGTCTGGCCCTGGCGCAGGGCACCTGGATTCTGGTGCTGGATGCAGACGAAGAGCTGGAGCCGGGCAGCCGGGAGGAGCTGCTGGTGTGCGCGAAGCATACGGAGTATGAGGCTTTTTTTGTGCGGATTCATAATCATCAGGGGACGGAGCGCGCTTCGCAGACACTTACGGTCAACCCGATCCTCCGGATGTTCAAGAACCGCCCGAATTATCGCTTCAGCGGCATTATTCATGAGCAGATTGCGGCTGTCATTGTGCAGGAGACCCCAGATGCCACGATGCATATGGGCACCGTCATTGTCCATCACTACGGCTATGCCGACGGGGTCGTGGAGCGGAAAGACAAAATCAGCCGTAATCTCGGATTGCTGAAGCAGCAGCTGGAGGAGAGTCCCGGAGATGCTTTTCAGCATTTCAATCTGGCGGTTGAATATATGCGGCTGGGCGATTACGGGCAGGCGCTGGAGCATATCGGCACCTCGCTGAACCTGGCCAAGCCGGGTACCAGCTATGTTCACCTGCTCTATAAATACAAAGTCCGCTGCCTGGCGGTAACCGGTGATTACCCGGGGGCGCTGGAGGCCTGCGGGCAGGGAAGCACGCTTTTCCCGGATTACTCCGATCTTCACCACCTCAAAGGTGCGCTGCTGCTACAGGTGTCTGCCTTAGCCGAAGCCAAGACCGCGCTGTGCCGGGCACTGGAGATTGGAGCCTCCCCTCCCCTCTACCATACGGAATCCGGGTTAGGCACCTATCTCACCCACACGCTGCTGGGGCAGGTCTGCCAGCAGATCGGCGAAGCGCATGAAGCGGCAGCCTGCTTCACCAGAGCAGCCCAGCTCCAGCCGGACCCCTGGCCGCTGATCCCGCGGCTCACGCGCCTGTTCAAATGCACGTTCCGCGAGCCAGAGCTCCACGGCTGGCTGGCCGGGCAGCTGCCCGGCATCCTGACAGAGCAGCGTCAGGATCTATTGCGCCTGCTGGTATCGGATGGCTGCTATACAGCGGCGGCTGATATGCTTGGGGGCGGGATCGCCGGTGCGGGTGAGATGGACGGTACGGCGCAGAGTGTGGGAGTGATGGAAGCGGCGGTGCGGGATGCCGGTGAGACGGACGATACGGCGCAGAGTGCGGGAGTGATGGAAGCGGCGGTGCGGGATGCGGGAGAGGTGGATGGTACGGCGCAGAGTGCGGGAGTGATGGAAGCGCCGGTGCAGGATGCGGGTGAGATGGATGGTACGGCGCAGAGTGCGGGAGTGATGGAAGCGCCGGTGCGGGATGCGGGAGAGGTGGATGGTACGGCGCAGAGTGCGGGAGTGATGGAAGCGGCGGTGCGGGATGCGGGAGAGGTGGATGGTGCAGGGCCGGAGGTGCCGCCTACCGCTGATTTGTTGGAGCTGATGCAGCGGGCGGAAGCAGCTTCCGCAGCGGAGCTGGGCTACGATGATATTACCGGGCTGCTTAATCATCCTGCAGTTGTCCTAGCAGACCGGAACACCTCACTCCCCTTATCTGCTATTGCTGCGGCTGTGCGGCCCTGGATTCTTTTGGCTGACAAGGTTCTGGCTGGACTCGCAACCTCAGCCCTATATTCACCGGCGGCTGCGGCAGCCCGTCTCACACTACCACTTCCCAGACCAGCCGATTAGAATGTCATCAGATGACCGTACATTTAAACATCCGCCGGTTCTTCCTTCTCCCCTTTTTGGGCAGATTTAGTTGTACAGACTACAGCTATCTAATGAAAGTGTGCTTTATCGCGGGTTTTAGGTGTACGCTCTGCAACTACCTCTTTCTAGTCCATTTTATCAGGAGAGTGCCGGTGTGACTGGTCGCTGGCGGACTGAGGATCGTTTATTTTGGAGAAAACGCATGATTCGGAAGAGTTGCGGACTCCACGGCGCTTAAAGACGGATCTGCTGCCCAAAATCATCGGTTAGAGAGACAATAGGGCCCTCTCAGTCCGCCACTCTGTAAAAAGTACTGTTTTTGGGGAAATAACGGCTCCCCAGTCCGGCAGGAATATACCCGCTCCGCTTCTGTGCACTCCCGCTTTTTCAATCAAATACTGTTAGAAAGGAGCTTACAGACCATGGATACTCCCGGAATCTCGCTCTGCATGATCGTCAGGAATGAAGCGCAGCATCTGGAGCAATGCCTGCAGTCGGTTCAGGGTTTGGTCTCGGAGATCATTATCGCAGATACCGGATCAGAGGATAACAGTATGGCTATCGCCCACAGGTTCAGTGCCCGGGTGATCCGGCTGCCCTGGGAGCACGATTTCTCCAAAGCCCGTAATCAGACCCTACAGCTGGCCTCCTACGGCTGGATTCTGGTGCTGGATGCAGATGAAGCCCTTGCTGACTGGAAGGCGGAGGAGTTAGTGTGTCTGCTGGAATCGGAGTGTGCAGACGGGTATTTCCTGCCTTTTATCCATTATGTGGGAGAGGGCTCCGGGCGCGAATACGTGACAGACAATGTGTGCCGGCTTTTCCGTAATGATTCACGTATTTGTTTTCGCGGCAGCATTCATGAAGAGGTGGCCTCCAGCATCTGGAGCCTCCCCGGCGGACATATCGCTTATGCCCATCTGCCTGTGCACCATTACGGCTATTTGGATGATGAGCTTCAGCGCAAAAATAAAGCCAGCCGCAATCTGGAGCTGATCCACACCGCTCTGCGGCTTGAACCGGACAGCGTTCCTCTGAGGTACGCACTGGGCACGGAATATTACCAGCAGGGACAATATCAGGCAGCGGCAGATCTTCTCCTGCCACTGTTAGAGGAAGCCCCGCCAGACTCCGGGTATACCGCTGACCTGTATCTTAAGACAGCCTTTGCCCTCCAAGCGGGCGGGCGGCCTGCGGACGCGGAGCCTGTCTATCAGGCGGGGATTGGGCTGTACGCAGATTTCACCGATTTGCTGGAGAGCTATGCGGGGCTGCTCATGGAGCAAGGGCAGGCATGGCAAGCTTACCCTCTGCTTCAGCAGGCGCTGGACAGCGGGGATACCGCGCACAAATACCCCTCCTCCTCCGGCAGCGGAACCTACCGTACCCGCCTATTCGCCGGGCGGGTCTGCGAGCGGCTCTTCCTCTACGAGGAAGCGCTGGAGCATTACAGGCAGGCGATCGGCTACTCGCCTGACGATCTTGCCGCCTGGGAGCAGCTGGCCACGCTGTGCCTGCTGTCCGGGCAAGCGGACCAGCTGACGGTGTTCACGCGTCAGCTGCTCCCTGCCCTGCCCCGGCGAGTGCTGAGCAGGCTGGTGCCTGCCGCACTCAATGCCCGCGCCGCCCCGTGGCTGGCGGCGCTTCACGCAGCACCGCATCTGCCGGAGGATATCCGGCAGGTGCTTGAGGTGCTGCTGCGGACGCTGTTCCGGGACCCGGAACAGCCCGGGGCCGCATCCGCCGGGCTTGCGCGGATGCGGGGGGATGCGCCGGATAACCCTTGGGTATCCGGCTATCTGTGGGCCTTGTCCTGCCGCAGCGGCGGAATCACCGCGGCAGGACAAGGCTTGGGGCGGCTGGCGGAGCTGCCGCCCGGGCTCGCTGCCGCGCATCGCCGGCTCGCGCAGCAGCAGGCCAGCCCGGCGGAGCATGGTGCCGATGCGCAATCAATCTCTTCATCTCCAGCAGGGGGCTCCATTCATCCCCCCGTTATCAGTAGCTTCGCCGATTCGGAACACCGTGCAGACACACCGCTTAGCTTTGCAGATTTTTCTTACGCAGCACAACTGCTCCTTCAGGCAGGTGCTTGGGATACATTACTCCTGCTTGGCAGGCCCACTAGCGCTTCACGCTTTCTCTGGAGCAGACTTCCCCTGCCACTGCTGCGGGGACTGCTGGATGCACCTGTTTCTTTTAAAATGCAATGGTGTGCGGATTACATCCGGCAATCACAACACCATAGCCTTCCTGGTGATGTTGCGGAATGGCTGCTCTATGCAGCCATCGCCCAGTCTTGCGGGCAGGTGCCGCAGCTTACGTCCACCGATGAACAGACACTGCTGCAATCCGGCAGCGCTGCCGCAATCACTGGCCTCAGCTATCACATGCTCCTTCTTGCGGCGGAGGTTCACCCACAGGGCAACATCTCCGCTACAGGCAGCATTCCGTGGCTGCTGCTTGTAAAGTCGGCGCTTCAGAGTGGGGATGACAGAGATAACAATGTCTGAAGCTACAATTGACTTCAGCGCTCACGGAATCTTTTACAATATTTAGTTTACTCATTCTCTTAAAACACTCATAGAAACGAAAAACCCTGAGGGATAGCTCCCTCAAGGTCAACTTTAAAACTTTCTGCTCAGTTATAAATATTATACTCCTTAGCAATTACCCACCCATTAAGACCATATGAAGCGGAGATCACATAATAGTTGTAATTCTCATGCAGTAAATATTCAAGCAAATCCTCACTTTTTTCATAATACATCGGCCAAGCGGAGTCTTTTTGCTTCTCTAACAACTCCTTGTTATCTTTGACAAATGAATTTATTTCAAATTGGCTAATATCAAGAAGAATACTCCCTGGCAACTGCGTTTCAAACATATGCGCCAAGACATCAATGAACTCAATCATGACGGAAACTGAATTGTCTTTGCCGCCCAATTTCATTATCATGAATACTTTGCACCCCCGTACCTCCCAGTGAAAATCCTGCTCAAAATACAACATTCCCTTGCTCATCCCGGCTATATTCCAATATTGTTGCATAAAAATCAGGATTTCTCATCCTCCAAACGCTTAGCGGGGGTAATTCTTGCATTTTATACAACAACCCTATCAAATCCCCGGATATCCAGGTCGCCGGGTTGCATTATGTACAACATTTTGGGAATACAGCGATGAAAAATATTAGTTAATTGACGCGTTCCTCCAGCACCACGGCAAAAGAGGCCCTGCCATAAGCCAAGGCCTCATTCCTCCTGTATTCACCTACGATAAGTCGACATCCTTACCATCTATCCGTCATCCTTACCGGCTTGATAACGCCTGCACCGAATTCCAGCCGGTCAATACATAACATGCGGTTGCCCGGCTCAGGATCGCCGATGATCCGGCGGTGGTAGACGATCAGCCATTCATCCCGCTCGGGCAGATGCAGATATCCGTGATGGCCGGGGCCTTCCGCCACCGGCTCCTGTCTCTCCAGGATCGTCCCATGGTTCGCGAAAGGTCCCAGCGGACTTGCGCTTACACCATAAGCGACCCGGTAGGTCCCGTTGGTCCACCCGCCCATTGACCACATCAGGTAATAAAGGCCGTCCTTCTTAAGCATACACGGCCCCTCCACATAACCGGGCGGAGTAACGGAACGGATGACCTCTCCGTCCGGGAACGGAACAAACCCCGTCATGTCTTCATTCATCCGGCCCACATTGCAGTGTCCCCACCCGCCGTAATACAGATAGACTGCGCCGTCTTCATCCTTGAACAGATGAGCGTCAATCGGCTGCGCGCCATGGATGAACCGGCCGATCAGCGGCCGGTGGAGATACCCCCGGTAAGGGCCTTCAGGGGTATCCGCCACGGCAATCTCCAGTCCCCCGGCTTCGCCGTCCTGCTGAATATCATTCGAGGCAAAGACCAGATAATGACGGCCGCCCTGCTCAAGCTGGGTCGGGGCCCAGACCGCTCTCCAGATCCAGGGGAAATCCTCCATGGCGATAATGCTCTCATGCTTCTGCCAGTGAATCAGGTCATCCGAACTGAAGGCATCCAGATTCATCTGCCGTGTATATTCTGTGAATGATCTGGTGGCATAAATATAATGCCTGCCCCCATAAGTTCTGGCCTCAGGGTCAGCATACCAGCCTGAGATCACCGGGTTCGTAATTCCGCGCAAGCGAATCTCCTCCTTTGCTCTGCACTCGTACGTACAAGCAGCTGATTGTATTTCCTGCAATAGAAATCGCATAGCTGACCGTAAAATAAGATTCTATTGTATTTCATACAGTGGAATGTTGGATTTTGGGTGAAAAATGGCCATTTTTCAATATTCAATTGTACCGAATACAATAGATTCTATTTTAAAGTCTTTTTTGCAGTATTCTAGTGTACATAATGCAGTTGCTACCGTTCCAGCGCCTACAGTATCCCGATGACTGCTGCGGAACGAGGCACTGAGTAGCTGCGTTCATAGCGAATAATCAGAGATACACGTATCCTTCGCACCCTAATCAAGCACAACACCCCTCCGCAAGCGATAAGTTAAATTAATTATGACACGTTTAAAGCTGATGTTGCACCAGCGGATTCAAAATCTATACAATCCGCGATCCTCCTGCTCCCGAATCCAGACCTGCATGAAGCCGGGCTCCCGGTTATCCCACGAGTAATAGGGGATGAACCTGAGCGGCCTGCCATCTTCATCCCGGCTATGCAGCACCGTTACCCCGCCCAGCAGCTCCGGCAGGTGCTCCACCCGGAACTTAGCCCCGGCCGGAATGGAGAAGGTATCATAGGAACGCCCGGGGTGATCCGTCTGCTCCAGGCAATAGACCACCGGTCCCCGCTGAACGGCGACCCGGCCCCGGTCTGCCTCGACCTCCGGCTTGGCCCGCACCCGGTTCACAGACATCTCCAGCTCAAGCACTACAGTATCTCCCGGCGACCAGGTGCGGTTCAGCACAAGATAGCCTTGGTCGATGCACTCTTCCGCCCGGGCGGTATCGGCGGTACCCTCGCCTCCTGCCTTCACCTCCAGCCGGTATCCCCTGCACCAACCCGGCACACGCAGCCGGATACTGAACCGGGCATTTGCGGCAGGATTCACTTCAAGCACCATCCGGCCCTGCCAGGGATACCGGGTGCTTAGCTTCAGCCTGACGCCCAGCCCGCTGGCAAGCACAAGCTCCGCTTCGCTGTTCATATATTGATTCACCGCCAGGCCATCTTCTGTTACAGCATAGGCGTATTGGCCCAGGGAAGGCAGAAAGCGGGCCAGATTGGTCGGACAGCAGGAGGTTTCGAACCAGGGCACACGATGATGCCCGCCCTGGGAAGCCAGCGGATTCTCATAGAAATACTGATCCCCGGACAGGGAGATGCCCGACAAAGCGCCATTATACATTTCACGTTCTACGACATCGGCATATTTGCCGTCCCCGAACGTCAGATTCATCCGGTGATTCCAGAACACCATGGCAATAGCGGCGCAGGTCTCGCAATAGGCTGTCTCATTGGGCAGGTCATAATCGGAGGTGAAGCCTTCATTGTGCCTGGACGGCCCGATGCCGCCCGTTACGTACATATTGCGCTCCACCGTATGTGTCCAGACCCGGTGCAGAGCCTCCGCATAGGCGGAATCGCCGGAAGCATGGACAATATCCGCCATGGCCGTATACAGATATACCGCCCGGACGGCATGGCCGGTGACCTGCTTAATCTCGCGGACGGGAACATCGTCCTGGCAATAGGCCGGTCCCCACTCCGGGTTGTCCCAGATCGCGCCCGAGCCGTGCCCATGGCCGCGCTCCTCCAGCAGCCATAAGGCCAGCTTCCAGTAGCGCTCGGTCTGTGTGGCGCGGTACAGCTTCACCAGCGCCAGCTCGATCTCCTCATGCCCTTCCACCCAGTGCCGCTTGCCGGGGCCGAACACCCCGTCAACATGATCGGCCAGACGGCAGGCCACCTCCAGCAGCGCACGCTTGCCGGTGGCTTCATAGTAGGCAACTGCCGCTTCGATCAGATGGCCGCCGTTGTACATCTCGTGCTTCTCCATGTCCGTCCACTTGCCCTGCGGATTCTCCAGGGTAAAGTAAGCACATAGATAGCCGTCTTCTTCCTGCGCAGCCGAGATGAGCCCGATGATCCGGTCCGCCTCAGCCTCCAGCGCCGCATCCCGCTCTGACATCAGCGCATAGGCAACACCTTCAAGCACCTTGTAGACATCTGAGTCATTATAGTATTTGCCTTCGTAATGCCCTTCCAGCAGTCCTGCGGCTTTGGCGAAGTTCCTGATGCGGCCGGTCTCCTCACACTTGGACAGGCAGTCCGGCAGTGTGGTCTGCCGGAGCACCTTCAGGCGCGGCAGCCAGAACTGATCATCTATGGTGACTCTAGTAAAAGACACGCCCTGCCAGGCATGAATCCTTGCTTGTTGCTCAGCCATTTCCGTTCCCCGCCTCCTTTATCCTTTTAGTCCCGTTAAAGTGATGCCCTCCAGGAAATAACGCTGTCCGGCCAGAAACACAATGACACAGGGCAGAACGACGGTCGCCGAGGCCGCCATCAGCAGATCCCACTGCGCGGTATAGGTGCCCTGGAACATTTGCAGGCCCAGCGCGAGGGTGAACCATTTGTCGCTTTTGAGATAGATCAGCGGGCCCATGAAGTCATTCCACGACGCCAGAAAGCTGAACAGGGCCACCACGATAATCGCCGAACGGCTCAAAGGAAAAATAATCCGGGTATAGATCTGCCAATAATTCGCCCCGTCTACATAGGCAGCTTCATCGAAATCACGCGGAATGCTCAGATAGAATTGCCGGAGGAGGAAGATGTTGAAGATTCCCCCGCCGAAGTAAGCGGGCACAATCAGCGGATACAGCGTATCGTAGAATCCGATCGCCTGCCAGCCGAGAAAGCTCGGGATCATCGTGACGGCCGCCGGCAGCATCATGCTGGTCATCAGGACCGCGAACACCGCATCCCTGCCCTTCCACGGAATCCGCGAGAACCCGAAGGCTCCAATGCTGCTCGTGATTACGGTCCCAACCAGTACAGTAACCACGATAATCAGAGTGTTCTTGAAGAAGATATCAAACGGCAGCACCGTAAGCGCCTTATGGAAATTGCCCCATTGAAACGGCTTCGGTATCCATTCGGGGGGCATGGTGAATATCTGTGATAAATTCATCAGCGAGCTGCGGATCAGCCAGACAAACGGAATGATGAACATACCGGAGATCAGGATCAGTGCCCCGTAGCCTGCGGTAAGTGAAAGCTTCGATGGCCTCAAGCCCGGTCCCCCCCTTCGTAATACACCCATGACTTCGAGGTTCGGAAGACGATGAAGGTGAAGAACAGAATAATGACGAACAAGATCCAGGCCAGCGCGGACGCATAGCCCATTTCGGCATCCCGGAAGCCCGTTCTCCACAGATAAAAGACATAGAAGAGACTCTGGTTATTCGGTCCGCCTTGCGTCAGAATATAAGCTTCATTGAACACCTGAAAGGACCCGATAATGGTCATGATGGTATTGAAAAAGATCGTGGGGGTGACCATCGGCACCGTCACATGGCTCAGCTTGCGGAACCAGCCGCCCCCGTCCACCTCAATCGCTTCGTAATACTGCCGGGGGATGCCGGAAAGTCCGGCGAGGAAAATAATCACCGTGCTGCCGATTCCCCATAGCGTGGTAAGTACGACCGAGGGGATAACGCTGCCTTCCCCGTACAGCCAGTTGCTGGTTGGCAGATGTAAGCGGCTCAGCAGCGAATTGATGAGGCCAAGATCGGGGTTCAGCAGCCACATCCAGATCATGGCCGAGGCCACCGCCGGAACAATGCTCGGCAGGTAGATAATCGTACGGAAGATAGCCCTTCCCTTCACATTGAGATTCAGCAGCAGCGCGATCCCGAAGGAGAGGAGAATTACCGCAGGCACACGCAGCACGACGAAATAGAAGGTTATCCCCAGTGATTTATAGAACAGCTCATCCTCACCTGAGAACAGCCGCATATAATTATCCAGACCGGTGAAAGCGGTCTGCTCTTTGAACACATTATAGTTGGTCAGGCTAAGCACCAGGCTTGCGATCATTGGACCCAGCGTGAAGATGGCAAACCCGAGGATGGCGGGGGCCGTGAACAGCAGCCCGTAGAACATTCCTTTTCGCATACTGGCCTCCAGTCTATTCCTTGATATCGCGGCGTCCCTTAATCTGGGCCTGGACCTTTGCCGCGATGGAGTCCATCGCTTCCTGGGCCGTCTGCTGGCCGAGCCACACCTTATCCAGCGCCGGGTTGACCAGGTCCATAATATTGTTGAAATTCTTCACATAGCCGGTCGGGGTCTGATGCCCTTTGGTCAGAATCACATCGACAACGGCTTCCTTATAGCCGGACGGTCTGGCGTCCAGATTCTCCGTCCATTTGGCCAACAGCGCAGGATCGGTATACCAGTCCTTGGGAGACGGCATCCAGGTTCCGGCGGTAAGCATGTCAATGGATGCTTCAGGGTCAAGCAGCGCCTTCAGCAGCTCCCAGGCCTCCTGGGGATGCTTGGAGGATTTGAAGATGGAGAACATGCCGCAGACCACCGTGGTAACCGGCTCTTTCATCACCGGCATGACCCCGACATTGAAATTGAACTTGGATTGGGCGAGGCCTGCACTTGCCCATTGCCCATCGACCGTCATCGCTACCTTTTTGGTCTGGAGCGCCACATTGGTCGCCGGAATGTTCTTGGACTGTACTGGTGAAGGGGATACATGATGCACATTCATCAGATCGGATATTTTCTGGAGCGCCTCCACCGCCTCCGGCTGGTTCAGCCCGAAGGTTTTGCCGTCTGCAGAGATGAAATCCCCGCCATTGGAATAGATGAAGTTGCTGTACACCCCCCACCAGGTGGAGATGTTTGCTCCATATTGCTTGATTTTTTTGGGATCGAAGTCCGGGTCTGCCGCTGTTTTTCCATTGGTATCCATCGTCAGCTTCTTGGCTACCTCCACGAATTCATCCCAGGTCCAGGCATCCGCCACATTCGACGGAGGAGGTTCAATGCCGGCGTCCTTGAAGATATCCTCATTGTAGAACAAGGCGAAGGATTCCGGTCCGGGGCCGATTCCGATCACATTGCCCGGCTCCAGGGAATAGGTAATATTGGGAACCAGCGTATCGGGACTAATCTCGGTATCCGTATCCAGGAATTCCTGAAGATTATAGAATTTGCCCTGCTCCGCCATTGGAAAAGCAATAGTGCCCGATTCCATCATGGCAATGTCCGGAACATCATTCCCGGCGACCATAGTCGTCAGCTTGGTATCATAATCAGCGGCAATATGCTGAAGCTCGACCTTAACGTTCGGATGCTTAGCCTCGAAATTTTGAATCGCTTTTTTATAAGGAGCCACTTCCTCCGGTGAGCCCCAGACCGTCATCCGCAGCTTAATATTCTCCTTCGATCCGGAATTTCCGGAAGACGCGGATGTGTCAGGGCTTGGTGTACCCGAGTTCGAGCACGCAGACAGCACAGCAGCAAGCATCAGAACCAGAGCCAATGTGATGAAGACTGATTTCCTGGGTTGCGACATATTCGGAAGCCCCTCTCGATTTCTAAGTTCAACGGGTTCATAGCTGCAGTCTATGATGCCTTTATTATAAAATATAAGATAGCGCTTACATAACCCTAATCTCTTTGGATTGGTGGACCAGGATTGGCTTATAGCGGCAAAGTAATCACTACCTTCGTGCCTGTTCCCGGAGTTGAGAAGATAGCTATCCCGTACTCGCCGCCGTAGGTCATCTGAATGCGGTCAATAGTATTTTTGATGCCCACAGAGGACGATTTCTCATACAGAATTGTGTGTACCGTCTCCGCACTCATGCCCCGGCCGTTGTCGGCCACCTCATAATGCCGGGTTCTGCCGTCAATCCAGCCGCGGATTCCAATGAGTCCGCCAGAGCCGGTCTGATCGAAGCCGTGAAGAATCGCATTCTCCACAAAGGGCTGGAACAGCAGTCTCGGCACATCGTACGCCAATAACTGCGGGTCCATATCATACTCCACGGTGAACTTGTCCTCGAAGCGGATCGACATAATATAGAAGTAATTACTCATCCAGCTCATCTCTTCGGACAACGGTACGGCGTCCCATGTCTTCCGGGAGGTATAATGCAGCATGTTGGACAGGCAGACAAGCATCCTGCTAAGCTCCTGCTGATCATTCTCAATTGCTGTCCAGTTCATCACATTCAGCGTATTGTACAGGAAGTGCGGATGCATCTGCATGTTCAGCGCCTGGATCTCGGCCTCCTTCTCCTTCAGCTTGATCTCGTAATTCTCCGTCACCAGCAGGTGAATCCGGTCATTCATCCGGTTGAAGCGCTGCGTCAGCACGCCGAACTCGTCATGGCTTACCACATCCACGCGGGTCTGGAAATCGCCCTCGCCCACCGATCTCATCGCGCTAAGCAGCCGCTTGATGGGCTTAGTGATTTTACCCGCAATGAAGTAAGCGAAGATCAGGGCCACAATCCCCATCACCACGGCCAGTACGGTAATAGACGTCCGGATCACCGGCACCAGGCTGCTCACCAGCCCTGCCTCCGGTATCCACACCACAGACATCCAGCCGGTCACCTCCGATCGGTCGTAGCAGACGATTACCGCTTCGCCGTCCAGCTTCATTCGCCGTGCCCCGCTGTTCTCCTGCTGCAGCTTGTCCAGCCCTGCTTCCTTATAGATCTGTGCAACCTGACCCGGCTCACTGCTGGCGACCACCCTGTCCTGCGGATCAAGCACCATGTAGCGCGAGTTCCCCGGAAGGCTGTCTGCATACAAGGATTTAAGCACCTCGGATTTGAAGCTTATGGCAAGTACGGGGCGTTCCACTCCGGCATCCATTTTGGCAAGCTTCGTATTGCTGAGATAGGTGAAATCCAGCAGGCGTGTAGCCGAGAAGAGATAACGGAACTCCAGATTTCCGCCTTGCAGATAGGGCTGGCTGAACATGGACGCGAACTCATAAGTCGGTATCCACACCAGCTTCCCTCCCGCCTGCCGGGCCATACGGTATATTTCCGATTGCGTCGGCTCTCCTTGAGGCAAGGGTTGTCCGAAGGTGAAGTAGGAGGTCCATAGCTGGTAGGCAAAGATATCCTGGTTCTGGGAAAAGGTTTTGCCGAGTACAGCCGTCACCTGCCGGTCGGCTGCGAACAGCTCCGCTTCATTCCTCGGGTCCAGCTGGCTGAAGATGCGGAACAGATCCTTGTCGAGGAACAGGGACATGCTGTTCTGGTCCACAATCCGCAGCTTGGTGTCCATAACTTCATTATTCTTCCTGACAATCTCATACACATTCTTCTGCGCCTGCTCTGTGATAATCTTCAGGCTGGTCCGGTAGAACAAAGCCCCCAGAACGAGCAGGGGAATGGCAATCAGCAGAATATAGCTGGCCAGCAGCCGGTAACGGAAGGTGATCTTCATGCCTCACGTTTCCTTTGCGATAGCACGTGCTTATAGGCTTTGGGCGACATGCCGTAATACTTCTTGAATACGCGGCAAAAATATTTCGTATCCTGAAATCCGCATTCCAAGGACACCTCATATATTCTGAGCGGCTCCCCGGCGAGCAGCACCTTGGCCCGCTTCATCCGGGCCGCCGTCACATGCTCAGAGAACGTTTTTCCCGTCCTGTTCTTGATCAGTGTACTGAAATAGGAGGGGTTAAAATGGAAATGCTCAGCCGCCCGCTCCAGTGTAAGCTCCTCCTTCATATGCTGCTGTATCCAGCTTAGGCATTCAGCGATCATGCTCTCCCCCTGATCCTGCCGGGATACGGTTAAGGCCAAATGCGTTTCCCGGAGTGCCTGCCCTAAATGGGCCACCAGCTCCGGGTACGAGCGGCATGAGCGGATAATCAGCGTAGCCGTACCGGTCAGCTTCTGCTGCGCCCTCTTATCCAGAATGTCCTGATGCTCATTCCGGATCTGCAGCAGCATAAGCGATGCCTGCTCCTTCAGCAGCATAGGGCTGGCATGTCCACCGTCCGCAAGCTGGCAGAGGGCTTCCACACAAGCTTTCAGTGCAAGCGCAGCATCATCCATTATCAAAGCCTCATAGACCTTGCTCCAGTCAGGAACAACCTCACGGGAAGAAGACCTGATCTCATCTGAAAACAGCAGCCCCTGCCGGAAATCATAGAAGTTGTAACTGTTGGCCATTCTGGCCGCCAGATAGGACTGCGGCGCTTCCTCCCGGAGAGAACGGCATTCCGGGCCGATCCCATGGGTGAGCTGTCCCGCATACGCCCAATCCGCCGCCAAAGAATGGGCGATGGACCGGGCCTCTTCCCGCTTGTCCCGGGTAAGGCCTTCCAAGGTAATCAAGGTAACTGCGGCAAGAGGACCATCCTCCTTCATACCGCTCAAGGGAATCGTGATGGCTTCCCCCCACCTGCTCCAGGCCTGCTCCAGAGCACGGATGAACACGCCGCTGTCCTGCCTCTCCCTGCTGTCCTGGCAGGAGTTCAGCTCCGAATACACAGCGACACCGCTCTCCCGCAGCCCATCATAACCGTCCAGCTCGTTCAGCTCGGCCAAGGACGCACTGCCGTTCAGCCAGGACAGCATGAGCCGGTTCAGGTAGGCGGAAGAAGCGAGCTTAAGCCGGTGCTGCATCTCTTCCTCTTCACGGCGCTGCCTCTGTTCCGCCGTCAGCAGAAGGTCGATCCGGCTTAGGACATCCGCAACCTGGTCAATCTCCACCGGCTTCAGCAGGTAATCATAAGCCCCATAATGGACTGCCTTCTGCGCATACTCGAACAGATTGTAAGCGGATACCATTACAACCCTGGTCCGGATAGCTTCAAGCTTAAGCCGCTCCAGAAATTCAAGCCCATCCATTCCGGGCATGCGGATATCCGTCAATATGGCTTCCGGGCGGTGGGCTCTCACCATTTCCATAGCCGACAAGCCATCCTTCACCGCAACCACCTGATCCTCCGGCCGAAGGCGTCCGATCAGATTGACCATCCCCCTCAGATGCCTGGGTTCATCATCCACAATCAATATTCTCATTCGTCTCAGCCTCCCAAGATCGCCTTACAGCCCCTGTCAGCCGCAGCGTTGCCCTTATTATAGAAGCCATTCCGGTTCATTCCTAGTGGATTCATATTGGAAAGGTGGATTTGAATACTTCCCTCATCATCCTCATCGCACCAGCAGCCTGCCAACTAATTCCTCCCTTTATCCGCAAAAGCCCATATTAACCCGTACCCACAATAAAAAGGACTCCCATTCAGCCATTAAATGACCACAGGGGCCCTTACCCCGACCTTATCCCCGCTTCTCCCCTACTCCGCCCCTTCCCCAGCATTCCCGCCTTCCCCGGACGTATCCGGCGCATTATTGCCGCCTGCGGCTGGCTGGGGGCTCTCCCCGCTGCCCGCATGTCCGCCTGATCCGCCGGAGCCCGAGCTGCTGTTACCGCCGCCTGCTGGTGTGCTGTCCGTGCCGGTGCTGTTATTCTCAGTACTCAGCGAAGGAGCCGGAATAGCGATGCCCGGGGCGCTGCTGCCGTTCTCGCCGACCGGCTTGCCCTGATTGTCATAGTAATACATCGGAACGTCACCGACTACCATCAGGTAGGAGACGGGGATCTCTGTATCCACCACCTGCGGCTCCATATCAAATGGAATGACGACGGCAACCTCAGTAACAATATGAATAAAGACTTCAACGAGAATCATATTGATTCCGGCATTCTGCTGCCGTGTGTTCAGCTCGACCTTCACTGCCCCCTGAGGCTCCACCTTGATCGGAATATCCGGCCCATAGGAGGCAATCAGCGGACTGCCGAGCGCCTGCCCGAGCGGAATATATTCCGTCCGGTTATGCAGCTCCTGCAGTGTGGACTGGATGACCTCGGCGGCCTGTGAGGTAATCCGCATATGCTCCTTGTAGTTGAGCATGAAGCCCGAGATTTTGCCGTTCTTGTCCGTCTTCCAGTCAATCAGCGCTTCTGCGTTCCCGCCATCTGCCACCTGGGACGTAATCGCCTTGTTAATCGATTCCGTGGCGATCTGCTTCACCCGGATCTGTGCCAGATGGAGAATCGGCGGCTTCAGATGCTGCTCCACATAACGCAGCCCCTGCAGCACCGCCAGAAGCAGCAGCAGGCTCAGAACGATCCAGAATCTGCCCCGTCTGCGCTTGCGCGGCTTCTGCCCCTTGCCCCCGGCCGCTTCCTGATGCTTCCCGTCCCTGCTGCCGAACAAGCGGAAGCCGCCGCCCCCGCGCCCGGACTTGCGCCAGACCCGCTGGCCCGGAGCGCCCGCTGCTCTCCCGGACGGCTTCGCTGCCTTGTAATCCGCTCCGCTCCCGTCCAGCCGCACGCCGGACCTGGAGGGCTTCGCCACGAAGCCCCCGCTCCGTCCCCAGCCCCGGCCAGGCAGGCCCGCGCCGGGTCTTGACGGCTTCGCTTCGAACCTTGCTCCCGAACCCTCGCCCGGCGGCCGGATTCCCGTTCTGGACGGTTTGGCCTTGAAGGCCTGGCGGCGCCCGCCCGGCCTCCTCAGGCCGCTTCCGCTGAAGTCCGGCAGACGCAGACGCCCGAAGAGCGGTACGCCTGCGCTCCGTTTCCCCCATTTTCTGATTCTGCCCATGCCCTGCAGTCCCTCCCGACATTCCTGCGGTCAAGCCGCTCCCTGTACTAATAGGCTATTCGGCGCACACGCAAAATAACCCCACAAAAGTGAGGTTAGCCTTGAAGTGAAGAACCTAATGTCCCGCCCGCTTGCGCTTATCCTCCTGGAGATGCCCCCAGTGCAGCCGGACAAAGATAGCGAGCAGAATCAGCATGAATACGCCATACCACAACAGAAAACCGTTCCAGTCCTCACGCGGGACAATGAGCGAGGAGCTGAGTGTACCGAACAGCCAGATGAAAGACAGATTGCCGAGCACCGTCCCCCAGACAAAAGCCGCCGGCTTCATCGGAGACACGGCTGACATCAGGTTAATGATATTGCTGGGCACAATCGGAATCGTACGCAGCAGCACCAGGGTCCAAATGCCGTAACGGTCCAGATAGGTCTGCCATTTCTCATACTTCTTGAGCTTGTAGCCCCATTTGCGGTCGAACCAGTCGAAGAGATAACGCCGGAAGAGAAAATAGACGACTACCGCACCCAGGTTACAGGCCAGCCAGCTGACAGCCATACCGCCAATTACTTCGAATACAGAGACATGAAGCACAATCAGAATCGCCAGGGGGAAAAATCCGAACAAGCTTTGCAGCACGGCGAGCGGAAAGGTCGCGAAAACAATATACGGGCCGCTAAGTCCAAGACTCTGCAGCAGCCAGTCAATCCAGGCATTGATGATTTCGGTCATAGAGCGCTCTCCTTTCCTGACTCCTAGCAGCATGTAAAGGAACCGCTCATTAATGAAGGTTGAATTGGTGAAGAAAAACACCCCTTGCGGGGTGTTTTTTAAACATCTGCCTATATATTCTGCGACATCAGTGTACAAGTTACAGAATTGTTGCTTATTTTCTCTCATCATAGCACACATCGGTCATCGCCGCCAGATCACTGAACCTTTCCGTTTTCAACTATGCAGAGATACCAGCCGTCCACTCATTCACCTTGGCTTCATTGCTCTCTACCCATTCCTTGGCGGCTTCTTCAGGCGACTGTCCGCCTTGAATTTTGACCATAACCTGCTCCATATCCTCTGCGGTCCACTTGAATTGGCTCAGGAACTTGTGCACATCCGGCATATCCTCCTGGAGCCCCTTGCGGGCCATGGTGTGAATCTGCTCGGCTCCGCCGTATACATTCTGCGGATCATCCAGATACTTCAGGTCCATGTTAGCGAACATCCAGTGCGGAGTCCAGCCGGTGACCACGATCGGTTCATTCTTGTCAAAAGCCTTCTGCAGCTCCTGTGCCATCGCCGCAGACGAGCTCTCCAGCAGCGTATAGTCGCTCAAGCCGTAGGCTTCGAGCGCTTTTTCCGTAGCCGTCATAATTCCGGCCCCCGGCTCAATCCCGATAATCGTCTGATTCAGGGAAGAGGCTACATCGGCATTCTTCAGGTCATCGATGGAGTTAATGTCCATATAGGCGGGAACGGCAAGCCCCGTCTTCGTACCCTCCAGATTAACCCCTACATCTTCAATATCCTTGCCGTATTTCTCCAGATAAGAGGCATGGGTGCTTGGCAGCCAGGCGGCTACCATAGCGTCCGCGCTGCCGTCAGCAATCCCTGCCCACATCGGTCCGGCATCGACCTGCAGCATCTCCACCTTCACGCCGAGCTTCGTTTCCAGCACTTCCTTGACTACGTTAGTACTGGCGATCTCGGAATCCCAGGCCACATAAGCCAGCTTCACCGTACTGTTATTATTAGACGAACAACCAGCTACCAGAATTACTGCCAGCAGCAGCATGATTATCATTAGCGGTCTGCGCTTCATCGAATGAGTTCTTTTCATATTAATTATACACTCCTATTCTTGTGGTTTGGATTTGAACAGCTTTTGGGTCAGACGATCCAGCAGTATCGCGATAATGACAATGGCAATCCCCGCCTCGAAGCCCGCACCAGTCTTGGCCTGTGATACCGCACGGTATACATAAGCCCCGACCCCCTGGGCACCGATCATGGACGAGATGACCACCATGGACAGCGACAGCATAATCGTCTGGTTAATACCGGCCATAATGGTCGGCATGGCGATGGGCAGCTGTAGCTTGAACAGCTTCTGCCCTGCCGTAGAACCGAAGGCATCCGCCGCCTCCACTAGCTCTGGCGAGACCTGACGAATACCCAGGTTAGTGAGCCGGATGGTTGGCGGAATCGCGAATATAATAGAAGCAATTACGCCGGGAACTACCCCCAGTGAAAAGAACGACACGGCTGGAAGCAGATATACGAACGCCGGCATCGTCTGCATGAAGTCCAGAATCGGGGTAGCAATGTTCTGGAAGGTCCGGCTCTGTGCACACAGCACTCCGAGCGGAACCCCGATCACTACAGCCAGCAGAGAGGCTGTCAGTACCAGGGCCAGCGACTGCATCGACGGCCCCCATAATCCAAGATTGTCAATCAGGAGCAGTCCGACCACCGCAAACAGCGCCATCCGCCATTTGCCGATCCAGTAGGCCAGAGCGGCGATCAGAAGGGTCAGCACAAGAGCCGGCAGGAAATTCAGTGCCGCATCAATTCCGCTGACCATTCCGCCGATCACCGCATGAATGAAGTCAAATATCGGGCCGAAATAGGCAGTGAGCCAATCTTCGATCCATTCTACGCCCTTTCCGAGCGGGATTTTGGGTAAATTCATGAATGAAGCCCTCCTTCCGGAACTGCGTTACCGGCCAGGGCAGACAACACAGCCCCCTTGATCACAATCCCCTTCAGCTTCTCGCCTTCCCCGACTACCGCCACCGGCAGATGCGTCTCCGACATCAGCTCGAACAGATCATTCAGCAGGGTGTCCGGCTGGACACGGGGAATCTCACGCTGCATGACTTCAAGGATACTGCGGTTCTCCTTCAAAGCCTGAGAGGCGTTATCTGCTGTCAGCAGACCTTGCAGCCGCATCTCATTATCCGCCACATACAGGCTGGATACCCCGCTGTCCCGCATAAGCTGCAGGGCTACCCGGGGGCCGCGTTCCGGGCGGATCATCTCCGGCTGACGCATCACGTGGGAAGCCGTCAGCACCTTGGACAGATCCACATCCTCCACGAAGCGTTCTACATATTTATTCGCAGGCTGAATCAGAATTTCTTCCGGCGATCCGATCTGGACAATGACCCCGTCCTTCATCAGGGCAATACGGTCCCCGATCCGCAGCGCTTCATCCAGATCATGCGTGATGAAGACAATCGTCTTCTTCACTCTGGATTGCAGCTCCAGTAGTTCCTGCTGCATATCCTTGCGGATCAGCGGATCAAGCGCACTGAAGGCTTCATCCATCAGCAGAATGTCAGGATCATTGGCCAGACCGCGCGCCAGGCCGACACGCTGCTGCATGCCTCCGCTGAGCTGATCCGGACGGTGATTCTCCCAGCCCTTCAGCCCTACAAGCTCAAGAGCCTCCATGGCCAGCCGGGTTCGTTTGCTTTTCTCCACACCCTGGACTTCCAGTCCGTACTCTGCGTTAGCGAGCACACTGCGGTGCGGGAACAGCGCGAACTTTTGAAAGACCATACCGATATTCTTCCGCCGGAATTCCCGAAGCTGCTCCGGATTCATCTTGACAACATCCTTACCCTTGAACAGCACCTGTCCTCCGGTCGGCTCAATCAGCCGGTTCAATAGACGGACGAGCGTGGACTTACCACTGCCCGACAAGCCCATAATGACAAATATTTCTCCCTCTTCAATGCTGAATTCGGCTTTATTCACACCGACCGTCAGCTTGGCTTCCTTGGCGATTCTTTCTTTGGACCAGCCTTGTTCTAATAATGGAAGCGCCCGTGCTGCATCATGACCGAAAACTTTGGTTAACTGTTTCACCTCTATAATTGCCATGGTGACCTCCTTCTCTATCTCTGTTTATCGCTTTGATGCTACTGACCTAGTGTAACGGACTTACGAAAAAATAAGCAAAGCGCATATTCGGTTAAAATTTAGTGTACAGTTTTAACTTTACAAACTTTACGTATAGAATACTCTGTTTAACGCCAAATTCCGTTCCGCATGAATTCTTTACTTCTGGATGGGGATTTGATTACAATACAGTAGGAGAGGCATGCAGCCTGTCAGCCTAATCCTCAGGAGGGACATCATGAACGATTTAGAGGGGCTTTCGCCCGAGCAAATAGAGAAAATCAGCAAGGCCCGTGAACGGGTTATCGACTCTATCGGTAAAAATATGGATTTATACGGCATCACCTTGTCCATCGGGCATTTATACGGTTATATGTACTTTAATGAGGGCCCGGTTACACTGGATGAGCTGAGCCGCACCATGGGCATGAGCAAGACCTCCATGAGTACTGGAGTCCGTACACTGCTTGATTTGAAGATGATTGATAAAGTCTGGGGCAAGGGCACCCGCAAGGATCTGTTCGAGGTGGTTCCCGACTGGCATCAGAACTTCAGCGATTACTTCTCTATTAAATGGAGAAAAGCGGTGGAAGGGAATATGATTGCCCTGAACAAATCGCTTGCCGAAATCCGGCAGATGCAAACCGATTATGCGGACGAGCCCGACCTGTCGCGCCTGCTTCACACCGACGAGATTAAGATTGAGGAAGCCATTAAATATTACCGCTGGCTGCTGAAGCTGATCGAAGCGCTGGAGACCGGCAAGATCTTTGAATTAATCCCTAAAGAATAATATCAGCTGTAGGCGTTCAAACTATTCTGCTCATGCTGAAAAGGCTGTCACCAAAAGCCATGTTATGGCGCTTGGGACAGCTTTTTGTTTTGGAGTAGGAGGAATTGAGGAGTAGGATTAACGTGGGCACTTGGGTGAACGCTGCGTGAACGGACCGTTGTTACAATCGCTGTGCTCGTAAGAATTTTTTTCATTCCCCTATTCGGTGAAAATCCGGAGACCAAGGCGACCACTATCGCTTCTCCGCGGGTCGTTTTGTCCTCTCCACTGTTTAAGCGGGAAATGGAACTACCCAAAGACTTCAAGGGAACCTAGCCTCGCATACATTCGGCCATCGCCTGCGTTTGAGCATAATGTATACTGTTTTCCGCATACATTCGGGCCATCGCCTGCGTTTGAGCACAATGTATGTTGTTTTCCGCATACATTCGGGCCATCTCCTGTGTTTGAGCGCAATGTATGTTGTTTTCCACATACATTCGGGCCATCGCCTACGTTTGAAAGCAATGTATGCTGTTTTCCACATACATTCCGGCCATTCGATGTTCTACCAGGGGAACTATAGTTTCCCTACAAGCATCAAAACGGCCGCGATCCTTGAATGCAAGGATTGCGGCCGTTCTCGCATGCTGACGTGCTGTCGCTGGTTGTTATAACACCGCTAAGTCACGCCATATCTCGTTAGCTTACGGGTTCTCGACCAGACTGACATCATCAATATAGATATGATTGCCCGCTTCGATAGCGGCATTCGTCTCTGGACTGTTGCCGGGATTCAGCCCCAGCAGGAAGACCAGATGAGCACCTGCATCCGTTCCGCCGTTCATGGTGAAGGTGTAGCTGAAGCTCTGCTTTTCGCCTGTTAATGCAGCGGCGGTTGTCTGCAGATATTTCGTGTACTCCCCTCCGAAATGCTCGACTGCTACTTCAATCACCCGGTTGATATCCGAACGGGCGCTGAAGTTCAAGGTGTAGCTTTTACCCTGAATCAGCTTCAGATCCCTGTAATCTACCTGGGCGGCGTAGTTGGCTGATCCCGTGAAGGCCAGTGACACCTCAAGCTCCCCATTCTGGACTGCGGCATTTCCGGCGCCCTCGAAGTACTGGGTCCAGCCCTTAAGAGCCGGCTGGGCATCGAATGTGCCGTTATCCAGTGTGCCGCTGGCAGGTTCAGTCCCCTGTCCATCCGTTACCTTCCTAAGCACGATATCGTCAAAAGAAATCGTATGCGCCGTATGGTTAGCCGTCTTATCCTCACCCAGCGTGGCGCCGATCAGATAATTCAGCTTCAGCGGATTGTCATTGGTTACACTGAACTGTGTGCTGTAAGTCGCCCACGTAGCTGTAATATCGAACTTCGCCTGCGCCGCCTGGGCAGAGGTTCCGCTGTACTCTACGACAATCTGCCGGGGAACGGTAGACTTCGCTCTGAAGCTCAGCTCATAGGTTGCGCCGGCTTCCAGCGGGATTTTCTCCTGATAGAGCTGGGTGTGCCAGGCTTGTGACCCGGCCGCCGTAATCAGCACCTCCACTGCTCCGTCCACCACTTGGAAGGACGAGGCTCCGCCTTCGCCGGACCAGGTGGACCAGCCTGAGCTGCCGCCGGTGAATGATCCGTTGACGACCAGATTGTTATCATTCGCCAGTATGGTCTGCACCACACTAGCGTTAACATAACCTTCAGCTTCCACGGTAATGGTATAGCTTCCCTCTGCCGGGAAGGCGGCAGCCTGGATTATAATTGCTCCCGGATGTACATCGTACAGCTCCTCCGCAAGTGTTACGCCATTCACTTTAACGGACTTAATGCTGCCCGACCATTCTGCTTTCTGGATGAAGGTCAGCTCAATCGGCTGTGATACCCGGTTGGCTGTGGAATCTGCGAGCAGCTCCTGCGGCTTCGCCGGGGCGTCCTTGATCTCGAATCGCACATTGTCGATGATGATGTCATGACTCTGCGGAACACTCACCCCACCCACCTTGCCGAGCAGGAATTTCAATGATAGCGTATCATTCGTACCCTGCCGGAATTCGAACCGGTAATGCTTCATCTCCGGCACCAGCTCCACTGTCTTATCGATGGAAGGGGAATAGCTCGCATTCTCTGCCTTCACACCCATCTGCCGCGCCACGCTGGCACTGGCATCGAATTCAACCACGTAATCCAAGCCCGCCGCAGCCTTGAGGTTATTCTGGAAAAGCATCACCGAATACGCCTGGTTACCGGTGTTCGTAATGCTGAATTTCGCTGCCCCGTCCACTGCTGCCGCAGTGCTCTGGCCGCCGTCTTCTGTCAGCAGCCGCTCCCAGCTCGTAAGCCCGAAGCTGAAATCCCCGTTCAAGAGCGGGTAATAGGTCAGATCAGGGTCATAATAGGAGCTGGTGCGTACCAGTACGAATTGATCCAGCAGCACCGTTCCGGTGCCCCCGCTAAGGCTCAGGACGAATTGTCCAAGGCGGTCGCTGGCCCCCGGGAAGTTCTTGAACACCGCTTCAACTTGCTGATGTCCCGCACTCAACTGAACCGGCTGGGAAGCATAGACAACGCCGTCATAACCGCTCAGTTCAACTACTGCTGTCCGTGCGGAGGAGCTATCTGCCTCGAAGGTCAGCTTGTAATCCTGGTTTTGCACCAAGAAGATCCCCTTCTGTTGCAGCGTAACCCCGCTGCCGCCAGAGTCCACGCCTGTAATGTCCAGCTTCAGGCGGCCTTCAGTGTCAACCTGCGGATTAACCTCCGCACCTCCGGAAGTGCCGATATGCCAATAGCTCATCCGGTCCGGCTCGCCCAGATCGAAGCTGCCGTTGTAGAGATGGTTGCCGCTGCCGAGTGGCGTCTTGGCGCTATCATGATCGAAGGGAATACTGCCGATTTCTTCAAGCCGAGCATTGCCAAGCCAGACCGGAGAAGCATTGGTCCCCAGATTGAACTCAATCCGCGCGGCATTGTCCGAGCTCTCCTTCATCTGGAACATGGTCTCGTAATGCTGAAGCTGCGGGGTCAGCACCGCCTTGAACGCCGGAGAATAGGACGGGAAGCCCAGCGGTGCGCCGCCGGTCAGCCGGGCTGTGAACTCCCTCGCCGTATCCGTTCTGGCGTCGAAGCTTAGCTTGTAGAATCTTCCCTTCGCCAGCGAGACAATAGCTTGCGGCTGGATCGAATAAGTATTACCGCCCGGCTTCAAGATGTTTACTTTCAGGAAGTTCTTGCCGTCTACGGGCTCCAGGGACAGCGCTGCATCCGCGCCTTCATCCTTATACATTACCCAGTGGGCTGTATTCGGGATGCCCATCCCGGGATCTCCCTCTACCTGCTCTGTGAAACCGCTATTATAAATGAAGTTCCCGTCCGCAAGCGGCAGCTTAGCCCCTTCCAGATAAGGCTCCTTCTCCAGCTCCACCGGTACCGGCTGCCGGTATTCGCGTCCGGTCAGCTCATAGATTCTGACATAGTCAATCTCCATGGAACTCGGGAATACCGTTTCTTCCGTAGGATTACCGTCAAAGTTGCCGCCGACTGCCAGATTCATCAACAGGTGGAACTTCTGGTTGAACGGTGCCGGATAAGCATTGATAGCCGGCTGGCCGCTGCTTTTGCTGTACCAGTCATTCTTGGTAGAGAACAGTACCCCGTCCACATACCAGCGGATCTCTCCCGGCTCCCATTCTATGGAGTAGGTGTGGAATTCTTCAATGGTGGAACCGCCCGGCAGTACATATTCCTTGCCGGAATAGACATTGTCCGGCCACTGGGAACCATAATGGATCGTTCCGGCAACTACATTCGGACGGCTGCCCCAGCCTTCCATAATATCCAGCTCCCCGGAGGCCGCCCAATTGCCGTACACATAATTCTCCGGCAGCATCCAGATCGCGGGCCACAGCCCCTTGCCTGCCGGTGCCTTCGCCCGAATTTCGAATTTGCCGTACATTTTGCTGTACAATCCATTGGTCTTGATTCTGGTAGAAGTGTACGGCTTCCCGCCCTTTGCCTCTTTATGTGCGGTAATGACCAGCTTGCCGTCTTGCTCCTTCACATTCTTCGGATCATTTGTGTAATACTCCAGCTCATTATTGCCCCAGCCCGGATTCCCGACAACGGTGCCATCTCCGAGATCATAGGTCCACTTCGCCGGATCAATGACATTGTCATCGAATTCATCATTCCACACCAGACTCCACGGATCACTGGTCGGCGCTGGGGTCGGCGTCGGACTCGGTGTTGGCGTTGGCTCCGGCGTAACCACTGGGGTCGGTGTTGGCGTTGGCTCCGGCGTAACCACTGGTGTCGGCGTCGGACTCAGTGTTGGCGTTGGCTCCGGCGTAACCACTGGGGTCGGTGTTGGCGTTGGCTCCGGCGTAACCACTGGTGTTGGTGTTGGCGTTGACTCAGGCGTAACCTCTGGCGTTGGTGTTGGCGTCGGCTCCGGCGTTGCCGTGACAGCCGGTGTAGCTGTCGCCGTCTCTCCGCCCCCCGCAGCAACAGGCGGCTGGCTGGCCTGCGGCGAGGCCAGATTCAGATTGCTGCGGCTGCCCGGCTTGAGCACGATGCCGCCGGCTGTTACAGCCTCGGCCTGATTCAGCACGGTGCCGAAGCTGCCGCTGCCCGTAATCGTAGTGCCCCGGGCACCAGCTGTAAGAAGCAACTCCGCCACCTGCGCTTGATTCATCAGCACCAGCTTGCCGGGCGTGCCCCAGATCAGCTTGGATAGCTTGCCTGACAAGCTCAGCGTAAGGTTGCCTCCGGCAGCATCAGCGGTGGATACAACCCCATAATTGCCAATAAGAGTGACCGCCCTCTCCCCTGCCGGGAGTACAACATTGGCGAAGCCCTCCCCGGTAAGCGCGCCTTCTTCCAGAATAGCACCGGAATCAAGGTACACTGTTCCAGTGGTTGTCGTTCCGCTGGCAACGATGCGGACGCTGCCCTTCGGCTTCGCCACCTGAACAGGCCCAAGAGTACTGTTCACCAGGCTCACGCTATGTTCACCGCCGCCGCGGATATAGGTGGTGCCCTTCACCTGCACTCCCTCCAGCCGGAGCTCTCCCTCCCCGATCCCCTCGGTAAGATAGAGATTCCCTTCAATAATGCTGTCGCTAAGTGTAATATCCTCATGGCTCAGCACCACATTGCCCTTCACCTTGCCCAGCTTCACTTCCCCGGCTGCGGAGCGCAGCTCCGGCACCAGTGAATCCGCCAGCTTCGCCAGCTCGGCCCGGGTGATCCTCCCGTCCGGCTTGAATAAGCCTCCGGCATAGCCCTGCATATAACCTGCTGCCGTAAAAGCATCCGCCGCTGCGCTTACTGCGCTGCCGGCTCCCGCCAGGTCGCTATACATGCCCTTCGCTTGACGTTCTGTCTCCAGCCTCAGTATCCGCTGCAGGGCAAGGACCGCCTCCCCGCGCTTCAGCGGAGCCGCAGGTTCAATTCGCTGATCTGCGTCTGCAAGGAGATACCCTGCTGCTACCGCTTTGGCAATATCGTTCTTATACCAGGCCCCCGCCGGGACATCTGCCGGAAGCACAGCCGCCAAGTCCTTATAGCCGAAGATTCGGTTGACGATTGCCGTAAATTCTGCCCGGGTTACCTGCTGCTCCGGCCTGAAGCTGCCATCTCCGTAGCCGGAGATCACCCCGCTACGGCTCCAGCGCATCACAGCTTGAGCCGCCCAGCTGCCCTCTTTTACATCGGTAAACGCTTTCAAATCACTGGCACCTAAGCTTCCGCCCTGCAAGGCGGCCGTTGTCTCCGAAGGTGCTGTCAGCCTGCTCAGAGCAGACTTCGCCTCAGCCCCGCCGCTCCCCAGCGGCGATAGAAGTCCGGTAACCATTACAGCGGCTGCTAACAACGCCGGTATATTCTTTTTCATTCCGTGTAAACCTCCTCTGAATTAGAGTCTTAACTTAGCGCATTAACATCGTCCCGTTACTCTCCTGTTATCTTCGAGCTCCGGACCGAAATCGGTTTCGATTATCTCCATGCCATTCCTCTGAATGCAATTAACCTTTGACTTGTTTCGGCAAGTTGAATAGACTCTAGAAAGGACTGCTGTTTGACAGCAGAGAGTGTCCAAGTGAACGGTCAGTAGCCTTGAGAAACCCTGGCATACCCGTCTTTTGGCCCTGTTATAACTATGAAGCGGGGGTGAGCATAGCCATGCAAATGAATATCAAAAAAATTGCTGAAATGGCCGGGGTCTCTGTATCGACTGTGTCCAAAATCATGAATAATTACAGCGATGTTTCCGAAAAAACGAAACGAAGAGTGCTTGAAATCATCGAACAAACCGGATATACCCCCTCAAGCTCCGCCAAGACGCTGGCTACCAAGAAGTCGAATCTGATCGGGGTTATTTTTGCCGGTGAGCTGAATGTGGAATTTACCCATCCTTTTTTTGTAGAGGTGCTGAATTCGTTCAAGAAGCAGATGGGGGTGCTGGGGTACGACCTGATCTTCTTCTCGAATGAGAAGTTCATTAACAGCGGTGATTATTACTCGCGTTGCCTGCATTTCCATGTGGACGGCTGTGTCATTATCTCGGGAGAGCAGATGGAGCCTGCCATACAGGAGCTGGACCGGAGCCCTATTCCCTGCATCGGGGTAGACCTGGAGCTGACCGGCAAGAAGTCCGGCTATGTCATGTCAGACAATTACCAGATTGCCTCCAAGGTGGTGGAGCACTTCTACCTGCTCGGACACCGGGAGCTTGGCTTCATAGGCAGTACAGCGGATTCAGACATCTCTAACCTGCGGGAAGCAGGGTATGTCAGAGCCATTGCCGGCTTCGGCCTGGTCATGAATCCTAACTGGTTCGTGCATGGCAACGATTTCTTTGAGCCCAGCGGTTATGCGGCAATGAATTCGTTAATTGCATTGGGAGATTTGCCAAAAGCGGTCTTCGCCGCCTCCGATCTCCTCGCCCTCGGCGCTGTCCGCGCCTTGAAGGAGCAGGGTCTGCGTGTTCCCGAGGATGTGGCTATCATCGGCTGTGACGATATCGAGGCCTGCAAGTATACCAGCCCTACGCTGACTACCATCCGCCAGAACAAGGAACGCCTGGGTGTGCTCGCCGCCCATATGCTGTTCGATCTCATCAATAACCAGTCTGAAGGCGGCTCGTTTGTCGTTGAACCGGCGCTGATCGTCCGTGAATCCTGCGGCAGCGGGCTGAAACAATTGAACCACTGAACGCCTATACCACCGGATCGCCGTAATGATGAACTTCTGCCTCTCCGGACCTGCCCTGCGATCCCTCCCCTCCAGCTCAGAACTTCGCTTGGCTGCACTATGCACCCACCCGAAAACGCTTTCGATACTATAATCGCTCATTTAGCGGGCTGCTTCAAGGCACCGTTTTTCTGATTTTGGGGACCATTTTTCGGCTTGGCCCCCACATTGGCCTGTCCTTGCTTCTTTAGCCTCAATCCATCACAGCGAGGCAGGCTCAGCTACCTGAGGGTCCAGCGACAGCCTGACCAGTTGACCTGCATGACTAAGACCCGCACCGAATCCGTACAACAGCACCTGCTGGCCGCTGCGCACCTTCCCTTCGCGGATACCCAGATCAAGCGCAAGCGGAATACTGGCCGCCGAGGTATTGCCGAAGGCTTCTAGACTGTATAGTGCCTGCTCCAGCGGATAATTCAGCCGTTCACAGATGGGTTCAATCATCCGCAGATTGGCGCTGTGCGGGATGAACCAGTCTACTTCCGCAAGACCTGCTCCGGCGTTCTTCAGCACCTGCTGTACTCCCTGCGGAACCGTACGGACCGCCCACTTGAACACTTCCCGGCCATTCTGCACCAGCAGCCCTGTCGCGGAGAGTTCCACTCCGTTCACCTTCTCAGCCAGCCCTGTGCGGTAGACATGCTGCGCTCCGCTTCCGTCACTGCCGAGGTGGTATCCCATGAAGTCATCCTTCGCCCCGCCGCTCTCCACCAGCACAGCCCCTGCACCATCCCCGAACAGAATACAGGTACTGCGGTCCGTATAATCTGTGATCTTGGACAGCGTATCGGCACCAATGACCAGCACCTTATGATGCAGTCCCGAAGACACCAGCGCATGAGCCGTATGCAGAGCATACACGAATCCGGCGCAGGCAGCGCTCAGATCTATCGCTCCCGCAGTCAGCGGAATGCCAAGGGTATTTTGTACAATCGAGGCCACAGATGGAAAAGAAAAATCAGGGGTACTGGTCGCCACAAGCACCATATCGACATCCTGTACGCTTTTACCATATCGCTTCATCATGTCCAAGGCGGCGGCTGCACACAGATCACTGGTATATTCATCCTCGCGGCTGATTCTGCGCTCCCGGATCCCGGTCCGCTGCACAATCCACTCATCATTAGTATCCACCATCTGCTCCAGATCCTGATTCGTAAGTCTGCGGGCCGGCACGTAAGAGCCGATCGCTGTTATTTTTGCACCTGTCATATGATCCACCTCAGCTTTTGATTTATTAGTATCTGATATTAGTACTTGGTACTAATTATAACCTGCTCCTGACTATTTTGCAAAATGTATACCCGGAATCGCCTTGCGGCAATCACATCTTAACATTGTAAAGATCACAAACGCATGCTACAATCTTTACGTCGTTAAGATATCAGTCAAGAATGAAAGGAAGAACAGAACCTTTGAAGGATAAACCCTACCATCACGGCAATCTGCGCAATCAGCTTATAGAAGCGGGTATCAAGCTAATTAACTCGGACGGCATCAGCAGCTTTTCCCTGCGGAAGGTTGCCGCCGAATGTGAAGTCAGCCACACTGCCCCCTACAGCCATTTCAAAAATATAGATGAACTGGTAGCTGCCATGGGGGAACATGTTACCGGGCAATTTATGGATTCGCTGCGTATCTCCATCCAAGGCCAGGAAGGTAAGTTTGAAGCGGTCTCCCGGCTTGGGCAGGCCTATATTGATTTTTTCGTAGAGCATCCACAGTATTTCCAGTTTCTGTTCTACCATTCCGGCATAACCATTGATCTGGACAATTATGATACTGACAGTTATCCGCCATTCGTCCTGTTCAGGACTACAGCCTTTGAAGTGTTCCGCAGCAACGGTCTGCCGGAGACCGAGTTCACCCCTCAGCTAATCACACTCTGGTCCATGGTGCATGGAATTACGGCATTGCTGACCAATAACGGGGTTAAGTATTCGGGCAACTGGCGCGATCTGCTGGAGCTTAAATCTATTTTTTAGGGAGATGGAATCTTGAGAACGATCATACACGATCTGCAGGAGCAAGAATTCAAGGGCTGGCTGGGGGATATGGCACAAGAGGAAGTAACGGTCATCTCGGATAGCGGTGCAATTCATTCATGCATGGGCTGCTTCGGCTGCTGGACCCGGACTCCCGGGACATGCGTCATTAAGAGAGATGGCTACGACAATCTGGGCGAGCTGTTCTCGCGCAGTGATGAACTTACGATCATCAGTAAATGTATGTACGGCAGCTATAGCCCCTTTGTGCTGAATGTGCTGAACCGGAGCATTTCCTACGTCCTTCCCTATTTTGTAACCAAAGATGGAGCCACCCGTCACCGCAGCCGCTATGATCACCAGTTCACACTCTCGGTACATTTCTACGGCAACGATATTACGGAGGCTGAGCAGGATACAGCGAGAAGGCTCGTTGCAGCTAATAGCATGAATCTGTATTCGGCAGGCAACAACGTATTTTTCCATACCAGTCCGCAGAGCATTAAGGAGGTCCTGCAATGAACATTGCCATGATTAACGGCAGCCCCAAGCCTGCCGGCAGCAACTCAGGCCTTCTGCTGGGGATGCTGGAGCCGCTGATTGCGGACGGGAACGAACTGCACGCCTATACTCCGAATAAAAGACCGCTCACTCCTGAACAGTACAGTGAGCTATGCCGCATGGATGTGCTGGTCCTGGCCTTCCCGCTCTATAATGACGGTATCCCCTCGCATCTGTTCCAGCTCCTGGTTACCCTCGAAGGATACCTAAAGGCAGAGCGCGAACGGGAGATATACGTCTACGCACTGATTAACAACGGCTTTTATGAGGGGGAGCAGAACCAGATAGTGCTGGATATCCTCAGACACTGGTGCACGCGTGCCGGTGTTCACTTCGGGCAAGGCATCGGCCACGGCGCCGGTGAAATGCTGGGTTCTCTGGGGAAGGTACCGCTTGGCCGGGGCCCGCTGAAGAATCTGGGCCGCGCCATGCACAGCCTGGCCGGGAACATCCAGTCCCGGAATTCCGGGGAATCTCTGTTGATCAACCCCAACTTCCCGCGCTTCGCTTGGAAATTCAATGCCACGCACTTCTTCTGGCACGGGACGGCCCGGAAGAACGGGTTGAAGCCGAAGGATCTGCTGCGGCGGATGTAGCGAATACTGTAACTAATCGCATACTGGCGGGGTTCCGTACCAGATTTAATGTACAAGTGGAGGACTTAATTTAGGACTTAATTGTACTTTGTACATCTAAATCACCTGATATTCCCGCGATGATACGGTTAGTTGTATTTCGTACACCTAAATTCCACCGATACCGGACTCCTCCCCCATTTGGGCGAATTTAGTTGTACAAACTACAGTTAGAAGCGGGAAACCTTCCTTTTCACTGTTTTTAAATGTATGGAATACAACTATCTCCTTTATTTGTTTTTTACAATCATAGTATAGAATACCTGCTACATAGTCTTCCGCAAAAGGAGGTTCCTATGAACAGGATAGGAATGTTATTATTAGCACTAATACTTATAGTGATGATCACTGGGTGTAGTAAGCTTAGCTCTATGCCTTTACCCGAAATGAGCGCTACTTTGGATACCGGTGAAGTTGTTCCTGTGGAGATTAGTACATATAGTTGGGGTGCCAAAGAATTATACGGTGGTCCATGGGAAGCTATGGAGGAGAAAGAAGCGGAAATTATTCCTGCTGGAGCTGAAATTCAAATCAAATTCGATATATCGCCGGATTCAATGCTTGTAAGAGAACACTTTAGTAAGTATAAATTCAAAGATGTTACTGACTTGAATCAATTCAATGTACCGGGTAGTGCCGGCACCTATATCTACGGGGTAATGGCCACCTGGAAGAAAGGTACTGCTGTTTATGCCTTGAAAATCCAAGTTAAATAGAACAAAATTTATAAGCCTTAATCATGATTACTTTTAAGTGCTTATATGAGTTCAAAGTGCGTACTATTCAAATACGCTTACCTCTCTCACTCTAAACTTAGCACAATTAATAACACTTTTATCATTCAATTTCAAGCCTGTCCACACCAGCACCTGCCGGATTTCTCACAAAGAGCCCGGTCCCCAACAGGACCAGGCTCTTTCAATTCCAACTTCTATTCGAACGCCTAGCGGAATGACTCCTCTTGATCTCGCCAGCTCTCACCTGGTCTCGCCGGATCTCACCAGCCCCAAGGCTTTATTTTTCCGCCAGCACCACCCTAACCTGCTCCACCAGCTTCTCCGGCTTGGCCGTGTTCCTGGAGCGGCAGTGCAGGAACTCCACTTCTTCCCCATTCTCCACATAGAAGGCCGGGCCGTCGTGGTTCTCAATAGTGACCTGCTGGAACTGCACCTCGCGGACATTGCCGAGGAAGAAGCCACGGCGCTGCATGTCCTCAAGCCCTGCCATCATGTCCGGCTGGCCGGGCACCGCATGCTCCGCCATCGAGATATCGATGTTGGTGAAGGTGATTTCCGAGACGGCCTGCTCCGCCAGCCCGTACAGGAATCCCGCCGCCGCATGGACATTGCGGGCGGTAATGTTGGCGTAATGAATCCGCCGGAACTGCGGCGTCTCCTCCGTTACCGGATAAGGATTCTTGTCCCAGACATATTTCTCTTTGCCCCGTGGGCCGCAGAAGTAATAGAGATTCAGCGTGAAGGGACAGATGACATCCTCCATCACAATATTGCTGATCCGGATATCCTCAATAATCCCGCCCCGCCCGCGCCGTGACTTCATGCGGATGCCTCGGTCCGTCTGCTTGAACACACAATTGCTGATTGTCACATTGCGGATATCGCCGCTCATCTCACTGCCCAGCACCACCGCGCCATGGCCGTGAACCATCACGCAGTTCGTAATCGTGATATTCTCGCAGGGAATCCGCTCCCGGGTATCCTCCGTCCCGGCCTTGATGGCAATGCAATCATCGCCGACATCGATATGACAGTTACTGATGCGCACATCCCGGCACGACTCGGGATTGATGCCATCCGTATTCGGTGAATCGGCCGGATTCAGGATCGATAGATTATCAATCATCACATTGCTGCAATGGATCGGATTCACCGTCCAGCTTGGGGAATTCACCAGCGTCAGATCGCGGAGAGTCACGCGGCTGCAATCGTCGAAGCCAATCAGTCTCGGGCGCGGATACTCCAGCTCTTCCGGGCGGCTCCGGTGCTTCTCCCACCAGGGTTCTCCATTCCCGTCAATGGTTCCGCTCCCGGTAATCGAGACATTCCTCAGGCCCGCCCCGTAGATGCAGGGCATATGGACTTCCTGCTTGACCCCTTCCCACCGTGATTCCACGACAGTATAATCCGCCGGATCGGTACTGAAGGACAATACCGCACCGGGACTTACATGCAGCTCAATGTTACTACGAAGGCGCACCGCTCCGGTCAGGAAAGTGCCAGCCGGAATATACACTGTACCTCCGCCGTCACGGTCCGCCGCTGCAATAGCATCCGCAATCGCTTGCGTTGCCGATACTCCGCTGTCCCGCTGCGCTCCGTAATCCACTATGTTATACACTGTCTGCCTCCTCCTCTCATCCGCTGCCGGTCTATGCAGCTCCAGCTCTATTGCGCCAATGCCTGAACCGGCAGCTTCCAACTCCACTCTGCTTATGCCTTATACAAATCCTGCATCTCCACACAGGCCATTACCAGCGCTCCCACGCCGTGCAGATCATTGCTGGCCTTCGGGCGGGTAACATAGTTCCGGTAATCTCCCGCCGAGGTTCCGATGCAGATATCCGGCAGCAGCAGCCGGCCCTGCTCATCCCACTGGAGCACCTGAATTAAGCCTTCGTAGCCTTTACGCGCTGCTTCCGCCGCTTCATTCATAACTTCAGCCGGAAGGATACCCAGCTTCACTGCTCTGGCAATCGTGTAGACGAACAGACAGGAGCCGGAGGTCTCCAGCCAGTTGTCGGGCTCATGTCCCTTATCCACGACCTGATACCACAGGCCGCTCTGCGGGTCCTGATAGCGGATTAACGCCTGTACGAATCCGCTCAGCTCGGCAGCAAGCTCCGCCCGGCCCGGATCAGTCTCCGGCAGTTCATCCAGGAACTGCGAGACGGCAAGTCCGTACCAGCCAAGCGAACGGCTCCAGAACTCCGGCGAGCAGCCGGTGGCGGGATTCGCCCATGGCATGCGGCGGCTCTCATCCCAGGCATGGTAGAGCAGGCCGGTCGCCTCGTCCTTCATATATTTGCGCATCAGCCGCTCCTGGTGCAGGACCTCGGCCCGCAAGCCATCGTCTCTATAAGTATTCGCGTACTTCAGCGAGAACACCCCGGCCATGTACAGCCCGTCCAGCCACATCTGGTTCGGATATTTGTCCTTATGCCAGTATCCGCCCTCGGAGGTGCGGTTCAGTGTCAGCAGCAAATGGCGAAGCTTGACTGCCGCCTCCCGGTATTTCCGCTTGCCGGTCCGTTCATACAGCGTGAAGAGCAGCAGCCCCGCCTGTACGGCATCCAGCTCATCCCGGGCAAAGTCGAAGTTCCCCTGCTCATCCACCAGATCATCCACATACTGCTTAATATAATCGATATAACGATCCTCCCGGAGCGTCTTCCACAGCAGCTCCATTCCGCACAGGAACACGCCCTGATGATAATGCCAGCGGTGCGCAGGCGGGAGCTCTCCCGCCTCATACGTATCCATCAGTGAATCACAGGCCTTTTGCGCCCATTCGATCGGTGTTTGCGGCAGACTGCCAATCATCGTTATTCCCCTTTCAATAATTCAGAATGTCCGGTCTTCGCTTAGCATCAGCGATTCCCCCGTCAGCATCAGCCCTTCATCGAGCCCAGCATCGCACCCTTGGCAAAATGCTTCTGCAGGAACGGATACACCATCAGAATCGGCAGCGTAGCGACCACGATAACGGCCATCTTGATCGTCTGATCCGGCGGCGGAACCGTACCGTCCAGTGTCGCACTGTGATCCATCCCGCTAGCCAGCACGACAATCTGCCGCAGCAGGACCTGAATCGGCCATTTGGCGCTGTTATCCAGATAGAGAATGGCGCTCATATAAGTGTTCCAGTACGTCACGGCGTAGAACAGAGAGATCGTGGCGATCGCCGGCAGCGACAGCGGCAGTACGATTTTGAACAGAATTCCGAAGTCATTGCAGCCGTCAATCTTGGCCGATTCCTCCAGCCCCTCAGGAATGTTCTGGAAAAAGTTCTTAAGGATAATCATATTGAACGCACTGATCGCAGACGGAAGAATCAGCGCCGCATACGAATCGATCAGCCCCAGCTCCTTCACTACAAGGAACGTAGGAATCATTCCCCCGTGGAACAGCATCGTGAACACCACCAGGAAGTTGAACACCCGGCGGCCGTCCAGATCCTTGCGGGAGAGACCGTAGGCCATCAGCGCCGTGATGAACATACTGAACAGCGTGCCTATCAATGTGACTCCAATCGATACCCCCAAGGCTCTGAAGATCGTGTTCGTGGAGAAAATAAATTTATACGCCTCCAGGCTCCACACCTTCGGAATCAGCACAAACTTGTTGGCAGCCAGCTCAGCACTTGTTGTGAAGGAGCCTGCCACCACGTGGACGAACGGCAGCACCGTTACCAGCGCGATCAGGGCGAGCAGTATAAAGTTGACGGCAGAGAATAGTCTGCCGCTGAATGTGCGGTCTTCTACCATTTGAATTCCTCCTGCGGCATTTTAATAAACGCCTTCTTCTCCTATTTTCTTGGACACCTTGTTGACGGTCATGACCATAATCAGGCCCACAATCGACTTGAAGAAGCCGATGGCTGTACTGTAGCTGAACTGCCCTTGCCGCAGACCGGCGGTGTAGACATACGTATCGATAATTTCCGCAACCTCGCGGTTCATGGAGTTGAGCAGCAGGTAGACATGCTCGAAGCCCAGGTCGAGAACGGAACCGATTTTCAGAATAAACAGGGTAATAATTACTCCCCGGATGGCCGGAAGCGTAATATGCCAGACCTGTCTGAGCCGTCCGGCTCCGTCCATACGCGAAGCTTCATAGAGCCCCGGATCAATAGCCGCAATGGAAGCCAGATAGATAATCGTGCCCCAGCCTGCTTCCCGCCAGATGACCTGAAGGATATACATCGGCCGGAACCAGCCCGGACTCAGCAGGAAATTGATCTTGGCGAATCCGAAGTAAGCCAGCAGCTCGTTGATAATCCCCCCGTCCATCGTCACCATGACGAAGGAGATCGAGACGACGATAACCCAAGACATGAAGTGCGGCAGATACACCAGGGTCTGGAAGAATCTTTTGAAGAAGGTGCCTCTGAGTTCATTAAGCATCAGGGCCAGAATAATCGGAATCGGAAAATAAATCAGAATATTCATACCGAACAGAATCAGCGTATTCGCCAAAATGTTCAGGAAATCAGGCTCGGTGAACAGCCGGCTGAAATGCTTCATGCCCACCCATTCGCTGCCGGTAATTCCTTGGTAAGGCTTGTAATCCTGGAAGGAAATAATCAGTCCGTACATCGGCAAATATTTGAAGATAATGAAATACAGCACGCCGGGGATCAGCATGACATAGAGCAATTTGTTACGCCACAGCCGCTTCTTCAGCTCACTGCTGCTCTTATATTTCTTCGGCATGGGTTCGGGAACTACGCGGGGCGGGGCGGTTACTTCCTGCATGATTCTCTTCCTTTCTCTGTAAATTATTCGCTGGTTGAAAAAAGGCTGCCGGAGCGCTAACCCGGGGCAGCCCACTTCCTGTTCAGTCCGCTGCTATAGCGGCTGTGCTGTGCTTATTTTTTATACGCGGCATTATATTCTTCGATGATCTTCGCCCCGCCCCGGCTCTTCCAGTTCTCCACTTCCTTCTCGAATCCGGCCTTATCCAGCTGACCATACATGTACTTGTAAGTCGCATCCGCAATAATCTGCTGAAGCTCTACGCCCTTAGACGTATAGGTTGCCGAGTCGAGCGCCGCCGTAGGATCTGCGACCCCGTATTTCACGTTCTCCAGTACCAGCTCCTCCGCATGAATCCGGCCCGGCAGCACGTTCAAGCTCTGGTACATGCCGTTCGTTTCATATTCGCCGATGACGCTGTCCTTGAAGCCTTTGACCTCACGTTCGATCAGCTCTTTATTGTCGGTCGCTTTGGCCTTGCCGTCCACGACGGTGTAGTGTGTGCCTTCAATACCCCAGTACATCAGATTGGCTACCTCAGGGGTCATCATCGCGTCGAAGAACTTCAGAATCTTCTTCAGTTCCGCCTCATCCTTGACTGCCGATTTCGGGAACAGCACTACGTTGTTATAGCCGGGAATCATCCACTGGGCGAATTTGCCGTCAGGTCCAGCCACCATGCTATGCGTATCCAGTACGGCATCCGGCACGTTCTTGATCAAGTCCTTGTTCAGGGAATCGATGTCCTGCATCGAGCCGCCGATATACAGCCCGGCCTTGCCGCTGGTGAACATATTGACCGCATCCGTCTTACTGGTTGCCGCGAAGTCCTGGTTCATATAACCGCCTTCACGCAGCTTCCGGAAGAAATCCATCGTGTCGATGTATTGCGGAAAAGTGAACTCCGGCGCAAGCTGGCCGTCCTTCTCGGCCCAGTTGTTCGGCGTGCCGAACCAGGAGGAGACCGTCTTGAACGCACCGTACACCAGCTCATTGCGGTCTACAACGCCGATGGTATCCTTTTTCCCGTTGCCGTCCGGGTCCTTCTCGGTGAAGGCTTGGGCCATGGCGAACAGCTCCTCGGTATTGGCCGGTGCTTTCAGACCCAGCTTATCCGCCCAGTCCTTGCGGTAGATGATGCCCTGACGTGCCAGCGGACGGCCGATGTACAGGGTATACAGCTTGCCGTCTACCTTGGTGTTATTCAGGATCTCCGGCTTCAGCTTGTTCAGGTTCGGGAATTCGCTGAGCAGCGGCCCGATCTCCCAGAACTGTCCGTCCTTGATCGCTTCCTTCATCTGCAGGAAGGTCGTCTGGTTCTTCAGGTACGTCACCTGCGGCAGGGAACCGGTGGCGAACGAGGAGTTCAGCTTCTCTTCATACGTGTCAGCCGGGAAGAACTGATAAGTCAGCTTTGTATTCGTCAATTTCTCCACTTCATTCTTGATCGTATCCGGTGGAGTATCTGTCGTATTCAGCGGTAGCATAATCTTGATCTCTGTCGGCTTCTCAGGCTCTGCGGTGGCCGGGTCCGTAGTTGCGGTTGTGTTGGTCCCGGTGCTGGCGCCCGGGTCTTTCGTAGCTGCCGCCTCTTTGTTGTTGTTACCGCCGCAAGCGGACAACATGCTGAGTGTCAGCAGCGAGCTTAGGAGCAGGGTGAAGGATTTTTTCGTCATTCCTTTTTGACCTCCGTTTAACTTGTATTGGTTACAAGCCTCACATTACGCTCTGCACTGGATTACGAAAACAATCATTTGCTCATAAAAGCGGGCGGGGCGCGGGGGTGTGGGTTAATGATTATCGTGTGATGGGGGGGATAGGCATTGAAAGCTTAGTGTGTCGGAACGGTGGTCGGGCAGCAATAGGCGGGATTGCGTTGCAGCGGCGGGGGGCGGGGGGCTGAGGTGGAGCGGGACTGCGCTGGCAGGATGGGAGCTACGGCGGGCGGGACTGCGTGAGCTTTGGACTTCCGGCCGCTGTTAGGTTTGGATTTCCTGATTTGGACCGCTAGTTGCGGTAGAAATCCAAACCTAAAGGCGGACGCTCCCACTCCTCCAGTTCCAAACCTCCCTCCGTCCCTTTCTGCCGCTCCAGGAGTGGGCCCTTTCAATGCATATCCTTAAAAGGGGGGCAAAGGGAATAGCCCCGCCGCTTCGCGCGGCGGGGCTTTGTTGAAAGAGAAGGCTGATTAGTCTGCTATTACTCAAAAATCCTGCACAAATTACAACATTCCTCTCATGAAACTAACCATAATTAAAAAATGTTGCAGAAAAAGCAGCATTCCTTCTCTTCTATGCCGCCCAAAGAGAAAATTCCTGCATTTCGTGCAACATTCCTATGTAGTAAGCTGATATGGGTACTCAGTGATGCATTATTTGCAACATTTTAGCGTATCTCCAGGAGAACTATTTTCCTCTTACAGCATTCTTTATATAACTCTTCGCTTCAGCCAAGGTTAACTGAGTAGATACAATGGATACGTTTATTTCTTCTTGAGTTGCTTCATTGTATAGTGTTTTTTCACCCAATGAATCAAGATCTCCAATTAATTTGTTTAATAAGGAAGGGAGTTTACTTTGAACCTCAATGATTGAGAAATAATTTTCTTCAGTTTGTACAGCAAAGAAACCTAACCGACTATACTCCATATAGACTTGACCTCTCATTGACCGACTCCTTCCCCTTTACCACTATGCTTAACTTGTTTTGTATTTCCATCAGCGTTAGCTTCATTCTTCGGCTGAAAAGATAGATCAATCGTGAACGGTCTCATTGACTTTATGTAGCCACACAAATATACTTATTATGGACACAAAAAGTGGGGTGAGGCGATGTCGTCCAAAAAGATGGGGCGTCCACCATCTGACAATCCCAAAAGCGATTTGATTCGGGTACGTGTCGATCAAGAGATTTTGAACAAGCTTGATGCCTGCACCGAGAAGCTCCAAACGACCCGTTCCGATATTATCCGCAAAGGAATTGAAAAGGTGTTTGACGAGCTCCAAAAATAAAAAAAGGAAGCAGCGTAAGTCCCACGAAGAACACGCTGCTTCCTAACCACACATCCGCTTGGATAAGCAGACTGCATAAATATCCTACCATGTGCAGGAAGCTCATTCAAGCGATGCGATGAACATAATGGGAGGACAAACATGAAAACAATTTTAGAAGCCCTGTACCATGGGAAGCTTCAACCCAGTGAGACCATTGTGCCATCACATCCAGAATATCGTTCCGCATGCAAACTGGTAGCAGCAGAGACACAGCAATGGCGCGAACGGTTGGGCGAGGAAGTGTTTAGAGAGCTGGAGGAATATTTGGACTTGTGCGACAGCGTGAACAACATGCATGTAGAAGCTGCCTTTCGTCATGGGTTCAAGTTGGGGGCAAACTTATTAATTGAAGTTACAGGTGATCGGGAAGCACTATTACCTTAAGGGGCATCCATCTATTCACGGACAATCCGGTCATAGACCGGATTGCCCCGGATTCGATATATAATCGACTGGCCCGTATCATTCCCGGGAGAAGTGCGGCATTAGACCAACTCTGAAATAAACATAGGCGTAGCTCCATGCTCACTCGAAAATCCACACTTATAATAAAATTCCACTGCACTCGGATAAGAAATTAGCACTTTATTTTTATATTCTTTATATCGATCGAGCATAGTGGTCATCATTTCTCTACCTACTCCTTTCCCCTGGTAACTGGGATTGATAAGCATATAATGGAAATACACTGTTAAAACACCATCAGACAGAGCATTTACCAGACCAACAAGCTTATCCCCGTCCCAAGCCGCTACAATCGAATGAGAGTATTAACATTGAACAGATATAAAGATAATGGAACGTTTGAAGAAATATTTGTACTAATCAGCATAGTTCTAAAGAGTGCCTTCGCGCGGCGGGGACTTAGTGTAGACTGGTTTAACAATATAAAACCATGTACATAATAGATGTAATCGAATACAATAAAATTAGCTTTAAACCCTTGATATTATTGAGTATCAAAGTGTAAAAGGTGGTGTAATAGTGACTTACGTATTTGCATATAAACATTTCGACAACGCAAAAGACAGGTTAGTGTATCAGCCGAACATAAATCCTTTTGATTACGAGATTCAGCAGCTTATTTTAGAAGCGGAGAGGAATATAGGTGCATTAGCAAGACTCGGCTTAAAAAGCCATCCTTTAACGCCCACTATTTTACGTAACTCTTTGGTTAAGACAGCACATTTCACTACCAAAATCGAACAGAATAAACTGGAATTCAAAGAGGTTGAACAGCTTTATCAAAATTACAAAAAAAATCCAATGACGATTAAACAAAAAGCTCAAATCGAAGTTAAAAACGTTTTTGAAACTTATGAGTACCTGTACACCTTAAATCCAACCCTTGACTTTTCAGATATGGATGAGTCTGTACTAAAGAAAATACAATATATTTTAATGAAAGAATTGACCGGTTATCCCGAAGGATATAGAAATATTCCCGTAGCTCTTCATGATGGTGATGGACATGTCAGTTATCAACCGCCAGCCTTTAATGAGGTCCCGCGTCTCATGCAGGCTTACTTCGCTTGGCTATATACCAGCGTAACCGGATACAGTAACCCGTATGATACTGCAAATGCTGATTTTAATAAAAAGCTCCATCCACTCATCATTTCTGGAATAACTCATCATTTAATTGGCTACATCCATCCTTTTCCTGACGGTAATGGAAGAACCGCTCGTGCATTTTCTACCTTGGTCGGGTTGATTCATAGTGATTTAGCCACCATTAAGGATGCATTTAGTGTTGAGGAATTCTTCGATAAAAGAATTGAAGATTACTATGATACGCTGATGGAGGCCACACAAGGTAATTTAAAACCATTCATTGTTTTTTATCTGGAGTGCGTAAACGCATCACTTACGAAGGTTCTTAGACAACTGCAGCGTTACGATAAAATCAAACATACTCGTGAATTGCTGGGTAAAGGACATGCCAAAACGATGTTTGAGTGGATTAGCAGGATGGAGGATGGAGAAGTTTTCCATAGACAATTATTTGATAATACACTGGATGCCTCGTCCTCAAGTATTGCGAAGAATATTTCAAAACTTAAAGAACTGGGCGTAATTAAATCAGGCAAGGGCCGCGGAGAATACATCGTCTGTATCACGGATTAGTCCCATATCTAGGCCCCACCGCTGAAGCGGCGGGGCTGCTTTTGCATCAACAGCTTCATTCTGGAGATGAGGATACTTCTGCAAATCGTTCAGGTGTGTGCTTGAAGTCTGGTGCGAGTGGGCGACAACGGTGATTGGATGAATTTTTGAATGAAGATCAGCAGTGTAGAGGTAATGGTTCGATTGAGGATTGTAGGAGAAATAGCTTGTTCAACTGTTAACCAGTACTGCTTCTGGATTGCTTAAGGATGTTGGTCAGAACGCCCAGAATCTTATGCTTCTCATCATTGATCAACTGATACTGCTGAACCGACTTCGTTAGAAATTCTAGGCCGCTGTGATATTCTCCTCTGTCTAGTAGGTACTTAGCCAGTTCCAGCAGTAAATTAGCTTGACGGTCTAGAACTAATTTACGCGAATATCTCACCTGGACCAGATCAATAACACTCTTCTCTAGGTCCTGCTTAAATTGTTGTAAGATAGCGTTGATATTAAAGTTGTATTTATTAGCAGCCTTAAGCATATACAACAACCCGGTAATTCTCTCCTCTTGATGTGCATTAAGGTAGGCAGAATACTGCTCAATTACAGTGGAATCTCCACTTACCAGCTTTGTCAAAAGAATATTAGCTTTGGACCACTCCATGAACAAACTTTTCCAACGCTCGACCTCATCTCCTTGCTCTCTAACCCAGCTCAAATCAGCATAACTTCTTATAAAACCCAAAGCTCCCTCATAATCACCCAGCTCATCGCAGACATTTCCGCGCAGCAAATTACTGTACGCAATGTAAAAGAACAGCGGTCTGCCGGGAAGCTTGACCGGTTCCGATGCTCTGTGTTCGTCCCGGACCTTCAGGTCATATTGAATTCTGGCCTTATGGCCCATCTTAGCGGCGTATTCCTCAACCTTGTCCCAGCGCTGTAGGGAGCGGTATGTATTGGCAAGCTCTTTGAGTGCATCAAGCTGATCAACTTCATCTAACCGTTCGACAAAAGGCTCGAACCGGTTCGCAGCCCACAGGTTTCGGTTCTGATCGTCACTGAGCGAAATAATAAACAGCCTGAACTGGCATAACGCCAGCCGTTCTGAATGCTGATAGCGTTCGGCTTCAGCAACAATCTCGTAGATTGCAGCAGCAGCTTCCTTTTTCCCGGCCATAAATAATTCTTCCGCCGTCTCAAACAGCAAGGGTGCGTACATCAGATTGTCCATAATATGGCGGGCCAGGCGCTGAATACTGTCCAGTTTGTTCAGTTCAGCACAGCGGAGCAATAGCGGTCCAATCCTTCTCCAGTCTGAGGAGCCACGGATAATATAGTCATCGATATACAAGTCATAAAAGTGCCCTTCCTCCTGTCCCATGGCCTCGGTAATCCGATCCAACTGCTGCATCGCAATAGGCCGGTGCCCACGAAGGATATTGCTGAGTGTCCCCGAATGAAGCTTAGAACGCTTGGCGAATTCCGTAATCGACAATCCCTTCTCCTGCAAATACTCCTCCAGTTCCGATAAAATCGTAGTCGTTGCCTGCAAGTCCTAACCACCCTTCCTCTTCAATTTGTGATTTATAGAATAAAATTCCTTTTACATTACACAAAATATACCAACTGCTGATTCATTAATCAAGCACTAATTTATGTATTTTTCCTTAACTTTAATAATTTGGCATTATAATTGCCACTATTGGTATAATGGCCATCCCCTCACTTTTATGAATAGAGTAATGCACAGTTTCGGACGCAAAAAAAGACCTTGAGGATTCACTCAAGGTCTAAGAAAATGCTCACATCGTATAACCCAAAATAATATCCCCGTTGTCTTCAAACTCCCCAGTCTCGATGAATCCTACACTCTTATAGAGCTTATTGGCCGTTAGATTATGCGGAACATGCGATACCCTAATCTGTGTGCAGTCCTCGCGGCTGATAAGCATCTTAATGACCTCTTTAATTGCTGCTTTCCCATACCCCTTGCCCTGAAATCTTCCGTCAATCATGAATCTCAGAATCCAATAGTAACCGTCCGTATATCTTTCATTATCAAATAGGATAAATCCGACCATCTCTTCCTCATTAAAAATACCGTAGGGTACAGAGGTAGGTTCATTGGTCGCATGTACGAGAGAGTCGGCATTACTTGCCACCAAGCCCAGTTGCCCGGCACTCACGCTCAATTGTGTACATTCATGTTCAAGCTCTTCGGTAATCTTATGTAGTGTAATAGCCAAGGTGTAATCAGTCCTCCATTATGAAATAAAATTATCTTACCACAGTTCGCCCTCACTCCTCCTCCTCCCCGTAACCCTGAATAATCAAACTGCCACCGCTGGTGTGCCATTTCTCCACCTCGCTGGAGAAGCTGGCGGGGTCGAGACGTTCTTTTCGTCATAGAGAAATTCCGTTTCAGACAGTCTGTGAGCGATTCAGAGTTGCCTAAATGAGATTGGGGATTTTTTATATGGATTTTTGCTCGTTTATAGATATAATTTTTTTTGTCTTTGCTTATTTTGATTGGACAACATAAAAAATAAGTCCCGAGAGTTTCTCAGGACTTTTAAATTTATACAACTATTATGTTATGCCTCCCTTTGCACCAACATAAACTTTAAGTGTAACTGTATTGGAGCGATTTCCTGAAGTATCAACAGCAGTCACATATACATAAGTCAACAAACCAGTATCCGGTTTAGACGCTGTATTTGTAATAATGTAGGTATCCTTAGATACCTGCTTTAATTTCCCTTGATTAATATTAACTTCATAGTGACTAATAGCAACATTGTCACTAGCATTTAAGGTGAATCTTGTTTGGCTAAAACTAAGAGTTTCATACCCGGAAATATATGGATCACTTGGAGGTATACGGTCTGGAGCAACTATAGACGCTTCTGAAATATTTTCTGCAAAATCATGCGCTTCAACTGCTAAAGAAGTTGCACTTAAAGGAACAGTGATAGTTAGTGTAGTGTTACTTGTTGAAGAAATTAGTTTCTTCACTCCTCCATCCGTAACGTAAATATTATAGTAGGCAATTCCCACATTATCAGAACAAGTCCAAGATAATGAGCCATTTGTTGAAGTATTAAAATTAATACTAAGATCCGAAGGAATATTAGGTGCAGTTTTATCAATTCTAACTAAAGCCTCTGTATAATTTGCTGAATCAAAAACATTGAGCGTTTTGGCATAAAGATTATAACTTCCTTCATTGCTCAGAGTTATCTCGCCACCGTAATAACTAGTCCAGCTATTCCCTTCACCCACTTTATAATAAAGTCTATCCCGTTCAATATCTTCTCCTTTCTTGATATTAAACGTTATATTTTTATTGGACCATTGAGTATTACTTAGTGTAATAATAGGTGCCAGTGGTGTAGGAATTATGAATTCAGTTTTTACGTTCAAAGGAAGACTCATACTGGATACATTATTGCCTGAATACGCTTGTATGGTGTAACTGTAAGACTGATTCTCTGCTAAATTTGCATCATAAAAACTAGTATAACTTGTATTTCCTACTTCAATCCCATTTCTAAAAATCTTATAGCCACTTATTTGTGAGGTATTGTCCCCATTCCACTCAAGAAAGATATTATTTTCTATTGCTTTAGAAAGAGTTATGGTGGGTGCACTAACAGGCTTAGGACCTTTAGCAGTTATTAAATTATATTCTCCTCTTTCAAAAGTGGGGCTACCAACTGATAGATAATATGTTTGCCCCGCCACCAAATTGTATTCAATATTGAATCCTGCTGAGGATTCTAAAATAGCATCGTCATTTGATGCTAATTCAACAAAACTAGAATTAAACAATGTTGCTTCAGTATCCAAATTACCAGTAGAAGAAAAACTATAAACACCACTAGAATTTGGAATGAATTTAAAAGTATCTGTATCTTCTGGATAATTAATTTTACCCGACAATGATCCAACTGAGATAACATTGTTATTTCCAATGTAATCATCACTTTGAGGTGCAACTGTTATATTATAGTTTCCCATGCTATTTCCCACAGAATGAACAACTAAGTAATATACCTGATTTGCCAATAATTCTTGTCCGAAATAAAAGTTTAGATTTGAAGCACTAATATCTGTTCCAGAATTAATTATTTCAAAATTCTTATCGTATACATCAGCATCTAAATCAAAATTGGCACTACTTTCAAAATAATAAGTCCCATTTGCTGGGGGAACAAATTTGAAGTAATCTATATCTGTAATATTATCTATACTGGAATTTATACTGGAGTATAAAACTGTTGCAGAAGTAAAATCATCATTTGTAAATACAGTTTTGGTTGCAATGTCGCTTGCTCCAGTTTCATTCCTTGCGGCTACTCCAACACCATAGGAACGATCTACTTGAAGATTGTTAAAGGTATATCTAGTTACATTTCTCACATTTGTTAGGTAAACGTTGTCTAAGTACAAATCATAGCTAATAGCTGTATCTACATTACTCCAAGCTAATTCTATTTTTGTTCCACTTGGTACAGCTTCACTTATAACAGGAATCTTAGGCTTCTCATTCTTTAAAGTTAAAATGTCGACACTTCCTGAATTTCCAAATAGATTTGATGAGTTTTTTGCCTTTACATAAACTGTATAAATAGTATTTGGATTTAATCCTGTAATTGTGAGTGAAGTTTGACCAGAACTAACTGTTACCTCTTTATTGAAGTATGTTATTTGGTAGCCAGTAGCATTAGGAACTGCATTCCAAGAAATAACCGCGCTTGATGAAGTCACTGTTCCTTTTACAACAGTAGGCGTTTGCAAGTACGGAGTAACATGTATTGCAAACAAATCTTCTGGATCAGTGTTGTTATAATAAAATTTAATTTTATAAGTTCCAACTGCATTGGTTTTTAAAGAACTCCAAGTGAATGTAACGATATCACCTGCATTTTTATTGTAAAATGAATTAGAAGCAATTTTTGTTATGCCGTCTGGGGCGAATACACCTACAGATATTGTGGCTTTGCTTGCTGATAATTTTACAGAAACAGAAACTGCATCACCAGCCATAATAATCTGCCCATCGCCAGTTTTCACCGAAGAAATTCCAACTTCTCCATAAGTACCTGTTGACGGATCAGGATCAACAATAGGAACTTCTTGGACTGGAAACTCTGGACTAATTGCATCATTTGAAATTCCTAAAGCCTTCAGAAGGTTTACTATTCCTGAGCCATAGTCATGAGTTTCTCCTAAAGGAGTTGCTGTTGATAACAATAAATGTTTAATGTCTTCTGCAGAGTAATCAGGATGAATAGACCAAAGTACAGAGGCCGCACCAGCAACAAATGGAACAGCCATTGAGGTTCCTGATTTACTGCTAAATTTATTGTTTATATCAGTTGTGTAAATATTCGTTCCTGGAGCAACCAGATCAAGCTGACTTCCAGTGCTTGAGAAATTAGGTCTATAAAATTGTTCATTCACTGCACCTACGCTAATTACCTCTGGAAATAGCGCAGGATATGTCTCAGTCTCACTTCCCTGCCCATTATTCCCCGCAGATGCAAGCACTAAAATCCCTTGATCAGTTGCTTTTTTTATTGTGTTATGTAATAACTGGCTATAATCATTTCCTCCAAAACTCATGGTTATAATATTCATTTTATTTTCAATAGCCCAATCTATTCCTTTGATTACATCACTATAATAACCTTCACCAGAAGTATTAAGAACTTTTACTGCATAGATGTTTGATTGTGGGGACATGCCATCTACGCCTTTTTCATCATGCTTAGCAGCTATAATACCTGTTACCTGAGTTCCATGACCATTTCCATCAAGATAATCCATTTCTCCATCAACGAAAGAAACGCCTCCCATTATACTATATTCTTCATGAGGAGATACCCCTGTATCGAGAATAGCGACATTAATACCTTTGCCTGGATTTGTCCCTAAGTTTGTTCTACTTCCAGCTACTGCTTTTAATCCCCAAGATAATTGATTATGAGAAACCTCATGAACATCAGATAATGACATTGAAGAATCCGGTTCAACAAACTCAATATTACCTTCAGTTAACAAATTAGATAATTCTTCATTAGAAAGTTCTAACACGTAAGTATTTTCTGCAAGCTTATCAACTGAATAAACATTTGTACTAACTGTTGCAGCAGACAGTTGACTGAATGTATTCATTGCATAAACTGAATCACTCACCTTTAAAACTTCAGAATTACCTTCAACATCTTTATACTTTACAATATACCTTTTTTTTTCAACTTCATTTCCATGAATTCGTTGAAGTGGAATAAAATTAATAACAAAAACTATTGTTAATAGTATAGATATTATTTTTTTCATGCTTTCTCTCCTATTCTAATATAGCTGATATTATTCCTTTGTACGGATAATCTACATACCTACATTGAGGGTAGCTCTTTATTTCACCATCTTCTTTTAACAACCCTAATTTATTATCAAAAACTATACGACTGTAACCATTCACAAATCTAGTAGCCATGTCAAATTTAGGTTCAATGACAAAATCACCGTTTAAATTGATAATTCCCCATTTATTTTTTAATTTAACTGGTGCTAAACCATTAGAAAATTGGTCAGTTTCATCGTACAATGCAGGAAGTATCACCTCGCCCTTACCATTTAAAAATCCGTATTTTTTCCCCTTTTTAAAAAACAAGCGATCTTCTGCATATTGACCTAATTCACTGTATATTGCAGGAATGACTAATTCACCTCTTAAATTAATACAACCAAATTTATAATTTTGTTGCATTACTAAAGCCAAGCCGTTTACAAAAGACAAGGCAGCCTCCCAAATAACTGGAAGTACAATCTCTCCTTCTTTGTTTAGATACCCGCACTTCGAGTCTACTTCCACTACAGCAAACTCTTGAGAGAATGGATCAATACGTGTGTAGGTAGGATTTAATATTTTTTCACCATTACTGTTTATTATTCCATACAATCCATCTTTAGAATAAACGGCCAAGCCCTCATCTGAAAATCTTGAAAATCCATCATATTTTAGAAAGATCATTTGCTCATGGTTATAATTCAAAAAACCTTTTTGCCCTTCAAAAGTTTCAAACCCTGCCCATCCAGAATAAAATCTTGTTAACCATTTATATTTTTGATAAGGGCTTAAGAACTGAAGATTTAAGTGATTAAAACCATTTTCAGTCTGTACTAATGCATAATCTTCATAAAAACGATCTGCTATAATATAATCAGCAGTATGAATTATTTCTCCATCTAAGTTAATGTATCCTTTTATCATTTGTTCACCCCATAATATCCAGCAAACCAGGTTGTGAATTCCTGATGCTTTGTTTTAGGCAAAGGGACTAAATTAGAATAAACGTTTGTTCCACCAAATTCTATAGGTACAATATGATGTATTTCCCAACCATCCCAAGGTGATTTAAAAGAATTAAAAAGTCCTCCAAAAAAACTATTACTGTAATTTGGAGGCTGTCCACCGCCATATGTTTGCTCCCACCATGTCCTATATGGTTTTTTTACTCTATTATCAAAATCAGATCGCATTTGTGTGGCAGCCGCTGTTGATGTTTTACTTAACAAGGTGCTCACAGGCATTGCTATCAATTGGTTAGTTCCTGGATCAACCTGTTTTGGATAAGCTCTTCCCATTCTATTAATCAGCACAGGCCCAGCATGATTTTTCTCATTTTTATTAAATCCCCCCTCTAAGCGATATGTAGTGGAAACATCAAAATTCCAGAACCAAGTTTTATCAAGTTTAATTTTTTTAGTTTGAATGGCTCCCACCCTTGGATCAGGGGAAATACTTATGGGAGCAATTGGGACAAAAACACCATTTGCTGTTGTCCCTTTTGAAGGAGTAATAGTAACATTAATATATGTTGGTTTTGAAGTATAAAAATCAACCATCATACCTACATCCATTGTTTTCTTCCCAGGATTGCCGTGTGCTATTAAAGATACAATTACATATTCAGTCTTAATTGTACCATTTGGAACATGACCGTTCCCACCTTGGTTATATTTGTTATCATCAATAATTTTAAAAGTACCAATAACATCATCTTCAATACCATCTGCCTTAACAACAAAAAAACTACTGAGACTATAATTAAACAAAAATCCAAATAAAAACAAAATAATTAGCAACTTCTTTTTCAAAGATATAGCACTTCCTTTTCAATATTTTTTAAGTGATATTTAAAATAACTCCTCCCTTCAAGACCTCCTCTACCTCAAAGTATGGAAATTATACGTTAAGATTCGCCCGATAGTAAAAGGGAAATTTTGTTGTTTAATGTCGTTTTTTGGAGTATTGCATTTAATGTGTGACAAACAAAAAAACTTTTATTTTTTCAAAAAAACTAGAGAACCAGAACAATACCTTTAATTCATATATTCACCAAATAATTAATATTGCACCTATTTTTTTTATATAGATACGAATAAATGATGTGATGTATTTAGAAAATATAGTAGATACTCTTTTCACCAATTTGTCTCCGAATCAGCATAAGTCACTATTGCCTGAAAACTAATCAACCATATTTCCCCTTCTTCTAGTTAACACTTCATGTTGATAAAAAAAAGAGACATTTTCCCATTACAGGATTGTCTCTTACATTGAAATGATAATTTTTTATATAAAATAAATTTTCTGAATAACAAACTAATCGTCAAAATAATTGAGCTAATACCCCAATTTTTCTCTTTTGAGTAAGTATTCAAGTAAATTTAATGTTTCTTGCTTTTTCAGCTTAAGTGTATCTTGCAGTTTTTCAGGAACTATATCCCGTATATCCTCCAACATACAGCATTCTTCAAACAATTTAACTACTTCCTTATTGGCATTATTTTGTGCTAGTAGTTGTGCTACATACGGACGATAGAGATACGCATATGCGTCCTCAAGTGTTAATGCCCCATTAAGCAAGGCATCAAGTATTCCAACATTTAATATACATAAAAACTTTTGAATTTCATCTGGATGCTTCAAATCAATTTGTAAATTCAATAGGCCACTCCATTTCAAGGCACTTTTTATAGAAATATTATACTGGCTAATGAGGGTTAATTTCTTTCGGAACTTGCCGTCCAATTTCATCCGATACTGGGTAAGAGCTTCACTCCTCCCCCGCCTCCCCGTACTCCTGAATAATCAGGCTGCCGCCGCTGGTCCGCCATTTCTCGACCTCCCCGGCGAAGCCGGCGGCGTCGATGTTGCCGAGAATATAATTGTAGGTGGCATCCACGATGATCGCGGACAGCTCGGCGTTCTTCTCGTCATAGGTCGGCGAGGTTAGCGAGACGGTAGGGTCATCGACCAGAAACTGCTCGTTATCCCGGCTGAGCTGGTCGGCCAGGGCGGTGAGCTGCTCCTTTTGTGCGACCTCCTTGATATGGGTATTGCCTACATCGGCGATCATCAGGGAATTGAGCGGATTGACCTCATACACCCGAAGCTGGGATGTCTCTTCCGGAAGAATCACTTTGCCTTCCCCGTCCAGCTTATAGTGGCGGCCCTCGAAGCCGTAGGCCATCAGGTTGGCTACATCCTCATCCATCGTGCGGTCGAAGAATCCCAGCACCTGCTTCAGTTCCTGCTCGGTAGCAATGGCTTTACGTGAAAAGAGGTACAAGCCGTTATACTTGGGTATGGACCATACCTTATATCCATCCGGCCCCTTAATGCGGTTAATCAGCGTCAGCTCTGCTTTGGGGTTGATCGCCTTGGCCTCAATGGAGAGCCGCTGCACATCCGTCATGCTCCCGATGAAGATCCCGGCCGTTCCCCGGATGAATTTGTCCCGCTGCACTTCCTTGCTGGTCAGGGCGAAATCCTGGTTAATGATCCCTTCCTTGTATAATTTGCGCATGAAGTTCATCGTGTCCATATATTCAGGGGTGGCGAATTCCGGGATGAACTGTCCATCCTCGATCTTCCAGTTATTCGGCGTGCCGAAATAGGAGCTTAACGTCTTGAATACCCCGTACACCAGATCGTTACGGTCCACCAGTCCGAGGGTGTCTGCCTTGCCGTTGCCGTCCGGGTCATTCGTGGTGAACTGCTTCATCACCTCATAGAGTTCCTCCAGCGTTCCGGGTGGACTGAGATGCAGCTTCTCCAGCCAGTCCTTGCGGATAATAATGCCCTGCCGGGAAGCCGGTCTTTCTGTATAGAGACCATAGATTCCCCCGTCCACCGAAGTCTGCTTAAGAATCGCCGCATTCAATTGACTGAGATTCGGAAATTCCGCCAGATAGGGACCAATCTCCCAAAAAGCGCCCGAGCGGATCATATTCTTGACCGGATTATAATCGGTGAATTTCACGAACGTTACTTTGCCGAGGGAGCCGGTGGTCAGTGCGGTATTCATTTTGTCCGTGTAGACGCCTTCCGGCACCCAGGTAATATCGAGCTGAGTCCCGGTCAGTCTCTCAATCTCGGCAATCAGCTCCGCTGAAGGCGTCTGCGGAAAATGCAGCGGTGCCAGAATCGAGATCGGTGCCGCTGCCCCCGCTGAATCGGAACGCCCAGACTCATCCCCGCTGCAAGCGCTTAATATAATGAACAATAAGAACAGGATGAAGCACCCTGCAAGAGTTCTCTTCCTGCCCGTTAACCGGTTGAACATTCCATAACCCCCTGAAGCGTAATATTTATCTGCCTTAGAAGCCTATCTATTGAATAATGCAGCTTATGTATGAATGATTAGAGAAAATGATTATTGCGGTACCAGATGATTATTGTTATTATCCTTCGTGATGCATACACTTAAGACAGTGATTTCCATATTTCATGCAAAGGTGCTGAACGCTGTTGAAACGTCTTAGCTTTCTCAGTAAATTAACTATGTTCGCGTTCGCCATCAGCATCCTGCCGGTGCTGTTCATTGGTTCTTTTTCCTACTTCACATCCTCCAGCGAAATTCAAAAAAATGTTAACGAAAGCAAAAAGGAACTCATTTTACAAATCACCTCAAATGTAGAACATAAGCTGAATACTGTCAACCAGACCTTGAACCAGGTCGTGAACTCTTCGGTGCTGAAGAAAGCGATGAACAACCCTCTAAATGAAAACGATTTCATTTTATATAACGACATCCGCAATGAGATCCGTAATATGCAGTCCTTCGACACGCGGCTGGAGGATGTCATCCTGCTCAATCAGCGCCAGAACTGGATGATCAAGAATTCCGGGCTCTACCGGTTAAATGAATACCGCAATTATGAGCAGCTCACGAATCTGCTGAATGTAGAAGGCAGCTCCTCCTGGGTGCTGAACCCCTCCTCCCTGTTCTACAGTGAAGAGAGCATTAACGTGACCGGCTGCAAGTACAGCATCAGTCTGATTAAGAAGCTGCCGACGACCAAGCTGCAGAAATACGGACTGGCTCTGGCCAATATTCCGGCATGCAGTCTTCAGGACTTCATTAATCCTGATATGCAGCCGCTGGACAGTATTATGGTGCTGGATAAAAGCGGGCGGATTCTGCTGCATCCGGACCGCAAGCTGATCGGAGAGCCTGCCACAGCGGCCGGATTCACAGGCTTCGAGCAGATCGCCACTGCCGCCGAGCCGTCGGGACAGTTCAAGAGCAAGCTTAATGAAGCCGATTACTCGATCACCTATATGCGTTCCCAGCTGAACGGCTGGATCTATCTGTCGGCCACCTCCATCAAGAGTCTGACCCGCGAATCCGGCAAAATCGGCACCTACACGGTATTCGTCTGCACGTTCATGCTGCTGTTGTCTGTGCTGCTGGCGTGGCTGGGCTCCAGGCGCATGTATACACCTATTGAACGGCTGCTCACACAGATTGGACTGCGCCGTCCCGGACTGCGGGCAGGGCGTACGGATGAATTCCAGCTCATCGGCGAGCAGGTGCATTCCCTGTTCCAATCGAAGTCACAGCTGGAGAAGGAGGTCAGCCAGCATCTCGGACAGGTGCGGACCTTCTTTCTGATTCAGGCGTTCGGAGGCAATCTGAGAAGACGCGAGCTGATGGAGGAGCTGGAGCAATACGGGTACGGCAAGCAAGTCGAGGAATGGAAGACGATGGCTGTCATTACGCTGAGCATCGACTTCTCCGAAGAGAACAGCTATGAGAAAAAGGATCTCAATCTGCTGTTATTCGCAGCGCATAATATGACTCAGGAGCTGGTCTCTGCGCAGCACAGGCTAACCCCTGTGATGATGGGCCATGCCCTGACTGTCGTCATCGGCAGTGAGGATGAGAGTACGGAAGCTTTTCACCGGATGCTCTACGCGCTTACGGAGAAGCTCCAGCAGGAGATTAACAAGGTCCTGAAGCTGCAGGTCAGCATTGGGCTGAGCCTGCCGTTTCATTCGTTTGACAAAATGTCCATTGCCTACCGGGAGAGCCTGGAAGCACTAAAGCACCGGATTACTCTGGGCAAAGGTATCATTATCCAGTACGAGAATATTAACTCCGGCAAGCATTATCTTAATCTGAACTATCCGACCCATACGGAAAATGACCTGATGGACGCCATCAAGCTGGCGGACAGCGATAAGGCGAAAGAGCTGCTGCATAAGCTGTTCAAGTGTATTTTTGCGCTGGGACTGTCGCCGCAGGAATATCAGATTCCGCTGACCCGGCTGCTGAACAATACGCTCATTATGATGCAGGAATCGGGAATTACGCTGAATCAGATCTACCACGCGGGCGGTTCCCTGTTCGAGGAGCTGACCGATCTGCATATCGTGGCCGAGATTGAAGACTGGTTCTGGACCATCGTGATCCAGCCGGTTATCGTCATCTTCCACAGCAGGCAGAACGCCCAGTATCATAATATCTCCGAGAAGCTGATCGATATCGTCCAGCATGAGTACGACCAGGATCTGACGCTGGAGGAGTGCGCTTCGCGGCTGCATTATAATGCCAACTACATCAGCAGTGTGTTCCGCAAGGAAACGCAGTATTATTTCAGTGATTACCTGACTATGTACCGGTTCAAAATGGCCAAAAAATGGCTGGAGGAGACCGATATGCCCGTGAAGGATATCGCCTCCCGCCTGAGATACAACAATTCACAGAATTTCATCCGTTCCTTCCGCAAGCAGGAGGGGATGACCCCCGGCCAGTACCGGGACAGCTTCCACACGAAGCCTAGGGCTGTCCGGGAGGCGGATTGATCGCAGGGCCTTCAGGCGGAGCTTTGGGCTTGCTGCGGGATTGTTTTCTTCGGATAAAATACGTAATGAGTACAGCTATAATCAGCAGGAGGCCGCCCCCTGCAATCGCAATATTCCTGATATCCGGTACATAGACTGCCAGCCGGATAGGCTCGGAATCTGCCAGCGATACATGCCAGGTCAGCGTGTTGCCGTCCTGTTCAGCCGCATTATTCTCACCGTATAGGTCATAAGGAATCGTTAATTTGAAATCCACGGAGAAGCTGCCCATCAGCAGGCGCACCAGTGACTTAGGGACATTCAAGCTGCCAAGGCCGTCAATAATCTCATCGGAGTAAGCGGTCAGTTTAGGCTGGGCCACCACGTCGTATTTGGTATACAGCCACCTGTGCGTCTGTCCCACCTCAGCCTCCGCAATATCGAAGCCGCTGCTGCTGTTCTTCAATTCCTCCATGGAGGCGTAGGATTTCTGAAATTGGTATTCGGTGGATTTGCCGCTTGCTGTCTTCTTCAGCTCTATGCCGGCATCCGCCAGCCGCTCCGAGAGCAGATCCTCCACCTTGCCGCTGACCAGCTTCTCTGCCCGGGCATCCAGCATAAGACTGAAGGCCAGATTAAGGGAGCCGTCCTTCTTCACGGTTACATGGGCCGTGCCTTGCGCGCAGCCTGTAAGCAGCAGGACAAGCATAAGCATAATCAATATTGCCTTCATTCGAGTACCGTTCAACCTGCGTTTCTTCAACCTCTGTCCCTCCATCCGCTGACTGTTGCTACTAGCTTAACCGAACCTTGAAGAAGCGAATCTGCGCTTATGGAGTCAAGCTTATCACATGCCGGGGAGGTACAGAAAGCCCCCAGCCTGCGGATATCCGTAAGCTGGAGGCTTCCCTGCGCATAATCTTGTTATTTTTTCAAATGATAAGGGACGGTAGTGATAATTACATTGCGCCGGTACAGCAGATGCGCGCGGATCAGCAGACTGGACTGGTTATGCAGAATGTTATGCCAGCCCTTCTTCGGTATGAATTGAGGAACGATGACGGTCACCTGATAATTCGACTCGCTCGCCTTGCGCTGAACCGTATCAATGAACTTGCTCAAAGGATGAATGATGCTGCGGTAAGGTGAATACAGCGTGACCAGCCGTACCTCCGGATGAAACTTCTTCCACTTCTCTTCGAAAATAGCGTCATCCTCCCGCTCGAACGGGATGTGGACGGCAATAATCTGTTCTGCGCCCAGCGACTTGGCATACCGCAAGGAATTCTCTACCACATGGGTAATACCGGCCACCGGCAGGATGATGATATTTCCTTCAATCGCCAGCGGCGGCTCCCCGCAGGTGGCTACCCGCAATTGATCGGCGACCGATTCATAATGCTTGTAGATGCGGTAGAAGAACAGGATAATCAGCGGCAGGAAGACCAGCACCGGCCAGACCTGCGTGAATTTGGTCAGGAAGAACATCATTGTAACAATGAAGCTGATCAGCGCCCCAATTGCATTAATGATCAGCTTGGGCAGCCAGCCCTCCGGCTTGTGCCGGAGCCATTTGACGATCATGCCCGTCTGCGACAGGGTGAACGGGATGAAGACCCCGACTGCATACAGCGGAATTAGATGCTCCGTCCGCCCCTTAAAGGCAATAATCAGGATAATCGACAAGATACCCAGGCTGAGAATTCCGTTCGAGTAGCCCAGCCGGTCTCCGCGTACGGTGAACATCCGGGGAATGAATTTATCCTTCGCCAGATTCACAGCCAGCAGCGGAAACGCGGAATATCCGGTGTTCGCCGCGAGAACCAGAATTAGGGCCGTTGTTCCCTGCACGACATAATACATGAAGTTGCGGCCAAAGACATGCTCGGCAATATCGGAGACCACCGTAACCTTTTCACGCGGAGCGATGCCATAATAATAGGCCAGGAAGACGATGCCTGAGAATAATAGCGCGAGCAGAATTCCCATCGCCGCCAACGTTTTGGCTGCATTATTCGGTGCCGGCGCCTTGAAATTGGGGATCGCATTCGATATCGCCTCTACCCCCGTCAGCGCCGAGCTGCCCGAGGAGAACGCCCGCAGCAGCAGGAACAGGCTGATTCCGGCCACCGGTGTTCCCAGTGAGGTATGAAGCTCTGCCGGTACTCTCCCGGTCAGCACGTTGAACAGTCCCAGCCCGATCATAATGAACATCGCCAGGACGAACAGATAGACCGGATAAGCCAAGAAAGATGCCGACTCGGTGACCCCGCGCAGATTGAGTGTCGTGATCAGCAGTACGAAGATGATGGCAATGATCACATTATAAGGATGCAGGCTCGGAAAAGCTGAAGTGATCGCATCCGTTCCCGCAGAGACACTCACCGCTACGGTAAGTATATAATCGACAAGCAAGGAGCCCCCGGCAATCAGCCCCGGATACTTGCCCAGATTCTCCTTGGATACAACATAAGCCCCGCCGCCCTGGGGATAGGCGAAGATGATTTGCCTATAGGAGAGTATCAGGGCCAGCAGCAGCACCAGTACCCCGCCTGCAATCGGAATGGAGTACCAGAATGCGGCTGTGCTAACCGTGATCAGCACCAGCAGAATCTGCTCCGGGCCATAGGCCACAGAGGACAAGGCATCCGAGGACAAAATGGCCAGGGCCTTGGTTTTATTAAGCTTCTGTTCTCCCAGCTGATCGGACTTCAGCGGCCGTCCGATCAGGAACCTTTTTACCGAAGACATCATCATCACTCACCGACTTTTTTAAAGTTATATTACCCCTGGTGCACAAATAAAATCTGACCTATAACTGGATACAGACACTATTTTTGCTGCCCGTTCGATACTACATTAATTCTTTTATCACCATCTGTATATATGCAGATATCCTAGACAAACTCCAAACCATGAATAATAAATGTAATTCGCCGAAAGACACAGCAAAAAGGACCAAGCAGGCTTTCCGCTCCGTCCCGTTTGCTTATTTCAGCTTTTTTTGCTATATTCAGCCATTTTCAGGATGTCTTAGAGCCAGTCCTGTGTTAGCAGCGTCCGCAGCAGCTCCACCTGCTCCTTACCGATCCGGGCCGTGATTTCGGCTTCAATATTCTGCTTGATCTCCAGCATACTCCGGCAAGCCGCTGTCCCCTTCGCAGTGAGCACGATTGGCTTGTCCCGGCTGTTGCCTTCCTTAGCAGCAGTATCTACATAACCTTCGGCCAGCAGATTGTTGATCGTCTTTTGTGTCCCCTGGCGGGAAATGCTGATCAGTCTGCTGATCTCCGAGATGGACAGAACGCCGTGCTGCTCCAGCATCGCCAGAATATGCGTCTCCGTCTTATTCAGCGGCTCTCCGCTCATCTCGTTCACCTTATCCCGCAGCACCTTATGCTTCTCGCTGATCATATCGACCAGATTTAACCCGCTCATATATTCCTTCATTTACAAGTCCTCCATTGTAGAAATGCAGTTACGGTACCCGCTTCGGGCTTAATCCATAATTTGTTGGAAGAAAGGCCAGCACAGACGGACAATCATACCGTTCTAATTGTCAACTAGGTTGACAATAATCCCTCCCACTGCTACTATAAGTGAAGTTTGACAAACTTACATTTAAGGGAGTTCGGAAACATGGGCAGCAACAAAAAAGAAGCTTTAATTTTCACCAGTATGATGTGTTTTTGCATGGTCGTCTTTATGTCTTTTTACAATGTGATTATAGCGAACGGATTCAACAGCAGGCTGTTCACGGATGTGGCTGTGGGCTTACTCCCGGCACTTGCCGTTGCCCTGTTCTGCGATATTGTGGTGGTTAGCAGAATTGCCAAAGGACTGGCCTTCAAAATAGTGAAGCCGTCCACACCCCCTATCCGCAAAATACTGGCGATCTCATGCTTCATGGTCTGCGGCATGGTCATCCTCATGTCTCTATACGGCACACTAGCACACTTCGGATTCGGGGACAACTTCTTCCGTCATTACTTCTCCATCCTGGGGCTTAATTTCATCTGCGCCCTGCCGCTCCAGCTGCTGGTAGCCGGTCCGCTGACCCGCTTCCTGTTCAGCCGTATGTTTCCGGTCCGTACGGCAGCACCGGGCGTCTAGGCCTGGCTGAAACCAGCTCTCCACGTTCCCGAATACGTGCATGTCCGCAAGCCATGGCTGCGGGTTCCCGCCACACCAAAAAGGGTGTTCAGCCAGCCATGATCTCATGGCTGTGCGGAACACCCTTGTCCGGGCTTCATCCTATTGACTATTTATTCCATGAAAGACAAGCGTCCATCCCGCAGCCGTACACTGCCGCCCTTAGCATAGAAACTTAGGCCGGAGCAGATGCCTCCGGGGAAGATCAGGCTGGTGATGGCGGTGAGGCCGTCATTTGCGAATACCTCCACCGAACAGGCATCCAGCAGGATACGCAGGTTCTTCAGGCTGCCCATACCCTCCGTGCTCTGGAGATCGGGGAATATCTCGGAGAAGCCGGTCTCGCCGGACTGATCTCTGCGCAGAGTAAGAGTGCCGCCGGCAGCAGAGTAGACAAGTTCGGTATACTCGGTAGCGGTATGATGAATAATAAGACCGAATTCTTCAGCTTCGTTGTCCGCAAGCTCAAGCCGCAGCTCCAGGGCTGAATCCTTGCACTTGATATCCTGGCGCTCGCCCGGTATCAGCAGCATCTCCGGCAATGTCCCGGACTCTGCCGCAAAGTAACGGTCTAGCTCCGCTACCGGCTGCTGGCGGATCAAGGTGCGGCCTTCTGCCTCATGCAGCGTCAGTACCCGCGGAATCGTCATTGCTCCGCGCCAGCCCTGGCTTGGAATCTGATTGGCATAGCGCCAGTTGTTCATCCAGCCGATGAAGATCCGCCGCCCGTCCGCTGCCGGAATACCCGAGAAGCTGACCCCGGCATAATTGTCTTTGCCATAATCCAGCCAGCGGATATCGCCATGCTCCGGCGTGAAGACAGAGCCGTCGAACCCGCCGACGAAATATTGCGTCCGCGAGCCGTATCTCGCCCCGCTGTTATCACCGATGCTGACCAGCAGCACCCACTTGCTGTCTCCTGTCCCCTCCACCGGGAGCTGGAACAGATCCGGGCATTCCCATACGGCATCATGAGAGCCTGCGCCCTCGCCGAACTCACTCTCCAGGCTCCACTCCCGCAGATTCAGGGAGGAGTAGAACGTGATCGTCTGATCCGTCGCCAGCACCATAATCCATTTCCCGTGAACTTCGGACCAGAATACCTTCGGATCACGGAAGTCCGCCTTGGAAGGATGCGCCAGCACCGGGTTTCCTGCATATTTGCTCCAGGTCCGGCCATTATCATGGCTGTAGGCCAAGCTCTGTCTCTGCACGGAAGGCGACGTCTCCGTAGGCTCCAGATGGCTCGTATAGATCGCAACGATACCCGGCTTCTCGGGGAACAGTCCGCTGGTATTGTTCCAGTCTACGACTGCGCTGCCGGAGAACGCATAGCCGTGTTCGTCCGGATACAGCGCAATGTCCAGCTCCTCCCAGGCAATCAAGTCTTTACTGACGGCATGGCCCCAGTGCATCGGCCCCCAGATGGAGGAATGCGGATGATACTGATAGAACAGATGATATTCGCCTTCAAAATAAACCAGCCCATTCGGATCATTCAGCCAATGCTGCCCCGGCGTAAAATGCAGCGCCGGCCTGTGTTTGGTTCTCCCCATAATTTCCACTCCATTACCACCTTTATCTGTTTATATGTTGAGCCCTGTGCAGCAGCCCATTTAAGCCTCAGCCTTTGTTCTTAAGGTAGCTGTCATATCCTCTTTGCTTGATCTCCAGCCATTTATCCAGCCCGAGTCTGGACAGCTCTGCCTGATAATCCTTCCATTCCGCTTCCACTTTCCCGGTCTTGGTCCACTCCGCACGCTTGCGGTTGACATAAGCGAACAGGTCGGTCTCAATGGCGGTCAATTCCTTCTGGTCCTCCAGCGAATAGAAGACACGCGGGAAGTTGTTGTCGGCCTTCATATAAGGAACCAGCTTCTCCTTCATGAGGTCCAGACGCCAAGCGGCATCATCAGGCTTCGTGGTCACCTTACCGTAGTATTCATCCAGGATCGCGAGCGGTCCGCCGATGCTGGTCTTCTGGCGCAATTCAACCGGAGCCGCGCCTTCCAGCGGGAGATGCTTCAGCATTTTGGCCGATTCATCGTATTCAAAAATATTCTGCTGCGTCTCATCCCCATACGTTCCCCAGTTATCTTCAACCGACTGCTGCGGCTCATAGAGCTGGTCAATCCACTTGGCGGTAAGCTCCAGATTCTTATTCGATCCGGTAATCACCATCCGTCCACGGTCAAATCCGAAGTTGTTCGTGCGGGCCACATTGACCTCTCCAGTGGGTCCGGCAAGCGGCTGCATCAGATCGTATTTATCGTTGAAGCCGGTAATATTGGCTTTATCCCACTGGAAGTAGAGGCCGTAGCGTTCACTCTGCCCTTTGGCCAGATACGTATTGTAGTCCTGTTCGAACGCCTCTTCGTCAATCAGATTCAGCGCGTATAGCTCATTCAGATACTTGATGCCCTCTTTGTATCCGTCCTGGCCCGCAGTGAATACTACCTTGCCGTCATTGGTAACCACGGTGTGGTCGCCGTTATCTCCCAGGCCGAACGAGCCGAACAGGAAGTTCATATCCTCATTGCCGTTATTCAGCACAAAAGACAGCGGAATCTCATCCTTCTGGCCGTTCCCGTTCGGATCATCATTCTTGAAGGCGACCAGCACCTTCTTCAGTTCCTCCGTCGTAGTTGGCATAGCCAGTCCGAGCTTCTTCAGCCACTCCACATTGATCCACGGCATCCCGTTGACCGAATGAATGCTCTCCTTGCCGGAGCCCAGCTCCTCTATCCAAGGAAAAGCATAGATATGCCCGTCCTGCGCGGTCATCATTGATTTGTACTCCGGCGCGGCGGCCAGCACCTTCTGCAGATTCGGCATGTATTTCTCAATCAGCTCCTCCAGCGGAACGATTGTCCCGTCCTTGCCCAGGGTCAGCAGATCGTAGTCCGAGTAGGCGGCATCGATAATCGCATCCGGCAGGTCGCCGCTGGCTACCGCCAGGTTTCTTTTCTCAATAAAAGCGTCGTTCGTGTAATTGGTGAAATCGATGTGCACACCAGACTTCTCCTCCAGCCGCTTGTAGATCAGCTTCTCGTTCGGGTCGGCAGGCGCCAGCGCGGAGCTCTGGGACATGAAGTGCAGCGATACCTTCTCTTTAAGCGGCAGCGTCACATTCTCCAGCTTGTAATCCTCGGAGGCCGAGGAATTGCTGTTTCCTCCGCCGCAGCCCGCAAGCACGGAAGCCGAGAGTGCCAGCACAGACAGGGTTTGCAATGATTTTTTCATATAAATTCCCCCTAGTATTATTTAATGGAGCCGACCATGGCACCCTTCTCGAAGTACTTCTGGAAGAACGGGTACATCACGATCAGCGGCAGGCTGGAGATAACGATGGATGAGTACTTGATCATTTCAGACAGCTTCTTCAGCTCCGCCTGGGCCAGTGCATCGGCAATCATGCCGGGCTGCACCTGATTCTGAATCAGGATCGAACGCAGCACCAATTGCAATGGGAACAGCCGCGAATCGTCCAGATAAATCATGGCATCGAAGTAAGAGTTCCACTGTCCCACGAAGGCATACAAGGCCAGCACGAAGATAATGGGCTTCGACAGCGGCAGCACAATCCGGAAGAAAATGCCCAGATCAGAGGCCCCGTCGATACTCGCCGCCTGAAACAGCTCTTTGGGCAGGCCCTGGAAATAGGTCTTCGCCAGAATAATATTGAACACGCTGATCGCCCCCGGCAGAATGACCGCCCACACCGTATTCAGCATCCCGAGATCCTTCACGACCAGATAAGTCGGAATCAGACCGCCGCCGAAGAACATCGTAATCAGGAAGAAGATCATCACCGGCCGCTTCCCGGCCAGCCCCTCAATGGACAGCGGATACGCCGCGAAGACGGAGAAGAAGACCGTAGCCAGCGCGAAGGCGGCAGAGTAGAACAAGGCGTTGAAGAAGCCGCGGATCATCGCGTCGTTGCTGAGAATTTTGACGTAACCTGTAATCGTCCAGTCCGACGGCGCAATAGCCAGCCCCTTGGTAATGAGCACATTCGGGGTTAAGAAGGAGGCCAGCACGACATACACCAGCGGAAACAGAATGACCAGAATGAACAGACCGAGCAATATATACGTGATAACAACCAGAATCCGGTCCTTCCCGGAATATTGAATATCCATACTTACCTCCTTTTAATACAGTCCTTCCCCTTCGTTCAGCCGCTTGACAACCGTATTGACGAAGACCAGCAGGATTACGTTAATGACCGAATTGAATAATCCGATAGCGGTGGAATAGGCATAATCGCCTGCCTGCAGACCCACCTTGTAGACATAGGTCGCAATAATCTCCGAGGTCGGGGTATTGAGCGCCGTCTGCATCAGGAAAGCCTTCTCATATCCGATCGACATGATGCCGCCTGCGGCAAGGATGAACAGCACGGCCATCACCGGCCTGAGCGCGGGCAGATCGATATGGCGGATGCGCTTCAGCAGGGAAGCCCCGTCAATCGTTGCCGCATCATGAAGCTGCGGATCGACACCCGCCAACGTAGCCACATAGATAATCGAGGACCAGCCTGCCGTCTGCCAGATGCCTGACAGAATATACACGGACCGGAAGTAAGCAGGATCACTCATGAAGGACACCGGCTTCCCTGTAAAAGCAGTAATGAGCGCGTTCACCACCCCTGTCGGCGACAGAAAGACAAACAGCATCCCTGCCACAACCACGACCGAAATAAAGTTAGGCGCATACACAATCAGCTGGATGTTCTTCTTCAGCTTCGCGCTGCGGATCAGGTTCAGCATAAGCGCCAGCACAATCGGCACCGGAAAACCAAGAATCAGCCCGTAGGCGCTTAATTTAAGCGTGTTCATTAAAATATCGTAGAAATTCGGCGAGGTGAGAAACCGCTGGAAGTGCTCGAAACCCACCCATGCGCTGCCCATGATGCCCTTGCGCGGGCTGAAATCCTTGAATGCAATCATCGCGCCGTACATCGGAACGTATTTGAATATAACCGTGAGAATTACAGCTGGAGCCAAGAATAAATACAGGATATAATTCCGGCGCATGTAGCTTAGCCACGACCTGTGCTTGGTGAGGCTTGTTCTCCCGGGTTGAGCCATCGGATTTGCCAATCTTCTTCCCCCTTCTTATTTTTGCATTCGCCCCTAATGAATAGGTTTACATTTTTACATTTGACCATGTTTTGCATTTACAATTTATCAGAGAATCTGGCAAGAAGTCAATGCATTTTGTGCAAAAAAATAAATAAATTCGTGCATTATACGGTGCAAATGTAACAAATACATATAAAACAAGCACTAATCCGTTACTTTTCACTTGAATATGTAAATCATATTTGTGCATTTGTAAAATTTCGTTGTCAATTTTGCTGATATGCTATATATTAGGTAACAGAGACAACAAATATGGGGAAATAAAGGTGGAACACAGTGATGAAGAAAGCCAAGGTCACCATTCAAGACATTGCCGATGCCCTGGGAATCTCCAGAAACACGGCCTCCAAGGCATTGAACGGCGCAGAGAGCGTTCCTCCCGAGACCCGGGAGAAGGTACTCAGCAAGGCCGCCGAGCTTAAATATAAACAATTCTCTTATATGGAGACCGCAGGCAGCAGCTCCGATCAGCAGGGCAATATCGCCCTCCTGACCAGCAACCTGCCTAACAGCTCCCACTTCGGCTCCCAGCTGCTCAGCGGACTGGAGAAGCGCATCAGTACAGAGGGCTACACCCTGTCCATTTATTTTGTCCGGGAGAACGATATTAACGCCATGGCTCTGCCCGGTAATTTCGAGCCTTCTAATGTTGACGGGATTATCTGTATTGAAATGTTCAACAAGGAGTACAGCGGACTGATTACCGGTCTCGGCATTCCGACGATCTTCATCGACTGCGCGGCGGACATTGTCTACCCTGAGCTGAAGGCGGACCTGCTGCTTATGGAGAATGAACACAGCGTGTATGCGATGACCCGTAAGCTGATGGACCACGGTGTGCAGAGCTTCGGATTCGTCGGCGATTACAACCATTGCCGCAGCTTCCATGAACGGTGGACAGGCTTCAACAGAGCGCTCTCTGCAGCCGGTATCCCGCTGATTCCCGAATCCTGCATTGTCGGCCAGGACAAGGATTACCTGCTGGAGGCGGACTGGATGGACCAGCAGCTGGAGGCGCTCGGCCAGTGGCCCTCCGCCTTCATCTGTGCGAATGACTTCATTGCCATCAGCGTGATGAAATCGCTTAAGAACAGAGGGGTCAAGGTACCGGAGCAGGTAGCGGTCTGCGGCTTCGATGACGCTTCGGAATCGCGGGTCATCGAGCCTCATCTCTCGACCGTACATATCTACAGCAGCCATATGGGGATTGTCTCGGCAGAGATGCTGCTCTCCAGAATCAAGGACCCGGCCCGGCCGTATCAGGTGACGCATGTCGCCACTGACGTTCTATTCAGAGACTCTACTCCCGTACCGAACTAATTCCGCAGGAGGTTACTATCGTGCAATCCAAGAATACAGTCCTTTGCGTGGGCGAGCTGCTCATCGATTTCTTCTGCACCGAGGCGGACGTCAGCCTGACTGAAGGCCGGCATTTCGCCAAGCAGGCCGGCGGGGCACCGGCGAACGTAAGTGCAGCCATCGCCCGGCTCGGGGGACGCTCCGCCTTCCTCGGCAAGGTCGGAGCCGATCCCTTCGGCCTCTTCCTGAAGCAGACGCTGGAAGAACAGCACGTAGACACCTCGATGCTGCTGCTTGATCCCGCAGCACCGACCACGCTGGCCTTCGTCTCGCGTTCAGCAAACGGAGAGCGCGACTTCGTGTTCCACCGTGGGGCTGACCGGCTGCTAAGGCTGGAGGAGCTTGACCGGGCAGCTATCCGGGAGACTTCCATGATTCATTTCGGGTCGGCGACTGCCCTGCTGGCCGAGCCCTTCCGCGAAGTGTATATAACGATGATGGATGAAGCGAAGACGAATGGGCATTTCATCTCCTTCGACCCTAATTACCGGGGCGACCTGTGGACCGGGCGACAGGATGAATTCATCGCGCTGTCCAGAGGCGGTATCTCCAAGGCCGATCTGGTGAAGGTCAGCGACGAGGAGCTGCAGATTATTACTGGCGAAGCGGACCGCGATGCCGCCCTTGATCTGCTGCATGAATGGGGAGCGGGAACCGTTGCCGTGACTCTGGGCAAAGACGGCACCCTGATCTCCTCCCCGGATTCCCGCATGCTGATTCCGAGCATTACCGTAGAGTCCATCGATTCCACCGGTGCCGGCGATGCTTTTATCGGGGCTCTGCTCTGCCGGATCAGCCAGCTGGCGCATCCGGCAGACTTTACCCGCAGCGCAGAGCAGCAGAGGGACTTCGTTACCTTCGCCAACCGGGTGGGGGCCATTGTCTGCACCAAGATCGGGGCGATTGCTGCGCTGCCGACACTGGACGAGGTGCGGGCTTTTGCCGGGTAAGCTGCAGAGCGTGATAGTATAGGCATCAAGTCCTGATGCCTGAGTAGTGCAAAAGGTGTTCCTTAGCCGTCTGATTGCAGACGGCCAGGGAACACCTTTTTGTATAGGGAGCTTTATTGCTGCCAGAACCGATGACGGAGAACCGCTGTGGAGCCGCTGCTGAACCAATCATTACCTGCTGTTTTCATCACAGACACAGGAGCGTGGCACGTAATATGATAAGCACAATATCATACGACTGAAGGAGCAGCTTGTGCATGAAAATGAAACAAGAATTCGATCATCTCATGGCGTTTGCCAAGGATTTAATTAATGAGAATCTCGGCTTTTATTACGATATTAATTATGGTTACTTCCAGCCGGAGACCCACCCGATTATAGACTTCATCCGGCTGATCGGCAGACGTATCCAGAGCCAGCTCATGCTGATGCCCGCGCTCTACGGGGAGGTCGATCAGCTGGAGCGGATGTTCTCGGACAACCTCTTCTTTGATGAATGGGCCGAGGTTACGCTCGACGGACGGAGCTTCCACTTCCTGATGCGGCAGATCGACAATAGCAGCAGAATCATCAACCTGGCACGTGACCTCGTCTTCCCCTCCCCCTGGATTCCCCGCAAGCTGCGCGACAGTCTGATCCGCATCGGTGAAGGTACTCTGAACGGAAGCTGGCGGCAGGATAAGGATCATCAGGTTACCTTGTGGCTTCCGATGGGCATCTCCTTCGTTGAAGGCTCAGGACATCATTCCATCACGGCGGGGATCGCCAAGGGTGAAGGGGAGCTCTACCCTACCTCGGTCTATGACATCAGTCTCATCTACGATCACGTATATACCGACGGCAAGTACTACTACAGAACGCATGACCGTTCGATCATCTCCGAGGTTCATTTCGTGGAATGCGCCGCCATCTTTGAGATCGGCCGGATTATGGCGGAGCAGAAGATTATTTTCTGAGGGACCTACAGCATCCCCAGCTCAGCGAAATACTTTCTGCGGCTGGTGAAATAGAAGGCGGTCTGCATGATGAAGAATATACCCGCTATGAGAGAGGCCCGGCCAAGCGGTCCTGCAAGCCCGTAGGTGCCGCTGAGCAGCACGAAGAAATAGTACAGCCCCAACCCAAGACCGCCTGCAGCCGGCAGCATAAAGACGATGGCCAACTCCTTGGAGACGAGCTGGCGCAGCTCCTTCGGGGTTACCCCCAGCCGTTTCAGCGAGACCATGGTTTCCTTCTGCACATCCATCTCGGACCATACTTTGTGATACAGCACCAGACCGGCAGCAATCATGAACAAAGCTCCGAGGAACATAATGATGAAGAATTTGGCTCCGTTTGCCTCCAGCTCACGGGTGAGCAGCTCCCCGCGGAAGACCGGCTGCAGCTCCTCATGCTCTGCCCGCGTCCGGTCCCCGGCATTATGATTCGGCTGGTCAGGTGTCGTCCAGTAAGTCGCATCATAACCGTTGCGTATCCGCAGGTTGTCCACCAGTGCCGCCAAGCCGGCATCACTAAGGTCGCCGCTGAGCAGGTGGACCTTCTTCACCTGACCAGCCTGAGCGGCGAGCGCCGCTGCCTTGAGCCGTTCAAAGACAGTGTCGTCCACAACCATGGCTTCCCCGAAAGCGGAGGAAGCCGTTTCAACCGAATTAATAAACGGTTCCGTGACCTCAACGATATCATCAGCATGATATTCCTGAATCACAGCGCCCTGCATAGCCCGCAGCAGCGGCTCCTTTTCTCCGCCCGCCTCCCGTATCTTCTTCTCCGCTTGTTCCGGCGTTATCGTTGCCAGAATCGTATCCGGTATATTAACTTTCTTATGCACCTGGCGCACCCTGGCATTCAGCGACTGTGTCTCCCCAAGCTCATAGGCTGTTCCGAGCAGCCGGTTGAATGCGCTCTCCCCGATGACCATCGACTGTGTATCCCACAGCTCCCAGGCCCCTTTATCCTGCCGGAATTCGGGTATTGCCACGTACTCAAGCGTCTCATTTCGTTCCAGCCTGTCCCCGCTGCCCTTGAACAATGCTGCGATTTCTTCTTCCCCGATGACATTGACCGGACCACTCTCTACGAAGAGAACATCATAGGGGGTGTTCCGCTGAATAGTTTCCCTGGTTGTGGCGTACATGGTATATGTTAATCCGATGAAGAACATGGCCCCGGCAATCAGCAGAGTGACGATGTACAGCGTAGTTGTATAGGAAGCCATGCGGTGACTTAAGTTCGCCATGACCAACAGGTTGTTATTATAAAGCCGTCTGAACCGCTTCATAACCGACTTGGCGGTGCTCACTCCCGTGCCGATCATTACATAAGGACAGACCATAGTAAGTACGATGAAGACCACGCAGAGTGCAGTGCTTCGGCCAAACCCGTTGCTCAGCAAGGTTGCCGGCAGCATGACTGCAGAGACAGCAAATATGATCAGCGCAAGCAGGCCCCATCCCGGGCTGTGTTCACCGGCTTCCCGGACATGAGCCGACTTCAGAATCCGCACAACCGGCATTTTACGGATATAGATGAGGTTGAATCCGGCATTTAGAAGGGCAATAACCAGGAAGATCCCGCTCCCTAGGAGCAGACTGCCCGCACTAAGCCCGAACTGCAGCTTGTTCTCCGGCAGAATCTGATTGATGCCCATATAAAATAGCTTGCCGAACACCACACCAGACACCAGTCCGCTAACCAGAGAGACGGCGGCGACGCCCAGATTTTCCAGCAAGAGCAGCTTCGACAGGTCTCTGGTCGTCATGCCGAGCGTGATGTACGTACCGAATTCCCTGCCCCTGTATTTCAGGAAAGAAAAGTTGCTGTAGGTAACAAACACTACCGAGAACAGCACAACTCCGATCAGGGAGAGACGCACAATATCATAGAGTGTGGAATCCCCTACCTGACGCAGAATATCGGGATTATAGAGCAGGCTGCCGAACATGAACAGAATGGCGACAATTAGCGTATTTACGAAATAGAGAGAGACATATTTTTTAACGTTGAACAGGAAGTTCTTGCGGATAATGGCGCGGAACGTCATAACGGCTTCCCTCCGAGCACACTTTGCGCCTCCAGAATTTTATCGAAGAACGGCTTCCGCTCTCCGGCCGTCCGGATCTCGAATTCAAGCTGCCCGTCCCTGATAAAAATCACCCTCCGGCAAAATGACGCCGCAAACGGATCATGCGTCACCATCAAAATGGTGCTTCCCAGCCGTTCATTGAGAGAGGTCAGCATCTCCATCAGTTGATGGGCGGATCGGGAGTCCAGATTCCCCGTAGGCTCATCCGCCAGAATCACCGCCGGATCATTCACTACCGCCCGGGCGGCTGCGGCTCTCTGCTTCTGCCCGCCGGAGAGATGGTAAGGGTACTTGTCCTTCAGCTCCGCAATGCTGAGCAGCGCCATCAGCGGACCCAGCCTGTGCTCAATCTCCTCCGGGCTTCGGCGGTCCAGAATCAGCGGCAGCGAGATATTCTCCTGAAGGGTCAGACTGTCCAGCAGGTTGAAATCCTGAAACACATAACCGAGCCGCTCCCGCCTGAATAGAGCCATCTGATCGTTCGACAGCTTCGTAATGTCCTGCCCGTCAATGATGACTTCGCCGGAGGTAGCCCGGTCTATGCCGGACAGAATATTCAGCAGAGTGGTTTTGCCGCTGCCGCTGGGTCCCATAATCCCGACGAAATCTCCCTGTTCCACAGCGAAGCTGAGCGAATCGAGAGCGGAGACTCCCGTACCGCCTTGAAGGCGTTATGCACTTTGACTAGCTGATTAATGGTGATGACATCCATTTTTCGTATCCTCCCCTTTACAATCTTATGTTCTAAATAAAGTATAAAGGGGAGCCCCCGGTGCTTGAATGCATTTACCTTTCAGAAGCTTACATTTACGTAAGGTGAATCGTATGTACCCTATACAGTCTTATATTGTGGGGAAAGTAAAGGTGAACTCCGTCCCTATCCCCCGCTTCGAATCCAGCTTGACGGTATGGCCAAGCTTGTCTGCGGTATACTTCACCATGTAGAGGCCGATACCGGTAGCAGAGCGGTACTTCCTTCCATTCTTGCCTGTAAAAAAGGGCTCAAACACCCGCGGCACATCCTCAGGGTCTATGCCTATGCCTTCGTCCCTCACGGTAAGCAACGTTCCGCCCTCCTTGACCAGACCGGTTACAGTTACCGTCCCGCCCTTCAGACTATACTTCACGGCGTTGCTGAGGACCTGCTCCAGCATGAAGCTGCACCATTTCTCATCCGTATAGACCTCCAGATGCTCGTCCACAGCAATCTTCGGATACACTCCCGAATAGATAAACTCCCGTTTGTGCGCATTGACCGATTTCGTCACCACCCTGTGCAGGTTCACCTTCTCCGGTCTGTAATCGCGCGGGAACTCCTCCAGCCGCAGCATATTCAGGCACTCCTCCAGGCTCCGCGTCAGCTTCCCGTTCTCTTCCCGGATATCCTGCAGGGCCTCTTCAGACCCGCTCTCCGCCGCCAGATCAATGACGGACACCGAGACCTTCATATTGTGAATCCACTGGGAGAACAAGCGGTTCCGCTCCTTGGCCGAGCTGCCGAGCCGGTAGATCCGTTTGTTATACTCCTCATGAATTTCATTGATAGTGCCAAAAATAAGCCTGTCCGCCACATCCGCAGCATTGATCTCAAGATGCGGGCTGAGCCGTGAATCGGCAAGCTTATCCGTGAATTTGTACAACCGCAGGACAGCAACGGACAGATAGACCACAAGCAGAAACAAGCTTACACCGAGCGGATACAGAATATCATCCACACCATAAAAAACATAAGAAAACAGGATAAGAATCACTGTATTCAGGAGATAGAGCAGAACCATGCCTTTTTTGAGCTGCAGCAGTTCAAAGGTCTGCGTGATCCAAGACATAACCCACTCCCCTTTTGGTCGTAATCAACTGATGGAGCCCGTACTGGCTCAGCTTCTTTTTGATCCGGGTAATATTGACGGTTAGGGTATTGTCATCCACGAAGGTCTGCTCATCCCACAGTGCCTCCAGCAGCTCTTCCCGCGAGAGAATGCCGCCGGCATTCTTCATGAACATCTGCATCAGCAGGAATTCATTCTTGCTTAGCTCAATAACCTGCTCCTTATACTCCAGCTTCATCGTATCGGTATGCAGCTTAAGTCCGCCAACTGTACACGCATTGTGTTCTTCCCGACGGTAGGCCCGGCGCAACACTGCGTTGATCTTGGCGAGCAGAATGCCGATCTTGAAGGGCTTGGTCACATAATCATCCGCCCCGTATTCCATCCCGCGGATCTGTTCACTCTCATCGCTGCGTGCGGAGAGGATGATAATCGGCACCTGCATGGTTTTGCGCAGCACCTTCAGGTAATAGAAGCCGTCGAGGGTCGGCAGATTAATGTCCAGCAGAATCAGCTGCGGCCTGCTTCTCTCCGCCTGTTCGATAATCCGGCTGAAATCACTCACCGTATCCACCGCGAAATGATACGCCAGCAGGTATTCCTGAATGTACTTCTGCAGCTTCAGGTCATCCTCGATAATCAGTATTTTATCCATCTTACGTCGTCTCCCTCGGCACCAGCTGAAACCCCAGCGGCTCCTGCTCTGCCTCTATCCCCTTCAGCTTGCCGAGAATCAGATGCAGCGCGTTCTGTGCCTGGGCGGCAATCGGATTATTAATTGAGGTGATCCCCAGCGTATGGGCGAGCTCCGTGTTGTCGAAGCCGACCACTGCCAGCTCCTCCGGCACCTTCACCTTCAGTCTGCGGGCTTCGCTCAGTACCCCTGCCGCGACCATATCATTGGCGCAGAGGATGGCGTTCGGATGCCCCCCGGGACTCATCAGCAGCCTGCGGATCAGCTCCTCGCCCTGCCGGATGGAGTGAATGCCCGTCTGCGACCATTCCGGGTTCACCTCCAGCTGATAGCTGCGGGCAGCATCCCGGTACGCCTGTATCCGCCCGGAGGTATTCATGCTGGTTGGCCGGCCCCAGGCATTGGCAATCCGCGTATAACCCTTTTCAATCAGATGTTCAAGCCCGAGCATATATCCGTCATATTGATTCATGGCTACACTCTGAATCTCAGGAAGCTCCATCCGCTGCCAGGAGACAATCGGCCCGTATTTGCAAAAGGAGCCCAGGAGCGTCTGATCGTTAACGCAGGTACTGATGACCAGCGCATCGACTCTTTTGCGCCGCATATCCTCGAAGGCTTGCAGCTCTTTGGCCGGATCTCCCCCGGAGGTATAGATAATCGTCTGATATCCGTGCCGGCTCGCAGTCTCCACGAAGCTGTTCAGAAAAGGCAGCATCACCTCGTTGATCCCCTCCGTCACCATCCCGATCTGCATGGTCTCCCCTCTGGACAAGGAGATGGCATTGCCGTTCGGCACATAGTCCAGCTCTTCCATGATCTTCAGGATGATCTCCCGCGTTGCCTGGCTCACATGGGGAGAACGATTCAGTACTCTCGATACCGTAGCTTTGGAGAATCCCGACAGTTTAGCGATTTGATCCAGATTCGACATGATGGCTCTCCTTACATATTTTTTCATCTTTATAATAATACTTGACATGTAACGCGTTACAACATTTAGCATGGAATTATAGGACCTATGAACAGCTTACCATATCTGAATCCATAACTAATAAAAGGCGGGATTATCGATGAATACACCATTTCCTGAAGGCTTCCTGTGGGGCGGCGCAGTTGCTGCGAACCAGCTCGAAGGCGCATACAACGAGGACGGCAAAGGCCTGTCCACCCAGGACGTAGCTCCGCAAGGAATCAAGGGCCCCATCACCGAGGTGCCTACCGAAGATAATATGAAGCTGGTCGGCATCGACTTTTACCACCGGTACAAGGAAGATATCAAGCTTTTTGCCGAAATGGGCTTCAAGGTCTTCCGCACCTCGATCGCCTGGTCCCGGATCTTCCCGAACGGTGACGAGCTGGAGCCTAATGAGCAAGGCCTGCAATTCTACGACGACCTGTTCGATGAATGTCACAAATACGGCATCGAGCCGCTCGTGACCCTCTCCCACTACGAAACTCCGCTGCACTTGTCCAAGCAGTATGACGGCTGGGTGAACCGGCAATTAGTCGACTTCTATGAACGGTATGCCAGAACGGTATTCACCCGCTACAAGAATAAAGTGAAGTATTGGCTGACCTTCAACGAGATCAACTCCATCCTGCACGAGCCGTTCATGAGCGGCGGGATCTATACACCGAAGGAGCAGCTCAGCAAGCAGGATCTGTATCAGGCCATTCATCACGAGCTGGTCGCAAGTGCCACAGCAGTCAAAATCGGACATGAGATCAATCCGCAGGCCCAGATCGGCTGCATGATCCTAAGCATGCCAACGTATCCGCTAACGCCTAACCCGGACGATGTCATTGCGGCTATGAAGTCTGAGCATATGAACTACTTCTTCGGGGATGTACATGCGAGAGGTGTATACCCTGGATATATGAAACGTTACTTCAGAGAGAACGGCATTGAGATCCACATGGAGCCTGGAGATGCGGACATCCTCAAGCATACCGTTGACTTTATCTCATTCAGCTACTATGTGAGCATCTGTGAGACTGGAGACCCCAGCAAACGCACACAGGAAGGCAACCTGTTCAGCGGTGCGGCCAATCCATACCTGAAGGCCTCCGAATGGGGCTGGCAGATTGACCCGCAGGGTCTGCGCTATGTGCTCAATATGTTCTATGACCGTTACCAGAAGCCGCTGTTTATTGTGGAGAATGGACTCGGGGCCAAGGATGAGCTGATTACCGGCGAAGACGGCCTGCCGACCGTTAATGACGACTACCGGATTGAATATCTGAATGACCATCTGGTGCAGGTAGGCGAAGCCTTGGAGGATGGTGTTGAGATTATGGGCTACACTTCATGGGGCTGCATTGACCTGGTCAGCGCCTCCACCGCACAGCTCAGTAAGCGCTATGGCTTCATCTACGTAGACCGCCACGACGATAATACCGGAACCCTGGAGCGCTACCGTAAGAAGTCGTTCCACTGGTACAAGGATGTTATTGCTACCAATGGACAGAGCCTGCGGCGCTCAGGCGAATAGAATAGCCCACAATACAGGTTGTCCCGAAAAGTCTTAAAAAGGCTGATTGGGACAGCCTTTTTTGCATATGGGAAGATAACATCTTGCGTTCTTCATGGCTTCAGATACAGGCTGCAAGGCCCATTCCGCCCAGCCTGGATTAGACTGTAGGAATGGTAGCGACAGCGGCCCATTCCGCCGGTCTTTGCCTGCCCCTCCCCCGATAACTGAAGATATCAATTTCAGTTGAATACGCCATTAACAAAAAGCGGGAAGGAGCGGAGGGGAAATTTGGAACTGTAGGAGCGATAGCGTCCGCCTTTGTATACGGATTTCAACCGCAAACAGCGGCTTGAATCAAGAAATCTGTATACAACAGCGGCCGAAAGTCCAAATGTTCACCGCAGTCGACGAGTTTAAGCTTTGCGTTTCTGTCATTTCATCTCATATTTCATCTCATATTCCATCTCATATTCCATCTCATATCCCATCTCATATTTATATCTTCACTTATCCCCCTTTACCATTTTGAAACTAATTGCCCGAAAGGTTAAGATATACTAGCCACAGATGAATCCTAAGGAGCGTAACTTGTAATGAACAAATATACCTTCGGCCTCAGCAGCCTCTTATTCTTAAGCCTGATCGCTTCCGGCTGTGGCACCATGAAGACGCCGAGCGATCTGCTTCAAGCCCCGTCACAGGGGAATAGCGACGGCAATCTTACCGGAATCGTCCGCTCTTTTCTACCGGCCAACGCGCATTTAACGGTACCCATCCACTCGGAATCCGGCAGTGCGATTCAATTACAGGACCTGGACAAGGACGGGCAGGAAGAACTCCTGGCCTTCTACAAGACAGACAAAACCGATTACGAAATCAACACCCTCCTCCTCTCACAGCAGAACGGCAATTGGACCAAGCTGGCTAACCTTACCGGGGTCGGCAGCGAATTGAATGAAGTGTCCTTCACAGATGTTACCGGTGACGGAGCGGAGGAACTGCTGCTCGGATACGGCGGCGGGGAGGGATTAAGCAAAGAGCTGGCAGTCTATAGCCTAAGCAGCGGCCAGCTGACCGAACTGCTCAAGCAGCCTTACGACCAGCTGGTCCTTGGCGACCTGACCGGGAGCGGGCATACGGACATTGCCTTGCTTCAGAGCACCTACACCACGGATAACATACGTGAGACCCATCTTCTATTACTCCGGCTCAAGGACGGTACGCTGCAGACCTTATCCGACCAGAAGCTGGACGGTAATGTGATCGAAGCCCAGTTCGGCAAGGCGTCCCCTACACAGGATGCAATCGTCATCGATGCCGCCATTGGCGCACATGCTTCCTATACTTCATTGCTAACTTGGGAAAAAGACAGATTTACTGATATACTGGCAACAGATGATTATCAGCGCACCGCGCTCGCTGCCAGCAAGGATCTGGTGCTGTCTCCGCCGGCTGTCTCTCCTGATCTGCTTGGCAGCAGCAGTATTGCAGTTAAGGACTACCCGCAGTCCAGCCTGGATGTGAACAATGACGGGATCTTGGAGTTCGGCTTCCTGGTACCGCCTGCCGGTACGGAGGGCATGGCTCCCTTGGCGACCCCATTCATCACCAAATATTATCAGTGGGACGGACAGTCCGGCCTGACCTTCGTGCAGGAGCAGTTCGACCGCTGGGGCTTCAACTTCCGTATTCCCAAGTCTTGGGCGGGCCAGACCCTGCTGGAAGTTCCGGGAGAATCACCGCAGCCCTGGGAGAAGCTCCAGTTCAGCTACAAGAATGCCGGATCTGCTGTGAAGGCTCCGCTGCTGGAGCTTCGCCTGCTGACGAAGAAGGCCTGGGCTGCCGCAGAGGTCCAGCTGAAGGCTGAGAATAGAGAGTATAAGCTGCTGTATGAGCAAGGGAACTCTAACAATGACACGGAGCCTACCCTGTTCGTTGCCGTAATGCCCGCAGCGGATGCCGCCGGCAAGCTGCAGGGGGCCGATCTGCAGAATTATAATCAGCTGAAGCTGACACTGGATGAAGTCGTTCAGCTGGCCGGCACCCCCCAGAAGCCCCGGCAATAAAAGGAGAGCTGTTCATGAAAGTGCTGATACTGGAAGATGAGAAGCCGATCCGTGATCTGCTGTGCATCAACCTTAAGCGGGCAGGCTTCGAGATCGCGGAAGCTTCTACCGGTGAAGAGGCGCTGAGCATTGCCCGGGAGCAGAGGGATTTCGACATCGCGATTCTCGACCTGATGCTGCCCGGACTCAGCGGGTTCGAGGTGTGTACCCTTCTGCGTGCACAGTTCCCCCGGCTGGGAATCATTATGCTCACGGCCAAAAGCCAGGAAATCGACAAGGTCATGGGCCTGGAATCCGGCGCAGACGACTACGTAGTCAAGCCCTTCAGTCCGGTAGAGCTGGTTGCCCGGGTGCGCTCGCTCTACCGCCGGATGTATCCGGGTGAGGCGCTGCCGCAGGAGAACCTTATTGAGCTTCCGCCTTTTACTCTGATGCTGGATGAACGGAAATTATTGAAGGACGGGCAGGATATCCCGCTGACCCCTACCGAGTTTATGATCGTCAAGCTGCTGATGGAGCAGCCGAACAAGGCTATGAACCGGGACGATATTCTGACAGCCGTATGGGGGCAGTACTTCATGGGTGATCTTAAGATTGTTGATGTGAATATCAGCCGAATCCGCCAGAAGATCGGACAGGAGTCCTCCGGGCCGCAGTTCCTCGAGACGGTATGGGGATTCGGATATATTTGGAGGGGCTAAGAGTGCTGAAGGGAATCAGGTCCAGACTTATCGTCTATATTACCCTCATGCTGCTCCTAATCGTGCTGCTGCTGGAGGGGGTATTCATTGCCGCTGTTCACTATTATTATCTGGGCAGCGCGATGGAGACATTGAATACAAGGGCCACGACTTCAGCGACCTTTTTCAATAAGTATCTGGAGAGCTATAGCTTGAATGAGCGGGCGCGTTATATTCTGGAGAATATTTCCTCTGAGGAGAGCAGTAAGGTGGAAGTGCTAAGCCCGGCCGGGCAGGTGGTCATTAATTCCTTCGGCTTCTCCAGTACAGAGCAGGTGAATACCCCTGATGTGAGAGCAGCTCTGACCAGCGGCAAAGGAAGCTTTCAGAGCATCAAGCCGGTGAACGGGGAACGAATTATGGCAGTTTCTATTGCGCTGAAGGAGTCGGGGAGTACGATCGGCTTGCTGCGTTACTCAGTCTCGGCAGAGCCTTTATATAACGTTATTCTCAAAATTGCGCTGAATGCAGCCATCGTCGGGCTGCTCGTCATTGGGTTCGGCTTCATGCTCAGCCTGATTATCGCCAAACGGATCGTAGGGCCGATCCAGCAACTGACCGGGGTCGCCAAGGAAATGGCCACCGGTAATTTTGCCGTCCGGGCAGAGAGACGCTATGACGATGAAGTCGGTACCCTTGCGGTAACGCTGAATTATATGTCAGAGGAAATTCTGAAGAGCGAGAAGCTCAAATATGATTTCATCTCCTCCGTCACCCATGAGCTGCGGACCCCGCTGACCTCTATCAAAGGCTGGGGCGAGACACTGCTGGTCGGTGATTTGTCGGACAGGCAGGAGACACTCCAGGGTCTTGAGGTCATGACCGGAGAGACAGACCGGCTGATCGGCCTGGTCGAGGATCTGCTCGATTTCTCCAAGTTCCAGGCCGGAGAGATCCGCATGGTACGCCAGCCATATGATCTCAGAGGCCTGCTGGAGGATCTGCTGCTGCAGTTCAGATACCGGGGGCAGACGAAGCAGATCCGCCTCTACGCCGACCTTCCCGATCAGCCGCTGCCGGTGGACGGTGATTTTAACCGGTTGAAGCAGGTGTTTGTCAATTTGCTGGATAACGCGTTCAAGTTCACCCCTGCGGAGGGTGAGATCCGCCTTACCGCAGTGCTGGAAGGCGAGCGGATAACCGTCACCGTTGCTGACAACGGCGAAGGCATCGAGGCTGCGGATCTGGCGCAGCTTGGCACCAAATTCTTCAAAGGCCGCTCCCGTCAATCCGGCAGCGGCCTGGGCCTCGCCATCTGCAAAGAGATTATCGAGCTGCATGACGGACAACTGCGGATCGAGAGCGAATTCACTAAGGGAACCACGGTAATTGTAGAGCTGCCGCGCTACGAGGTGGAGCAGCATTTTACCTCACCAGTGTAGCTCTAGCTCTGTATTCCGCTGTGCTATGACTCTATCCGGGCTTGTCCGTTCCCGTGCGCGATTTCTACTACTGGCTGAGTCTCAATAGAGACGTTCCCGGCCACAGCTCTGGAGATCATACAGGAGGCTTCAGCCTTATGTGCCAGCCGCTCTGCCAGTTTGAGCTGCGCCGGTGTCGCATCAGCCTGAAGCACAATGCTAGGCTTATGCAGGATCCGCTCGTACGTGAACACATTATTCGTGACATCTACTGTTGCCTCAGATGCCAGGGTCAGCCCCTCTGGAACAATCTCCGAACGCTCCAGCATCGCAGCCAGGGTAATCAGATAACAGGTCGCTGCTGCGCCCAGCAGCATCTCATCGGGATTCGTGCCGGTTCCCGGTCCGCCCATCTCCTGCGGAATCGATATGACCGTCCGCAGTCCGCCTGCATCGATATGCCCTTCGCTGTTCCTCCCTCCATTCCATACCGCCTTCAGGTGAAAAGGATGCTTCATCTCAGTCCGTCCTTTCTTTTCTCCATATCAAATAAGTGCTATTGTCTTTGTGTCACTCCCGAAGCTAGATACGTCCGATCCGTCTGGTCTCCAGCCGCTGGTCTGCCTGTCTATACACATGGCAAGTCATCTCCGTCAGATTCACCAGTCCCAGCGACCTTTCTTCAAGTATCGGGTAGGTATTAGATCCCAGATCGCAGTTCATCCTGGCGCCATCACCATAGATCCGTTCAACCGGCGTATGCCCATGAATCACCGGCCTGCCCTTCGTTAAGGCAAGCAGTGCTTCACGCGGCTGGCGGTAGAACTCATATTCTGTCATCCATAGAATCTCCCGGTTCTGCTCCTCCAGAGGCTGCCCTGTATACAGTCCGGCATGTGTATACACATATTCATCATCCTCGAAGTACAACGGCAAAGAATAGGCCCACTCCATCAGCTCCTGCCGTTGATCCGCGTCGGGATAAGCCTGTTTCAGACCCGCTAACGTCTCGCGTCCGCCGTGACTCAGCCAGAGCTTGTCACCGCTGATTATATAATCCCCCATCATTTCTTCATGATTGCCAATCAGCGCATGGACCTGGCCCGGATGCCGCTCTGTAAGCTGCTTAAGGTAACCAAGCACTCCAGCCGAGTCCTTCCCCCGGTTGATCATATCTCCGCCGATGACCAGCTGGTCTTTTCCCCAGTCCAATCCAGACTGCCGGAGCAGCAGCTCCAGCCCCTTTTGATCCCCATGGATGTCCGTTATGAAGAATTTGCGCATGAACTCCCTCCTTAACGGTTAATCTCAGCTTCCTCAGATTCTCAGGCTGAAGCTGTCCCTCTCCAATAACTCTATACCCGCAGGCTCCTTAATCAGCCGTTCCAAAGCATTCCACCGTCATTGTGAGCATCACAAAAGAGGCGCTCGGCAGATCCCCGCATGAATACCTAAGCTGTTGTAATGCTGCTTGATGTTAATCAGAGCATGGCCGCTGAACACCCGGGAGACCCTCTCTTCGATGGGACCAGCCTCCACCTGCTCCTGCCGCAGCAGCCGCTCCACCGCGGCCTTGATCTCCATGGGATATATATTTCCGGCCACACTGGAGAGACCATTGCAAGGGCCTGAGGTGAAATTCTCCACAAGCTTCATATCCCCCGCGGCAAAAAGAATGAATTCCTCCGGGGACTCCACCCCCACATGCCGCTGCAAATCGCCTGTTTCCTTGTAGCCGACAATATTGGGATGGCGGCGGATTAACGTATATAGCGACTCCGGTGTCAGATCGAATCCGGTTCTTCCCGGATTATTATAGAGGGCAACAGGCTTAGCCGTATGACTAAGCAACTCCTCCACATAAGCGATTGCCTGCTGCTGCGTAGGCCGTATATATGGCGGGAAGCCAATCATGATGGCATCCATCACCGATGTCTCCAGCGCCTGAACCAGCATTACCGCGTCTCGGGTTCTAATGGCAGAAGCCCCGAAGACCAGCTCTATCCCTTGGAAGCGCTGCTGATTGAAGTATTCAATGATCTCCAGTCTCTCTCCGATACTCATCGAATGCTGCTCACCCGTGCTTCCTGAGATAAGCAGCGATTCGATACCGTTCTGCTTCTGGTAGGCGACAATCGCTTCGAATCCTTCTACATTCAGACCTTCATCGCTATGAAAAGGCGTAGGTATCGCTACATTTAATCTTTTCATATTACACTCCTTACTGTTAGTAGCCGTACTTAAGAAGTTCTGGACAAATGCTTCTCTTCCATCGCATCCAGGAGTATGAACAGCAGGGTATTAGACGCTATTATTCGCTCCGCCTGATCTGTCATGTCGGACGGTGCTTGAATGTACTCACCAGGCTCCAGCTCTCCGGCACAATTGGTAATGATTTTGCGGATGCTGGATTCATTAACCTCCAAATGGAACTGCAGCCCGACTACATAATCCTCATATTCAAAACACTGCTGGGCACAGCCCAGGCTGGAAGCAAGCCTTCTCGCTCCGGCAGGCAGACTGAAGGTGTCTCCATGCCAGTGAAACGGCACCCATTGCTCTGGGAATCCTTGGAAAAAGGCAGAGGTCTGCGCATCTCCGGTCAGTCTGACAGGGAACCAGCCAATTTCCTTCCACTTGTTGGGGTAGACCTCGCCGCCGATTTGTTCAGCAATAAGCTGGGCCCCCAGACAGATACCCAGCGTCAGCTTGTGCGATTGGATCCCTTCTTTAATGAAAGCTTTCTCTGCCGTCATCCAAGAGTATAGTGCCTCATCATATACACCCATCGGGCCGCCCATCACCACGAGCATATCGAAATCCCGGATGGCAGGCAGAGCCTGACTCTCATACAGCCGTGTTGTGGTTAGCGCATGCCCCTTGACCTCTGCCCAACCTGCAATTTCCTCCGCCGCTTCGAACGGAACATGCTGCAAGCAATGAATTCTCATGCACTCCACCCGCTTTACATTTTTTTGTACGATCATCTTCTATCTCCAATGTAACAAAAAATCCTGATGAATCAAGAAATACTTGATCATCAGGACAAATTCAGTTCTATAGCAACATGACTTCCCGCTTATTTAGCCTTGCCGGCAGGCTCATAGATCAGACAACGCAGCTGCTTACCCGGATAGCGTAATTCCGCATTATATTTGCTGCCGTCTTCCAGTAATACATCCACAGCCACCATCCCGCGTTTATTGTTTACCTCAGTGCCCGTCAGATACGCCTTCACTATTTTTCTTTTCTCTCCCTGCTTGTCCTTTACAATCCGGGTGGCTTCCTTTATCCAGCTGTCATCCTTCTTCATGGCAGCCGCTGCCGCAGCGTCGATAGGGGTTCTTTTAATCACAGAGTTAAAAGCTGTCGTATCTACCACCACCCCGGTGTCAGGATCGATCTGCACACTATATTGCCAGAACTCCTGGCCTTGTCCAAGCAGAGTGGAGGACTTATAAGGAATGTAGCCAACTGACCAGAATGAAGGTATACCATATCCCGGCTCCACCAGCATTACATTCGTCTTCAACTTGGAGACATCGGCATCGAACAGCTTGCGGACACTTTCAGCCGCCCGTGTCTGTATTTCAGCCTTACTGAATTTCTCCGGTACAGCAACGACAGGAGCAGTAATATTACGTTTGGATGCCACAAGATTAAGCCTGTAGCGCCAGTCAATCATTTGCAGCAGCTCTTCATCCGTCCAGGTGCGCTCCGGTTGATGATACGTATTGGTCTTCAGATCCAGATACACTTCTCCTTGACCCGCCTGTAGCGGCAAAAGCTTCTTGGGACGTACACCATCATACACATACTGATCTTCAAGCACCTGCCTGCGTTTAATCTCCGCATCGGTCATTTCCCTGCCTGAAGTGTTCGGATCGCCCGGTAGCTCCAGATAGTCGTAGATTTGCTGGATCTGCTCCTCTGTCATCTGCTTCAGCAGCAGATCATCATTCACCGTAGATACCGGCACGGGTGCCTCTACCTTCAGCACCGGAACAGCACTTCCTGCCGGACTTGCCTTAGCATTGACCTCAGTTGCCGTACTGTACTTCGCAATGACTGCTGAGTTCGCCAGACTGGGGACAAGGAGTCCGCTGAATGCAAACATACCGCCTGAGCATAGGACAACAGCCATAGTAACAGACCACTTTTTCTTGTTCAAATGTATTACCTCCATCGGGATTCAGAATATGAACTCTTTCCATAGCTTAATCCCGGGATATTATAGAGTAGAGGAGCAGTTGTTAGGGAGTTGTAAAATAGCTTCACAAAGTGGAGCTTAAAAAAAGGCGGATGTGCGTTCCCTCTCCGGGAGCAGATAGCAGCTCAATTCTGGCCTGATGCGCTTCGGCAATCTGGCGGCATAAAGAGAGACCCAGGCCTGCATGGCCATAGGCCCTCGAACGTGAAGAATCTGCACGGTAGAACGGCTCAAACGCACGCCTGCTCTGCTCATCTGTCATTCCGCTTCCGCTGTCCTGTACTTCAAGTACCCCTTCTCCGTCCTGCGGATAGGCCAGCACACGGATCGTCTGCCCTGGCGGGGACACCGGAATCGCATTCTCGATCAGATTCACCAGTAAAGCTGCCAGAAGATCAGCATCTCCCCATACGGCAGAAATGGAGCTATTCATCTCCAGCAATAATCCATTCTCCTTTACCCTTTGCTGCTCGGTCTGGGCCACAGTGTCGAATAGAGAAGCTACGTCTACCTTTGCCAACACCAGCGGCTGATGCCGCAGAACGGACAGATCCAGCAGTTTAAAAGCCAGATTCTTCAGCCTCACCGTCTCACTAAGAATATAGCGGCCCGCCTTGACCTGATCCTCCTGATCGATGTTAGCCGTGGTCAGCAGCTCCGCGAATCCCTGCATACTGGTCAGCGGTGTCCGCAGCTCATGAGCCAGATTATCGACCATCCGCTGCTTATCCTCAGCCATGCCTGCGAGATCGGTGATCCGCTGCTCGATCACTGAAGCCATCCGGTTGAAGTTTACGGCCAGCTCCCCGAATTCATCCCTGCTGTTCAGCTCCACACGATTGGAGTAGTTACCTTCGGCAATCGTCTTCGTCGTCTCTGACAACAGCTTGAGCGGCTTGGTCAGATGCCGGATCAGAAGGTAGAGCAGCACCACAAGAAGTGGCCCCACAATCCAGTTAATCATCACAAAAAAACGGTTCAGCTCCTCCTGCTGAGCATACAGACCGCTAATATCGCGGTTATAGGCCAGCTCCAGATGCTGATAAGGAGCAGGGAGCGGCATCGCTAACGTCATGATATGTTCTTCCTGCGCCGCATGCACCTCTTCCTGACCGGAACTCCCCCCGTTCTCAACGGGATAGAGCAGCAGTCCATTATCCCGCAGTTCCAGTTCTATTCCCTGCTTACGATAGTGTTCTCCATAGGACTTGGCTACACTGACCAGCAGTGCCGGGGTAAGAGAGACACCTCTTGCCCGAATCGAATCCAGATTCTCATAGATATTATTCGTAATTAGCAGTTGCTCGCTGGCCGCACGTTTGCTCTCACTGGCCATGTTCAGCTGCCAGCTTTTTTTCATCACCATTACGACACTTATATCAAGGGCCGCTATAAATAGCACCAGGACAGCAAGGAGAATCTTATGCCAGAACCGCATGGCTAGACCTGAACTTCCAGCCGGTAGCCCAGCTTGAACACGGTTTTGATCCGTTCTTCCCAGCCCAGCTTTTTGCGCAGCTGCCTTATATGTACATCTACAGTGCGAGTATCGCCCGCATAATCATAACCCCATGCCAGCTCCAACAGCTTCTCTCTGGAAAGAGCAATATTCCGGTTACGGATCAGCACTTCAAGCAGCTCAAATTCTCTGGCCGTCAGATCCACCGGCAGCTGTTCCACCCACACCTGACGCTCCGTGAACCGTATTTCAACCCCATCGCATACAAAAGCAGAGGCGGCCTGCTCATTCCTCCGCAGCACGACATTAATCCGGGCCAGCAGCTCCAGAATCTCAAAAGGCTTGATAATATAATCATCCGCCCCCAGCTCAAAGCCCCTGATGCGGTCAGAGAGTGCACCCCGGGCCGTAATCAGAATGACTGGAATCTTAAGCGGAGCAATCTGCTGCATCACCCCGAACCCGTCCAGACCGGGAAGCATGACATCCAGCAGGACGAGATCCGCCCGTTCCTTCTCCAGCAATTCCGCAACCTCTGAGCCGGTATAGGCTTTGGAATACGTATGTCCCACCAGCTTAAGGTTCATAGTTATTAAATCATTAATCGCCTGTTCATCCTCAACAACAAGTATATGAGCCATCTATTGAATATCCTCCTAACTCTAGCCACAGGGTACCTGTTTATAGGTAACCTTGTCTTAATCATACCAGATTCCAGTACATCCATTACCTATATGCTCGGAACCTGACCTTACACACCCGCCCACCTGCCAAAAAATCCTGACGAATCAAGAACTCCTTGATCGTCAGGACTTTTTAAGTTCATTGAACATAAGGCTGCCCGCTTATCATTTATTTCTCCTTATCAGCAGGCTCATAAATCAGACAACGCAACATCATACTCGGATAGCGAAATTCTGCATTATATTTGCTGCCGTCTTCTAATAACACATCCACCGCAACCATTCCCCGCTTATTGTTCACCTCAGTATCGGTCAGATACGCCTTTACGATTTTCCGTTGC